>NZ_JASSZF010000073.1:0-1022 GCF_031935715.1 Halomonas garicola | reverse complement strand
CCCCAGTGTCAGGATGAGTGTCGTACCCTCTGATACCCTGTTCTTATAAACCGACCAGGGGGCGAAAGGAGACACTCATGCCTCGTTACTCCGAGGAGCGCCGGCAAGCCGTCGTGACTAAGCTGCTGCCTCCCCACAACCTCTCCCCGCAGGTGATCGCGGAGCAGGAGGGGATCTCGCTGGGCACCGTCTACAAGTGGCGCAAGGAAGCCCGCGCCGAGGGGCGTTGCCTGCCGGATGCTCTGGGCAAGGGCGCCGATGGCTGGTCGTCCAAGGACAAGTTCAGCGCCGTGATCGAGACCGCCTCGATGAACGCCCAGGAAACTGCGGAATACTGCCGCCGCCGAGGGATTTATCCCGAGCAGCTGGAGCGGTGGCGCCACGACTGCGAGCAGGCCGCCAGCCTCTCCCACTCGGAACGCCAACGTGAGGCCGACGAGGCCAGACAGCAGCGTAAGCGCATCAAAGTCCTGGAGAAGGAGCTCGCCCGCAAGAACGAGGCCCTGGCAGAAACCGCAGCGTTACTGGCCCTAAGAAAAAAGGCGAAGGCGATCTGGGGGGACGAGGACGCATGATCAGCACCCCAGATCGCCAACGCGCCATCGCGCTGATCGAAGAAGCCCGGGCCCAAGGGGCCCGCCTGGAGGCCGCCTGCCGCGAGTTGGGCATCACCGCCAGAACGTACCAGCGCTGGACGCGCGACGGCGAGCTGCGCGAGGACCAGCGCCCTTTGGTCGACCGGCCGGTGCCGGCTAACGCGCTGACACCGGCCGAAGAGCAGGAGATTCTCGACGTGTGCCACCGCCCCGAGTACGCGAGCTTGCCACCGGAGCAGATCGTGGTGCGCTTGTTCGATGAGGAGCAGCGCTATCTGGCGTCACCCTCGTCGTTCTACCGGGTGATGCGCAAGCACCGGGAGGTGGTGCACCGGGGCCGTGCCAAGCCACCTCAACGCCGCACCAAGCCCACGACCTACCAGGCCACTGCGCCGAATCAGGTGTGGTCGTGGGATTGCACGTGGC
>NZ_JASSZF010000072.1:0-1077 GCF_031935715.1 Halomonas garicola | reverse complement strand
TGTAGGGTCCCGGATGATCACATCGCCTATAGGAGTTATCCTCTGCTAGCCGCCAGAAAGCTTCTTCAGCAATTCATCCGGGAGCAGGTTCATGGACATCAAGCTGCATAAGCAGGCTACTACGACACCGAAGATCCGTGCCGACATCCAGGCAGCGCGCTCCAGCATCACAGATAGCGAGCTGGCCCGGCAGTTTGGCGTCACTACCGCCACTATCCGGCGTTGGCGGTATCGCGACGATGTCTATGACCGCTCCCATACGCGTCACAATCTGTTGGCCACGCTCACGCCCGAACAAGAGGAAGTGCTGATCGCCGCTCGCGAATTCCTCCGCCTTGGCTTGGATGACTTGCTCGTTGTGGCACGTGAATTCCTGAACCCTCGACTGTCTCGCTCAGGCTTGCATCGCATGCTCAAGCGCCGAGAAGTGCCGACACTGGCAGAGCTGGCTCGTCAGGACGCGGGCGATGACGAGAAACCACGGCATAAGCCCTTCAGGGACTACGAGCCTGGCTACGTGCATATCGACATCAAGCACCTCCCCCAGATGTCCGACGAGGATCAGAAGCGCTACCTGTATGTCGCCATCGACCGTGCCACGCGCTGGGTCTATCTGGAAATCAGGCGCAGTCAGTCCGCGAAGGATGCCAAGGCGTTCATGAAGAGAGTGGAGGAGAAGGCTCCCTTCATGATCCAGACGGTGCTGACCGACAACGGCAAGTCGTTCACCGACCGCTTTACACGGGCGGGAGAGCGCACGCCCAGCGGTCGACATCCCTTCGACCAAGAATGCCAAGCCCATGGCATTGAGCACCGCCTGATTAAACCTGGTCGACCGCAGACGAACGGCATGGTCGAGCGGTTTAACGGCCGCATCAGCGACGTGCTGAAGACTCGGCGCTATACCTCAAGCGAGGACCTGGAGCAGACGCTCAAACGCTACGCTTGGCTGTACAATCACCATATTCCGCAGAAGGCGCTTCATCATCAGTCGCCGATTGTTGCGATGAAAGAATGGCAGGACAAGCGGCCTGAGATATTTACCAAATTCGTGGTTAATCACACGGGACCCTACAG
>NZ_JASSZF010000071.1:0-1334 GCF_031935715.1 Halomonas garicola | reverse complement strand
CTGACGAATCCCCACGAATATGTTGCTACTCGCCGCATAGGCTCTGCTCCCTGACTTCCTCGCGAAGTCGTGCTCGGAGGGTTGTCCAAGCAGGCCAAGGCACGGCGTCGGGTTGATGACGACGAAGACATTCCAAGCCCAGGCGCCACACGGAAAGCACGCTCCGGTGCCGGATACTGTTGCTCTGATAGCGCCGCTGTTGCCCCCGGGCTCGGACATCCAGGCCGGCCACCATCATGGCCACGTTCGCCAACATGGCGATCAGCAGCAGGACCTCGATGCGCTTGCCCTGGCGAGACTGATGCATGCCGAAGCCCAGCCCGAACAAGGGACTTTTGACATCGCGGAACCCTTCCTCAATCTGCATGCGCTGTCGGTAGATCGTTACCACTTTATTCGCCAGCGTTGAGCGGTCCGGCAGATTGCTGACCAGCACCCAGGGCTCCTGCTGACGCCGGGCGATCGTCCGGCTGCCGCCGTCCCGAGAGATCCGGCCTTGTTTATTGCGATGCTTACGTCCCCGTGGCGGTCGATAATAGAGCACCATCTGAGCGCGGAACGGATGGTTTTCGGCGATCCGGACGGAGCCCCACGCCTGCGGTTCCGATGTCGCGTGTTGAAACAGGGTCTTCACGGGTTGCCATGCTTCGCCTGACGCCTGGTAACGGGCGGGCTGACGGACCCGTCCAACGATATACCAGCCGCGCGCTTCAACGGCCCGAAACCACGGGTTACGAAAGCCGGCATCGGTCACCAGGATCGGCGTGGCCTTGTCGGGCAGGATCCTTGCCAGCGCATCCAGCAGATAGGCTTCACAGTATGGGCATCCTTCCTTGTGATGAACCTTCTCGAAGATGGGCAGCGATCGCCCGGCGAAGGGCACCGCCGCACGCAGCAGGAAATGCCTGCCGCGGTCATCAA
This sequence comes from Halomonas garicola, assembly GCF_031935715.1. Lineage (GTDB taxonomy): Bacteria > Pseudomonadota > Gammaproteobacteria > Pseudomonadales > Halomonadaceae > Vreelandella > Vreelandella garicola. Next base: position 413 of record NZ_JASSZF010000071.1, on the reverse strand, counting down.
TCGGCGACCAGTCCACCAGAATCAGTGGGCGCGTTGTATGGCCGATCAGCAGCGAGGCCATGAGCCAATAGAACAGCGGTCGTTCCTGATGAAGGTGAGGGTTGCCTAATAGTCGATCGACTCGTTTGATGGCGTGCTTGGCATCCGTCGAGCTCGGCAACGCACGGCCAATGGCCGTTAATCCCAGACGTCGCTCGCCCAGCAGAGCGCCAACGGTATCGAGGACGGTCTGTAGCCGCTTGGCATGGATCACGGAGAGTGAAGACGTCAGCAAGTTATGCAAGAATCGAGGGGCCTGCATGGGTCTCCTTCGCATGTTGTTGTGTGTCGTAACTCACAACATGCATGACTCATGCAGGCTTTTTCAATCCTATCATGCTGATTTTATTACCCATTTCATGGGGATTCCTCAG
>NZ_JASSZF010000070.1:0-1521 GCF_031935715.1 Halomonas garicola | reverse complement strand
AAGACGAAATCATCAGCGTAGCGACAGTAAGCTACCGCTGGTCGCCAATGTCGTCTTTCTCGCATGGCGATTGGAAATTCTCGTTGGATGCTAGAGTTCCAGTACCAACGATCTTTGCGAGCCTTCTTGCCAAGATAGCGTTTCTCAAGCCATTGGTCGAATTCATTCAGCATGATATTCGACAGTAATGGTGAAAGCACACCACCTTGCGGAACGCCGTCGTGAGCAGCATGAAACAGCCCTTTGTCGACATGGCCCGCTTTGATGAATTTCCAGAGGAGGTCTAGGAAACGACTGTCACAAATCCGCCTGCGAACGCACCGCATCAGCTTTCGGTGGTGGACAGTATCAAAGTAGCTTGCCAAGTCGCCTTCTATGACCCAGCGGCCCTTTGTTTCTCCACTATCCGTAAGCTGCAATTTCACGGTTCGGATAGCATGGTGCACGCTTCTTTCGGGGCGGAAGCCGTAGGATAAGCGATGGAAGTCGCTTTCCCATATGGGCTCCATTGCCATCAGCATCGCACGTTGTACAATCCTATCTCGCAGTGTTGGTATCCCCAGTGGACGCTTCTTGCCGTTGGCCTTCGGAATATAGATACGACGAGCAGGCTGAGGCTGATAGGTTCCAGCCAGCAGCTCTGAGCGAATATCATCCACATAGTGGCTAATATCCTGCTCTACTACTCGTCGAGTCTCACCGTCTACCCCAGCAGTCTTGGCCCCCTTTGATGCCAGTGTTTTCCACGCAGCATCCAGGAGCCAATCGCGCCCTGCAATCAGCCTCAACAGTCGATCAATCCTACGATTCGGATCTTCTGTTGACCATGTTGCTAGCTTGCTCTGCATTTCCCTGATTATCAAAGGTCTTCACCTCTCTCAGTCAGGTAATTAGTGGAACAAGCCACTTGAACTGCCTCCCTTCGCCATGTGGTGGGCTTTCCCCACCTCGGACTACTACGGAGGCTCCGCCAGCTTGTTGGGCATCGGGGTCGCACTCCCTTACCATCCCATACAAGCCTTCCCTCGTTTACATGCTGGACTCAAGCGTATGGAGGAGGTTGCCGATCGCAATCTTTACCCTTGCATGCTGCAAGTTGGTGTACCCGGTACGGATTAGCTGCGCACTGTCCATACCTCTGTTGGCAACGACTTGGCTATTCGTTGCCCGCAGCAGAAGTGAGCCGTACCTGTACTCACTGCTGGGGTACACACCTCCAATAAGCCGTGTAGGAGGTGGCGACACGTTCAGCCCACAGACGCGGATTAATCGGTTCGTGTTCCTCAACCTTTCCATACTTAGCCTAGAGGTGCATCTTGGCGTAACGGCTTCGCCTCACACCCCGTTTCCCACGGGTTACATCACCCTGCCAGTGCACTGCAGGTCACTGCCGCTTCGGCTCATGCCCTCTCACAGCAGAGGGCAGCCCTTCACTAGGAGCATCCTGCTCGTCATGAAGGTATTCCAGTCATGCTCGTGCCCATTCAGCTACTTCCTGCTGCCTTCAGGGTCGAGGCACAC
>NZ_JASSZF010000069.1:0-1523 GCF_031935715.1 Halomonas garicola | reverse complement strand
CGTGACCTGGTGATCGGGCAGCTCGGTTGGCGGTTTAGGCATGATATGGGCTCCTGAACCTCGGGCTCTGAAATCGAGTTTAACTCACTGAGCCGGTGTATGGATTCAGGTTGACACACAGGGGCGCCGAGCAGGAGCTGAAAGAAGCCGGCACCACCCGGGACGAGCTGGATCTCTTTCGCAAGAACCTGCAAAGCTTTGTGCGCACCTACGAGTTTTTAAGCCAGATCGTCACCTTTGACGATGAAGAGCTCGAGCAGCTGTGCGTGTTCGCCCGCCATCTGCATCCGCTGCTGCGCACCGACCGCCTGCTGGAAGACGACAGCATCGACGTCAGCGAGCTGTCACTCACCCACTACCGCATGACCAAACGCGAAGAAAAGCGCCTACAGCTCGAAGTCGCCGAAGGCGACCCGCTAAAGCCGGTCAGCGACGTCGGCTCCGGCAAACCCCACGACCCGGAAAAGCAGCGCCTGGACGAAATCATCGAGCGGATGAACGACCTCTACGGCGCCGAAGTCAGCGACGACGACAAGATCCACTTCGCCACCGGCATCGCCGACCGCATCTCACGCGACGAAGCGGTGATGGCCCAGGTCAACAACCACACCCCGGAGCAGGTGATGCACGGCCTGCTACCGACAAGAGTGCAGGAAGCCGTGATGGACGCGATGAAAGACCAGGAAACCCTCACCATGCCGCTGCTGGAAAACGAAGAAACCGGGCGGCAGTTTGCGATGCTGGTGCTTAAGATGTTGGTGGGAAGTGATGTGCAGCGTCAAGCGTAACTTGTGGGGAGTTCAAGTGGTTGCGAGTGTATTAGCGCAGCCGCTTTTTCGGTAGTTTCATGTGGGTGGCGTTATTATTGGTGCTATACTGCCAAGCGGAAATTGAGTTTTAAGAGTTTCAATGACTTAATGAGAAAATGGTGAGCTAGATAATATTATTAAACGCGCCTACGTGTTCAAATGGAATATCGAGCGTGCAGTCTAATAGCTGTTAGGTAGAGGGAAAGGCTTAATGCAAGATCTTGCGTTGCTGACTGATGACCAGCTTTTGCGGCTCTACGCCTCTGTTCTACGCGTGTTAAAGAATCGAGGCGTGACTCGAAGTACAAATAACCCAGTGGCGGATTACGCCGAGAAACTCGTCGCTGAGGGGCTAAATCTCGATCTGGTGACGAAATCTAATGCTGGCTTTGACGCTTTGGACTCGGCCTCCGGTGCGCGTTATGAGGTGAAGGCTCGACGGCTAACGCCTGAGAATGGCTCGACTCAACTCAGCGCAATTCGTAATCTTGATAGCGCACCATTCGATTTCTTGGTGGGCGTGATATTCAACGAGGATTTCTCGCTCGCTTATGCGGCTATGCTTCCACTCAGAGCCGTAGAAGAGCTAGCTGTAGGGTCCCGGATGATCACATCGCCTATAGGAGTTATCCTCTGCTAGCCGCCAGAAAGCTTCTTCAGCAATTCATCCGGGAGCAGGTTCATGGACATCAAGCTGCATAAGCAGGCTACTAC
>NZ_JASSZF010000068.1:0-1717 GCF_031935715.1 Halomonas garicola | reverse complement strand
CCCGGCCTATTCATGAGGCCGGCCTGAAAACGAAGATAGCGGATGGTATTCTCTTGAAAATTCAATGTGTTCCGCCAAGAACCTGAACCAAGAGAGCCATCCGCTATGGGTGAAAGCCTATCTACCTGGACGCCCTCGTGCAACGGCTCCGTCCGTGTCGAGCTGAGCGGCCACCGCACCACCAGTGACAGCGGCGCTCTGCTGCTGCGTGAAGCCCTCGACAACAGCGGTGTGATCGAGGCGCTCGAAGACAATCTGGTCGATCAACGCCACCCGCTACGCATCCGCCACTCGCTGGCCAGCCAGCTGCGAACCCTGGTGCTGCAGCGCGCGATGGGCTGGATCGACCTCAGCGATACCGACACGTTGCGGCGTGATCCCCTCTGGCAGCTGGCCTGCAGCGATGCGCGTGGAATGACGCCACTGGCCCAGGACCGGCCGTCTCAAGCCACGCTGTCGCGGCTGCTGACTTGCCTTGGACGCAACGACAACATCGATGCCGTGCATGAAGGCCTGCTGCGACTGGTAGTCTGGCGCCTGACCTCGCTGAAGAACGGCGAGCGACCCAAGCAGTTGACCCTCGACATCGACGGCCTGCCGATCGAGGTCCACGGTCACCAAGGTGGCTCGGCCTATCATGGCCTTTACGGGGTCCGCATCTACTCGCCGCTGGTCGCCTCGCTGGCCGAAACCGGTGACATGGTGGGCGGCCTACTACGCGAAGGCAACGCCGGCCCGGCCGAGAACGCCGATACCTGGATCCCGCACCTGGTGAAGCGGCTCAACGAAAGCACCGGCGCCCAGGTTCGGGTGCGTATCGACGCCGGGTTCACCGACAACGACACGCTGGAGGCGTTGGAAGATCGCGGCATCGAGTACCTGGGCCGGCTGCGCAGTCACACGGGGCTGCAGACACTGGCGGCGCCGTACCTGAAGCGGCCCCGAGGTCGGCCGCCCGAGCAGCCACGGGAATGGTGTCATGACCTGGAGTACCAGGCCGGCACCTGGCCTGAACCACGGCGCGTGGTACTGGTCGTGCAAGAGCGACCCGATGACCTGCTGTTGCATGCCTTCTTCCTGGTCACCAACCTCAACAAGTTCGACTGGCCGCCGGAGAAGGTCCTGGCACTGTACCGCAAGCGCGGTAGCGCCGAAGCGCACATGGGCGAGGTGAAATCAGCGCTCGACGTACACCTCTCGTCGACGGATCGTGGCGCCTCCACGGTTCAGGACGTGATGGCGCGTAACGAGGTGAGCCTGCTACTCAGCCTCTATGCTTACCAGGTCCTGCATGGTCTGCGTTGCCTGCTGGAGCGGCAGACTCGGCAAGGCTGGAGCCTGAGTCGGATGCGCGAGCAGGTGCTTAAGGTCGCCGCCACACTGAAGCTGCATGCCCGGCGGATCACCCTTCATCTGGGTGCCGCCGCCGATAAGTGGTGGCCGACGTTGCTGAAGGGGCTGCCGAAGCTGACGGCGCTGAGTTGACGCCCGGCGAGACGGCTTCAGGACCTGAAATCGAGCGACCGCTGCAGCGGCCGGCGGTCACGGCTGCTTTGACGGTCGCAATGGATTCCCAAGAGCTATAAGAAACCGGGAAGAAAGCCATGTTCGGGCATTACTCAGCGGCCTCTCGCGTCGGAGAGGCCGATCCTGATGAGCGACGCCGCCAGCCAGCCTCTTCACGCCGCCCAGTCAGCGTCTTCGTGAATAAGGCGGG
>NZ_JASSZF010000067.1:0-1782 GCF_031935715.1 Halomonas garicola | reverse complement strand
TTGTGCGCCAGGCATGGCGCGTAGCACCGACAGGTGCTGTTCCCGGGGGTAGTGCCCCGGGATGACTTGGGGGTGAGAGTCCCCTACGGACCTTGATAGCGGGAACCGTTAGCCGAACAGCAAGGGTGTCCGTCGCGAGGCGGAATCTGAAGGAAGCTGCAGGCAAACTCCCGGCCCGACGAACAGGAATCGCATATGAGGCAGCCACATCTGGGCGAGAGGGCAATGAGACTCGAAGCCCAATAGCTATCCGGAAGGTGTGGAGGTAAATGCGGCGGGTAGATGGGAGGAAGGTCGCGCGTCTTACCCTGGGAGGTCTGGTGGTCTGCCACAGTGCTACCGGCGTCGAGAGGTGACGGGATGGACCGCCAGACGTCAGCCGAGGCCATAGTAAGTGCCGACTCACCCCGGCACCAAGGGCCGAACATGAAGAACCGCGAGTAGGCGATGACGTCTCGAGGATCGATCATGAAGACAGAAAGTGGCGCTAATACCGTCACCCACCCAGAGGGGCAGGGGCAGTACCCCGAGCTCCAGCCGGTGGGCGTCGAGACGGTCCCGGCGTCGTTATCGTGGACGAAAGCGGAGTCCGCCTCGCTCATGGAAGCGGTGGTCGCCACCGACAACATGCAGCGGGCTTACCGGAGGGTGGTCGCCAACAAGGGGGCACCGGGTGCCGATGGCATGTCGGTGGACCAACTGGCCGACCACCTGAAGCAATACTGGCCGACGCTGCGCGAGCGGCTGCTGGCCGGAGAGTACCACCCCAGCCCGGTCCGAGCCGTCGAGATCCCCAAGCCCAAGGGCGGGACGCGTCAGCTCGGCATCCCCACGGTCAGTGACCGGCTGATCCAACAGGCGCTGCTGCAGGTGCTGACGCCGCTCTTCGATCCGGGCTTCTCCGCATCGAGCTACGGTTACCGCCCCCAACGCAGTGCTCAGCAGGCCGTCTCGGCCATGAAGGACCATGTCGCGGCTGGCCACCGTTGGGTGGTCGATCTCGATCTGGAAGCCTTCTTCGATCGGGTGAACCACGACCTGCTGATGGCGCGGGTCGCGCGTCGCGTCCGCGACAAGCGGGTGCTGCGCCTGATTCGCCGCTACCTGGAGGCCGGCATGTTCCAGGACAGCCTGGTCTCACCACGTCGGCAGGGAACACCTCAGGGCGGACCGCTGAGTCCGCTGATGGCGAATATCCTGCTGGATGACGTGGACAAGGAGCTGGAACGCCGCGGCCACCGCTTCTGCCGTTACGCCGACGACATACAGGTGTATGTCAGGAGTCGGCGAGCGGGCGAGCGCGTCATGGCCAGCCTGAGTGATTTTCTCGAGAATTCGCTCCGGCTGACGGTCAATCGCGACAAAAGTGCGGTGGACCGACCCTGGAGCCGGGGATACCTAGGCTACACGCTGACTCGGCACAAGCTGCCGAAGTTGACGCTGGCCAAGGCCAGCCTGCAGCGCCTGGTGCAATGTGTCCGCGATATCCTCAAACGCGGCAGGGGGCGCAGCATTCGGCGTATCACCAGAGAGCTGGCTCCCGTCCTGCGGGGCTGGGCCAGCTACTTCAGTCTCGTTGACGTGAAGCGACCGCTGGAAGCGCTGGATAGCTGGGTACGTCGCCGACTGCGTTGTGTGATCTGGCGGCAGTGGAAACGTCCAAAGACCCGGCGCCGCAAGCTTCTGGCGCTGGGCTTGGATGGTCAGCGTGCCTGGAAGTCAGCGGGGAATGGGCGAGGTCCCTGGTGGAATGCCGGCGCCTCGCACATGAATCAGGCCCTG
>NZ_JASSZF010000066.1:0-1846 GCF_031935715.1 Halomonas garicola | reverse complement strand
GTTCATCCGTGAGCATTTGTCGGGGCATGGCAGGCTTGCAGTTTGTTGGCGTAGGAACCTTTATTCTGCGAGCTTGCCCCTATCCTGCCAATACCCCTGCCATGAAACGTCAACAGACCCTAAAGGGCCGACGCGATGAGACGGATTTTCGCAATACCCAGGGCCTTCTGAAAGTGCTCCAAGAGCAAGAGGATCGAGGCGAACACGAGCTTTACTACTTCGATGAATCCGGCTTTTCCCAGTCGTCATCGATACCTTATGCATGGAGCTCCGTCGGCAAGCCATGGGAAGTGACGGCGTACTCACATAGCCATAGGCTGAACGTGCTGGGCTTTGTGAGCCGAAAAGGGAAGCTGGTCTACCATACGACCACCAAGTCGGTCACCACGGAGACCGTCATCGAGGCGTTTGATCAATTTGTGGCTCAGAAAGACCCCGAGGCCTTCGCCATCGTCGTGCTGGACAATGCCAGTATGCATCGCTCCAAAGCGTTTAAGCGCAAGATTCTGGAATGGATGTCGCATCGCGTGCATCTGGTTTACCTATCCGCTTACTCGCCAGAGCTGAACTTAATCGAGATCCTTTGGCGGCAGGTCAAATACCACTGGCTGCCCCTCAGTGCCTATCTATCATTTGATCGGCTCTGCGATGAAGTCCATCGACTGCTCAAAGGTTACGGGACGGAACACACGATTAATTATGCGTAAGCACTTACAGAAATGTGTAAAGAGGTCAAGGATGCCCAAAAGGATGCCGGTGGCAACGAGGCGAATCTTGAAGACATCAATGCAGTAACAGGAGAGAAGCTAGACCAAATTAAACAGGATCTCCAGGACAATGGTCATGGAGACGTTTTGGATGATGCCGATGTCAAAACGGAAATGCAGTGTGTACAGGATTTGATCTGTTTCGCAGCCGGCACCCTGATTGCCACGCCGCAAGGAGAGGTCGCCGTTGAGGATCTGTCCATCGGCGATGAGATTCTGACCGCCAGCGGCGCCTCGGTTAAGGTCAAGTGGATCGGCAGGCAGACCGTCCACAATGGTGCGCTCGCCAACCTGCTCGCCGATACGACCCGGCCGGTGCGTATTCAGAAGGATGCCCTGGCTGCAGGCGTGCCGAACTGCGATCTTACCGTCACGTCCAGCCACGGGATCGTCATTGACGGCCTGGTGATCAACGCCTCGGTACTGGTGAATAACGATACCATTGACTACGTGCCGCTGAGCGAACTGGCCGAATCTTCGAGCTATTACCACATCGAAACGGAAGGTCACGAAGTGATCCTGGCCAACGGCGCCGAAGCCGAGACCTATATCGACTATGTGGATCGTCAGGCGTTTGACAACCATGGCGAGTATGTCGAGCTCTACGGCATCGAAAGGACCGTGGTAGAGATGCCCCACCACCGCATCTCTTCGCGCCGCCTGCTGCCCCTCGCCGTGCGCGCGAATCTGGGCATCCAGGAAACGAGCATTACCGCGAAGATCGCCTAAGCTTGCCGTACCATCACAAGGCCCGGGGCTAATCCGCCTCGAGCCTTGAGTGAGATAATAAACGCCTCGCCGGTAACTCACCGGCGGGGCGTTTTTCGTTGGCCGGCCGGGTCGCTCCCAGCCTGCTACGCTGGGCATTCGGGTTATTTGCTGATATCTTGTAGTACGATCAAAAAACTAATTTAGCTGACTATAAGCAAAAGGTGCATGATTATGGCAGACTATAAGCCTAGGGCCTGTTGACGTTTCACATTGGTAGCCATAAAAAGCCGCATGCCAAGGCCACCATGCTTTCGTAATTTCGTTTGAGCTTATCGTAGCGCGTCGCAATGGCGCGATACGGTTTCAAT
>NZ_JASSZF010000065.1:0-1881 GCF_031935715.1 Halomonas garicola | reverse complement strand
GTAGTAGCCTGCTTATGCAGCTTGATGTCCATGAACCTGCTCCCGGATGAATTGCTGAAGAAGCTTTCTGGCGGCTAGCAGAGGATAACTCCTATAGGCGATGTGATCATCCGGGACCCTACACCTATGAAAATTGCGCCCTAAAGATGATTCTCCCACCTTAGTTACCATTTTTATTTTTCGGCATGGATATTTTTTTGCGGTAGAATGGGGCCTACGGAAAGAATCAGTTACCAACTTTTTTTGATCCTACAAAAATGAAGTGCAACACCTGGCCAAACCGCTACGGTGTTGCACTCTATCCTTTCCCTCGAAGAGGGTAAATCATCCAAACGCGTTCGGTAGCCAGGTAGCAATACTCGGGAATATAAAGATCAACCCAAGGCCAATTATTTGCAGTATGACGAAAGGTCCTACCGAGCCGTAGACGTCCCCCCAGCCAACGTCCTTGGGGAGAATACTTTTTATCCAAAACAGCACAAACCCAAAAGGCGGCGTTAGATAGGCAATCTGAATATTGACAATGAATAGCACGCCGAACCAGATTTTATCGACTCCCAGAAGCTCGATAATTGGCAAAAAGAGCGGCGTGCATAGCATGATGATCGCCCAGTCATCCATCACCATTCCTAACAGCAGAATGATCAGCATCATCAACAGAAGAACGCCAGTCGTCCCCCCCGGCATCGCCAACACTGCATTTGTAATCAGCTCCTGACTGCCTAATGTATTAAAGATGTTGAGGAAAATATTGGCGCCGATCAGTATCCATAGACCCATCCCGGTCAATTTCAAGGTGGTGGTAAGTGAATCCTTGAACACCTGGGAGGTCAGGCGACCATTAAACAGGTTGAGCAGTAAAGCGCTCGTGGCGCCAAATGCGGCTGCTTCGGCAGGCGTTGTAATACCGCCCCAGATAGAACCCAGTACGATGACGATCAATAAACCAAAAGGCCAGATCCCCAGCAGCGACTGAGCCTTCTCTCGACGGGAGAACTTTCTGTCTGCGGGTATGGGGGGGCCCAGTTCGGGCTGGAACTTGCAGCGTATACCAATATAAATGCTATAGAAGGTAGCGAGCATAAGGCCCGGCAGAAGGCCGGCAAGGAAGAGCTTTCCAATGGACGCGTTAGCTAATAGCCCGTAGAAGATGAAGGGGACGCTGGGTGGTATTAGCGCACCCAGGGCGCCACCCGCGCCAATAGAGCCGATAGCTATTTTTCGACTGTATTTATACCGCATCATTGAGGGGTAGGATATTTGGCCCATCGTGATGGTCGCAGGCGGCGTAATCCCGGTGATCGCTGCAAAGATCGTACATACTTGCACAGTGCCTATGGCGAGCCCGCCGGGGATATGGCCAATCAATTTATACACGGCATCGTATGCGGCATCCGCTATCCCCGAATAGCGTATAAGGCTCCCCATGAAAAGAAAAAGCGGCACCGTGACAAGCACGGCGTCCCAGGGTGTGGAGTAGAAGGCGCTTGGAATAGCCATTAAAGCACGCGGTTCAGCGATGGCAGCAAACACAACCCCGGTGCCACCCAGGGCAAAGGCTACGGGCAATCCCAGGAACAATGTTCCAAAAAGACACGCAAAGTAGAGGAGTGTTACTATTTCTAAGCTCATATAGCAACCTTGTTTAGGTAAGGATTGTCGGGCTATCCATTATTTTATTCTCATCACAAGTTTTTCGATATTAGTATCCGTCCAGTGAGGAATTGACGCTTTTATAAATAAAAGTGGATTTTATAGCTGACGAATCCCCACGAATATGTTGCTACTCGCCGCATAGGCTCTGCTCCCTGACTTCCTCGCGAAGTCGTGCTCGGAGGGTTGTCCAAGCAGGCCAAGGCACGGCGTCGGGTTGATGACGAC
>NZ_JASSZF010000064.1:0-2103 GCF_031935715.1 Halomonas garicola | reverse complement strand
GAGCAGGTGCTCGATTCGCTCCCACTGATCATCGCGTAACTTCAACCGACTCATGGCCCACCAAAATCTATGAATACTAAATCAGTTTAAACGAAACTAATGATTGTTAACACACCCTAGCGAATAGCGCGTGACGGATGTTATACCGCCATTCTCTTATCTTCAATCGAGGCAGGCTGACCCTCGATCGGGGCGTGCCCTTTTCTGAGGTGACTTTCCTGACGTAACTTTCCTGACGTAACTTTCCTGAACAGTGAGGCCGATATGTCGTTACTTCGTGAGACGCCGCTTTCGGTGCTGGATCTGGCGCCTATCCGCCACGACGGCAGCGCCGGTGAAGCTTTTGACGACAGCGTGGCGCTGGCTCGGCGGGCCGATGCGCTGGGCTACAACCGCTACTGGCTGGCAGAGCATCACAACATCGACGGCATCGCCAGCGCGGCAACCTCGGTGTTGATTGGCCACGTCGCCGGCCAGACGCAAAACATCCGCGTGGGCAGCGGCGGCATCATGCTGCCCAACCACTCGCCGCTGGTGATTGCCGAACAGTTTGGCACCCTCGAAACGCTGTACCCCGGGCGGATTGACCTGGGCCTTGGCCGGGCGCCGGGGTCCGACAGGGCGACCATGCGTGCCCTGCGCCGGGATCCGTTTGCCGGGGTGGAGGATTTCCCCGAGCGCCTTGAAGAGCTGCGCCGCTACCTGGGCACGCCGGGCCCCGAGCAGCGCATTCGCGCCGTGCCCGGCCAGGATACCCACGTGCCCCTCTGGCTGCTGGGCTCCAGCGGCTACAGCGCTCAGCTTGCCGGGCGGCTGGGGCTGCCGTTTGCCTTCGCCGCGCAGTTTGCGCCCGGCTATCTGCTGGAAGCGCTGGCGCTATACCGCCGGGAGTTCCGCCCGTCGGACGTGCTCGATGAGCCCTACGCCATGGTGGGTATGCCGGTGGTCGTGGCCGAAAGCGACTCTTACGCCCACTACCTGAATACCACCGCCCAGCAGAAGTTTCTCAATCTGCACCGGGGGCGGAGCACCCGCACTCTGCCGCCGGCGGAATCGCTTGACTGGTCGCCCCGGGAACAGGCCGCCGTGGCCCAGAACCTGGGCGCGGCGGTGGTCGGCGACCCCGACGGCGTGCGCGAAGGCTTAGACGCCTTTCTTGAGCAAACCGGAGCCAACGAGCTGATGGTGGTTACCGACGTTTATGCCCGAGAAGACCGCCTGCGCTCCATCGAACTTCTGGACGAGCTGCGGCGGTAGCGGCTCCTCGCAGCGGATGATTTACACATTGTTTGGCCCTTTTGGCGGCGCCGGCGCGGAAACTTTGCCGCGTTGACGCTGACTGATGAGTAACAGGCAAAAAGAAGCGATGCGCTTCGCGCCTGTGTCAGCAGTCATTTTATTGGCGTACCAGGCAAAGAGATTGGAGTGATCATCATGCGTTTATTTCCTTATGCTAAGAAGCAAAGCGTCCTTGCTCTGCTGGCCGCGGGCGCGTTGAGCGTCGGGGGTATCGGAGTTGCCGGTGCCGCTGACGAAGGGGTCGATAGCGCCGACGACCAGGGCACCATGGAGCAGCCGTCCGGTCAGGACGATCAGATCAGCAACTCCCGGCCCGAGCCGCCCGCCGATGCCGGGCAGAGTGCACCGCCGGCCATGTCCGGTGACGCCGCCGACGCCCCGCAGGATGAGCAGGACGGCTTGCCGGGCAGCTACGACGAGCCGGACAGCGAAGCCCAAAGCGAACAGCCCGGCGGCGCCCAGGAGGGTGAGGGCGAAGACGCCGCGTGGTAACGCGCAGCGCCTGATATCGATTATTTCTTGAGCAGCGAAGGGGCGGCACGCAAGCAGCGTGTCGCCCCTTTTTGCTGACTGCCCCGCTGTGACCGGCAGCGTGGAGGGCCGCAGGGGACGCCCTTCGCTTGTACGGCTGTATCTTCGTATTTTCTTCACAACGGCGTCCCGTTGAGGGGTGGTGAGCGTGCTAGGGCCTGTTGACGTTTCACATTGGTAGCCATAAAAAGCCGCATGCCAAGGCCACCATGCTTTCGTAATTTCGTTTGAGCTTATCGTAGCGCGTCGCAATGGCGCGATACGGTTTCAATC
>NZ_JASSZF010000063.1:0-2246 GCF_031935715.1 Halomonas garicola | reverse complement strand
GGGAGCAGGTGCTCGATTCGCTCCCACTGATCATCGCGTAACTTCAACCGACTCATGGCCCACCAAAATCTATGAATACTAAATCAGTTTAAACGAAACTAATGATTGTTAACACACCCTAAGAGCGGCGGTTACGCTATCGAAAATCGAAGTACTCGTAGGCCAGGTTACGACGCGGAATGCCTAGTTCCTCCATCTGTTGGCTTACTGCCTCCTTCAGCCCCTGGGGGCCACAGAAGCGTACCTTCACGCTATCGGCCGGCACATCGTGAGCGATCTCGACCAGCCGTTCGCGGAAGGCCGCGCTGTTCGGCCCAGCAGGCACTGGCACCAACTCCACGTCGCGCGCGTCGGCCTGGGCCTGCAGGGTCTCGACGCTGGGAAACTCCCGCCCCGGGGTATAACAGTAGAAAAGAGTGACCCGTTCCAGCGATTTGGCTTCGGGATCCTGAAGCCAGGAGATGAACGGCGAAATTCCCACGCCCCCAGCGACCCACACCTCATGGCCGGCCCGCTCTGGCCGTGTGAAGTGCCCGTGGGGCGCATAGATATCGGCGCGCATGCCCACCCGGCTCTCGCTGACCAGCTTTCGCGTGTAGTCACCCAGCCCGCGGATGAAGAACTCCACCGCGCCGCTCTCCTGACTGGCCGAGGCGATAGTGAAGGGGTGGGGCTCTCGCAGGCCTTCCTCTTTCAGCCGCAAGAAGCCGAACTGGCCGGACTGGAAGGTCACGCCGCTGCCCACCGGAGCCAGGCGAAGGCGAACCGCCCCGGCGCCGGGTGAGACCTCCACCACCTCATACTCGCCCTGTCGGGCAAGATGCGGATAAAGCAGCAGTTTCCAGGCTGCCGCCGCCACACCCAGGATCGAAAGCGCCCCTAGCCAGAGGCCGACAGGATCGCCCAAGGCGATGGGCGACTTGAAGGTCAACCAGTGCAGGATAACCACCACGAACAGTGGGCCAGAGAGCTTGTGCCAGCCCCGCCACAGGTGGTAAGGGATCTTGCGATTAAGCGCCAGCAAGATGATGAACATCAGCGCCACGAAGCTCGTCTGGCGTAGCAGGCGAGTCCAGTACTTGCTGATCTCAAGGATTGGCTCCACGTCCCAGACGCCAAGCTTGGCTTTGAACACCATGTGGTACGAAGCCAGTCCCAGCGCCCATACGCCCATCCACTTATGGGCGAGATAGATCCGATCCAGCCCGCCCAATAACCGCTCTACCCAGGCCCAGCGACTGGCCAGGATGGCCGAAGTGGCCATCAGCGCCAGAGCCGCCACTCCGGACGCCAGGCTCAGGGTAGCCGAGGTAGCCCAGGTAGAGGCGGGTACTTCCCACAACACCAGCAGGAAACTGACAGCGACCGTGATGGCTACGGCCTGCCAGGGTTTTAGCACCTTCATGTCTTGCCTCCTTGGGTAACGGTCACGATGACATCGGGGGAGAGGGAGGTTTGTTAAATTATGTGGGCATTATCTACGACGAAGGTGCGGTAGTTGTCAAGGAATATGTCGCCTCTGAGGTCATTTAGGCTACCTGTTTTTCCGGTTCGACAACGGTGACCTGAAGCTCCCGCTCGGGGTTGAGCGACACGGTACCGATGGGCGTCCAGTTGCGCGTCTTACCGCTCCAACGGGCGGGGTTGGCCTCCCGAGCCGCCTGATTGATGGCATGGCGCTTGGCCAGCACCTCGGTATCCTCCCCAGCATGTCGTTGTGCCGGTGTCACCAGGCGGATCCCGCTGTGGCGATGCTCGTGGTTGTACCACTGCACGAAGCCAGCCACCCACTCGCGGGCATCGTCGAGCGTGGCGAACCCGTCGACGGGGTAGCAGGGCCGGTACTTGCAGGTCCGGAACAGTGCCTCCGAGTAGGGGTTGTCGTTGCTGACCCGCGGCCGGCTGAAGGACGGCGTGATGCCGAGCTCATGCAGCTTCTCCAGCAACGTGGCGCCCTTGAAGGGGCTACCATTGTCCGCGTGCAGTACCAGCGGCTTGTCAATGATCTGCTCGGCCAGCACCGCCCGTTCCAGCACGCTGCGGGAGTTGTGGGCCGACTCGGCCAGGAATACCTCCCAGCCGGTGATCTTGCGGCTGAAGATGTCGATCATCATCACCAGGTAGTAGGGTCTGTTGACGTTTCATGGCAGGGGTATTGGCAGGATAGGGGCAAGCTCACAGAATAAAGGTTCCTAAGCCAACAAACTGCAAGCCTGCCATGCCCCGACAAATGCTCACGGATGAAC
>NZ_JASSZF010000062.1:0-3446 GCF_031935715.1 Halomonas garicola | reverse complement strand
CCGGGATGGTCATGCTCATGGGCGGTGCCATCTTCTTGAGGATGGCTTCCTTACGCTCTGCTGGGTAACGCATGTTGATCACCTCTCAATCCGTTTGGGTGACAACTACGCTGGCAGATAGGGAACATCAAATGTGAAAAATCAATCTCTCAATGTTGATGGCGCATTTTACACAAATGAAGAGGATTTTAAGATTTGGACTCAGAGGGGAGTTCCACCTGAAGGTTCGATTTTGTTTACTCGTGAAGCTCCAGCGGGAGAAGTTTGTCTCGTGCCTAAAGACTTACCTATTTGCTTGGGGCAGCGAATGATGAATATCATTCCAAATGATAGCAGGGTTACACGCTTCGTCTTTGATTTTTTAACTTCTGATTGCCTTGCCCGCTACATCGATAGTGTGTCGCACGGAAGCACCGTTTCCCACCTTAGGGTTGAGCAGGTCTATGATATCCCAATAGCGGTGCCGCCTTTTGATGAGCAAGAGGCAATTGATAGTAAGGTTTCAGTTCTTAAAAAACATTTTAAAAAATTAATTAACGAAGCTGAGAGTGCGATTAAAGTGTTGGCAGAGCGTCGCTCAGCCCTAATATCCGCCGCCGTGACCGGCAAAATCGACGTGCGGGGCTGGCAGGCCGAAGAACAGGCCGAGCCGGAAGACATGCCCATGGCTGCCGAGCCGCGGGCGACTTACCAATAGGAAAGGCATGATTTCACGGCGTAGCGCCTACGCCTTGCCCCACACGCCCAAGCGCGTAAGCTGAGCCTTATATAGATAGATTCGCAGAGGACGCCATGGCCAGCAGCAGGGAAGCGCAGTTTCAGCAGGACATTATCGCCGCCATGGCCAAGGGCGGCTGGTTGACCGGGGCGGCCAGCGGCTACGACCGTGCAAGCGCGCTCTATACCGAAGACTTGCTGGGCTATGTGCAGGACGCTTGGCCCGAGCGCTGGAAACAGTTCTGCAAGGCAAACCCCCAGGCGCCGGAGCGGGCGTTTATCCAGCGCACCGTGCGGGAGCTTGAAAAGGCCGGCACGCTTGAAGTGTTGCGCCACGGCTTCAAGGTGCCGGGCATCAAGTTTGACCTGTGCAGCTTTCAGCCCGACCACGGCATGAACCCGGAATCCCTTGCCCGCTACCGTGCCAACCGCCTGCGGGTGGTGCCCGAGGTTTCCTATTCGCCCCACGCCAGCGAGAAGGGCGCGGCGAAAAGCTACAACCCGCGGCTGGACCTGGTGCTGTTCGTCAACGGCATTCCCACCGCGACGCTGGAGCTGAAAAGCCAGTTCAAGCAGACGGTGGAAAACGCCAAGCGCCAGTACCGCACGGACCGCCCGCTAAAAGACCCGGTTACCCGCAAGGCCGAGCCGCTTCTCACCTTCAAGCGCGGGGCACTGGTGCATTTCGCCGTCAGCCAGGCCGAGGTGGCGATGACCACCCGGCTGGCGGGCAAGGACACCTTCTTTCTGCCGTTCAACCGCGGCACCGAGGACGACGGCGCGGGCAATCCGCCGCCGGCAAACCCCGGCGACTACGCCACCGCCTACCTCTGGGAAGACGTCTTCGCGCCGGAGGCCTGGCTGAAGGTGCTGGGCCGCTTTCTGCATCTGGAAAAGAAGCCCGTCGAGGACTTTCACGGCCGCCGTTCCACGAAAGAGACGCTGACCTTTCCGCGCTATCACCAGTGGGAAGCGGTCAACAAGTTGGTGCAGGCGACGCTTCAGGAAGGCCCCGGGCAGCGCTACCTGGTGCAGCACAGCGCCGGCTCCGGCAAATCCAACTCCATTGCCTGGGCGGCGCATCAGCTGGCGAGTTTGTATACCGACGGCGGGGCGCGGCTGTTCAACTCGGTGATTGTGGTCACCGACCGCACGGTGCTGGATAGCCAGCTGCAGGACACTATCTACCAGTTCGAGCACGCCCACGGCGTGGTGCGGCCCATCACGCGGGATCTGGGAAGCCAGAGCAAGTCCGAGCAGCTGGCCGACGCCCTTGCCAGCAATACCCGCATCATCATCGTCACCATTCAGACGTTTCCCGCGCTGTTTGATGCCCTGGATAAGCGCCCCGCGCTTGCCGAGGGCAGCTACGCGGTGATCGCCGACGAGGCGCATTCCTCACAAACCGGCAGCTCCGCCACCAAGCTCAAGGCGCTGCTGGCCGCCGCCGGCGAGGATGAAGAGGGCGAGGCGGATGACGTTAGCGCTGAAGCCATGCTCGGTGCCGCCGTGGCCGCCCGCCGCCCCAGCGAGCGCATCAGCTACTACGCCTTTACCGCCACGCCCAAGGCCAAAACCCTTGAGCTGTTCGGCCGCCCGCGAGACCCAAGCCTGCCGGCAAGCGCCGACAACAAGCCCGAGCCGTTTCATCTGTACGCCATGCGCCAGGCCATTGAAGAGGGCTTCATCCTCGACGTGCTGCAAAACTACGTCACCTACAATACCGCCTGGAGGCTCGCCCACCCGGACGGCGACGAGTACGAAGTCGACGCCAAAAAAGCCTCGCGTACGCTGGCCCGCTGGGTGCGGCTGCATCCGTACAACATCGCCCAGCGGGTCGAGGTTATCGTCGAGCACTACCGCGAGAACGTGCGCCACCTGCTCGACGGCCAGGCCAAGGCCATGGTGGTCACCGCCAGCCGTCAGGAGGCGGTGCGTTACCAGCTGGCCATGCGCGAATACGTGCAGGCCCAGGGCTACGCCGACGTTCACCCCATGGTGGCCTTCTCTGGCAGCGTGGCGGAGGACGAGGTGATCCCCGAAGAGGTGACCGAAACCAGCCGGCTGCTCAATCCCGATCTCAACGGCCGCGACCTGGCCCAGGCGTTCGACACCGACGACTACAACGTGATGATCGCCGCCAACAAGTTTCAGACCGGCTTTGACCAGCCAAAGCTCTGCGCGATGTACGTCGACAAAAAGCTCCAAAACGTCGACTGCGTGCAGACGCTGTCGCGGCTTAACCGGCTGTTTCCCGGCAAGGAAACCTTCATCCTCGACTTCTACAACGACGAGGATGACATTCTCGACGCCTTCGCCCCCTACTACCGCAGGGCCGAGCTTGCCGACGTCTCCGACCCCAACGTGGTGTTTGACCTGCAGCGCAGCCTGGACGCCAGCGGCATCTACTACGGGGAAGAAGTGGAACACTTCGCCCACGCCTTTTTTGACCCCAAGGCCCCGGCCTCAAGCCTCAGCTACTACTGCCAGCCGGCCCAGGACCGCTTCAAGCAGCGCTACCGGTTTGCGCTGGAGCAGCTGGAAACCTGGCAGGACGCCCGCGACACCGCCGAGCAAAACGGCGACGACAAGGGCCTAAAGCGCGCCGGAACCTGTCAACCTGATTCGGACAGATCGTTAAAAATTAACGTCGATTTTGCAGCGGTATGGCTCGCCGCCGACAGTGTCGGGAAGTTCACTACGCTGTACGGCGCTGGGTCGTCATCATC
>NZ_JASSZF010000061.1:0-3528 GCF_031935715.1 Halomonas garicola | reverse complement strand
GTATCACTTGCGGCCCAGCATGAGCCGAAAAGGGAACTGCTGGGACAATGCGGTCATGGAGCGCTTCTTCCTGAACCTGAAAATGGAGCGCGTCTGGCGGCGTGACTACGCCAACCATGCTGAAGCCGTACGGGATATCACCGACTACATCGTTGGGTTTTACAATAATGTGCGTCTGCACTCGACGTTGGCTTATCTGTCGCCCACCGCTTACGAACGCCACATGTCATCAAAATACCCTATGGAAGTGTCCGAAATAAGTTGACCACCACAGGTTGTCGCGGTGATGCCTTCCTGTTGGCCAGTCCCGGGATGGTCATGCTCATGAGCGGTGCCATCTTCCGGAGGATGGCTTCCTTACGCTCTGCGGGGTAACGCATGTTGATCACCTCTCAATCCGTTTGGGTGACAACTACGTTGACGCATAGGGCCCGACAACCTCCACCACACAGGCTAAAGTTAACACCTATCTAAATGAGCAGGGTTCATGACTGGGCTTCAGCAGGCACTACGGTACGGCGAGTCACCAAGCTAACCCCGACATAGATGATTGCTGAAGCCACACAGCCGTAAAGCGGTCCTTGCACCCATCCCAAATCGGTTCCTAAAAGTAAGTAAGCGCTGGTGCAAAAGCCGATAGCAATCGATGCGAGGGCTCCCGTACTGCTACCCTGCCAGAAAGTGGAGCAGAAAGTAACGCCAAAAAGCGCTGCCATCAAAGTGCCGTTGCCGAGAATCCCCAGCCATAAAATCATGACAGGTGGCAAATAAGCCATGCCAACAAATCCACAAATACCGACGATTAATACCATTAGGCGGTTAAAGGTCATTGAAGTTATAAATCCCTTTTCTCTCCCCAATGCTGAACGCAGATCATACGATAGCGCTGTTGATACGGTATGCATCAGGGAATTAGCCGTCGACTTCATGGCGAAAAGTATAAACAGGGTAATAAAGCTGGAAATTAACGGGTTGACCCCGTGCTCAAGAAAAGTCGGCATTGCCAGATCAGGGGAAGCCAGATCGGGGAAATAAGCCTTGGCGTAGAGTCCCGCCAGCGGCGTAAAATTTAGCAGCGCGCCCAAGATGGCAACCCAGATACCTACATGAGCCATATTGACGCCCTGTTTGATAGCCAGAAAGCGTACCGACATGAAAGGCAAGGCAACTGCCCACAAAAACGCATAAGGTAGAAGCAGAAGCGCAGCTGACGGACTGTCACCATAAGGCGCACCCGTCGTCGGATTAGCAATAGTGGGATCTATAGCATCAAGGCGCCCGATCAGCTCACCAAGCCCCACCTGAACAAAAACCACATAGGCAATGACGCAGGAGCCTATTGACATACCCACAATCATGGCGGCATCAGTCCAGGCAACTGCACGCAGACCACCAAACATAGTATAGCCAATAACCAGAAGCGTGATAAGCAGGGAGCCCGTAGTTGGCGACACGTCCAGCCATCCGGATACCAGCAAACCGATCGCTTTGATCTGCGATACTAGAAATACGCCTAACAGAAGTACCATAATCAGTGCGACAATGCCCTGCAGCCAGCGGCCTGCGGTACCGCCTGAGTGGATCTGGGCGATATATTCAGGAATCGTCCGGCTACCCAGTGTCGAGGCTTTACGCCGCAGAATATTGGCAAAAAATAGCGTTGCTATTAAAAATGCCGTGGAGTAGAAGGTATTTGAAAAGAGTTCAAGCGAGCCGTATTCATAGGCAACGCCCGGTGAACCAATAAAGACGAAACCGCTGTAGCCGGTGGCAACCAGCGTTGCCGCAGCGACAAAAGGGCCTAGAGAATTATTGGCGACGAGAAAGCCCGACTCATCTTTATCACCTGCCGCACGCATGGAGTACAGCGACAAGCCAATAAGAACCGTGGCAGAAAATATCAATAAAAACCAGTTAAACATCAGGGGATCTCTTTAGTTTGTTAATTTTATGATCAAGAAAACAGCTTTAGCGTTCTTCAGAAAAAGCCAAAGCCGCTACGGCCAGAGTCAAAGTTAGAAAAGAGCTGATACCAAAAGCAACAAAAGTCCAGGATTCCATTTTATTATCCCTCAACCTCAATCAATAAAGAAAACAATATCCGCCCTATACGCAACTAGTGGCGGCCCCCAGCTATAGCGATACGAAAGATGATCGCTCGCTACAGTAGTCTGGCTGAGAGATATCTAGAGGTTCCTGGCTATAGCGCACTGCCCCAACGGGCAGGTCAATGGCGTTGAGAAGGCCACGTGTCATGATGGAAAACTCCGTTGATCAGGGTTTTGTTATTGTAAAGCCGTGCTGATATGCACCACGGCAAAGAAGCTACCATAGCCCTGGAAGAATAATTAGGTAAAATATTATTATTCGACCCTATGAATCAAGATACCCTATCCACTCACTCTTCCAGCATCGCGGGTAATCCCCCCTGTGCTGCTATCCAGCAGTCCAAAGGCAGGCTCTTCTCATCGAAACCTGCCTTCGGCACTTTCAGAATAGAGAATGAACAGCAGGCGACATGTGGACAAGATCATGCGCTAAGCCCAGCGGCGATCAAGACCTCACCGTCACATATTAGGATAGTTCGGCCCACCCCCGCCTTCCGGGGCCACCCAGGTAATGTTCTGCGCCGGGTCCTTGATGTCGCAGGTCTTGCAGTGCACGCAGTTCTGGAAATTGATCCGAAACTGCGGCTGGCCGTCATCGTCTTCGACCACTTCGTAGACCCCGGCGGGACAGTAGCGGACTGCCGGCTCGGCGTATTTGGGCAGGTTGTCGCGGATGGGTATTGCCGGGTCCTCGAGCTTGAGGTGACAGGGCTGGTTCTCTTCGTGGTTGGTATTGGACAGGTAGACCGAGGAGAGCTTGTCAAAGGAGAGTTTGCCGTCGGGCCTGGGATACTCGATTTTTTCGCACTCGGCCGCCGGCTTGAGTGCGGCATGGTCCGGCGTCGTATCGTGGAGGTTGGGCAGCTTGCCGCCGCCGAGCAGCTGGTCGACAAAGTTGTAGGCGCCGCCGACCAGGGTGCCGTACCTGTGGAGGGCGGGGCCGAAGCTTGCGCTTTCCTTGAGCTCGGCGTAGGCCCAGCTCTGCTCCCACTTCTCCGTGAAAGCGGATAGTTCTTCCCCGCCTTCGCTTTCGTTGGCAACGGCGTCGAATACGGTTTCAGCGGCGACCATGCCGGACTTCATCGCCGTGTGCAGGCCCTTGATCTTGGCAAAGTTCAGCGTGCCGGCATCGCAGCCGATCAGCAGACCGCCGGGGAAGGTCATTTTGGGCAGGCAGTTGAAGCCGCCCTTGGTGATGGAGCGTGCGCCGTAGGCGACGCGCTTGCCGCCTTCCAGATGCTTGGCCAGCACCGGGTGGTGCTTCATGCGCTGGAACTCGTCAAACGGCGACAGCCAAGGGTTTTGATAGGACAGGTCCATGATCAGCCCTACCATGACCTGATTATCCTCGCCGTGGTAAAGGAACCAGCCGCCGTGGGCGTGCTTGTCCAGCGGCCAGCCCGAGCCGTGCAGTATCAGG
>NZ_JASSZF010000060.1:3052-4763 GCF_031935715.1 Halomonas garicola | reverse complement strand
TCGTTGTCCTGCGACCCGACCCCTTGGGTGTTATAGGGTCAAGCCTCACGGGCACATTAGTACCGGTTAGCTCAACGCCTTGCAGCGCTTCCACACCCGGCCTATCAACCAGCTCGTCTTGCTGGGCCCTTCAGGAGGCTCAAGGCCTCGGGGATGTCTCATCTTGAAGGGGGCTTCCCGCTTAGATGCTTTCAGCGGTTATCCCGTCCGCACTTAGCTACCCGGCAATGCCACTGGCGTGACAACCGGAACACCAGAGGTGCGTCCACTCCGGTCCTCTCGTACTAGGAGCAGCCCTTCGCAAACATCCTGCGCCCACGGCAGATAGGGACCGAACTGTCTCACGACGTTCTAAACCCAGCTCGCGTACCACTTTAAATGGCGAACAGCCATACCCTTGGGACCGACTTCAGCCCCAGGATGTGATGAGCCGACATCGAGGTGCCAAACACCGCCGTCGATGTGAACTCTTGGGCGGTATCAGCCTGTTATCCCCGGAGTACCTTTTATCCGTTGAGCGATGGCCCTTCCATACAGAACCACCGGATCACTAGAACCTGCTTTCGCACCTGCTCGACGTGTCTGTCTCGCAGTCAAGCACCCTTGTGCTCTTGCACTCACTGCACGATGTCCAACCGTGCTGAGGGTACCTTCGTGCTCCTCCGTTACGCTTTGGGAGGAGACCGCCCCAGTCAAACTACCCACCACACACGGTCCTCGATCCGGATCACGGATCGGAGTGAGAACGCCAATGATGCCAGGCTGGTATTTCAAGGGTGGCTCCCCCCGGTCTGGCGACCGGGGTTCCAAGCCTCCCAGCTATCCTACACAAGCAACATCGGCGTCCAGTGTGAAGCTATAGTAAAGGTTCACGGGGTCTTTCCGTCTGGCCGCGGGTACACCGCATCTTCACGGCGATTTCAATTTCACTGAGTCTCGGGTGGAGACAGCGTGGCCATCATTACGCCATTCGTGCAGGTCGGAACTTACCCGACAAGGAATTTCGCTACCTTAGGACCGTTATAGTTACGGCCGCCGTTTACCGGGGCTTCGATCAAGCGCTTCGCCGAAGCTAACGCCATCACTTAACCTTCCGGCACCGGGCAGGCGTCACACCCTATACGTCCGCTTGCGCGTTAGCAGAGTGCTGTGTTTTTAGTAAACAGTTGTAGCCACCTGGTATCTTCGACCGCCTTCCGCTCCCCCCGCGTGGGGGTTCACGTACCGGCGGCGTGCCTTCTCCCGAAGTTACGGCACCATTTTGCCTAGTTCCTTCACCCGAGTTTTCTCAAGCGCCTGGGGATTCTCACCCTGACCACCTGTGTTGGTTTGGGGTACGGTCTCGCAGTATCTGAGGCTTAGAGGCTTTTCCTGGAAGCGTGGCATCGATGACTTCCAGCCCGTGGGCTGTTCGTCTCGTCTCTCGGCCTTGAACCACCGGATTTCCCTGATGGTTCAGCCTACGGACTTTCACCAGGACGACCGTCGCCTGGCTCACCTAGCCTTCTTCGTCCCCCCATCGCAATACTGTGAGGTACGGGAATATTGACCCGTTTCCCATCGACTACGCCTTTCGGCCTCGCCTTAGGGGCCGACTCACTCTGCTCCGATTAGCGTCGAACAGAAACCCTTGGTCTTCCGGCGAGGGCGTTTTTCACGCCCTTTATCGTTACTCATGTCAGCATTCGCACTCGTGATACCTCCAGCAGGC
>NZ_JASSZF010000060.1:1579-2952 GCF_031935715.1 Halomonas garicola | reverse complement strand
GTCCGTAGCTTCGGTATCTGGTTTAGCCCCGTTACATCTTCCGCGCAGGCCGATTCGACTAGTGAGCTATTACGCTTTCTTTCAAGGATGGCTGCTTCTAAGCCAACCTCCTAGCTGTCTAAACCTTCCCACATCGTTTCCCACTTAACCAGAATTTGGGGACCTTAGCTGACGGTCTGGGTTGTTGCCCTTTCCACAATGGACGTTAGCACCCACTGTGTGTCTCCCACGCTGGCACTCACCGGTATTCGGAGTTTGCCTCGGGTTGGTAAGTCGGGATGACCCCCTAGCCGAAACAGTGCTCTACCCCCGGTGGTGATACGTGAGGCGCTACCTAAATAGCTTTCGAGGAGAACCAGCTATCTCCGGGCTTGATTAGCCTTTCACTCCGACCCACAGCTCATCCCCGCATTTTTCAACATACGTGGGTTCGAGCCTCCAGTTGATGTTACTCAACCTTCACTCTGGCCATGGGTAGATCGCCCGGTTTCGGGTCTATTCCCCGCAACTTGTCGCCCTGTTAAGACTCGCTTTCGCTACGCCTCCCCTACACGGTTAAGCTCGCTACGGAAAATAAGTCGCTGACCCATTATACAAAAGGTACGCGGTCACCCCATCACTAAGCCACCTCTGCTTGATTTTTGGGTTGAACGTTGCAGGCAACGTTAACCCTCAAGCGGATGTGATAATGATGAGCTCATCACGAAGAAGCTTAGTGATGGGGCTCCCACTGCTTGTACGCACACGGTTTCAGGATCTATTTCACTCCCCTCACTGGGGTTCTTTTCGCCTTTCCCTCACGGTACTGGTTCACTATCGGTCAGCCAGGAGTATTTAGCCTTGGAGGATGGTCCCCCCGTCTTCAGTCAAGGTTTCTCGTGCCCCGACCTACTCGATTTCACGCGATCGGATTTTCGACTACGGGGCTATCACCCACTATGGCGGCCCTTCCCAGGGCCTTCGTCTAATCGGTCACGCGCTTAAGGGCTACTCCCCGTTCGCTCGCCGCTACTGGGGGAATCTCGGTTGATTTCTGTTCCTCGGGGTACTGAGATGTTTCAGTTCCCCCGGTTCGCCTCGTATCCCTATGGATTCAGGATACGATACTCATCTTGTGATGAGTGGGTTGTCCCATTCAGAGATCGCCGGGTCAAAGGGTGTTTGCCACCTCGCCGACGCTTATCGCAGGCTTCCACGTCTTTCATCGCCTCTGGCTGCCTAGGCATCCACCGTGTGCGCTTCATTGCTTGACCCTATAACCCGAAGGAGTCGGGGTCGCAATGACAACGATATTGCCGGATACGCTTGAGACGTATCACATGATCTTCTCAAGGAAGATCGTTTTATCAGCATGATATATCTTGTTAAAGAGC
>NZ_JASSZF010000059.1:0-4885 GCF_031935715.1 Halomonas garicola | reverse complement strand
ATAGAATCAACAGGGGTGGACACAGACAGCTCAATGCTGCCATCTATCGCGCGGCGATTGTGCGAATGCGAGGCCACGAGCCAACTAAGGTGTACGTTGCGCGAAGGACCGCAGAAGGCAAGATGAAGTGGTCTAATTGGAGCGGACACCCCGATAAGCCTCATAATGGAGGCAATGGAGGTGTTCATGACCAAGAAGACTCGACGTCGGTTTTCCGATGAATTCAAGGCGGATGCGGTGAGCCTGGTGATTGACCAGGGGTATTCCGTATCCGAGGCTGCCCGGCGGCTGGGCGTGGAGCGTAGCGTGCTGGATCGCTGGTGCCGCAAGCACCGACAGCGGGTCTCCGGCACCCCAGAATGGCAGCAGAATGATCGTGACGCCGAGATCAAACAGCTTCGCGAAGAGGTTCGTAAGCTTCAGATTGAAAAGGATATTTTAAAAAAGGCGGCGGCCTTCTTCGCCAAAGAGTCGAGCTGAGATATCAGTTCATCGAGTCGGAGAAGGCCACCTATCCCGTAGCCGTGCTGTGCCGAGTCATGCGGGTCAGCCGGAGTGGCTTCTATGCCTGGCGACAGCGTGGCCCTGATGACCATCGTCAGGCCCTGCTCCGCGAGGTCAGAGAGATCCATCGCCGGAAGCGCGGCAGCTACGGCAGCCGCCGCATGGCCATAGAGCTGCGACGCCGCGGCCACGACGTCGGCCGGTACCAGGCCCGTAGCCTGATGCGAGAAGCCGACGTAGCGGCACGGCAGCGGCGCCGCTGGCGTCATACAACCGACAGTGAGCACAGCCTCCCGGTGGCGCCCAATCTGCTGAACCGCCAGTTCATGGTGGCGGAGCCGAACCAGACCTGGGTGGCCGACATCACCGCGATCTGGACGCTGGAAGGATGGCTTTATTTAGCGGCGGTGCTCGACCTCCACGACCGGCAGCTCGTGGGCTGGGCGATGGCTGACCACATGCGCACGTCGCTGGTGCTGGACGCCCTGGAGATGGCCGTAGGGCGCCGGCAGCCTGATAGCGGGTTGATCCATCACAGCGACCGCGGCAGTCAGTATGCGTCTCGTGACTACCGCTCCACGCTGGATCGGCACGGGTTCCAGGCCTCGATGAGCCGGAAGGGAAACTGCTGGGACAATGCCGTCATGGAGCGCTTCTTCGGTTCACTGAAAAGCGAGTGGCTGGCAGGCCAGCGGTATGTGAGCCGACAGGCAGCGCGGCGTGACGTGATCGAGTACATCGAGATGGAGTACAACAGCTGCCGACTCCACTCGACCCTGGGCTACCAGACGCCGAGGGAGGTTGAATTGGCAGCTGTGGCTTGAAAATGTGTCCGCTCTGACTTGACCAGAACACCCTGCTGCGGCATATGCATTTCAGCCAGCCTGCCGCCTGGGGCGTACCTTCGCAGACCGGGTTTATGGCAAGCGTTGGCCTGGTGATGGTACTGGCGATGCTGCTGGCCAGCCTGCAGCGGCTGGGCACCGGCTGGCGCCCTTCCGCGCAGCTGCTGCTGACCTCGCTGGTCACGGTGCTTACCATGATGGTGCTGATGGGCACGGGCTATACCACGGCCTGGCTGGCAGCGGCCGCGGGTGGCGGGGTTTATGTCGTCGCTACCACGGTGCTGGGGCGCCATCAGGGCTATCGGCTGGGTCGGCTGGGCGTGATCGCGCTACTTGCGGTACTGCTGCTGGGGACGGTCAGCCACGACTGGCTGCTGCCGACCGCCTCGCCGCTGACTCAGCGCCTGGTCGAGCCCTTGCAGGCCATTGGCCTGATCCTCAACGGCGCGTTCGACCAGGCCCGGGCGCTGAATCCCGGTATTGTCGAACGCGTGGCGCTGTGGGGCGAGGCCTGGGAGGTGTTCCAGGCGCATTGGCTGCTGGGCACCGGCCACCTTGCGCCGCTGACGGGGGAGGGTACCCTGGCGGGCTATCGCGACTACGTCTCGCTGCTGGCAAGCGTGGCCACCGGCCTGGGGCTGGTGGGGCTGCTCGGCTTTGCCGCCGTCGTGTTGCTGCCCCTGAAAGCGCTGGCCTGGGCCTGCTTGAGCCGCCACTGGCACGCCATGTGGGGCCTTGGCCTTCTCAGCTGCGGCGTCACGGTGCTGGTGCTTTGCCTGCTTTCCATGCCGCTCTACCATGCCGGCGCTACCGGCTTTATTGTGCTGCTGATCGCCGCGGCGCAGATTGCCGCCTTCCAGCGCGACTGGGCGCGCCGGCAGCGCTCGTCGGGCCATACCGCGTTGCCTTATTGTCCATGAGCTTTGGAGTCTTCTGATTCCGGGGGCTGGACCCGCGGAGAACTCGCGCTACCATGGCGCTACACCCTTACTTGCCGGAGCCCATCCATGGCCGACATTCGCCTGCGCATTGAACTGCTCAATACCGACCCGCTGGTCTGGCGCCGCGTGGTGGTGCCTGAACAAATCAACTTGCACCGCCTCCACGAACTGATCCAGGACGTGATGGGCTGGGCGGACTGCCACCTCTATGAGTTCGAATGCAACGGCCGCTACTACGGCGAGCCGGACGAGTGGAGCGACCTGCCTATTGCGCAGGCACGCAACGCCAGGCTCAAGGCGATGGCTGCACGTGTCAGGGACAATGCGTTTCACTACCTCTACGACTTCGGCGACGGCTGGGAACACCGCCTTATCATCGAGGCTACGGAGCTGGAGAAGACCGACCCCTGCCCGCGGTTTATTGACGGTGCCATGGCCTGCCCGCCAGAAGACATCGGCGGCACGGTGGGCTATGAGGCGTTGAAGGCGGCCGCCGCCGGCGAACAGGATGAACACGGCCAAGAGCTATTGGAGGTACTCGGTGGCAAGTTCGACCCGGAGGCGCTGGACGAGGCTGAGGTCGCCGACATGCTCGTACCCTTCCAGGCGAGCTTTCGACGTCTTGGAAACGCGCCCAGCGCTATCGAGGCAGTCACCCCCTCGATATGGAGCCGTCGCTAAAGGGACAGGGCTTCCCATGCGACCGTTCAGCAGGTCGTTGAGGCGGGGCTGGGTGATACCCAGGCGGTGCGCAGATTTCTTCTGAGTAATGCCCCACTCCCTGACACGGTTAGCGGCCTCGCCATGAGCTCGGAGCGCAGGGGCATGTTAAGCGCCCCGAGCTGCGAGAAAGCCATATGTACGAGCTGGTCAAGACGCTGGCCGCCCAACTTCTGATGCCGTTACCCCTTTGCATGGGGCTTTTGGCGCTGGGGGCGGTGCTGCTGAAATGCCGCTATCGGCGGGCCGGGTGGTCGGCCTTTGCTTTGGGGGCGGCGGTATTGGCGCTGGCCAGCTGGGGGCCGGTGGCGGAGCGCTTGCTGATGCCGCTGGAAACCCGCTATCCGGCGCTTCAGGATTTGCCGGAGGCGCCCCCGGCCGAGGCCGTCGTCGTTCTGGGCGGCGGCTGGCGGCCAGGCGCTCCCTGGTCGAGTGTTGGGCGCTTGAATAACAGCTCCGCTATTCGCTTGATGGAGGGAATACGCCTATGGCAGCAGGCATCTGACCTGCCGCTGATCGTTACCGGCGCCAGCCGTGACCCTGGAGAGGCGCCGATTGCCCGGGGCTACGGCGACGCGGCCAAGGCGCTTGGGGTGCCCGAAACCAGGCTGCGTCTGCTTGACCATGCTACCGACACCGGGCAGGAAGCGCAGGCGGTGCGTGAGGCGCTTGGCGAAGGCGCCACCGTGGTACTGGTCACCTCCGCCTCGCATATGCCGCGCGCGATGCGCCATTTCCAGAAGGCGGGCCTGACCCCCGTCGCCGCACCGACGCATTACTTACTGGACGTCGGCAAACAGCATTCGCTGGGCTACTGGCTGCCCTCTGCCCGCCACCTTCACAAGACCGAGCGGGCAATGTATGAAGCGCTGGGCCACTTGGCCCTGAGGCTTGAGTGAGGGGGATTTGCCGTCGCGAGGAGCGCAGCGACGTGGCGATCTCGTACTTGCGGGGCCCGGTCAGCAAAACCCGAGATAGCCACGCTTCGCTCGCTATGACGTAGTGGGGGTAGTGCTCGCCATGACGTAGGAAGTGCGGTGGCGCCTTTCCCGGCTATCGTCATCGCGAGGAGCGTAGCGACGTGGCGATCTCGTACTTGCGGGGCCCGGTCAGTAAAACCCGAGATTGCTTCACTGCGTTCGCAATGACGTAGTGGGGGTAGTGCTCGCTATGACGTAGGAAGTGCGGTGGCGCCTTTCCCGGCTACCGTCATCGCGAGGAGCGTAGCGACGTGGCGATCTCGTACTTGCGGGGCCCGGTCAGTAAAACCCGAGATTGCTTCACTGCGTTCGCAATGACGTAGTGGCGTGTCATCGCGAGGAGCGCAGCGACGCGGCGATCTCTTGAGTGCGGTGGCGCTGTAGAGAAAAACCGAGATGGCCACGCTTCGCTCGCCATGACGTAGCGGGGGTAGTGCTTCGCTCGCCATGACGGGCGTGTCGTCGCGAGGAGCGCAGCGACGCGGCGATCTCTTGAGTGCGGTGGCGCTGTAGAGAAAAACCGAGATGGCCACGCTTCGCTCGCCATGACGTAGCGGGGGTAGTGCTTCGCTCGCCATGACGGGCGTGTCGTCGCGAGGAGCGCAGCGACGTGGCGATCTTGTGCAGTGCGGTGGCGCTGTAGAGAAAAACCGAGATGGCCACGCTTCGCTCGCCATGACGTAGCGGGGGTAGTGCTTCGCTCGCCATGACGGGCGTGTCGTCGCGAGGAGCGTAGCGACGTGGCGATCTCTTGAGCCGATATCGGGCAAAACCCTGAGGAATCCCCATGAAATGGGTAATAAAATCAGCATGATAGGATTGAAAAAGCCTGCATGAGTCATGCATGTTGTGAGTTACGACACACAACAACATGCGAAGGAGACCCATGCAGGCC
>NZ_JASSZF010000058.1:0-5158 GCF_031935715.1 Halomonas garicola | reverse complement strand
GGAGCAGGTGCTCGATTCGCTCCCACTGATCATCGCGTAACTTCAACCGACTCATGGCCCACCAAAATCTATGAATACTAAATCAGTTTAAACGAAACTAATGATTGTTAACACACCCTAGGGGCAGCCCCTGAGTCACCATCGCTTCTATAGTGGGCGGAAACCCATGCAACGGCATGGCCTTCCTGCACCTCTCCTATAGTCCGGGTTAACCGGCATCGCCCAGAACGCCCGCACAGGCTCCCTGAGAGCTTGAACAGCCACAGATGCCCCGTAGGCCATGCCGAGCACGAACGCGGCTTAGAGAGGCGCACAGGGCTATCTGAAAGACAGGAGGGCTATCCCCTACCCCGGTGACTATCCCTCCTAGCTGGCCTGCTTGACTGCTTGACAGGCTCGCTTGACCGATGCCGGAGAGATACCGAAGTGCATAGCTGTAGACTTGATGCTGGCGCTGTTCTCCTGACGCCACAGGGCTACCTCGCTGTCATTGATGACCTTCTCCCTGCCGAGAGCCTTCCCCTCTGCCTTGGCTCTCTTGATGCCCTGCATCTGGCGTTCCTTGATGTTGGAACGCTCTAGCTCAGCCATCGCTGAAAGCATAGTGAGCATGGCCTTGCCCATCGGCGTACTCATGTCGAAGCCCTCACGGAGAGATAGGACAGCTACCCCCTTCGCCTTGAGGGCATCCACAGTCTCTAGAACGTCAATGGTATTCCGGCCCAATCGGTCGATGGCGTACACGATGACGGTATCGCCCTCTCGGACATAGCTCAGTAGCTCACTGAGCCCCTTCCTGTCCTTCGCCTTGATGGCCCCTGAGGTGGCTTCATCGGTGAACCAGCGATCCACCTTGTGGCGTTCCTCAATGCTGGCTCTCTGAGTGCCGGTTGACTGGTCTTCGGTGCTGACCCTGGTGTAAGCGATACAGGCCATGGCTTCCTTCCTTCTAGATGGCTCAATATATATGGCTCATAATTTAGGGCTTAGCTCACGGGATGTCAACAGCAATGAGCCACCCTAGGCACCAACCTTCCGCATGGCTCACAGGGTACACCTTACGAGCCATCATAGATAAAGGTACTAAGTCGACATAGCCAAGCATTTATTGTACAAACCATCCCGCCTTGACTGTCACGCATGCAAATAGGATCAGACAAATGTCATTAAGCAAAAACTCAATGAAGAATGCCTTAGATTCAATAGCTGGTGGAGCGTTCTTCGCGCTTCTTATCTTTCAACTGCCGTTGTCGATTTATGGCTTCATGTTTCTGTTTGATTGGGAATGGTGGAAGGCTGGCATCGCAGCGGTTGTAATGACTGGCATTCCATTAGTAAACATTTTTGGAACTATCGGAATGAGCCTTGTCGGTATCTACGGAATAGTAGTCACGCTGTTTGGCTAGGAAATTGTTAGTTCAAACCTAATCTTTAGGCCCGCTCTACCAGCAACCTTCTACGCACATACGTAGTAGCGGGCCTGCCCATCACCTATCTTGACCAACTCAAGCCAACCATTCGATTTCAGTGCGCTTTTTAGTAGGTCTCCAAATCTATGACGTTAGTAGATTGTGACCGCCGGCCGCGGCGACTTCCAGCGCCCGCCGGGCCTGCTGCTGGCCGCGCACGTCGGCGAGGTCAGCCAGGGGCTCAGTGGCGACGGGCGGCGCCGATAGCCGGTGCGGCGCAATACGCTCCTGGTCGAGCAGGTGGGCGACAACTTCCCATAGCGAGCCGGCGGGCAGCACGGTTAAGTCCTGTCCGGCAAGGGCCGCTTCATCGGCGCATTCACGGGGAATAATCAGCCGGTTCCCGGCGGCCCTGGTGGCAAGGGCAAGGGGCAAGACGCCGGGCACGGCGCGCAGCTTGCCGTCCAGCGCTAATTCGCCTGCGCACTCCATGCCTTCAAGGGACTCCGCCGGCAGCTGGCCGGAGGCGGCCAAAATCCCCAGCGCGATAGGGAGGTCAAAACGCCCGCCTTCCTTGGGCAAGTCCGCCGGGGCCAGGTTGAGGGTAATGCGCCGGGTGTTGGGAAAGTCAAAGCCGGCGTTGACCAGCGCGCTACGCACCCGTTCGCGGCTTTCCTTTACCGCCGCCTCGGGCAGGCCCACCAGCGTCAGCCCCGGCAGGCCGTTGGCCAGGTGGACCTCCACCTGAACCGGCGGCGCTTCAAGCCCCAACCCCGCCCGGGTGGCAACAATCGCAAGCGTCATGGCGTGCCCTCGCTGGTGGCAGGTGATGGCTAAACGATTTGTCCTACGCTCGCGCTTGCCGCGATGACGTAGGGTAGTGCGGGCCTACGCCTGGCGATCGCTGCCTGCTGCCGGGCCGTCGTCGGCCCGGGGAAAGGTGCCGGTTGTTTCCCGGTCTTCCGCGGCGCTTTCGCGCTTGGCGTCGGGGTCAACGGCGGCTTCCAGCGCGGCGACCTGGCTTTCCAGCGCTTCTACCCGGGCGCGGGTGCGTTGGAGCACGTCCATGAGGATGTCGAAATCCTCGCGGGACACCAGCTCCAGGCGATCGAAGGCGCCGCGTACCGCCTGCTGCACGCCTTTGTGGATATCTTCAGGCGCCTGGGAGGCATTCTGCAGGCGGTCGCCGATTTGTTGGGCAAGCTGGCTGATGCGGTCTTGAGCGGCCATGGCATTCTCCTTGATGTCCCAAAATAACAGTGTATCTCTCAGCAGGATACGCAACCCATCGCCAATACGCATGCAGAAAACCCCTGATGCTTGCCTTGGCGGCATTTTTTCTTCGTGTCCGGTTGCAGTGTATGCTTAAGCGTAATTTGCCGCCGGGGTAACCGTGCCTCGTGCGTTCTACCTATCCAGCGTTACGTTGAAGGATACTGCCATGAAACTGATTTCTGCGATTATCAAGCCGTTCAAGCTTGATGACGTGCGCGAGTCGCTCTCCGATATCGGCGTGCAAGGCATTACCGTCACCGAGGTCAAGGGCTTCGGGCGTCAGAAAGGCCATACCGAGCTGTATCGCGGCGCCGAATACGTAGTGGACTTTCTGCCCAAGGTGAAAATTGAGGTGGCCGTGGATGACGATCTTACCGAACAGGTCATCGAAGCCATTACCCAGGTGGCTAATACCGGCAAGATTGGCGACGGCAAGATTTTTGTCATGCCGCTGGAACAGGTGATCCGCATCCGTACCGGTGAGACCGGCAAGGATGCGGTGTGAGCGTCTCCGGTAAGGGGCAATGTTGACCTGCTTCGGGGCGCTTGCCATGGTAAAGAGGTAGTACCAGCAGGTTCCGGGTCGAGGCCCGCCGTTGAACAGGAGGAAGTGCAACGATGACAACCTATATCGTGGTAGCCGACGCCGCGCGTGCGCGCATTTTTACCCGCGATGCGCTGAAGCTCGCTGAACAGGAAAACCTGGTGAATGCCGAAGGGCGGCTGCACGAGGGCGATCTGGTTACCGACAGCCCCGGCGCCTCGGTGCACGAGTCGGCGTCAAGCACGGCGCGCTCGTCGGATGAAGGCTCGGCGCTGGATAATGCCAGGGAAGTGTTTGCCAAACAGGTGGCCGACCGTCTGTATACGGCACGTATCGACAACAGCATGGACAAGCTGATTATCGTTGCCCCGGCCAAGTTTTTGGGGCTGCTGCGCGAAAAGCTCGATGCTTCGACGCAAAAGCTTGTGATCCACACCCTGACCAAAAACTTCAGCAAGGCCGCCGTGGAAGAGATTCAAGAGGCCGTGAGCGAACTTCGTTAAACGCTCATGTATAGATAGGCTGTCCTCTTGCTCTTATTGACGGTCAGCTAACGCAAGCGCCGCGCGGGCATTCCGCGCGGCGCTTTTATTGTGCGCCAGGCATGGCGCGTAGCACCGATAGGTGCTGTTCCCGAGGGTGGTGCCTCGGGATGACTTGGGGGTGAAAGTCCCCTGCGGACCCTGATAGCGGGAACCGCTAGCCGAACAGCAAGGGTGTCCGCCGCGAGGCGGAATCTGAAGGAAGCTGAAGGCAAACTCCCGGCCGACGAACAGGAGTCGTATATGAGGCAGCCACATCTGGGCGAGAGGGCAATGAGACTCGAAGCCCAATAGCTATCGGGCTGGGCCAGCTACTTCAGTCTCGTCGACGTGAAGCGCCCCTTGGAAGCGCTGGATAGCTGGATACGTCGCCGACTGCGTTGCGTGATCTGGCGGCAATGGAAACGTCCGAAAACTCGGCGCCGCAAGCTTCTGGCGCTGGGTCTGGGTAGCCAACGTGCCTGGAAGTCAGCGGGGAATGGACGAGGTCCCTGGTCGGTAGTTGTCAAGGAATATGCCGCCGGATGTCATTTTCAGAAGGCGACCGCACGGAGTGTCAGGAGTGATTGCACTTCGGTCTGGGGAATCGGGCTGGCTAGCCTTCAAGGCGGCGTAGAGGGCCGTCTTGCTAACCTTGAACCATGCGGCGGACTCGCGGACGTTCAGCCCATTGGCCAGGTGCTCCCTTGCCCGCTTCAGCTTGTCGTCGGTGACGACAGGCTCGCGCCCTCTTTTGCGCCCACGAGCGGCGGCAGCAGCCAGCCCCACTTTGGTGCGACCACGGATCAGGTCGCGCTCGAACTGCCCCAAGGCACCGAACACATGGAAGATAGGCCGCCCACCGGGCGTGGTGATATCGATGGTTTCGGTCAGCGACCGGAACCTAACACCACGCGCCTCCAAGGTGCTAACCACCTCGACCAGATGCGGCAGCGAACGTCCCAGCCGGTCCAGTCGCCACACGACCAGTACATCCCCATCGCGAAGGAACGCCAGGGCTGCCATCAGCCCCGGTCGTTCCGCCTTGGCCCCGGAAGCAGTGTCATCGAAGATTCGCTCGCACCCCGCCTTGCGAAGCGCATCGGTCTGCAACGCGGTTCCTGCTCCGCCATCGAGACCCGCGCATAGCCAATCACGAGGCTGGAGCAGGGAAGATCCCGTTTTTTTTGCATAGCAAGGTTGAAGCGATTTCCTTACGGAAAACCAGCCCCCAGAAGGCCTTGGAGGCTGGTGTCAAAGCTTGACAGACATCGGTGATGAACTAGGGGGGCGTTAACAATTAGGCCAGCCATATGGCGGCTGACACGAGGCAGAGGAGTGACTGGTAGTTTCTTGCCAGTCGCTCATAGCGTGTAGATAACCGCCGGAACTTCTTGATTTTCTGAAAG
>NZ_JASSZF010000057.1:0-5750 GCF_031935715.1 Halomonas garicola | reverse complement strand
GATGATGACGACCCAGCGCCGTACAGCGTAGTGAACTTCCCGACACTGTCGGCGGCGAGCCATACCGCTGCAAAATCGACGTTAATTTTTAACGATCTGTCCGAATCAGGTTGACAGGTTCCGCCCTTGGCCCTGACCTTCTTCCATGGTGGTCGTATCTCCGGTGGTGCCCGTATCGCCAGGCTGGCCTTGGCCGTCTGCAGCCGTAGCAACGCCGATGCCGCCCAGGCTCAGAGCCCCCGCTGTCAGCAGAGTCAAAAGAGCAGTACGAGTCATAGGGGTTTTAGTACGCATGAATATCACTCCATCAATCTTCGTTTGGCAGTTGAATCTAACCTTACGGACCAATGAGGTAATCTTCGGTTAAAACCGAAAATAAGGAAGTATGCGGTCCCACAGCATACTGCCCGATAGCCGATGAAGTCGGTAAAAACACCGTTTCCAAATCGGCTGCCTAGTCAGTCAGCAGACCCGCAGAGGAAGTTCCGGATAGCCCGTTTTATGATTTTTCTTTGCACATTAAAGGCTAGGCTGCCTATTTTATGCACGTTGTTGCCACGACAGCCGCCTTATCGCAAAAGCCAAAGTTATTCTACTGCTCGCTTCCAGGCCTGAGTTCAAACAGCAAGGGCGCCGGCTAAAGCCAACGCCAGCGCCGGAACAGCCAGATCAGCCCCAGGGCGATCGCGGCCATGCTGCCCAGCAGGAAAAAATAGCCGTAGCGCTCGTCGAGCTCGGGCATATAGGCGAAGTTCATGCCGTAAATACCGGCCAGAAACGTCAGCGGTACAAAGATCGCGGTGATCACCGTGAGCACCTGCATGGTGCGGTTCAGCTGGTGCGAGGACAGCGACATATAGCCGTCCACCAGATCCCCGCAAATGTCGTAGTACATGCTGGTCAGGCTGTAGAGGCGTTCAAAGCGTTCGTGAACGTCGGTAATCGCGTGCTCGGTATCCTCGTTGCCGTGGGGAATATGCTCGCAGTCCGTGGATAGCAGTTCGCTGGTAATCGACTGGTGGTAGTTGAACAGCCGCCGCATTTTCAACAGCCGCGAGCGATAGCCGATTACCTGTTTCATCAGCGTATCGGTGCCGTTTTCC
Source organism: Halomonas garicola (assembly GCF_031935715.1). Classification (GTDB taxonomy): domain Bacteria; phylum Pseudomonadota; class Gammaproteobacteria; order Pseudomonadales; family Halomonadaceae; genus Vreelandella; species Vreelandella garicola. The sequence goes on along the minus strand of NZ_JASSZF010000057.1, from coordinate 4,647 downwards.
ATCAGCGCATCCTCAAGCTCGCTGAGCCTGGCCTCGAACTCGGTCAGGCTTTCCTGATAAAACCCTGCCGACAGATACATGATGCGAAGCGCCAGATGGCCTGGAGATTTCTGCAGCAGCGCGCCGCCGTTCTGCCCCAGCATTCGGTCGATGCTCATGGCCAGGCCGGCGTGCAGGCTGATCAGATAGCGCTCGCCGATGAAAAAGGGGATCTGCTGGGGCCGGTAGTCAAGGTCGGCATCAAAGGCGGCAAGCCCGCGATAGATGATCAGCGTATGCGAGTCAAACTCCTCGATCTTGGGCGGGTGGCGATTATCCTTCTGAGCATCGATAATCGCCAGCGGATGGCAGCCAAACGCCTCCAGCAGCGCCTTTCCCCGGGCGCTGCCTTCCCCCTGAACATCAATCCAGATGCGGCTTTTGGGCTCGGCGTGAAAGCGCTCGATAAGCTCTTCGCCTCCGGTGTGAAGCTCGCCGTCGGCGGTGATTAAAAGGCTACGGATCATTGTTAGGTCTCATCGTAAAGTTGATAGCCAGCCTTCTTAACGCTCATTTTATGAACAAAAACGAAAGGCAAAACAGCTTCTTTTCGATACATTACCAGACGCTTGACATGGTGATTTTATACTTTTCCATCTGACAGAGCCTATCAGCCGCATCCGCTAAAATACCGGCCTAAATCAGATACCTACTCAGCTTTTAAGCGGCCTTAGCCTTTAGGTGGTTTTCGCCGAGCGTAGCTTGACAGCCTTTGGTTAAGATGCCTATGTTCTATCTAAGCGTCGATCGCTTGCAGCAATGAAAACCGTAGGTGAGGAAAGATACGTAATACCCTGATAAAGAATGATTTCTACGTATTTTTTCTTGAGGTTATACGTAGTTTCCTTGAGTTTAAAAGCGTGCACTTTGCATTTCGCTTAATAATATAGTGGGGTCGGAATGTATAAGTTAGTTTTCCCTAAAATAATAGCCACGGCTTCTTTGCCTCTCCTTGCTTTAGCTGCTTCTTCCGCCGCCTATGCGCAAGTCGACCAGATTTATTACGGCGGCAACATCGTCACCATGAACGAGAAAAATCTGTTCGTTGAAGCGGTTGCCGTCGAAGGCGACCGCATTACCCATGTCGGCCGGCTGGCCGATATCAAGCCGCTGACCGACGACGGCACCGAGCGGATCGACCTTGAGGGGAAAACGATGCTTCCCGGCTTCATCGACCCCCACGGCCACTTCGTCAGCGCCGGAACCTCGGCCCTGCAGCAGGTTGATCTCAACCCGCCGCCGATCGGCAACGTCACCAGCATGGACGACCTCATCGCCAAGCTAACGGACGAGGCGGAAGCTAACAGCGAGAGCGAGGTTATCCGTGGGGCCCGCTACGACGATACGCTACTCGACGAGAGCCGCCATCCAACGCGGGAAGATCTCGATCAGGTCAGCACGTCGCATCCGGTGATTGCCAAACATATCTCTGGTCACGTCACGGCGGTCAACTCCAAGGCCCTCGAAATGGCCGACATTACCGCCGATACGACCGACCCCGACGGCGGGCGTGTGGCAAAGGATAGCGAGACCGGCGATCCCACCGGCGTTTTGGAAGGCAATGCGGGCCAGCTGGTCAGCGACCTCACCCCCGAAACGACGAAGGAGGATCAGCTCGCCGGCATCCGCAAAGCGTCCGAGATGTGGACCGCGCATGGTTTCACCACCGCCAACGACCAGCCTAGTAACCCCGACATGATCGATGTGTACAAAGAGGCGCTCAATGATGAAGACCTCTTCCTGCGGCTGACGTACTGGCCAAGGGAGACAAACATTGAGGATGCACGGACTTATCCCGCAGTGGAGTCAGGATCCGATATCACCGCCGGTAGTAACATGATCCATCACGGCCCCATGAAACTCGTCATTGACGGCTCACCGCAGGGCTACACGGCACACTTCAGCCAGCCCTACAAAACGCAGCGGCCGCAGGATGACGGATCCTACCGGGGCTTCCCGTACTGGGACGACCGCGACGAGTTCTTCGACTTCGTCGAAGCATTACACCGGGAAGGCTGGCAGGTTACCGTTCATTCCAACGGCGACCAGGGCATCCAGGATACGCTCGACGCCTTTGCCGCCGCCCAGCTTGCCTCGCCGCGCGAGGATGCGCGCCACACGATTCAGCACTCGCAGTTCACCCGGCCCGATCAGCTCAACCAGATGGCGGCGCTCGACGTACATCCCGATTTTTTCATCGGCCACACCTTCTACTGGGGGGATCGCCACAAGAACGTCTTTTTTGGCGAATCGCGTGCCGAACATATGAGTCCGCTGAAAGGCGCCTACGAACACGGCCTGACGCCCACCACCCATACCGACACGCCGGTGGTACCGATCGACGGCATTCAGATGATTTGGTCTTCGGTTAATCGCATGTCGACCGACGGCGACATCATCGGGGAGGATCAGCAGGTTGCTCCGCTGGAGGCGCTCAAGGCGATCACTACCAACGCCGCCTGGCAGTATTTCCAAGAGGATATAAAAGGCAGCATCGAACCCGGCAAGCTCGCGGACTTCGTGATCTTGTCCGACAACCCGCTGTCGATCGGTCATCTCGACCCGATGAAGATCAAGGATATCAAGGTGCTTGAGACCATCGTCGGTGGCGAGACGGTGTTCGAGGGAGAAACCGAGAGTATCGTCGCGGAACAGTCCGCCGAGTAGTGGCTACATGAGCTACGTGCTGAAAAACAAGAGCTCAAATAGATAAGGGATTTATATTAATTTTAACTAAATAAAAAGAATATACGCTCAAGGGGCAAAAAATGCTGAATACTATTTTCAGTAGGACACTCGATAAGGTAATCGAATATATGGGGCTTATCGGCTGCCTCCTTATACTCTACTGCATGGCGTTTGGCGTCACCGACGTTTTTCTAAGGTATGTTCTCAATTCGGCATCCCAGTGGATCGGTGCTTCGATTCAAGCCGCCATGGTACTGATAGCCTGCGTCGGTGGCGGCTATGCGTTGAAACACGGCTCCTTCATCAAGCTTGACCTTTTTTATGCCAACTTTTCGGCTCGCACCAAAGCGATATGCGACGTATTGACATCGGTCCTTACTTTCGCCTTTCTGGGCGTTCTGATTTGGGAAGGCACCGCTTCAGCCATGATGTCAATCAAATTCAGTGAGGTAACGCCTACGGCCGTTCCCGTACCGATTTATCCCATCAAGAGCGCCATCCCGCTAGCTGCCTTTATTGTGCTGATGATTGTCATCAAGCAATTCGTAGAAGATATAAAAGTAATTATAAAAAAACCATAAGCATGCATTTCTCGGGGCTGACATTGCGTCGGGATAACCAACCTTAAAAAAAGAAAGGGGTCGTGAAATGATATCTGTCAAGCGCAGCATTATAACCATAACAGCAATCAGCGTCGGCGCTATGTCCACCTATGCTCTGGCTCAAGCCGAGGGTCCACCGGATAAAGTGACCGAATGGGTATTTCAACCGGCCTTTGATTCGTCCGATGCCGGCTGGGATAAAGGGCTAGTGCCCTGGGCTGAGGCGGTAGAGGAGGCCACGGAAGGTACCGTAAAAATCAAGCTGATGCCTGCAGGCTCCCTGACCAGTGGCAATGAAGCCTTTAATGCCACGGTGTCGGGGATGACCGAAGGCTATGCCGGCTGGGCAACGGTCTACGGCGGGGTGCTCCCGGAAGGTATGTTGGCCTATGGCCTGGCCATGGGGGCCAGTAATCCGGAAGAGGCCTGGGAGGTCATGTGGGGGGACGACTACCGAGTGGGGGACCTGGTTCAGGAGGCTGCCCACGAGCGCGGGCTTCACTGGATCGGCTGGACCAACCAGGGGGCGAACGCCATGTTCACCAACTTCCGCGTGGAGAAATACGAAGACCTGAAAGGTAAGAAAATGCGTGCCGGCGGCCCCCAGGCCCTGTTCCACGAAGCAGTCGGCGGTACCGCTGTCTCTATGGGTGCCGGTGATATTTATACGGCTATTCGCTTGGGCACTATCGAAGGCACCTACTGGGATACCGGCGGCATTGATGATATGTCGTTCCAGGAAGTGGTCGATTACGCCATTTTACCCGGCTGGAACCCGGCTCAGCACCAGGAAACCTACGTGAATCTGGAAGCCTGGAATGCATTAACCGATTGGCAGCGTGAACAGATCGAGGGCATCTTCGAAGAAACCTACTTTGAGACGAGCCAGCTGCATGCTGACCAGGTAGATATCGCGCTGCAGACGTTGAAAGACGAAGGCGGTGAAGTCATTCGCTTCAGCGATGAGGAAGTTGAGCGGATGCGGGAACTGTCCATCGAGAAAGTCTGGCCCAAAGTAGCCGAAATGTCGGATCGAAACGCTGAGGGCGTAGAAATTTTCAAACGCTTCCTTGAGGATAAAAGCGAATCCTGAAGCTAGCGATAAATTATCTGTAAAAATGACCTCTGTGCCTGGCCTTCCTTACAGAGATTAGGGAGGGCAGGCACATACTGCCCCTCACCAAATGCCTATAAAATCTGAGGAATCCCCATGAAATGGGTAATAAAATCAGCATGATAGGATTGAAAAAGCCTGCATGAGTCATGCATGTTGTGAGTTACGACACACAACAACATGCGAAGGAGACCCATGCAGGCC
>NZ_JASSZF010000056.1:0-7691 GCF_031935715.1 Halomonas garicola | reverse complement strand
TCATCCGTGAGCATTTGTCGGGGCATGGCAGGCTTGCAGTTTGTTGGCTTAGGAACCTTTATTCTGTGAGCTTGCCCCTATCCTGCCAATACCCCTGCCATGAAACGTCAACAGACCCTAATAATTGTCCTGGGGCGGCTCCTGGTCCTCGCGCCGCTGGGGCGCAAGGCCTTCCCAAAGGCGATGCTGCAGCTCGTTTTCTTCCAGCAGCCGGGCGTTGATCTTGTCCTTGCCGTAGCGCTCAAGCAGGGTGTGGGAGTCCGGCTTCAACAGCGACGCGCCGAGCCCGGCCCGGTGCTCTGCGGCCGGGTAGCCCATGGCGTCGAGGATGGTGGGAAACAGATCGACGATCGAGGCGCGCCGGGAAATTCGCCGGGGTTCCAGGCCGTTGCCCAGCAGCATAAAGGTGTTTTCCCGGGGCAGGCCGACAAGCTCGTCCCAGACCGAGACGCGCATGGACAGGTGGTCGCTTGCCACCACCACCAGGGTATCGTCCAGCAGGCCTTCGTCCTCCAGCCGCTCGACCAGCCGGCGGGCCAGCCAGGCCGAACACTTCACCGAGTAGAGAATGTCCTGATCGTCCCATTCGCCCTGGCGCTCGCGGCAGCTCTGGGCCGGGAAGCCGGCGGGCGCATGGGCGGACAAACTGATGTTGACCACCCCCCAGGGGCCGTCGCTTTCGGCGTCCAGGCGCTTGATTTCGTCGACGGTGAGGTCGTAAAGGGTGTCGTCGTAGAGCCCCCAGTCGTTGACGTAGTCGGGGTCGTCAAGCCCGTCCTTGAGTTCGTCGAGGCCCATGACGTTGTCGAAGCCGTGGCCTTCGTAAAAGCGCCCCTTGCCGGCAAAGGATTTGCTCGCCCCGCCCAGGTAGCTGAGCCGGTAGCCCTGCTCGTCGAGCAGGTCGCCCAGGCACTTCACCCCGGGTACCACTTCGGCCAGCGGCTCGAACTGGCGGTCGTGAACCAGCCCCGCGGGCATCAAGGGAGTGCCGCACTGGCTGCCGATCATGCCGGCCATGGTCCAGCCGGTGTTGTTGATCTGCTCGACGCCTTCAAACACCACGGCGTCTTCGCCAAGCTCGCGCAGGTCGTCGTAGGTGTCGCCGAAGGTGGCGTCGCCGTAGGTGCGCTCCAGGCTTTCCAGGTAGAGGATCACCAGGTTGGGCGGGTCGTCCTGCCTGTCGATGGCGGGGTGCTGGTAGTGGCGGTCGAGCCAGCCGCCGTCGTCGGTGACCACCGCGGCGCTGCGCTCCCCGAGCCCCAGCAGCAGCGGGTTGCCCACCAGCAGCGCCAGCGCAATCAAAGGCTCGATGCGCCGCAGCCGGGCGTCCCGGCGCACCAGCCAGGTAAAGGCGCATAAAAGCCCGATCATGCACAGCGTATAAACCCCGGCGGCGATCAGGCGCTCGGTGCCGCCGTGGTCGGTAATCCCCGCCTGAAGGTGGAAAAACACCGCGCCCAGGTCGACGTTGCCGAAGCTGTCGGCAAGGTAAACGTAAAGGCCCCAGAGGCACAGCGGCACCAGCGACCACGGCCAGGCCCGGCGGTAGCCGCCAACGTTGCTGCCCACCCGCAGCTGCAGGCCCAGGGCGCCGGCCAGCACGGCCACGCAGGGCAGCGTCCACCAGGGCAGGCGCGTCAGAGTGATCAGCGTATAGCCAAGGCCGAGGCCAAGCGCCGTTGCGGGGAGCCAGGCGGCGAGCTTTAAACGGGCAAGCATGGGGCAGTTTTCCTGATGGTAAGGCGTTGCAGCCCGCCAGGCGAGGCCGCGTCAGCCATTGGGGGTCAACGCTGCTCCGTCGGGCGGAGAGCGCCCGCGGCAATGAACAAAAGCTTATCACGAGATACAAAAACGGCACGACCCGAAGGCCGTGCCGTTACCCCTGTACCGCCGGGAAAACGCGCTGCCGCCGCGGCAGCTCAGCGCTTGGACGCGTGATTGGCCGCCAGAACGTCGGCCTTGATCACGCTCTGCTCGGCGATCAGCTCGTTGACCACCGCGCGGCTTTCCTTGTAGTGCTCGGTGGTCTTGTGCTCGGCAAGCGCCTCCTTGCTTTCGTAGATTTCGTAGAGGTGGAAAAGGTCGGGACTGTTCTGGTCCTCGAGCACGTCGAAGACGTAGCAGCCCGGCTCCTCGCGCACCGAGGCTTCGGCGTTGGGCAGCATGGCGCGCAGAAACTCCTCGCGCTTGCCGGGCTTGAGCTGGGTCTGAACAATAATGCAGTACATGGCATCTCCCTGGGTTGACGGCTATACTGGCGGACAATAACGTAATGGAAAATATTTCCATAGTCCGCCCGGTGGCGGCGATTTTCCACCACAACCCATCCTTGTTTCAACTCACGGAGCTTTTATGCAACGCCCACCCGCCTTTAACGGCATGCGCCATATCGCCCTGCAGGTACAGGACCTGGAAGCCTGCGAGCGTTTCTACACCGAAATCCTGGGCATGTCGCTTCTGCGCCGCGCCCACGAAAACCTCGTCTACCTGACGCTTGGCAACGACAACTTCTCGCTCGCCCGGGCCAAGGAAGACACCGGCGGCGACCCCCAGCGCCTCGACCACTTCGGCTTTGTGGTCGATAACAAGGAAGATGTCGACAAGTGGTACGACTACCTGGTCGCCCAGGGCATCAAGGTCTCGCGCCCGCCACACGACCACGGCGACGGCGGCTACAGCTTCTACTGCCTCGACCCCGACGGCAACAGCGTCCAGCCGCTCTACCACCCCAGCGTCTCCGGCCAGACCTTCAGCGAAGCCAAGGGGTAAAGTGCCGCCTGCTGCCCTGCCGCCGGGGCGGTGGCACAAGGCCCTGGTGGCAGCAGGGTGTTGTGGGAGCTGACTTCAGTCAGCGATGATGTAGCCACCAAAGAGCTACTCAGTCACTGCCGAAAAGATCGCGCGTATAGACTTTATCCTTGACGTCAGCGAGCTCGCTGACCATACGGTTGCTGAGGATCACATCGGCTTTGGCCTTGAAGGCGTCCAGGTCGCGCATCACCCTCGAGCCGTAGAAGGTGTCCTCTTCCAGCACCGGTTCATACACGATCACCTCAACCCCCTTGGCCTTGATGCGCTTCATCACCCCCTGCATGGCGCTGGCGCGGAAGTTGTCCGAGCCGGCCTTCATGATCAGGCGATAAACCCCCACCACTCCCGGCCGGTGGTTGATAATCTGTCCGGCGACAAAGTCCTTGCGGGTGCGGTTGGCATCGACGATCGCCTGAATGATGTTGCTGGGCACGTTCTGATAGTTGGCCAGCAGCTGCTTGGTATCCTTGGGCAGGCAGTAGCCGCCGTAGCCAAAGCTGGGGTTGTTGTAATGATCCCCGATGCGCGGGTCGAGCCCCACCCCCTCAATGATCTGGCGGCTGTCCAGCCCGTGGGTCTCGGCGTAGGTGTCCAGCTCGTTGAAATACGCCACGCGCATGGCGAGGTAGGTATTGGCAAACAGCTTGATCGCCTCGGCCTCGGTGCTGTTGGTCAACAGCCAGGGGATGTCCTGTTTTTCCGCCCCCTGCTTCAGCAGGCCGGCAAACCGCTCGGCGCGCTCGGAGCGCTCGCCGACAACAATCCGCGAGGGGTGCAGGTTATCGTACAGCGCCCGCCCTTCGCGCAAAAACTCCGGGGAAAACAGCAGGTTTTCCGTACCAAAGCGTTCGCTGGCCCCCCGGGTGTAGCCGACCGGCACGGTGGACTTGATCACCATCAGCGCCCCGGGGTTGACCGCCATGACGGTCTGGATCACCGCTTCCACGCTTGAGGTATCAAAGGTGTTGGTCTTCGGGTCGTAGTCCGTGGGCGTGGCGATCAGCACGATATCGGCCTCGCGGTAGGCTGCTTCGGCGTCCAGCGTAGCGCGAAAGCTCAGCGAGCGGTTGGCGAGAAAGTCGCTGATCTCGGCGTCCTCGATGGGCGAGATGCCGTTATTCAACAGGCCGACTTTTTCCGCCACGATATCCACGGCGACCACGTCATTATGCTGGGCCAGCAGCATGGCGTTGGAAAGGCCGACGTAGCCGGTACCGGCAACAGCGATGTTCATGGGGGAGTCCTTTTCATTGGTTGTGCTTAAAAGAGCAGCGTGCATGCCCGATATGTCATGGCGAGCGCAGCGCGATACCCGCTACGTCACGGCGAGCGCAGCACTACCCCCACTACGTCATGGCGAGCGAAGCGTGGCCATCTCGGGTTTTGCCCGATATCGGCCCAAGAGATCGCCACGTCGCTACGCTCCTCGCGACGACGGTAGCGGGCGGTGAGCGCCATATCTACTACCAGTCATGGCGAGCGAAGCGTGGCCATCTCGGGTTTTGCCCGATATCGGCCCAAGAGATCGCCACGTCGCTACGCTCCTCGCGACGACGATAGCGGGAAGCGTACACCATCCTCACGACGGCGATAGCGAGCCGCGCGCTCCGTCAGCGGGCGTAGCCCTGGGGGTTGGCCTGCTGCCAGCGCCAGGTATCCGCAAGCATGTCCTCGAGCCCGCGTTCGGCGTGCCAGCCGAGTTCCTCGCGGGCCAGCGCCGGGTTCGCCCAGCACTCGGCGATATCGCCTTCCCGGCGGGGCTCCACTCTGTACGGCACAGGGCGGCCCGAGGCGCGCTCAAAAGCACGAACCATCTCCAGCACCGAATAGCCGCGCCCGGTGCCCAGATTCCAAATGCCAACCCCTCGGCGCGCGGCCAGCACCTGCATGGAGGCCAGGTGGCCCTCGACCAGATCCATGACGTGGATATAGTCGCGCACGCCGGTACCGTCGGCGGTGGGGTAGTCGTTGCCAAAGACCGACAGCGCCTCCCGCCGGCCGACGGCCACCTGGGCGATAAACGGCACCAGATTGTTGGGCTTGCCGTTGGGGTCTTCGCCGATGCGCCCGCTTTCGTGGGCGCCCACCGGGTTGAAGTAGCGTAAAAGCGCAATCGACCAGCGCTCGTCGGCGCGGGCGAGGTCCTGCAGCACGTTCTCCACCATCAGCTTGGAGGTGCCGTAGGGGTTGGTGGGCTTCCCCGTAGGCAAGCCCTCGTGAATCGGCATCGGGTGGCCGTCGCCGTACACCGTGGCCGAGGAGCTGAATACCAGCCGATAAACCCCGGCTGCCGCCATGGCCTGGCACAGCGTCAGCGTGCCGGCGACGTTGGTTTCGTAATAGCGCAGCGGCTCGGCCACGCTCTCGCCCACCGCCTTCAGCCCGGCAAAGTGCAGCACGTCGCTGATCGCGTGGTCGGCAAACAGCGCATCCAGAGCGTCACGATCGCGGATATCGCCTTCAATGAAGGTGGGCGCCTTGCCGGCCAGTTCGGCCACCCGGCGCAGCGCCTCCCGGCTGGCGTTGGCCAGGTTATCGAGCACGACGACGTCGTGCCCCGCCTTAAGTAGCGTCAGCACCATATGCGAGCCGATATAGCCCGCGCCGCCGGTGACCAGTATTGCCATGGTTAACTCCCTGGGTTGGATTCGTCGTGAACCTGAGTCTGGCGGCCGCCTGCCCGCTGTTCTGCTGCCCGTCGCAAGGCCGCCCAGCAAATCACACACAGGCCAAGATAACCGCTGAGCCCGCGCACGTCGCGCAGCATCGACTGGGTCAGGCCGAAGTCGATAAAGGCGATGGGAACCATCATGCCGGCGGTCGCCAGCGCGCTCAGAGCCGGGTCGCGGTGCGAGCCCTTCGCACGCCGCCAGAACAGCCACAGCGGCACGCCGTAGAGCACTAGCAAGGTACCCAGGCCAAGCAGCCCGCGGCGCGCCGCGGTGTCGATCATGTCGCTGTGCAGCTGGTCGTAGCGGCTGATGCCGGGCGGGAACTCGCCCTTTGCCACAAGCCGGTCGCGGGCCGCTTCCAGGTGGCCTTCCCCCCAGCCGGTCAGCGGCCGCTCGGGGAAGAGTGTGGCCCCGGCGCGCCACATCTCCAGCCGCAGGCCCACCGAGGTCCCGCGTGACTCACCCTGCCAATACTGCTGAAGGTTGCTGACCGCCTGATCCACTCGCGCCACCACCCCGCTCTGCGGCAGCAGCACCACGCCCAGCAGTATGGCGACGATCCCCGCGGTAATACCGCGGCGAAGGCCGGTAGGTACCAGGCCGCGTGCTGCCCGATACACCAACAGCAACAACAGCGGCGCGGCGATCCAGCCGCCGCGGGTACCCGACAGCAGCGAGCCGGTCAGGCCTGCTGCCGCGCCCAGCAGGCTCAGCGCCAGCAGGCCGCGCCGGCCAGAGAGACCGCGGCCCAAACACCACAGCGCGCCCATCAACGAGAGCGCCCCCAGCAGCAGCGCAAGGTTGCCGAAGGGAATAGCGTTCATACCGTTGGCGGCGCGCGCCTGGCCCAGCACCAGCCGTTCGTAAAGCGCGATGGCGCCCGCGCCCAGCGCGCCGCAGCTTGCCGCCCACCATAGCGTTTGCGTCGGCGGCGGAAAGCGGCGCAGCCACACCAGCAGCGCCGCGGCCAGCAGTGGCCATAGCGGCAGCAGCACGCCCTGATTGCCTTCGCCCACCGGCCAGATTCCCGTACGCCACACGTCGCCAAGCCAGAGCCCGCCATAGGCCAGCAGCGCGGCCCCCAGCAGGGCATCGTCGCGGTCGAGCCGGCGCCAAAGGCGCTGCGGCGGAGTGAGCGCCAGCCCCGCCAGCAGCGTCACTCCCGCCAGCAGCGGCACCATGGCATAGCTTAAAGGCACCACAATCAGCAGCGCCACAAAGGCAAACACCCAGACACCGTTCAAACGCGTTAACAGGCGCCCGAGCTGCATGTTGTTAATAGTCACTTCCTCCCGGCAAAGCGCCCTCCACGCCATCAAGTACGAGATCGCCACGTCGCTACGCTCCTCGCGACGACACGCCCGTCATAGCGAGCGCAGCACTACCCCCACTACGTCATTGCGAACGCAGTGAAGCAATCTCGGGTTTTGCCCGATATTGGCTCAAGAGATCGCCACGTCGCTACGCTCCTCGCGACGACGGTAGCCGGGAAAGGCGCCACCGCACTTCCTGCGTCATAGCGAGCGAAGCGTGGCTATCTCGGGGTTTGCTGACAGCCCCCACACCGTCTACGTCAAGGCGAAGACCAGCAGGCACGGCTACGCTTGATGAATAATCCCACCAAGGCAACCCTCGCCATGCCGGAAAAAACGTATTACGTCTACATGCTCACCAACCGGCACAACCGCGTCTTGTATACAGGGGTTACCAATGACCTGGTGCGCCGCCTCTATGAACACAGAAACAATCTGGCACCGGGGTTTACCAGCCAGTATCGCTGCCACAAACTCGTCTGGTGCGAGCTATATGACCACCCCCAAGACGCCATTCAACGCGAAAAGCAGCTTAAAAAAGGCTCACGAAAGAAAAAGATCGCGTTGATTGAAGCAGAGAACCCCAGCTGGGAAGACCTGATGCCGTGGTGAAGCCGTTACAATGCCACCGCACTCAAGAGATCGCCACGTCGCTGCGCTCCTCGCGATGACGCGCCCGTCATAGCGAGCGAAGCACCACCCCCACTACGTCATAGCGAGCACTACCCCCACTACGTCATTGCGAACGTAGTGAAGCAATCTCGGGTTTTGCCCTGACGAATCCCCACGAATATGTTGCTACTCGCCGCATAGGCTCTGCTCCCTGACTTCCTCGCGAAGTCGTGCTCGGAGGGTTGTCCAAGCAGGCCAAGGCACGGCGTCGGGTTGATGACGA
>NZ_JASSZF010000055.1:0-8296 GCF_031935715.1 Halomonas garicola | reverse complement strand
GCTGTTCGGCTAACGGTTCCCGCTATCAAGGTCCGTAGGGGACTCTCACCCCCAAGTCATCCCGGGGCACTACCCCCGGGAACAGCACCTGTCGGTGCTACGCGCCATGCCTGGCGCACAACGAGAGGGCACAGCCGAGCGTTCGGCTGGCCACCAAGCGCCTTGAAAGTGAGAAGAGTGGGTCTAACGCGTTACGCCGGCGTCAGTCATCCTCTCCCCGGGGAGGTTCGCTTACGGACTCAAAGGCCCGCTGGTCGTCGGGCAGGCGCACGATATCCCCTAGCTGGATCTTGCCGTGCTGCTTTAAGCGCTTGCCTTGGGCATCAATGATGGCAGCGACGCTGCCGATGCTCACCCGGTCCTTGTAGGCCTCTACCTTAACGCGCACGTTAACGCCCTCATAGCGCCCCGAAACAATGACGCCGGGGCGCGGCTCGCTGTAGCCCTCGGGGTGTTCGGCATAGTAGGCGGCGACGCTGTGTGCGCCGGGTGTGTCCCATTCGATATGTTGATGCATGTGCTTCCTCCTTGTGGAACCCTTTGTCACCTTAAGCTTAGCGACAATGATAGTATATCCGCCATTGTTGATTTGCTGTGCCGAGGAGCTGCTGATGCGCCTGGCCGCGGCCAAAGCCAAGCGCGCCTTCCCCAAGGCGGCGCCCGAGCAGCTGAAAGCGCTGCGCGAAACCCTCGCCGAAAGCCCTCACGGCGTGGAAAGCCTGGCCGGCCAGTTCAAGAACAAGCCGCGCCAAAAGATCGAAGACGGGCTCTTGTCGCTGGCGGCCGTGGGGCTGGCGGAATACGATGACGCCAATGGCATCTGGTACGGCATCGGCTAGGTGCATGGCCCCGGAAAGTAGTGAACGGAGTTCAAAGTCGAGGAGGGGCAGGTATAGCAATGACAAAACGGCGACGTGACAGGGAGGAAGCCGCTGAGGCGCTCGACGCGCTTGAGGGCGACGGCCAGGCGCTGCTTTCCATCGACGGGCTCTGGTGCCCCAGCTGCGCGGCGGCCACCGAGCAGGTCATCCAGCGAACGCCCGGCGTCACCGAGGCGGGGGTGAGCTTTGCCACCTCCACCGCCGTGGTGCGCTGGGACCCTCGCCAGCTCCGGCTGCGCGAGCTGGCGCGGCGGGTGGCTCGCCTGGGCTATCGTCTGGGGCCGCCGCTGAGCGCTGCCGAAACCCTGGCGCGCATTGACCGGCACGTCGAGCGGCTGGGCATTCGCCTGGCCATCGCCGCCTTCTTTGGCATGTGGACCCTGGTGCTTTCGCTGGTTCTCTATATCGATAGCGGCGGCGTGGCGGCGAGCGCCACCGGCTGGTGGATCGCCTGTGTTGCCGGCGCTCTTGCCGTGCCGGTTCTGCTTTTTGTCGGCCTGCCGATTCTGCTGGCCGGGTGGCGCACCCTGCGCACCGGCGTCCCCGGCATGGATACCCTGATCGGTCTCGGCGTTACCGCGGCGGTGGGGCTATCGGTCTGGCAGCTAAGCCAAGGCAGCAGCCACGTCTACTTTGATACCGCCACCATGCTCGTTGGCCTGCTGACCCTGGGGCGCTTTATCGAGACCCGCACCCTGCGGCACGCCACCCAGGCGATCGACGCCCTTAAAGATACCCTGCCGGAAACGGCGCAGCGCCTCGATGCGGCGGGGCAGTCGGTCAGCGTAGCTGCGGAAACGGTCGCCAGCGGCGAGCGCATCCGGGTCGCGGCCGGTCAGCGCGTTCCGCTTGACGGTATCGTGCTCGAGGGTGCGAGCCGGCTGGATCGCAGCGTGCTCACCGGGGAGTCGCTGCCGGCTCCGGTGGCCAGCGGCGATTACGTGGAGGCGGGATGCGTCAACCTGGCCAGCGCGCTGACGCTGGTTGTCGACAAGCCGGTCGGCGGACGGCGCATCGATCGCATCGGCGCGCGCATCGCCGAGGCGGCCGGGGCCAAGGGCGACACCCAGCGGCTCGCCGATCGGGTCGCCCGCTTCATCGTACCCGTAGCGCTCGGGCTGGCGACGATGACACTTCTGGGCAGCCTCGCCGTGGGATTCCCTCTGGAGGAAGCGCTGCTGCGGGCCGTGTCGGTGCTGGTCATCGCCTGCCCCTGCGCGGTGGGCATCGCGGTGCCGGTGGCCTACGTAGCGGCGGCCAGCCAGGCGGCGCGCCGGGGTATTCTGTTTCGTCATCCCGCGGCGCTGGAAAGCATGGCAGGCATCCATGCCCTGATGTTCGACAAGACCGGAACCCTGACCGAGGGGCAGCTGGCCGTTGACGAGGTGCACCTGCGCGGGGAAACGTCGCTGACGTCAGACGAGGTTCTGGCCCTGGCCGCTCAGGCCGAGCAGGACGTGGAGCACGTTATCGCGCGCGCTTTACAGACCGCCGGGGTGCCCTCGCCAAGCGGGCAGGCCAGCGCGCCGCAGCGCTTTGAGCGCGGAGTCCGCCTGGACGCCTCCGAGCACGGCACGGTGCTGGTCGGCAGCGCCGATTTTCTCGAAAGCCAGGGCGTGACGTGCAAAAGCGAAGCGGCAGACGAGGCCGCGCCGGCCATCCGCGTTGGCGTGGAGGTCGCCGTGGCCGGGTTCTGGGTGGCAACGCTCTGGCTCAAGGATCGGCTGCGCGACGATGCCGTCGAGGCGGTCGCCCGGCTGCGCCGCGGCGGTATCGAGTGCGCCATTGTCAGCGGCGATGCAGCACCTCCGTCATTGGCCGTGGCCCGCCAGCTGGGTCTGCCGGATTCGCGGGTCTACGCCAACTGCTCGCCCGAGGGCAAGGCGGCCATCGTTCGCGCCACCCGGGGCGGCGTCGCCTTTGTCGGCGACGGCATCAACGACGGCCCGGCGCTGGCCGAGGCGACAGTGGGTATCGCGGTAAGAGAAGCCGCCGGCCCCGCCATGACCGCAGCCAGCGTGGCGATCGCCGAGGGCGGCGTCACCCGAGTGGCCGACGCCGTGGACGCGGCGCGGCGCGCCTATGGCGTGATGCGCCAGAACCTGGTGTTCGCCGTGATCTACAACGCCGTGGGCCTGAGCCTTGCCGCCTTTGGCATGATTCCCCCGGTGGTGGCGGTCATCGCCATGGCCGCAAGCTCGCTGACGGTGACCGCCAACGCCTCGCGGCTGGCCGGGGAAGGGTAGGGGCGCCAAGCCCTTGAGGCTGGCTACCCCGCCGCGCTAGCTCCGCGGGGTAGCGCCCTTGCCAAGGGTGGCGCCGTTACGGGCCTCGCCGTAGTAGTCCTTGTGCTGGTGATACGCTTCCTTGGCCTCGTCCAGATCAAGGCCTTCATCGACCTGGCGCGGGTCCGCCGGGCGCGGGAAACTATTGATATAGGCGGCGACGTCCCAGGCCTGCTGATTGCTGAGGCTGTCGGGTCTGCCCAGCGGCATGTTGGCCTTGATAAAGCCGGCGGCGGTGTTGACTCGGTGCATGCCAGCACCCCAGTTGTAGGAGTGGGGGCCCCACAGCGGCGGGAAGATATAGCGACCGTTGAGGTCTTTCTGGCCCTGGCCGTTGAGCCCGTGGCAGACGGCGCAGTTGTCGGCGAACACCTGTTCGCCGCGCTCCCGGTCGTAGTCCTGCTCGGGCTCTTCCAGGGCGGGGTAGCCGCGCCCGGGTACGTCTTCGCGCAGCGCGTTACCGTCGGCCAGCCAGGAGAAATAGCTCTCGAGATCCTTGTAGACCTGATGACCCGGGGGCGGCGGCCCGCCGCTGGGCGAGGCGGGGGCGTTCATCGAGTAGGTGAAGCAGCCGTTAACGCGGTCCTCGATGGTGTTGATCATCTTGTTCTTGCCGCGATACGCCGGGTAGTTGGTAATGGCTGCCCACATCGGTGCCGAGTTAGGCCGGCGCCCGGTGTTGAGGTGACAGTTGGCGCAGGCGAGGTCGTTGCCGGCAAACTCGCCGGCGTTGGTCCCGGTATTCAGGAAGATCTCTCGGCCGCGCTTCACGGCATCGCCGAACTCGTCGTCGGGGATGTCATCTTCATGGGGGGGCTGGTAGTAGCCCCGCGGGCCGATAGGCAGCTTGGGCGGGCCGGCGGAAAGGTCCTCCTGCCAGGCCTTGCGCTGTTCGTCGAGCTGGGTGCGCGCCGCCCGGGCGATCTGTGCGCTGCGCTCTGCCTCGGAGGTTTGCGGCGCCGGGCCGGTGACGTAGGGCAGCAGGTCGTAGTTGGCGACCAGGGTTCCCACAATAAACAGCCCCACCGCGCCGACGCCGGCATAGGCCAGGCGCCGCCGGGTAGATCTTTGCATTTTAGACGTCTTGTGATCACTCATGCTCGTCGCTCCCTCCTTGGCTATCGGCTTGGGCGGAGGTGGCCAGACGCTCGGGCGCCGGCGTTTCGAGCCGGGTCGACTGCCGGGCCGGTGGGGCAGGCAACGTGGCCATGAAATCGGCTACCGAGCGCATGTCGGCGTCGGAAAGCGCCGAGGCCACGCTGTGCATCAGCCTGCCCGGCGAGTTGTTGCGCCGCCCCGCCTTCCAGCCGGCGAGCTGGGTATAGAGGTAGCTTGGGTGCTGACCCGCCAGGGCAGGAAAGCTTTGCCCCACGCCCCAGGCGGAGGAGCCGTGGCAGCTGTAGCAGGCCGGCACGTCGAGGTTCCAGTCGCCCTCCAGCGCCAGCTCCTGGCCCCGCTCAAGGTCGCCGTTTAGCTGGGGCTTCGCGGTGCTTGAGGTGTTCATGCTCGAATAAAACTGGCCGACCGCGGCCATTTCCTCGGCGCTCAGTCCCTCGGCGATATAGCGCATGTTGTCATTCTGGCGGCGCCCGCTGGCGTAGTCGTGCAGCTGTTTGGTGATGTAGCCCGCCGACTGCCCGGCCAGGCGCGGCACGTTTTCCGCGCCCTGGGCGCCGTAGCCGTGGCAGGTGCCGCACGCCCAGTCTCGGTCGGTACCGATCCCGACCAGCGGTCCGGCGAGTTCGATGCTCGCACGTAGCGCCTCCTGGCCGAAATAGACCGCGGCCAGCGGGGAGCTGATGCTCTCGCTGTCGGGCTCTTGGGTGGCGGCCTCGGTGGGCTCGTCGGACGGTTCGGCGGAGCCTGGCTCGCCCTGGCCGTAGGTCAGCACCGCAAGGCCAAGCCCGGCGACGGCCAGCGCCGAGAGGCCGGCCAGCCGGCCGGGTGTTATCCAGGTTCGCATCAGGAGTCCTCCTCGCTAGGGGCCGAGGAGGAGAGGGTGTCGGCGACACCGAACGTATCCTCCAGCGCCTTGCCGCCCTCCCAGGGGCTCACCCGCCCGGAGAAGCGTTCGCGCTGCTCGGCCACGAATTCAGGCTCAATGCCGTCGGCCTGGTTGTCCCAGCCGCTGCGCACGTGGGTCAGAATGGCCGCAATTTGCTCGTCGTCCAGCTGGTGCCGGAAAGTCGGCATGCGCCCGTTGTAGACGCTGCCGCTGACTTCGATTTCGCCGTCCAGGCCGTGCAGCAGGATATTTACCGGGACTTCCGCCTCGGCCAGGGCGTAGTGCGAGCCGTTTAGCGGCGGCACGGCACCCTTGACGCCAGCGCCGTCGGCCTGGTGGCAGGTGCTGCAGTAGGCGGTAAATAGCCGTTGGCCATCGGCGCTCCCGGAGGCCGCCTCAACGGCGGCCTGCTCGGCGTCTTCGCCAATCTTCGGCGGCGCTTCGGCGAGCTGGCTATCGGTGAGCAGGGTGACAATGCCCCAGACCGCCAGCGCCAGCAGGATGGCGGTGACCTGCCAGGGGATGGGGTTGTAGGCCTCATAAGGGTCGAAGTGCCGGTAACGGATGCCGGCTACGAACCCCGAACGAGGACGTTTGCTGGAACGTTGGGTCATGAATCCTCCTTCTCGGCCACAAAGCCGTTGTCGCGAAGGTGATCATGTTCAGCCGGATAGGTGCGATCGAGGCTGAGCAGGTAGTCGGCCAAGTCGAGGGCGGCCTGTTTGGCGACAACGACCTTGCCCTCGGGGCGATGCTGTTCGGGAAGCTTCACCACCACGTCGTCGCTGTCTGCCTCTTCCTTGGCTTCGAAGAGGAAGGGGAAGGCCGGCATGATGCTCGTCGGCGTGATCGCTCGGGGCTGATAAAGGTGCGTCAGGTGCCACGCCCGGGAGGGCAGGCGAGCTCCAACGTTGAGCAGGTCAGGACCGGTGCGCATGGTGCCGAGCAGGTGCGGTTCGTCGTAGACGTAGTCCGCCGCGGTGGAGGCCCGCCCCCAGCCGCGGGCCGTGTCCGGCCCCTGCTCGTTGGAGCGTGGCTGCTGAGTGTGACAGTACACGCAGCCCATGCTGACATAGACATCGCGGCCGCGCTGTTCGGCCTCGCTGTAGGGCGAAAGCCCGTCGGGCGCTTCGATGGTGCGGATCTGGGCCGCGGGGCCGGCCACGAGAAACAGCGTGGCGAAGGCCAGCAGTGCCAGGGCAACGACGATCAGGGGGAGTATGCGATTCATGCTTCAGACTCCTGTACCGTGGTCGGGGAGGCCGGGTTTTCTCGGGCCTCCGGGGCCTCCTCGAAATGCCGCCGGGGGCTGAGGAACAGCACGGCCAGGTTGGCGGCAAAGACCAAGTGGCCAAGCGTCATCAGGGTGCCGCCCAGAGAGCGGCCGGCCAGGTAGGGCACGGTGAGCTCCATGCTTTCCAGCCACTCCCGGCTGGCGTCGACCATGGCCAGCCCCTGGAGCCAGCCGCCGATGCTCAGCGCGAAGAAGTAGATCGCAAAGCCGACGACGACCAGCCAGAAGTGCAGGCTGATGGCCCAGGGCATCGGCCAGGCGCGCCCGGTGATGCGCGGCATCATGTAATAGATGCCGCCGAACAGCACCAGGGCCACGAACGCGTAGGCGCCCAGGTGCGCGTGACCCACGGTGTAGTGGGTGAAGTGGGCTACGGTGCTGAAGGCCCGCACGGCCTCAAGCGAACCCTGAAGCGAGGCCAGGGTATACATGATGGCGCCCAGCGCCACAAAGCGCAGCGGCAGGCTTTCCCGCCAGGCCCAGAGGTTGCCAAGACTCAGCGTGTGCTGGTTGATGGCAACGGCAATGACGGGGACCACCATCATCACCGACTGCACGATCGAGAGCGATACCACCCAGGTAGGGATCGGGCCGCCTACCAGGTGGTGCATGCCCACCTGGCTGTAGAACAGGGCCAGGGACCAGAAACCCAGCAGCGACAGGCGATAGGAGTAGATCGGCTTGCCGATGATCTTGGGAATGAAATAGTAGGCCGCGCCGAGTCCCAGCGGGGTCAGCCAGAGCCCCAGGACGTTGTGGGCGAACCACCAGTTGGCGGTGGCCTGCTGGGCGCCGGCGTGCGTGTCCGGCAGATTGGCGATGATGAAGAGGGTAGGAAACCACACCAGGCCGGCCATGTAGTACCAGCCGGACACATAGATATGGTTCACCCGCCGGGCGGCGGCGGTAAAGAGCAGCGGGATGGCGAAACAGGCGCCGCCGAGGGCCAGCAGGATGTCGAACTGCCAGGGGATCTCGAGCCACTCCAGGCCGTCGGTCCAGCCGCTGGCGATGGCGGTCACGCCGCCCAGCACGCCGATGTTCCAGATTACCGCGCCGACCATGCCCAGCCGCGGCTTGCGCAGCGGCGTCTTGAACAGCGTGGGCACCAACCACATCGCCGTGCCGATGCCACCCAGCGAGAGGAAGCCGTAGATAACCGAGTTCAGATGCAGGGTGCGCATGCGCCCAAAGGTCAGCGGCGCGCTGCCGGTCAGCCAGTCGGGGAGGTGCAGCTTCAGCGAGGCGATGACGCCGAATACGGAGCCGAACACCAGCCAGATCGTGGCGGTGACGAACATCACGATCAGCAAACGGTGCCAGTCTCGGGTCAGCCGCGGATCCTGGATGACGCGTCGGTCGCTGTACGGCGAAGTGGGGTCATCCAGTTTGCCGGCCTCATCGTCGTCTTCGAAGACGGTTCTGGCATCGCTTTCGGTAATGCGGAACTGCTGGGTGGAAATGGCCCAGATCAGAGCGATTACCGCGATCAGCGAGGCGGCAAAGCTGAATGCCAGAAGGGACCCGATGGTGAAGTTCATGTCACCTCCGTTGGCTTGGGGCGTGCTCGCTACCAGGCGAATCGCTGCCCCGTGACATTTTAGAGTAAGAAACCAGTTTTGCGCTGTGGTTCGGATTAAAAGACTAGCAGGTTTTAGCGCGGCACCGAAGAGTGGAAGAAAGTGAGATAAAACTGATTTAGTGACAATTAGGGTCTGTTGACGTTTCATGGCAGGGGTATTGGCAGGATAGGGGCAAGCTCGCAGAATAAAGGTTCCTACGCCAACAAACTGCAAGCCTGCCATGCCCCGACAAATGCTCACGGATGAAC
>NZ_JASSZF010000054.1:0-8389 GCF_031935715.1 Halomonas garicola | reverse complement strand
AGAAAATCAAGAAGTTCCGGCGGTTATCTACACGCTATGAGCGACTGGCAAGAAACTACCAGTCACTCCTCTGCCTCGTGTCAGCCGCCATATGGCTGGCCTAATTGTTAACGCCCCCTAGGGCTGCCTTCATATCAATAATATTCGCTATATCTTATTAATCTAAAAATATAATACTAGGCGATTCAGTTTTCAGCATTTGCCATCTATATCGACTTGAAAGAGACGCTGGCGCGAGCGCTGTTGCCAGGCTTTGAGCCCCGCGTCCAGATAAGGAATGAACCGCTGACAATGTCGTGATGGTGGGTGAAAGCGTGAGGTAATCAGGGCAATCTCTAGGTCAATGGCTGGTTCGAAGGGGACTATCGTTACGTGGCAATCGCGCCGTTGGAGAAAACTGTCAGCTGATACTGGATCCACTAGGGCATGACCGAGACCAGCATTGACCAAGCTGATGGCCGAGGGGAACAGATGGGTCTCAATCATGACCTGAAAGCGTGCGCCTGCAGCGTGAAAGATTTGTCTCAGTTTGAGGGTGCTTTGGTGGTGCTCATCCAAGGTAATCAGCGGCAGGTTATTTAAGTCAGCCGCCGTTACTACGCCATGCTCGGCCAAGGGGCTTGTGGGCGGCAAGGCCATGTGCATACGGAGTTGGTAAGGAGTGACATCCAGCGCATGTAGGTCGTCCTGAAACTCGACGACTCCTAGGTCGAATTGGCCCTCGGCTACCCAGTCGCGGACCTTTGTCGAACTGAAGGTCTGCAGGGAGAGCTGGCTGGTGGGATGATCGTGGAGGTAGTTGGCCATGATCTGCGGCATGGCTGAGGGCGAGAGCCCAGGCATGCATCCAAGCATTAATTTGCCAGCCTGTCCTTGACGTAGGCCTTCTGATAGTTCGCCGAGATGCTTTACTGAGGCCAGTACTTTATCTGCCCCCTCGGCTAGGTGCCGGGCCTCCGGCGTCAACTCGGTGCCGTAGTGGTTGCGCCGAAAGAGCAGGAAGCCCACCTCCTGCTCGAGATTGGCAATAGCGATACTGACCGCTGGCTGACTGAGGTCTAATCGGCGTGCTGCCTTGGATAAGCTGCCGGTTCGCGCCACCGCCTGGAAAATCTGTAGCTGCCGCAGGTTGTGCCGAATTTCCATGGTAAAGACTCTAAATGCTGTTTATGACTTCATAGGTTTGATTCAGTTGTTTTTATAGCATAGCCCAACGATGCTGGGAAAACCTACAACAGTAATAAAGGTGGCTCCATGAATCCGATTGACCTCCTCGGGCTTCTAGTGTATTTCGCAATACTAATCGCGATTGGTTATCGTAGCGCCAGAAAAGTCTCCGATAGTGCCGATTTCGCTGTGGCAGGTAATAAAATTATTTGGCCAGTGTTATTTGCTACTCTGGCCGCATCCTTTTTGGGTGGCGGTGCTTCTATGGGCCGTGCTGGCGAGTCCTTTAAAGAAGGTTACGCTTTTATGTTCGCAGCATCGGCCTTTCCTATAGCTACAGCTTTAGCCGGTCTTTTTGTTGCGCCACGTTTAAAGCGTTACGCAAATGCCCAAACAATGGGTGATATCATGGCGCATCATTTTGGTAGTGGTGCGCGATTGTTTACCGGTATCTTTTCGCTGATATTCTGTGTCAGCCTTCTCGGTGCTCAGGCGCTGGCCGTGGGCACCGTCTTCCATACTATCCTCGGCATTGAGGTCTCCACTGGCATTCTTCTGGGTATGTCGGTGGTGCTTTTGTACTCCACTGTCGGTGGTATGTGGGCAGTAATTCAGACTGACGTTGTGCAGTTTCTGATGTTAGCGGTGTTCCTGCCGCTGACCATGTTAATTGGCATCCACGATCTGGGTGGGCCCTCGGCCTTAGTGGAGCAACTACCCGATGCGCACTTCAGCCTGATGGGTGACTATTCCGTCGGTATGTTTGTGGGCATTTTCGTCGCTTTTTTGCTCGGCGAGTCCTTGGTGCCACCTTATACTCAGCGAGCTTTGTCGGCACCGGATTCCCGTCATGCCCGCATCGGCTATTCGGTAGCTGGTGGCTTCGGTCTACTGTTTTACTTCGTCAGTGCCACTATTGGGCTAATTGCTCTAGTGCTGTATCCGGATATTTCTCCCGATCAGGCTATGCCGGCTTTGATTCGTGATGCATTGCCAATCGGTATTACCGGCCTAGTACTAGCATCCTTATTGGCTGTAGTTATGTCTACTGCAGACTCCTATCTCAACTCAGCGGCAGTTATTTTCGTTGGTGATATCTACAAGCCCTTTATTGAGCCAGGCGTTAGCGATAAGAAACGGTTGTGGATAGAACGG
This sequence comes from Halomonas garicola, assembly GCF_031935715.1. GTDB lineage: Bacteria > Pseudomonadota > Gammaproteobacteria > Pseudomonadales > Halomonadaceae > Vreelandella > Vreelandella garicola. The sequence continues at coordinate 6,067 of NZ_JASSZF010000054.1, read as the reverse complement.
TTGGTAAACTTATTAATCGGCATCGGCGCAATAGTCTTTGCTCTCTATGCTACCTCTATCATTGATGCGCTTCTGATGAGCTATTCCCTTTGGGCGCCGACTATCTTACTACCATTTGTGTTTGCCGTACTCTTCGACCTGCGATGCTCGCGCTCGGCAGTTGCCGCTATGCTGAGCGGGGCCTTGGTGACCATCGTTTGGGAGTGGGGACCCTTGGATCTTCAGGCTATCACTGGACTTACCGCTCTGATTGCTGGCGTGATCGCCAACCTTGCGGTATTCACCCTTGTATATCGCCGCTTCCGCGGCACCATGCCCGACACTAATCACTAATATCATTAAAGGTGATAACTATGACTGCTTATGCCTTCGCTCTCTATGCCGCCAGCGGGATCATCATGATGACCGCGGTTGGCGTAGGTATCGCCTCTTGGCGCTTTTATCGTGACAACTAAGTTCTATCCGCTAGGCACTTTGCAGCAGCCACGACACTTTTCCCCATGCCGTAATGCGCCGCTGTATAGCCTCGCAACGACCGCTGAATTGGCCATCGTGAGAATAGATAAGCGTTATGGCCAGGTTTCTGCTCAGTGCCTTGAACTTTGTTGGGATTTTGAGAATGCAACATAGAAACCACTCCAGCGGGCATCACTACGGCGATACGCCATTGGGCGTACTTTGCCTAGAGTCGTGGTTTACTAAGCCACGCGGCCACCTACGTAATCCACAAAGCTTTAACTACCCAGTGGTCTATGAAGTCATGGGGGGTGTCGGTATTCCAGAACTCCTGCATGCTCCTAACGATAAGTTGCTGAAATCAATGATTGATCGCGCGCTCTGTCTTGAAAGCCAGGGTATTAAGATAATAGCCGGGAGTTGCGGCTTCATGGCGCGTTATCAATGGCAGGTTGCCGAGGCAGTATCTGTGCCAGTTGTGCTATCTAGTCTGGCTCTTTTGCCTTGGCTGGAACTCGTGTATGGCAGCACGGCAGGGCTGGGGCTCCTGACTGCGGATGCTAATGCACTCGGTAAGGAACATCTGCGAGGTATAGGATGGGAGCGAGAAATGTCGGCGCTCAGTATCGAGGGGCTGCAACAAGCTCCCGAGTTTCGTGAGGTCATCCTGAAAGGAAGACGCCATGATCTTAACATGGAAGCTATGATTAACGAGGTCGCTGCGGCTGCCCGCCGGCTGCTGGCAAGTGGCCCTCTTGACGCTATCGTGCTTGAGTGCACGGATCTTTCTGCCTTCTCGGGCGTGGTCAGGAAAGTCTCTGGTTTACCAGTATATGACATCATCCAGGCAATTGATTTGATAGCTGCAAGCCTGGGGCATTCAGCGGTTCACAAGGATTATTCTATATGACCACTATCGCCGTGATTGGTGCCGGTATCGTTGGTCTTGCCGTTAGTCGGTCGCTACGAGCTCGAGGGCATGACGTCAGGCTTATTGATCCCGAGCCGCCGGGGGGAGGGGCCTCATTCGGCAATGCCGGACTGATCGCCAACTACGCCACAGCGCCTATGGCTAGTCTGCAGACTCTCAGACAGATGCCGGCTATGTTAGCGCAACCTGACCGTTCTATCGCTATTGATCCCAGGTATATGCCGACCTTGGCCGGCTTCGGTTGGCGGTTTCTGCGAGCCGCCATACCGGCGAATTTCGCGCGCCACAAGGCCGATTTGGTGCAATTGATCCGTGAGGCGGTCGCCGCCCAGCATACATTGCTTGACACTTTGGGTGGCGAGCGTCTGTACCACGCAAATGGTTGCCTGCAGATTGTCCGTGACAGCCGATGCCAAGCGTCGACGCTAGAGGCCATGGCTGCAACAAAGCGGGCTGATGGCATAGCCTGTGAGGCTCTTTCACCTGGGGAAGTGCGAGAGTTGGAGCCTGAGCTGAAAAGCAAAGGTCTCCGAGGAGCGCTCTACTTTCCCGAGATACGCTCACTACGCGACCCGTTGAGCCTAAGTCAATGCCTGTACCAGCGCCTGCGAGGCGAGGGTCTAACCCATATGGTCGCACGTCTCGAATCGCTAACGCCTCTTAAGGAGGGAGGATGGCGCTTGAAAGCTGGAGAGAGCTACTTAGACGTAGACCGCGTGGTGCTATGTGCCGGTATCGCCAATAATGGCCTGCTCAAGGAACTTGGCACCCGGCTGCCTGTGGTTAGTGAACGTGGTTATCACATTATGCTTAAGACACCACCGTCCCTCAACCGACCGGTTGGTTGGTTGACCCACCATTTCTATGCTACGCCCATGCAGGAAGGAATACGGATGGCCGGTACTACGGAGTTCTGCCGACCGGATAAGGCGCCGAACGCCCGACGCTGGTCTCAGCTCGCTGACTGGGGAACCACGCTGTTCGGCCGATCGGTTGAGGTTGAGCAGGAGTGGGTAGGGGTGCGTCATTCGACGCCGGATGGTCTGCCGGTTATTGGAGAAGTACCAGGGCATCCAGGACTGATCCTGGCTTACGGCCATGGTCATCTGGGTCTTACCTTGTCGGCTCAAACGGGTCGGCTGGTAGGAGGGCTAATTGATGGTGAAGCCCTGCCGGAATATGCTCAAGCACTATCACCCACGCGATTCCTGGGACCACACTAGGCGAAATGACCAGCAAATACTAAACGGTATTTTCTGGGTGTTGTGCTTTGGTGCCAAATAGCAAGTTGTGGCAGAAGGCTGTGGTCCGAGGACCAACGTGCATGACCCCTTCCATCACTGACGGGACCATGCAGCTAGAAGCGGTCGCCGCCGCGGTCTTGGTGCCTGTGCTGTGTTATTTTCCTGCCAGTGGTGATTACGATGCTGCCTGTGCCGACTGTCATTGTGGTGATGCTGGTGCTGGCTATCGTGGCCGTGGTGATGCGGGTTGCTCGAGGTACGGCTGTCGTCCTGATGGGCCATGGCGTCACAAGCTGTTAGCACGGTAGCAGACGCGAACACAGCGGGCAGCTTTTTAAGCATTAGCATCCTCTTCCTGTTGACATTATTCAGGGTGCTTATTTATAACAATTACAAGCGCGTGATATAGCCTCAGCGCATGGTTTTCAGCGCTTTGGCCCACCGGGCCAGGGTCTCAAGCAGGGTTTGCGCGCTCTGCTCATGAAGCGCCGGGGGCGTGAACGTGCTTGCCGACCCAGCCGGGACGAGTGCTGGTTAGAATGATGGTCAGTTTCATCGCTTGGTCCTCTTGTCAGCTGCCAAGCGCCAGGGAAGGGGCGGCGGCATCAGCCGGTCGCCGTCGAATTCGGGAACTTCGCCGAATCGCGCAGCGCCGGCCACCCATTCTTGCTGCGCCTGCGAAATCTCGACTTTGCTGTGCCCGACGAAGTTCCACCAGATGAAGATCTCTTCGTTCAGCGGCTCGCCGCCCAGCAGCAGCACGCGGGTACTGGCGTCGAGTTCCAGCGCGATATCGTCGAGCCCGCAGCCCAGATAGGCCAGTTCGTTTGGCGCGAATCTATCCTGACCGATGCGCAGCCCGCCCTCGAGCACGAGCACGCCGTATTCGTAGTGGCTGTGCAGGTTCAGGCGGACGGTCGCCTCGGCGTCAGCGAACAGATCGGCGCCAACCAGCGGCGAGAAGGCGAGGATAGGCGCTTCCCGGCCGTTGAGCGCGCCGGTGAGCAGGGTAATATCGACGCCCTGTTCCTGCCACCGTGGCAGGTCGGCATAATGATCGAAGCGGGGCTGGGTGTGCCGATGGGCGTAGGGCAGCGCGACCCATAGCTGCGCCGCGTGCAGCCGGGATTCACTCGCGAGCGATTCTTCGGTGTGCGCAATGCCGCGACCGGCGGTCATCAAGTTGACTTCGCCCGGGCGAATGACCTGTTCGCTGCCGAGACTGTCACGGTGCAGGATGTTGCCGGCCAGCATCCAGGTGAAGGTCTGCAGCCCGGTATGCGGATGCGGGCCGACGCGCATGCCCTGACTGTCCACGGAAAATACCGCAGGCCCGGCGTGGTCCAGAAAGCACCAGGCCCCGATCAGGCGTCGCCCGCGCTGGGGCAGAACCCGATTGATGGGAATGCCGCCTACCTCAGCCGTACGCGACGCGAGGTGCTGAATCAGCCGTTGACCGTCAATGACGGGGCACTCGCGCGATTCGAACAGCGCAGGGTTTGATTCGGTGTTGCTCATGGCATCGGTGTCCTGGATAGATCGCTCAGCTCAGCTGCCGACCCGGATGATTGGCTCAACCATGTATTAAGGGCTTCGTATTAAGAACTTATCGTCAGTCGATAACCCAACAGTCAGCCAGCGTTCGGTTTGGCAGCCCTGGACTCAGGGTCATGTTTGGTCCGCAGTCGATCCAGGCTCCATTCACCACCGCCGGCGATGAACAGGTAGAGAAACACGAAAGAGTAAAAGACTGCCAGCTGACCACCGTTCGCCAATGGCCAGAAATCCTGCGGTGCATGCGCCATGAAATAGGCGACCGCCATGAAGCCCGAAAGCACAAAAGCGGTGGGGCGAGTGAGCAGGCCGATGAGGATCAAAAAGCCGCCCACCAGCTCGAGTATGCCGGCAGCTCCGCTCAGCGAGAACAGATCGAAGGGGGCACGCTGATCGACCGGGAAGCCAAGGATTTTCTGGCCCCCGTGCTGCATGAAAAGAAGGCCGGTCACGGCGCGAAGCAGGCTCAGAACATGCGGTTGCCACGTCGAGAAGAAGGTGGTCATTATCTTTTCCTTATGCTGTTGAAATAGGTTAAGAAACGCTGGTGTGCCCGGGCCTTGCTCAGCCCGGGCCCGCCGATGGTGCAAGGCTGCTATCACCACTGATAGCTCAGGTCTTCGTGCGCACGCCCCGCCCCGTCAGGCGCTCGCGGTCGTGGGGACGATCAAGGTCAAGAAGCGGCCCCTTGGGCACGATGCCGTTGGGGTTGATGGTGTCGTGGCTCATGTAATAGTGGCGCTGGATATGATCGAAGTTCACCGTCTCCTTGACCCCCGGCCACTGGTACAGCTCGCGCAGGTAGTGGGACAGGTTCGGGTAGTCTTCAATCCGGCGCAGGTTGCACTTGAAGTGGCCGTGGTAGACGGCGTCAAAGCGCACCAGGGTGGTAAACAGGCGAATATCGGCCTCGGTCAGCCACTCGCCGGCAAGATAACGGTGCTCGGCAAGCCGGGCCTCCATGCGGTCCAGCGCCTCGAACAGGGCCACGACGTGCGTCTCGTAAACGTCCTGCTCGGTGGCAAAACCCGCCTTGTAGACGCCGTTGTTGATGTGATCGTAGACATCGGCATTGACGCCATCGATGGTCTCGCGCAACTCTTGCGGATAGAAATCGAGCCGGTTACCGGTGAGCCCGTCAAACGCCCCGTTGAGCATGCGCACAAGCTCCGCCGACTCGTTGTTGACGATGCGCCCGTCGCGCTTGTCCCACAGCGCCGGCACTGTCACCCGCCCGGTGTACTCCGGGTTGGTCAGGGTGTAGAGCTGGTGATGATAGTCAACGCCGTTGACCGCATCGCCGCTGGAGCCTTCGTCCAGGTGGTAGGTCCAGCCCTTTTCTCGCATCAGCGGGCTTACGTGGGAGACGCCGAACAGCGGCTCCAGCCCCTTGAGTTTGCGCATGATCAGCACGCGATGCGCCCAGGGGCAGGCCAGTGACACATAAAGATGAAAGCGGTCCGCCTCGGCTGCCACACCAGGGTGACCATCCGCCGCAGGTTGACCGTCCGACGTCACCCAGTCGCGCAGCTTGGCGGATTCGCGCACAAACTCGCCGCCGTGCTTTTTGGTGTCGTACCACTGATCGTGCCATTCGCCGTTGATCAAAAGACCCATGGTGATTCACTCCGTATGCAAATTATCTGGGTGGGGTGTCAGGCCAGAAGCCGTGAGGGAGAGCGCTGCCCTCCCTCCACCACTCGGACTTAGCGGCCGAGCTTAGAAACTGAGCTTAGCGACTGAACTTAGCGACTGAACTTAGGGTGTGTTAACAATCATTAGTTTCGTTTAAACTGATTTAGTATTCATAGATTTTGGTGGGCCATGAGTCGGTTGAAGTTACGCGATGATCAGTGGGAGCGAATCGAGCACCTGCTCCCCG
>NZ_JASSZF010000053.1:0-8645 GCF_031935715.1 Halomonas garicola | reverse complement strand
TGCTGTTCGGCTAACGGTTCCCGCTATCAAGGTCCGTAGGGGACTCTCACCCCCAAGTCATCCCGGGGCACTACCCCCGGGAACAGCACCTGTCGGTGCTACGCGCCATGCCTGGCGCACAACGGAAAAGCCCGCCATCGAGCGGGCTTTTTTGCGTCAGGCGTTCAGCTCGAGGGCCGGGCGATCAAGAAAGGTCCGCAGCGCGCGGATCAGGTGGATCACATCCTCGGTGCCGGCGGTTTCGCGGACGGAGTGCATGGCCCACTGGGGCACGCCCACGTCAAGCGTCGGCACGCCCACTTCGGTGGCGGTGATCGGCCCGATGGTGCTGCCGCAGCCCATGTCTGCCCGGGTGACGAACGCCTGCACCGGCACCGAGGCCTCCCGGCAGACGTCGCGAAACAGCGCCCCGGTGGCGCTGTTGGTAGCATAGCGCTGGCTGGCGTTGACCTTGATCACCGGCCCCTGGTTGATCGCCGGGCCGTGCTGCTCGTCGTGCTTGTCGATAAAGTTGGGGTGCAGCGCGTGGGCGTTATCGCAGGAAATCATCAGCGATGACTGGATCAGCTGCACAAGCGACGCCTCGGTGGCGCCGCCTACGGCTTCGTTCAGCCGCCTGAGCACATCGCCGAGAAACGGCCCCTGGGCGCCGCAGGCGCTGGCGCTGCCGACTTCCTCGTGGTCGTTGGCCACCAGCAGCGCGCCCTGCTCACCGTCGCACTCGAGCAGCGCTTCCATCCCCGTGAAGCAGGACAGCAGGTTATCCAGCCTTGCGCTTGCCACCAGCTCCTGCTTGACGCCCACCAGCGCCGGCGGCTGGACGTCGTAAAACGAAAGCTCGAAGTCCACCACCTCGATGTCGTCGAGGCCGTGCTCCCTGGCCAGCAACGTCTGCAGCAGCGGCGTTAGCGTTGCGCTCTCGCTCTGCATCAGCACCGGCGCCATCTGCGTCTGGGGGTTGATCGCCCGGCCGCTGTTGGCCTCGCGGTCCAGATGAATGGCAAGGCTTGGAATGGTAGCCACGGGCCGGTCGACGTTTAACAGCACGCTTTCCAGACGGCCGTCGCCGTGGCGCACGTGGACGCGGCCGGCAAGCCCTAGGTCGCGGTCAAACCACGGCGCCAGGAGCGCGCCGCCGTAAACCTGCACCCCCAGCTGCAGCCAGCCGGCGGCGTATTGCGTGGCGTTGGGCTTCAGGTGAAGCCCGGGGCTGTCGGTGTGGGCGCCGATCATGCGCAGCGCGGCAAGCGAGGTGCAAGGCAGCTGAAAGGCGATAATCGACGAGTCATTGCGCGTGACGTAGTAGCGCCCGCCCGCGCTCAGATCCCAGTCCCGGGTTTCCTCTAGCCGCTGGAAGCCGGCGCTTTCCAGCCGCCGAGCCATGTTGCGGGTGGCGTGCCACGGCGTGGGCGAGGTGCGCAGAAAATCGCGCAGGCGGTCGAGGGTATCGGTATGTTCGCCCTGGGGCATGAAAAACTCCCTGACAAGAATGGTGGTTTGAGTCTCGGCGAAGCAGGCTAACTGCTACAATGCCTTTTCGGTTCACGCACTATGTTGACTACTTGCGCTCTAGCCGCTTGCCGCGCAAGGGCCTGAGTATACCTAACCCCGGGAGAGCTTGATTGATGAGCTGGTTTGCCACCCTTTCGCGCCTGACCGCCCTTACCGCGGTGCTGATCATGAGCAGCGCGGTCATGGCCCTGGAGCCGACCGACGAGCAGCGTCAAGCCGCCGTGGAAAGCGCAGACTCGCTGCGCTACGGGCACTACGCGGACGTAAACTTTGACGAAGCCTGGTCCCAAAACGCCTTTGATCGCTATCTGGATATTCTAGACGGTCAGCGCGCCTACCTGCTACAGCGCGACATCAAACCGTTCAACTCCTTGCGCACCGAGCTTGGCCGAGTGCTGGAAAACGGCGAGCTGGACGAAGTCTTTGCCCTTCACGAGCGCGCCAACGAGCGGCGCGAAGCGCGCCTGGAATGGCTGTTGGACGAGCTCGACCAGGGGCTGGACTTCGACTTTGACGGCGACCAGCGCCTGGAAGTCGACCGCGAGGATGCGTCCTTCGCCACCCGCGAAAGCGAGCTTGACGCGCTGTGGCAAAAGCGGCTGATAAACGACGCCCTGAGCCTTGCTCTGACCAACCAGGATCGCGAGCAGGTCGAAGACGCCCTGCGCCAGCGCTACGAAGGCCAGCTGTCGCGCATCGAGCAGACCGAGCCCGAAGACGTCTTCGGCCTGTTCATGGCCGCCGTCACCGGCAGCATCGAGCCGCACACCGCGTACCTCTCGCCGCGCCAGGGCGAGTCCTTTGATATCCAGATGAGCCTGTCCCTTGAAGGCATCGGCGCGCTGCTCCAGGCCGACGGCGAATACGTCAAGGTGGCAAGCCTGGTGGCCGGCGGCCCGGCCGAACGCGCCGGCGTGCTCAAGCCCGCCGACCGCATCATTGCCGTGGGCCAGGAAGACGAAGACGAGATGGTCAACGTCATCGGCATGCGCCTGGACAACGTCGTTGACCTGATTCGCGGCCCCAAGGGTTCCAAGGTTCGCCTCGAGGTCATTCCCGCCCAGGCGGTGGATACCACCCGCTCCCACGTGGTCACCATCACCCGGGACACCGTGGACCTGGAAGACCAGGCTGCCAGTAGCGAAGTCATTGAACTTGAGCGCGACGGCGAGTCCCACTCCCTTGGCGTGATCAACGTGCCCACTTTCTACGTCGACTTTGACGCCTGGCAGGCCGGCGAAGAAGACTACCGCAGCACCACCCGGGACGTCGCCGAGGAAGTCGAAAAGCTCAAGGAGCAGGACGTCGAAGGCATCGTTTTAGACCTGCGCAACAACGGCGGCGGCGCCCTTCAGGAGGCCAACTCGCTGATTGGGCTGTTCATCGACCGCGGCCCCACGGTGCAGGTGCGCGACGCCCAGAGCCGCATCCAGCTCTACGGCGACAGCGAAGCCGGCACCCTTTACGACGGCCCGCTGGGCGTATTGGTCAACCGCCTGTCCGCCTCCGCCTCGGAGATTTTCGCCGGCGCCATCCAGGACTACGGCCGCGGCCTGGTTCTCGGGTCGAACACCTTCGGCAAGGGCACGGTGCAAACCCTTGACCAGCTCAGCCACGGCGAGCTCAAGCTGACTCGGGCAAAGTTCTACCGCATTTCCGGCAAGAGCACGCAAAACCGCGGCATCGAGCCGGATATTACCTTCCCCAGCCTGATTGACCCCGAGCGCATCGGCGAAAGCAGCCTGGATAACGCCCTGGGCTGGGACAGCGTGCGCGATGTGCAGTACCGCCGCTACGGCAAGCCGGAAGAGGTTCTGCCCACGCTGAAAAAGCGCCACGAAGCGCGCGCCGAGGAAAACCCCAACTTTATCTATCTCGAGCGCCAGTCGGCCCTTGCCCGCAAGCTGCGCGAGCAGCACACCACCGTCAGCCTCAACCGCGAGCAGCGGAAAAAGGAGATGGAGGCCCAGGAAGCCGAGCAGCTATCGCTTGAGAACCAGCGCCGCCGGGCGCTGGGCATGGACGAACTCGACGAGTGGATCGACGCCCGCGAGGACGCCATGGCCGGAAGCCATCAGGACGGGGTAAACGACGTCGGCGAAGAAGATGACGACGATGAGGACATGCCCGCCGAGCGCGCCCAGGTCCTTGAAGCCGCGGAAATCCTGCTCGACTACGCCGGCCTCGACGCGAACACGCGCCTGGCCAAGGGCTAAAACGAGCACCCCCACAGCGCACAGAGGCGGTGTGGGGGTGCTTTGCTATCAGTGCGGTCGCCTAACCCCTGTTAGCCAGCAGAAAGTCTGACTAGGGCCTGTTGACGTTTCATGGCAGGGGTATTGGCAGGATAGGGGCAAGCTCGCAGAATAAAGGTTCCTACACCAACAAACTGCAAGCCTGCCATGCCCCGACAAATGCTCACGGATGAACACTGGTCGAAGCTGAAACCTATCCTGCTTCAACAAGGTATTTATGACAAGGCCGACTTGCGTACCACGATAGAAGGCATCCTTTATCGGATGCGCACCGGCTGCCCGTGGCGGGACCTACCGGAGACGTTTGGCCCCTGGAACACGGTCTACAAGCGTTTTAACGCCTGGTCAGCGAGTGGAAAGCTGATGAGGCTTTTCAGCTCTCTGGTGGAGGAGCCTGATGTTGAGTGGCTGTTCATTGATGGCTCCTACGTCAAGGCCCACCAGGACAGCACCGGAGCTGCCACGGAAGACGCAGAAGCTATTGGCAAAAGTCGTGCAGGCAATACCAGCAAGATCCACTTGACCGTAGATGCCTATGGGCTACCGATCACCTTCAGAATAACCGGGGGTGAGGTGCACGACAGCACGGAAGCCCGGGCATTGATTGACGATTTGCCAGCGGGTGATGCATTGGTGGCTGACAAGGGCTATGACAGCGAGCGTATCCGTGAACAGATCGAAGCCAAGGGCATGGCTGCCGTCATTCCACGTAAACGCAACTCAAAGAAAGGAAATGCCAATCTGGACAGAGGCTTATATCGCTATCGGCATCTGGTTGAGAATGCCTTTGCTCGATTGAAGCCGTATCGCGCCATCGCAACGCGTTACGACAAGCTCAAGCGAAACTACGAAAGCATGGTGGCCTTGGCCTGCGGCTTTTTATGGCTACCAATGTGAAACGTCAACACGCCCTAGCTGCTTGCCAAAGCTTTTACTCGAAAAAAGATCGATAAACGCCTGGGGAGCGTTGTCCAATCCGTCGACGACGTTTTCCCGGTAGCGCAGTGTCCCGTCCTTGATCCATTGACCCAGGTGCTCGACGGCCTCGGCGTTTCTCTCGGCGTAGTCGTATACCACGAAGCCCTTCATCATGGCGCTTTTCTTGATCAACAGCTGCGGTGCAACAGCGCCGCTTGCCAGAGACGTGGCGTTATACTGCGACGTCTGCCCACACACCACGATCCGCGCGTGATAATTGATCAACGACAGCACCGCCTGGGTAACCTCACCGCCAACGTTATCAAAGTAAACGTCGATACCGTCCGGGCAGGCGTCCTTGAGCGCCGCCGCCAGATCTTCCGTATTTTTGTAGTTGAGAACCGCATCAAAGCCTAGCTCATCGCGCAGATAAGCAACCTTCTCCGGTGAGCCGGCTGTGCCGACCACGCGACAACCCTGGCGTTTGGCGATTTGCCCCGCAACCATTCCCACGGCACCCGCAGCACCAGAAACGACCACCGTTTCTTCGGCCTGAGGCTTGCCAATGTCCAGCATGCCGAAATACCCGCAGAACCCCGGTACGCCAACGATACCCAGATAGGCCGACAAGGGTGCCGCGTCGGGGTCGACCTTCTTGGCTTGGCTGCCGTCGGATAGCGAGTAGTTCTGCCAGCCGAGCCGCTCATAAACGTAATCGCCCTCGGCAAAGCCGCTCAGCTTTGACGCTACAACGCGCCCGACCGAGCGTCCGGTCAAGGGCTTTCCCAACTCAAACGCAGCGGTGTGGGACTTGCCCTCCTCCATCATACTGCGCATCCCCGGGTCCACCGACAGGTAGAGCGTCTGAATCAGCATTTCGCCTTCACCTGGGTTTGGCACCTCGGCGTCCACCACCTCAAAATCATCTCGCTGCGGCCTTCCTTGCGGACGCTTGGCGAGGAGTACCTGGCGATTGATTTTGGCTTGCATGATGGTTTCCTCATCGTGTCGAAGGTTCGCATGCCTCTAGGGTAGCGCACCTCTTCACCGCTCGATCAAGAGCACATAGTTAACTATTCCCCAAGCGCTTTATCGTCATACGCACAAGGGTATCGTCGTGTTTGACGAAGTGATGATACAGCGCCGCCCCCAGATGACCGAGTACCAGCGCGACGAACAGCCAGGAAATCTGAGCGTGCCATTCGCCTAATGCGACGGCCCAGGGGATTTCCTGCTCGCTCTGGGCAACAAGTTCGATGCCAAAAACTCCAAGGCCGTGACCGCCTCCCACCATGAGCAAAACACCTGTTACCGGAATCAACACCATGCACAGGTAGAGCAGCAGATGCCCACCCTTAGCCAGCAATGCCATGACACCCTGGCCCTGTGGTTTGGCATGCTGTTGTTGCTGGCTTAGCCTCCAGATGATTCTGAGCGGCACAAGAACAAGCAGTAGCAAACCGACATCTACGTGCCAAGGAACGATCGTGTTACCAACCCAGTGCTCTCCATCGTTGATGTAACCACCGAGTGCCATGAACTGAATAATGATAAACAGTGCCATTATCCAGTGAAATAGACGACTGATGACGCCGTAACGCCCCTGTGTGTCATGATAAGTCATTTTCCCCTCCTATAGGTCGTGATCGCTTTTTTCAAACCATGCCAAATTGACATGGCGTTATGGTCGCAATCCAACCTGACAGAAGGCTTAAGACATGACGCCATCTCGGCAATATTCGGCACATCCAGGGTGTGCGTATTCCCGCCGGCGAGCTGGACACCCCAGCCTCAGTGTGGGAGCCGTAAGCTTGCCTCGAACCCGTCTACCCTGCCCGACGCAGGAGAAGCCAGGGTCAAAGTGGCACCGGCCCCGACGGCGATCGCATGGGCAATAGCAAGCCCCAGGCCGGACCCTGCCGCGGGGGTATTCGCCCGCTGAAAGCGATCCGTCAGCCGGTTGAGATCTTCCACAGGTACTACCGGTCCCGCATTGATCACGCGCAACAGGCCATTCCCCAACACGCAGACCTCGACGGGCCGATCTTTCTGCCCGTGCTTCAGGGCGTTTTCAATCAGATTACGCAGCAGGATGGCCAGCACGTCCGGATCAATCGATGACATGACACACGCTTCGTTAGGTAACGACAGCATCAGAGGCGTTTCGGTGGCGCGCTGAAAATCATCGACGAGGTGGGTAACAATCGGCAGGATATTCTCGGGACTCTCGACCAATAGCCCTCCGCTCTCCGCTTTGGCCAGCTGCATCAGTTTCTCCGACAGCCGCGAAAGCTCGCGCAGCGAGGCCTCAATTCGCTCCGTCCGATCCTGTATCGGCCCATCGGGCGCTTCCCGGCGCAGGCGCTGCACCTGAGCCAGGGTCGCGGCCAGGGGCGTACGCAGCTCGTGAGCGCTATTGGCGGTAAAGCTGCGTTCCGCCTCCAACGTTCGACGTAGACGCTCTAACAGCTGATTAACTGCCTCACCGATCGGCACTATTTCGGCCGGCAAGTTTTCGCCTCTCACCGGCGACAGGTCGCCGGCGCCGCGGACTTCGAGCATCGTCCGATACTCAAGCACCCCGCGTAGACTACGGCGTACAAACCACCAGATGCCGATCAAACTCAGGGGAATCAGACCCGCCAACGGCAGGAACAGCATGCCAATCGTTTGCCATTTTGCCTGACGGCGTGAGGCCAACGGCTCGGCCACCTCAATAAAAAAGGTATCGCTGACCGCAGAGATACCGTAAAGCCGATGCGTTGCGGTACTACGCAGTCCCGTTTGAGGCGTTTCGGGAAAGACCGAGAGGTCAATGTCGTGGGACACCAGCAAGGGGGCACCGTCCATTCCACGCACCAGGTAGGTGATGTATTCCTCGTGGGGGTGCAGCGCCGCCACCTGCTGAAGCAGATCGGAATCTTCGCGATTAAATATTTCAACAACGGCAAGCGACAGGAGGCGTTGTGCTGCTTCTTCAAGGACGCTATCGAGCGTCTTGTTCAGCGTATCCTCAACGATCAGTGCCGTTACCACAGCAACAAACAGCCAGAGCAGCGTGGTCCCCAGCGTCAGGCCAACCCCCAGACGACGCTGCAAACTCGTAGCGCGTCTCACGCCTGCCCCAGCCGGTAACCCATACCACGCACCGTCTCGATAACGTCACGCCCCAGTTTCTTGCGCAGACGGCTGATATGGACCTCGATAGTGTTGCTCTCGATCTCGGCACCAAAGGCATATAAACAATCTTCGAGTTGGGAGCGGGATAGCAGTGCCTCAGGGCGTTGCATGAATGCCTCAAACAGCGCCCACTCCCGGGCGGTCAGCTCAATGTCATGCCCGCCACGACGTAGCGAATGGTTGACCAGATCGACCTCCAGTTCGCCCACTGTAATCAGGGGGTTCGGGTTACCCGCATAACGCCGCGCCACGGCAGCGATCCGTGCCGACAATTCCGACAGGTCGAAGGGTTTGACAAGGTAATCATCCGCGCCGGCATTCAAGCCGGCGATACGATCGGAAATCTGATCCCGCGCTGTCAGAATAATCACCGGCGTCGTGTTGCCGGCACGACGGCAATGCTTTAACAAATCGAGCCCGTTTCCATCGGGCAGCAGAAGGTCGAGCAGCAGCAGGTTGTAAGCGGTGGTCGCAAGGCATGCCTGGGCCTCGCCAAGCGTTTGCATCCAGTCCACCGCGTGGCCTTCTTCGGCTATCTGATCGCGCACGACTTCGCCTAGCGCGGAGGCGTCCTCGAGCAGTAATATGCGCATCTCCCACATCCTTCTAACATCAGCGGTACGCTAAGCCTAACGGATCGACCTGACGACTAGGGGTCGTTAACAATTAGGCCAGCCATATGGCGGCTGACACGAGGCAGAGGAGTGACTGGTAGTTTCTTGCCAGTCGCTCATAGCGTGTAGATAACCGCCGGAACTTCTTGATTTTCTGAAAGAACCT
>NZ_JASSZF010000052.1:0-8938 GCF_031935715.1 Halomonas garicola | reverse complement strand
GCGAGAGCATCTGACAGACCCTCATAAACCCTTGATTTTGCATTCCGATAACGGCAGTCCGATGAAGGCGGCGACCTTCCTGGAGAAGCTCTACGATCTGGGCATCACCCCGTCGTACAGCCGCCCTCGGGTCTCCAAAGCATCAACGCCTTCTCGGAGTCGCTGTTCAGGACCTGCAAGTACCGGCCCGACTACCCGATGGACGGCTACGAGAGCCTGTTAGCGGCGCAGCAGTGGGTGACGCGCTTCGTGCACTGGTACAACCACGAGCACCGCCACAGTGCGATACGATTCGTTACCCCGGGTGAGCGGCATGCTGGTCAGGATGACGAAGTGCTGGCCAGGCGAGACGCCATCTATGCCGAGGCGAAACGACAACATCCCGGTCGGTGGAGCGGTTCCACTCGGAACTGGAGACCGCGCCGGACGGTCTGGCTGAACCCGGACCAGGAAGACCCGCTGGTTCAACGTGATCAGCGATTAGAAACTGCCTGATTCCAGGTTCCAACAAGCTTGACAGGCATCGGGTTTTCCGTAAAGAAACCACAAAAATCTAGTCATTCCCAAAAGCTGGCCCGCCATACTTGTGATTGGCAGCGCCTTTGGTGGTACGTCAAACTGTCTGGCTTCTAACCAAAAGCTGGACAGCTGGTGCCGCCTACGGAGCCCTACCCTATTGCTGCCGTCGCTTCCTCCAGGTGGCGTCCCTGCCCCAGACACTGAAAGCTGAACAGTCACCTCCTCGTTGTGCTAACGACGAAGGCTTATCTTGGATCGCTTTACCACTCGACCATCAGGAGCCTGATGAAACCGCTCTGTCCGGAAAACGATCATTAGGCGGCCAAGCCGGACATTGTCCGAGAATAGGCTTGTTTGATGGGTTGTCGGACAATAAGATAGCCGGACAGATTAACGGACAAAAAGGCGGCCCATGGCACTGATCGGCTATGCGCGGGTCTCGACGGCGGAGCAGGACTCCGCCTTGCAGACCGATGCACTTCACAAGGCAGGGTGCGAGCGGATCTTCGATGACACCGTCTCCGGGGCCAAGGCGGAGCGACCGGGGCTGACGGCCGCCCTGGAGTTCCTACGCGACGGAGATGTGCTGGTCGTATGGCGGCTGGATCGGCTGGGTCGCTCGTTGCCGCATCTGATCGAGGTGGTCAGCACCCTGGAGGCGCGTGGTGTCGGCTTCCGGTCGCTGACCGAAGCCATCGATACCACCACGCCGGGTGGGCGGCTGATCTTCCATGTGTTCGGCGCCCTGGGGCAGTTCGAGCGTGACCTGATCCGTGATCGCACCAAGGCGGGGTTGGCCGCTGCCGCCGCCCGTGGGCGCAAAGGCGGACGAAAGCCCGTCGTCACCGACGACAAGCTGAAGCGGGCCAGGGAACACCTGGCCAATGGGCTGAACGTCCGCGAGGCTGCTGCACGCCTCAAGGTCAGCAAGACGGCCCTCTACGCCGCCTTGAAGGCCAGCCAGTCCGATGCCTCAGACCACAGTGCAACCGACTCCTGACACTCCGTGCGGTCGCCTTCTGAAAATGACACTCTGGCCAAGAGGAGCTTACCTGGTTGTCCTTTGTTGACCTCTTGGCGTTTCCCCCTCCGCCAAGGAAAAATTCCGTATGGATCTCTGGTCAATGTAGATAAGAAAAGGTTTTCTAATGTAAAATTTGAGATTCAAGATGATAAATAAAGGAGTTATTCTCATGAAGAAGTTTTTTTAGCCTCTTTCGTTTTGTGTTCTGCCATTTCAGGCTATGTTTCTGCTAATGATTTAGAGCTTAAGCGTAACGCAAAAACACTGATACAGTCAGCTGGATATAAGTGTGACACAGTAGATAAGGTTAATCAGTTTTTGATGGGTAGGGGGTTTACAGTATATTGCAATGGTTTTAGATATAGCTATGAAATGGAAGATAAAGGTGGTAGGTGGGTCATAACTCCAGAGTGATAATTATTAGGTCTTTAAATTAAAGGAGTTTATGGTATGTCTAAGCGTGGAATTTTATCAGCTTTCCTTTTTTGCTTTCCTGTTTTTGCATCTGCAGCAACACCTCAGAAAGCAGCAGATGAAGTTCTTTCTGCGAGTAGTATGGACGAAAAGTGTGAGATTTTTTTCGAGCACTTTATGGGATACGCAATCGAAGAAGATTTCTCTAGTTCAGATAGATTGATTGCTATAATTGATCGGGAGGATTCTGGCTTGGTTGATTACTGTGATGCAAGAAGGAGTAAGTATCTTAAAAGTTATTGACTGATGATTTTTAATTTTTAAAGTAAGAAATAGGGTTTGAATATTAAGCGGCGTGGATAACGCCGCTATCCCCTAGCCTCGCTGCCAATCTGGCATCACAATGTAAAGAAAACCAAGGTTTGTTTTCGTATAGGTCGCCATGGAGAGGAGGACGCATGATCATCGGCTACGCACGGGTCAGCACACAGGACCAGAATCCCCAGTTGCAGCGTGACGCGCTTCAAGAAGCCGGCTGCGAGCAAGTCTTCGAGGAACGTATCACCGGTACCAAGCGAGAGCGTCCTGAGCTGCAGGCCTGCCTGCGCACCCTACGCGACGGCGACACCCTGGTGGTGTGGAAGCTCGACCGGTTGGCTCGTTCGCTCAAGGATCTGGTGGAGCTGATCCACGAGCTGGATGACCGCGGTGTGGGCTTCCGGTCGCTGACCGAGGCGATCGACACCACCAATGCCGGCGGCAAGCTGGTGTTCCATATCTTCGGCGCCTTGGCGGAGTTCGAGCATAGCCTGATACGGGAGAGGACCCTGGCCGGCCTGGCGGCGGCCAGAGCCCGCGGTCGCAAGGGAGGACGCCGTCCGGCCATGTCAGGCGCAGACGTGCGAAAGGCGGCGGCGATGTTGGCCGATCCCGAGATTACCAAGACCGAGGTGGCCAAGCACTTCGGGGTCAGCCGGGTGACGCTGAATGCCTCCCTGGAGCGAGAGGGTCTAGCGAGAATGTGAACCACCTTGTCACCAGTCCCCGAAGTAGTTGGTTCTGTACTAGGGTGCTGGTGAGGACTTAGGTATTCTCCCTTGAGATAGGCCCGACACCCTTCTACACGACGAAACCCATCAGCTCCCTACATGCCTGAATTGACGATTGGCCGCATGGCCAAGCTCTATGGATTGCACCGCTCTACGCTCTATGAGGCTGTAGAGCGAGGCCGCGTCACTGCTGGGTTTAACGGCAAGGGGCAACGAGTGGTTGAGCTGTCGGAGATGATCCGTCGCTATGGTGAACCACCGCATCAACCGGAGGGAGTCCGACAGAACCCAACAGCTTTAACCGACACCCACCCTACACCTGGCCAGGCAGTCGATAACGTCGCCCTCCTGACACGTTTCGATGCATTGCTAGAGGTCGTGAAAGAGCAACGTGACGAGCTGAAAGCATTGCGTGAAGAGGTCCATCAGTTGCGTCGTCTGCCCGCCCCGTCGCGTGGCTCCAACACCCCTTCTCGCTCCGGCCCGTCAGCAGCATCAGAACCTTCCGTCGCCTCCAGTGAGGCGCCTATGCAGGAATCCAAAGAAAGAGATGTGACCTCGCCACGGTCCTTTGCAGACATCGCAGATCGCTTTGCAGAACGCATCGGCAAGGACGGACCGGTGATGTTTCGCGGCCAGTTTGGCTATCTTGCATAACCCCCCCCCCCCCCCCCTCTTTCTTTATTTATGTATTTACGATTTTCCGTATTTCTCCATCAGCAGATCCCTGACCTCATCGGCCATCTTGCGGCCGCGCATCGCACAGTCGGCCTTGAGCTTGGCATGCAGCTCGGCGGGGATGTCGATGGTCAGTCGCTTCATCGGATCCTTGGGAGCCTCTTGGCCTCTGGAGCCAACCCAGGCATCCACGGCGGTATCGTCAGAGGCTTTCTTGGCGGAGGGCTTGCCCCTGATAGAGACCTTCTTGCTGCTCATGCGAAACGCTCCTGTAGCTCACTCACCACCGCCTCGATCTCTTGTGAGGCCACGCCATCCCGGTCCTGCTCATAGATGGCCTTGCCGACAGCGGCCGCCTCAGCGAAGGCCACACGTTGCACGATGCTGGCTTCGAGGGTCGGAAGGTCATAAGCCTCCAGGGCCTCGCGGACATCGCGCCCGATGGCGGTATTGGCAATTTTACGGTTAATTACAAATACAGATTTCAGGTTTTCTTTAAATACAGACGCTTCCTGGATGAGTTTCACGACCTCGTCGGCGGCCCAGATGTCGTAGGGCGACGGCTGCACGGGGATCAACACGATGTCGCTGGCCATGATGGCGGAGCGAGCGAGATCCGTGACGCGGGGTGGGCCATCGATCACCACGACGTCATAGCCTTCGCCCACCAGGGCAAGCTCCTTGTGGATGCTGGGCTTGGGTAGGCCGACGACAGCGAACAGAGGGTCGCCTTCTCGAGCTGCCGCCCAATCCAGGGCGCTGCCCTGCGGGTCGGCATCGATCAGCAGCACGCGCTTTCCTGTGCGTGCCAGCGCCGCGGCGATATTGACGGCGAGCGTCGTCTTGCCGACGCCACCCTTCTGGTTGAGCACTCCGATGATCACGAGTTTTCCTTAAAGCTTTAAATACGCTTTTCAGTAAAGCCGTAAAAACGTGACACGTCAATCGTGCGAGGTCATCCCGCACAGTCCGGTGCTACTGGCTTGGGTGCGATGTGCTATACTTATATAGCAAATTGCCTGTTGGAGGGCTTGAGCATGTTGGCGTTACGCCTACCTAGCGAAATTGAGGAGCGTCTTGAGGCCCTGGCCAAGGCGACCGGCCGTACCAAGAGCTTCTATGCCCGTGAGGCTATCCTGGAGCACCTGGACGACCTCGAGGACATCTACCTGGCCGAGAAGACTCTGGAGCAAGTGCGTCGGGGTGAGATGACGACCTACAGTCTGGACGACGTGGAGCGTGACCTTGGCCTGGCGGATTGAACTCACGGATGAAGCGGTCAAGCAACTCAAGAAGATCGGTCATGCGGATGCCAAGCGCATCCGCGACTACCTGCGTGGCCGTATCCAGCCCCTGGAAGACCCGCGTCAGCTCGGTAAGCCGCTGACCGGTCAGCTTGGCGAGCTGTGGCGATACCGGGTAGGCAACTACCGTCTCATTGCCAGCATCGAGGATCAGGAGGTCCGTGTCCTGGTGGTGCGGATTGGACACCGCAGCAAGGTCTACCGGTAAGGTAGAGAACCTGTATTTACGTTTTTACAGAAACAATGAAACAGGGTATGGGCCCCCAAAGTCGGCCATATTTTGGTGCTGAAGCGCCGACGAACCCGATGGAGGACGACATACGCTCATGTGGCTGCCTGCCACAATGCGGTAATCTGTACGCAACCGAGAGGGGGAGAGGCCTGGCTTCTTGCCCTAGCCTAGACAGACAAACCCCCGGACCCTCCATGCTGTGGCAGGCGGCGAGGATCCGGGGGCCAGAAACGCCTAGGAGGCGAAAATCTGTATGAGCAGTATACCCCCACTTCCGATAGTGTGCACCCTCTCCTGGGGCTTGGGCGGGGAGGCAGCATGAACCAGTCTCAGCGTGAGCTCATCGAGCAGCATGCCAAGCCGGGAGAAACCTATGAGCAGGCTTATGCACGTCTGTTTTCCTCCCAGGGTGTTCAAGGCGTCACCTCTCAATCCCAAGAGAAAGAGAAGGGCATTACATGCAGTCGTTCTGCCCTAGCCCCTGAACGTCACGCGCAGCGTGACTTCTTCATTGCTGACATCCTGGACGCCAGCCCGAAAGATGACACCGCGAGCATGGAGCACCCCCTGTTCGCTTTACGTGCTGGAAATCATAAGGTTAGGTACTACCAACATGGCGATATAACTGTTGTAGTGAAGCCTGGACATGATGGTTGTGCGACGATTCATGACAAGGATGTGTGGATTTATTGCATCAGTCAGCTCATGGAATCGATTAATCGGGGGAAAGAATCTATTAGTCGGGTAGTGCGCTTTACTGCATATGATTTCTTAGTGTCCACGAACCGTGACACTAGTGGGCGAGCATATCAGCGCATGGGAGATGCATTAGCTCGTTTAAGTGGTACAAGGATTGAGACCAATATTGAGACTAAAGGAAAGCGTGAGCGACGAGGTTTCGGGCTAATAGATTCTTGGAGTGTCATTGAGCGTGATTCTGATAATCGAATGGTTGCGGTTGAGGTAACCCTTCCAGAATGGCTCTATAGGTCGGTTGAATCTAAGCACGTGCTAACCTTAAGCCGTGATTATTTTCGCCTTAGGAAACCGCTTGATCGTCGTATCTATGAGCTGGCTCGTAAGCACTGTGGCGCACAGACAAAATGGAGTGTAAATCTTTCTAAATTGCATTTGAAAAGTGGTAGCCAAGATAAGCGTTTTAAATTCCGTGCCGCCGTAAGGGAGTTGGCGGAGGAGAATGCCTTGCCCGATTATCGTGTGAGCTTTAATGCTGAGAGTGACGTGGTCACGTTCTATGCACGAAGGTCGAAGGGGGATCAAGCACAGCTGAAGGACCTGCTGGGAGAGGGGCGATAGGGCACGTGCCTTTAGGGATGCCACGCCTGTGGATTGGCACGTGCCTTTAGGGATGCTCGCTGTGGATAGGCACGTGCCTTTAGGGATGCCACGCCTGTGGATTGGCACGTGCCTTTAGGGATGCGCATATCGTGCCTTTAGGGATGCGACCACCCTGCAAAGCCGCATGGTTACTGGGTTCCCAGAACCGTAACGCGCGCGCGGTTTTAACCAAAACCTTAAAAACCTTTAACGCGCTCCGCGCTCACCTACCCTCCGCTCGTACCTCGCTCCGCCCCCGCTTCGCGGGCCTGAACGATGGCGCGCCAAAGGCGCGGCTTACGGGCGCTTTCGATCCGCTTCGCGGCTGCGCGCCCTGAACGGCGCAGCCTGGCCGCTAAAGTGATAAGCATCGGTGGGCCGTACCCCCACTTCGTGCGGGAACAAAGGCGCTACGCGCCTAGGTTTAGCAGAAAGGAGGTCAATCCACGCTCGACGACTAAAGCTAAGATCTGTGGTACGGATCGCCCATCGCCGCAGGGTCTATCGCTGACGCTGGCCCCGATGGCGATCCAGGGCCTGAGTCACTCCCCCAGCGGCAGCTGGCCTTGATCCTCCTCCCGATGTTTCTCCTTGCGGCTCTCCAGAGCCTCCATGCGGGCCGCTATGGCCTCACCCTGTACCTCGGCCTTGGTCCGACCCTTTTCGGCCTCCTGAGCACGTTTCTGGGCGTCCTGGAGCTGCTTTTCCAGGGCGGCCAGGCGTTCCCGGTACTCGTCGCGCTGTTCGGCCAGGGCCTGGCGCTCCTCCTGGAGCGTCTTGGCACGCTCCTCGGCCTGCTGTTGGGCGGCCTCGGTGCGGGTCTCGGCGACGGCCAGGGCGCGTTCGGCCTCGATACGCGCCTGATCGGTCTGCTTGGCCTCGCGTTGTGCCGCGATACGCGCCTCTCGCTCCTCGTCACGCTGTTCCTCGAGGGTGGTCACCCGGTTGCGGGCCTCGGCCAGCTGCTGCCGGGCGTCGTCGCGCTGGGCCTCCAGCTCCCGCACCCGCTCGCGGAACTCGGCCAGGGCGCTGCGCGCCTCGTCGCGCTCGCCGGTGACACGATCGCGCTCGCTCTCCAGGGCCTCCACACGGCCACTCAGCTCCTCGACCTGCTCCTCCAGCTGCTCGCCGGTGGCGGCCAGCTCGTAGGTGATCCCGGTGCGTGCCATATCGTATCCCTTTCGGCTGTATCGTATAGTGTATTTCATATTATATGTTATACGGTACAAAATACAATACAAAATACGGATATGCTACGAAATATCCCGGCAGCGGGGCGTGCTGGGGGTGTCCAGGCACGAAAAACCCCGCCGTAGCGGGGTTTGCGGGTCGGCGAGCTCGCCTGATGGGGAGGGGAGGTCGGCGTCAGGGCGTCGGCTGGCCCGGGGTGTCCTCTCCGCGAGCCAGGCGCCGCTGGCGGGTCTGGTGGGCGTTGCGTTCGATCTGCACGTAGGCGAACAGACACACGCCGGCCATGAACACGGCGAAGGCCACGATCATCCAGCTGAAGGCGGTCATGGGGCGTCCTCCTGGTTGCCCTCTGGGAGAGGATAGGCGTTGGCTTGGGTCAGGCGAAACCGCCTGCCTCGATGTGATCGAGGAACCGCAGCACGTCCTCGCCTCGACCATGGGCCACGAGAGCCGCGGCCGTCCAGTTGCCAAGGGCGGCAATCGGGTGACTCTGGTACCACGCTTTGGCGGCACGCCTCGATCCCGCCCACGGCTCGATTTTGTCGAGGATCTGTCGGGCCTGTTCCCGCTTGTCGCGGCGGCGCGCCCAGGCGAACCCTCCGGCGAACAGCAGCAGGGCGGTGAACAGGATACCCAGGGGGAGAAGGACGGCAGCGGGAGAGGCTGTCATATCGATGTCTCTAGCATTTTCTTGCGTGGTGTCTCACCTCAGACCGGGAAGTCGTGATGACTACCGTCGGGGAGCTCGATATCCAGGCGAACACGACCGCCGATCGCCTCGACATAGCGCTTGAGGGAACTCAGGCGGAGGTCCTGCCCGGCCTTCTCCAGCCCGGCAACGGTCGGTTGCTTGACGCCCATTGCCTCGGCCATCTGCGCCTGGGTCATGTCGACCAGCTGCCGCAGCTCGGCGAGCCGCAGCTCGAGGCGCATCTCATCGGCCTTGGCCTGGGCCGCCGCCACGACCTCGGGTTTCTCGTTGGCGAGCAAATCGTCCAGCGTGCGTGCCATGGGGAGCTCCTGGGTGTCAGCCGAGCGAAGTATTTTATATAGGCTATGACCTATTGCTAGGGGCGTTAACAATTAGGCCAGCCATATGGCGGCTGACACGAGGCAGAGGAGTGACTGGTAGTTTCTTGCCAGTCGCTCATAGCGTGTAGATAACCGCCGGAACTTCTTGATTTTCTGA
>NZ_JASSZF010000051.1:0-10027 GCF_031935715.1 Halomonas garicola | reverse complement strand
GTTCATCCGTGAGCATTTGTCGGGGCATGGCAGGCTTGCAGTTTGTTGGCTTAGGAACCTTTATTCTGTGAGCTTGCCCCTATCCTGCCAATACCCCTGCCATGAAACGTCAACAGACCCTAGAAGTTGGCCCAGGGCGGAGAGGGCTTAAGCGCTTCGCGCCGCCGGCTGCATGAGCCTGGCCGAGAGCAGCGCCCACTGGTCGTCCCAGTAGGCGGTGGGCAGGTGCTTGAAGTCGCTGCGCACGTACTGGGAGATCCGCCCTTCGGCGTGGGCCATGAGCAGGTTGGCCGCCGCGGCGGCGGGGATGCCGGGGCGGCGGCCTTCGTTAAGCTCGGCCTCGCGCAGCGTCTGCTTGAGCGCAAGCTCGAGGCGCTCGAACAGCTGGTGGATGCGCAGGCGCAGCCGGGCGGTTTCGCCGGTCAGCGCATCGCCACCCATGACCCGGGCAAGCCCGGGATTCTTTTCCGCAAAGCCCAGCAAAAGCGAGACAACGGCGCCGCAGCGGCCCTCGGCGTCGGGCACCTCAGCGGTGATCCGGGTGACCCGGGTAAAAAGGCTCTGCTCGATAAAGTCGATCAGGCCTTCATACATGCGCGCCTTGCTGGGGAAGTGGCGGTACAGCGCGGCCTCCGATACGCCCACCTGCTGAGCCAGCGCGGCGATGGTAATGCGCTTGCCGCGGTCGTCTTCCAGCATCTGGGCGAGCGCCTGAAGAATCTGCTCGTGGCGATTTGGCTTGGGTTTCCCGCTCATGCTCGTGCCCTCCCTGGCCCTTATTCGGTATCGGTAATCAGCGTACCCACCCCGGCATTGGTGAAGATTTCCAGCAGTACCGCATGGGGAACGCGGCCGTCGATGATGTGCGCGCTCTGCACGCCGCCCTTGACCGCGTTCAGCGCGCAGCGGATCTTGGGCAGCATGCCGCCGTGGATGGTGCCGTCGGCAATCAACGCGTCGACCTGCTCCGTGGCAAGCCCGGTCATCACCTCGCCGTCGGCGTTCAAAAGCCCGGCGACGTTGGTCAGCAGCATCAGCTTTTCGGCGGCGAGCGCCTCGGCCACCTTGCCGGCCACCAGATCGGCGTTGATGTTGTAACTCTTGCCGCTGTCGTCGACGCCGATGGGGGCGATCACCGGGATGAAGTCCCGGGCGGCGAGCATTTCAATCAGGTCGGTGGAGATCGACTCCACCTCGCCGACGTGGCCGATATCGATGATTTCCGAGGCTCTGTGTTCGGGCTCCTGGGGCTTGACCTGGAGCTGGCGGGCGCGGATCTGGGCGCCGTCCTTGCCGGTCACGCCGATGGCCTTGCCGCCGCACTGGTTGATCAGGTTGACGATGCTTTTGTTGACCAGCCCGCCGAGCACCATCTCAACGACGTCCATGGTTTCATCGTCGGTGACGCGCATGCCGTTGATAAAGCGCGATTCGATGTTGAGCTTGCCCAGCAGCTCGCCGATCTGCGGGCCGCCGCCGTGAACCACCACCGGATTGATGCCAACTTCCTTCATCAGCACGATGTTGCGGGCGAAGGAGTCGATCAGGGTGTCTTCGGTCATGGCGTTGCCGCCGTACTTGACGACCACGGTCTTGCCGGAAAACTGCTGAATATAGGGAAGCGCCTCGGTTAGCACTTCCACAACGACCTGGGGATCGTGACTGGCTGCGTTCATCTGCGTTCTCTTTGGGGCTACGGTAATGGCGGCGCTAACGGCTGGCGGGCAGAACAAGCGTTGGGTCGAGCGCCTGCAGCGCGGCGGCAAACTGCCCCTTGATGCGCGCAAGTGCCGCCTCGGTTTTGCCTTCAAAGCGCAGCACCAGCACCGGCGTGGTATTCGAGGCGCGGCACAGTCCCCAGCCGTCGGGGTAGTCGACGCGGATGCCGTCGAGGGTGGTCTTGATACCTTCGCCGAAGTCGCCTTCCCGGGCAAGCTTGTCGACCAGGGTGAACTTGGTGTCGTCGGTGACCTCGATGTTGATTTCCGGGGTGCCCACGTCCAGCGGGAAACCGGCGAAGAAGGTGTCGGCATCGGCGTTCTGGCCGGCGAGTATTTCCACCAGCCGCGCGGCGGCGTAGAGGCCGTCGTCAAAGCCGTACCAGCGTTCCCGGAAGAAGACATGGCCGCTCATTTCCCCGGCCAGCGCCGCTCCGGTTTCCTTCATCCGCGCCTTGATCAGCGAATGGCCGGTGCGCCACATCTCCGGCTCGCCGCCGGCGCGTTCGATGACGCCGGTAAGATTGCCGGTACACTTGACGTCAAAGATGACTTTCGCCCCGGGGTTGCGGCCGAGCATGTCGGTGGCAAAGGCCATGAGCAGGTGGTCGGGGTAGATCAGCTTGCCGCTCGGGGTTATCACGCCCAGGCGGTCGCCGTCGCCGTCAAAGGCCAGCCCGATGTCGGCGTCGGTCTCCTTTACCTTGGCGATCAGGTCCTTGAGATTTTCCGGCTTGCCGGGGTCGGGGTGGTGGTTGGGAAAGGTGCCGTCGATGTCGTCGAACAGCGGTACTGTATCCACGCCCAGCCGGCGGATGAGCTCGGGGCCGAGCTCGCCGGCCACGCCGTTACCGCAGTCCACTACGGCCTTGAGCGGGCGCTTGATGCTAATATCGCCGACGATCCGGGAAAGATACGCCTCGCGGAGGTCGTCTTCGCTCACCCGGCCTTCGCCGTGGTTTGTGTGAGGATAGGCCAGGTCGCCGTCGACAATACGCCGGTACAGCGCGGTGATGGCCTCGCCGGAGAGGGTTTCGCCGCCGAGCACGATCTTGAAGCCGTTGTAGTTCGACGGGTTGTGGCTGCCGGTGACCATGACGCCGGAGGCCGTGCCGTCGAGCACGTGGGTGGCAAAGTAGAGCACCGGAGTGGGCACCATGCCGATATCGATCACGTTCTGGCCGGCGGCGGTCAGCCCGCGAATCAGCGCGGCCTGCATGCGCTCGCCGGAGAGGCGGCCGTCTCTGGCGACGACCACGGTAGTCTCGCCCCGGGCGCCGGCTTCGCTGCCGATGGCGTGGCCGATTAGCGTTACGCCCTCATCGGTCAGGGTGTCGTCAACGATGCCGCGGATATCGTAGGCGCGGAAAATGGAGGCGTTCAGCGTGGGGTGGGGCATGGTCGTCTCTGGTTGAAAGCTGGGCTTGAAAAACAGGGCTTGAATAGGTAGCGGGGCGCGATAAAGCGCGCCAAAGCCTAGTGCGCGCCGGTGCTGCCGAAGCCGCCGGCGCCGCGCTCGCTGGGGGTAAAGTCGTCCACGACGTCGAGTTCGGCCTGGACCACGGGGACCACCACGTATTGGGCCAGGCGTTCGAACGGCTCGACGATGAAGGCGCGCGGGCCGCGGTTCCACACCGAGATCATCAGCTCGCCCTGGTAGTCGGCGTCGATCAGCCCCACGAGGTTACCCAGCACAATGCCGTGCTTGTGACCGAGCCCCGAGCGCGGCAGGATCATGCCGGCGAGCCCCGGGTCGCGAAGATGAATGGCAAGGCCGGTATGGACCAGCTGGCAGTCGCCGGGCTTGAGGGTCAGCGGGGTGTCGAGCAGGGCGCGCAGATCCATGCCGGCGGAGCCTTGGGTGGCGTAGGCGGGCATGTAGTCGCGCAGGCGCTCGTCGAGCAGCCGGCATTCCAGGCGCGAGCGGGGGGCAGCGGTCATGGGGTCTCCCGAGTGTCTGGCCGGCCGGGGAGCAGCGCAAGGGCGCGCTGAATTACGGTCCGAGCCAGCTGTGTCTTGGGTTGAGGCGGCTGATGTTCGCTTGCGCTGCCCTCGGGCGTGCGCCATAAAAGCCAGGCGGCGTTGTCGTCGCTGCCAAAGCCCAGCCCGGCGGCGGAGACGTCGTTGGCCACGATCATGTCCAGCGCCTTGCGGGCGAGCTTGTCTTCGGCGTAGCGCCTGACGTCCCGGGTCTCGGCGGCAAAGCCCGCTACCACCGGCGGGCGCCGTGCGGGCTCAAGCCCGGCGACGTCGGCGATGATGTCGGGATTTTTCTCAAGCGTCAGCGTCAGGGTCGCCTCGTCGGCGGTTTTCTTGAGCTTGTGCTCGGCGGCCTCGGCGGCGCGGTAGTCAGACACCGCCGCGCAGCCGACGAAGACGTCGGCCTCTGGGGCCAGCCGCAGGGCTTCCCGGTGCATCTCGGCGGCGGAGGCGACGTCGATGCGTTGAGCCCCCGGGGGCGTGGCAAGCGCCACCGGGCCGCTGATCAGGGTAACGTGCGCTCCCTGCTCAAGCGCGGCGGCGGCCAGCGCAAAGCCCATTTTTCCCGAGCTACGGTTGGATAAAACGTGCTTGGAAAGATAGCGCACCGGGTCAAGGGCTTCCCGGGTGGGGCCGGCGGTAATGACGACGTGCCGGGTGCCGGCAGGGCGGTCGACGCCCGCTGCCGGCGGGGTCAGAGCCAGGCAGCCTTCCACGGCGGTAACGATGGCTTCGGGCTCGCTCATGCGCCCAAAGCCGGTGTCGCCGCAGGCCTGGTCGCCGGCGTCGGGGCCCACCTGCTGCCAGCCGTCTTCGATGAGCGTGGCGGCGTTGCGCTGGGTGGCAGGGCTTCGCCACATGGCCTGATTCATCGCCGGGGCGATCAGCCGGGGGGCGTCGCTTGCCAGGCACAGAGTGGTGAGCAGATCGTCGGCGAAGCCGTGGGCAAGCTTAGCCATCAGGTCGGCGGTGGCCGGAGCAATCAGCAGCACGTCGCCCCAGCGGGCAAGCTCGATGTGGCCCATGCCGGCTTCGGCGTCGGGGTCGAGCAGGGAAGTGCGTACCGGCTCGCCAGATAGCGCCTGTAGCGTCAGCGGCGTAATAAAGGCCTCGGCGCCGGCGGTCATGACCACGCGCACCTCGGCACCGGCCTGTTTGAGCAGGCGCGTGATCAGCGCGCTTTTATACGCGGCAACGCCGGCGCTGACGCCCAGCAGCACCCGCTTGCCCGATAGGGTCAAAGCAGCCATGGCAGGAATACACCTTTGTCTTTCAAGGGGGCTACCATACCATTTGCGTCGCCGCTTTGGCATGCTGAGCGCAAGGGTAATGCCGGGGCATTGCCATGGATCGGCGCCAGGGAAAGCGGCGGGGAGGGGGTATGGGGATCAATCACTGGCCGGAAGGCGAGCGGCCGCGGGAAAAGCTGTTGCAGCTGGGCGCGCCGGCGCTGTCGGACGCCGAACTACTGGCGATCTTTTTGCGGGTGGGCGTGCCCGGGCGCTCGGCGGTGGATCTGGCTCGGGATCTGCTGTCCGGGTTTGGCGGGCTGAGGCCGCTGCTTGAGGCCGACCAGCAGGCGTTTTGTGCGGTCAAGGGCCTGGGTAGCGCCACCTACGCCCAGCTGCAGGCGACGCTTGAGCTCTCGCGCCGCCACCTGGCAAGCCAGCTGGCTAGGGGCAACGCGCTGACGTCGCCGGCGCTGGTGCGCCACTACCTGACCGCCCAGCTCCGCCACCTGGGCCACGAAGAGTTCGCCGCGCTGTTTCTTGACACCCAGCATCGGATCATCCGCTTTGAGTCGCTGTTTCGCGGTACCCTGGACAGCGCCTCGGTGTATCCGCGGGAGGTGGCAAAGCGAGCGCTGGAGCTTGGCGCCGGGGCCTTGATCCTTGCGCATAACCACCCGTCGGGGGTGGCCGAGCCAAGCGACGCCGACCGGCGCATCACCCGGCGGCTGAAGGAGGCGCTGGAGCTTCTCGACATCCGCGTGCTCGATCACTTTGTGGTGGGCGACGGCGAGGTGGTATCGTTTGCCGAGCGCGGCTGGATGTAGCTTCAGGCTCGTGACCGTCGCGGTGAAAACGCGGTTTTCCTTGCCGCGGCTGGCGGTCTCTGGTATAAAGTGCCCCCTTTGAACTTAGGTTGAAAGAACTTGGGTTGAATAGCGGGCCTGGGAAAGTCGAGGCGATCAAGCGCCGGCTGCCGCCCTGCTCCGGTCTGCCCGACGTTTTTGAAAACGGTTTTGCACCACTCGCCAAGCGGTTGGAGACTCTCATGTCCAATATTTGTCAAGTTACCGGCAAGCGCCCGGTATACGGTAACAACGTTTCTCACTCCCAGCGTAAAACGCGTCGTCGTTTCGCGCCTAACCTGCATTCGCACCGCTTCTGGGTCGAGTCGGAAAACCGCTTCGTCAAGCTGCGCGTTTCCTCCAAGGGCATGCGCATCATCGACAAGAAGGGTATCGACAGCGTGCTTGCCGATCTGCGCAAGCGCGGCGAAGCGTTCTGATACGCCTTTAACCCGGGGTTGGGCCGGCCCTTTTCCGGCCAGACGTGTTGAGTCAGGATTTTTTGGGAGAGTTACACCATGCGCGACAAGATCAAGCTGGTATCCAGCGCCGGTACCGGCCATTTCTACACCACCGACAAGAACAAGCGGAATACCCCCGACAAGTTCGAGTTCAAGAAGTACGATCCGGTGGTACGCAAGCACGTGATCTACCGGGAAGCCAAGATCAAGTAAGCGCTTTTGATCGGCTTTCTCCGCAGGCGAGGACCTGTTGCAAAACCCGGCTTCGTGCCGGGTTTTTGCATGCCTGCCGCCTTGTCACCCACCACTGCCGTGCCGGCCTGACGCCATGCCCGAACTGCCCGAAGTGGAAACCACCCGCCGCGGGATTGCTCCCTTTATCGCGGGGCGAGAAATCACCGAGGTGCGCCTGCGCCATATGCGCCTGCGCGTACCGGTGCCCGCGGATCTGCCCGACCGGCTGACAGGGGCGCGCCTGGGCACGCCCCGACGCCGGGCCAAGTACCTGCTGCTGCCGCTTGAAAGCGCCCAGGGCACGCTGCTTTGGCACCTGGGGATGTCGGGGAGTTTGCGCATAGCCCGGGTGGGAGACGCGCCGAAAAAGCACGACCACATCGACCTGGTGCTTGAAAGCGGCCGGGTGCTGCGCTATCACGACCCGCGCCGCTTCGGCTTTGTCGACTGGCTGCAGGCCGACGAAGCGCACGACTCGCGCTTGGCGCACCTGGGCCCGGAGCCGCTCTCGGCTGCCTTCACCGGTGAACGGCTGTTTCAGCGTTCGCGCGGCCGGCGCATGGCGGTCAAGCCGTTTTTGATGGACAACCGCGTGGTGGTGGGCGTGGGCAACATCTACGCCGCCGAGGCGTTGTTCATTGCCGGGATCGACCCGCGCCGGGCCGCCGGGCGCATTGCCCGGGTGCGCTACGAGCGCCTTGCCGGCGCCGCCCGGGAGGTGCTGGCCGCAGCCATTACCCAAGGCGGTACCACCCTGCGCGATTTCGTCAGTGGCCAGGGCGAGCCGGGCTATTTTGCCCAGCGGCTCAACGTCTACGGCCGTGAGGGTAAACCCTGCCGGCGCTGCGGCGCCTTGCTAAAGCGCGTAGCGCTGGGCCAGCGGGCAAGCGTCTACTGCCCCGTCTGCCAGCGCTAGGCCCCGTATCACCTCTGTTCGGGAGACACCCGTGAGCCAACCCCTGCGACTCAAGAAAAACGCCGACCGCCGCTTGAAGGCGGGGCACCTGTGGATCTATTCCAACGAAGTGGACACCCGCGAAACGCCGCTCAAGGCCTTTCAGGCCGGCGAGCTTGCCCGGGTCGAGGCGTCCAACGGCCGCGCCCTGGGCGTGGCCTACGTCAACCCCGGCTCGCTGATCTGCGCCCGGGTGATGTCCCGGGATCCGGCGATGGAGGTGGACCGTTCGCTTTTTGTCCACCGCTTCAAGCAGGCGCTGGCGCTGCGCGAACGCCTTTATGCCGGGCCGTTTTATCGTCTGATTCACGGCGAGGGCGACCTGCTGCCGGGGCTGGTGATCGACCGCTTCGGCGACGTGGTCGTGGTGCAGCTCAATACTGCGGGGATGGAGGCGCTCGGCGAGGCGATCGTCGATGCCCTGGAGAAGGTCATCAAGCCTGCCGCCATCGTGTTTCGCAACGACACCGGCGAGCGCCGCCAGGAAGGGCTAGACGCCCAAGTGGAAGTCGTCAGGGGCACGCTTCCCGACGAGGTGCTGATCGAGGAGAACGGCGTGCGCTTTGCCGTGCCGGTGCTCGACGGCGATAGCACCGGCTGGTTCTTCGGCCACCGCGACAGCCGCGCCTGGCTGAACCGCCACGTGGCCGGCAAGCGCGTGCTCGACCTGTTCAGCGGCGCGGGCGGCTTTGGCGTCCAGGCCGCCGCCAGCGGCGCTTCGGAAGTGCTGTGCGTGGATACCTCGGGAAGTGCCCTGGAGCAGGCGGCGCATAACGCCGAGCTCAACGGCGTGCACGAGCAGGTGGCCATCGGCGAGGGCGATGCTCTGGAGGCGCTGGCCGCGCTGAAGGCCGACGGCGAGCAGTTCGACGTGGTGGTGGTGGACCCGCCGGCGCTGATCAGAAAGCGCCGGGACAGCAACAGCGGCGAGCGTGCCTACGCCCGCTACAACCGCGAAGCCATGCGCCTGCTGGGCCGGGACGGGCTGCTGCTGTCGGCCTCGTCGTCGATGCACCTGGCGCCGGAGCGGCTGATGGACGTGGTGCGCGGCGCGGTGCGCCATCAGGACCGCCACGGCCAGGTGATCTTCCAGGGGCATCAGGCGGCCGACCATCCGGTGCACCCGGCCATTGCGGAAACGTCGGCCCTCAAGGCGCTGGGCGTGCGCGTGTTCCGCGACTAGCCCCTCTCTGATAGGGCGGCCGCTGGCTAATAGTGCGGCGGCACCTCGTGTTCGGGGCCGCTCCCGGCGGTGCCCGCCGCGTCGCTATCGGCTCGCCCGTATTCGCGCAGCCGCTCGCGCATCAGAGCGCTAAGCTCTTCCAGCGCCTGCAGCCGGCGCTGCTGTTCGATAACGGCCTGGTCGAGGGTGTCGAGCCAGTCCTCCTGGAAGGCAAGGCGGGACTCCAGGGCGTCAAGGCGTGCGCCCAGGGCGGCAGGCGACAGGTCGTGGGGCATGATAACATCGCAGTCTTGTAGAGTATGGCCGGCGGCGCCTTTACGCCGCCGGTCGAAAACGGCATTGGCCGCCGTGTAAAGCGGTAAATGTCGCGTATCGGGACGACGTATTGTCCTTCCTTTGTCATCTATACAACAAGCGAGCTTTTTCTATCCATGAATCCAAAAGTCGTGTTGCGCTGTATTCTCATCAGCCTGTTACTGGCCGCGCCGGCGCCGTTTTTGCTGACGGGCATTTTTCAGCTGGTCAGCGCGCCGCTCATCAATGAGTGGGTTGCCGAACTTGCCCTGGTTGGCGGTGCCGGCGTGTATTTTGCCACCGCGCTGAGCTGTTTTGTGCTGCTTTGCGTGGGCACCGTCGCCGCTGCCGCGCTGGCGCCGCCCATGGTCGTGCGGGCGCCTCCCGCCTCGGTGAAGGAGGCAGCGAGCCCGGCGCCCGCCGCGCACCCATCGGCGCCCGAGCCGGTCGAGGAAGACGAGTTCGATCATGAAGATAACGTCATCGACCCCGACGACGGGCGCGAAGAAGGCGACGTCAAATGGTTCAACACCAACAAGGGCTACGGCTTTATTACCCGGGACAGCGGCGAAGACGTTTTCGTCCACTTCCGCGCCATTCGCGGGCGCGGCCCGCGAATGCTGCATGAGGGCCAGGTGGTACGCTACCAGGTGATCCGCAACGAGCGGGGCCTGCAGGCCGACGACGTCAGCATCATCGAATAGCGCCCGTCATAGCACACGTCATAAAAAAGACGTGCCCCAAGACGAAAACCCCGCTCCGGCGGGGTTTTTGCGTTGCTAGGCGGCCCGGATTTTTTTAAGCGTCAGTTGCGAATGAAGCCCGACATACGGCTTCACTGCAGCGAGGTAATTGACAGAATTCTTGTTTTTATTAGGGCCTGTTGACTGTGCCCCAGGCTGGTGATCGCAACACCGGCAATGGCGTCCAGGTATTCGTGCCCTGTTCGTCCCACAGGAGGGCGCCGCTGCTGCGGACAAATGACACGGGTTGGCGGGCATAAGCCCTGAGGAATCCCCATGAAATGGGTAATAAAATCAGCATGATAGGATTGAAAAAGCCTGCATGAGTCATGCATGTTGTGAGTTACGACACACAACAACATGCGAAGGAGACCCATGCAGGCCC
>NZ_JASSZF010000050.1:0-10363 GCF_031935715.1 Halomonas garicola | reverse complement strand
GGGGCCTGCATGGGTCTCCTTCGCATGTTGTTGTGTGTCGTAACTCACAACATGCATGACTCATGCAGGCTTTTTCAATCCTATCATGCTGATTTTATTACCCATTTCATGGGGATTCCTCAGATATTATACCGACATTATGCATGAAAATATTTGCCTAGGCACTTAGAAGATGTGCTATTGCAGCGTATGCTCATGTATTGCCATCAGGGCTTGTTGCTGCCTCGCCTGCCAAATCCCCACCAGCAAAGCATGGGGCAACAGCAATAAGCCCGCCTTATTCACGAGGGCGCTGATTGAGCGGTCTGAAGGTACTGGCTGTTGGCATTGCTTATCAGGATTCGCCTCTTCAGCGCGAGTGGCTGTTGAGTAATGCCAGAACGCAGCCCTTTTCCTACTTACTTATAGCTCTTTGGAATCAATGGCGGCCGTCCAAGCAGCCGTGATCGCCTACCGCCGCTCCGGTCGCTCGCTTTCTGATGCTGTGGTGGTCTCGCAGGAGCGTCAGCTCAGTGCGGTCAGCTTCGGCAACCCCTTCAGCAGCGTCGGCCACCACTTGTCGGCGGCGGCACCCAGATGAACGGTGATTCGCCGAGCGTGCAGTCTCAGCGTGGCGGCGACCTTCAGCACCTGCTCGCGCATCCGGCTGAGGCTCCAGCCTTGCCGGGTCTGCCGCTCCAGCAGGCAGCGCAGGCCATGCAGGACCTGGTAGGCGTAGAGGCTGAGCAGCAGGCTCACCTCGTTGCGTGCCATCACGTCCTGAACGGTGGAGGCGCCGCGATCGGTCGACGAGAGGTGCACGTCGAGCGCCGACTTCACCTCGCCCATGTGCGCCTCGGCGCTGCCGCGCTTGCGGTAGAGCGCCAGGACCTTCTCCGGCGGCCAGTCGAACTTGCCGAGGTTGGTGACCAGGAAGAAGGCATGCAGCAGCAGGTCATCGGGGCGTTCCTGCACCACCAGCACCACGCGACGCGGTGCCGACCAAGAGCCCGCTTGATACTCCAGATCGTGGCACCACTCGCGAGGCTGCTCGGGTGGCCGGCCGGGTGGCCGCTTCAGGTGCGGTGCCGCCAGTTTCTGCAGGCCGGAGTGACTGCGCAGTCGGCCCAGGTACTCGATGTCGCACTCTTCCAGGGCCTCCAGCGTCGCGTTGTCGGTGAAACCGGCGTCGATGCGCACCCGAACCTGGGCGCCGGTGCTCTCGTTGAGTCGCCGCACCAGATGCGGGATCCAGGTGTCGGCGTTCTCGGCCGGGCCGGCGTTGCCCTCGCGCAGTAGGCCGCCCACCATGTCGCCGGTTTCTGCCAGCGAGGCGACCAGCGGTGAATAGATCCGCGCGCCGTACAGGCCATGATAGGCCGAGCCGCCCTGGTGGCCGTGGACCTCGATCGGCAGGCCGTCGATGTCCAGCGTCAGCTGCTTGGGGCGCTCGCCGTTCTTCAGCGCGGTCAGGCGCCAGATCACCAGTCGCAGCAGGCCTTCGTGCACGGCATCGATATTGTCGCAGCGCCCGAGGCAGGTCAGCAGCCGCGACAGCGTGGCTTGAGAGGGCCGGTCCTGGGCCAGGGGCGTTGTCCCGCGCGCATCGCTGCAGGCCAGCTGCCAGAGCGGATCACGGCGCAGCGTGTCGGTATCGCTGAGGTCGATCCAGCCCATCGCACGCTGCAGCACCAGGGTACGCAACTGGCTGGCCAGCGAATGAAGGATGCGCAGCGGGTGGCGTCGATCGACCAGATTGTCTTCCAGCGCCTCAATCACGCCGCTGTTGTCGAGGGCCTCACGCAACAGCAGAGCGCCGCTGTCGCTGGTAGTGCGCTGGCCGCTCAGCTCAACACGGACAGCGCCGTTGCATGAGGGCGTCCAGGTGGATAGGCTTTCACCCATAGCGGATGGCTCTCTTGGTTCAGATTCTTGGCGGAACACACTGAATTTACAAGAGAATACCATCCGCTATCTTCGTTTTCGGGCCGGCCTCATGAATAAGCCGGGATAAGGTGATTTGGCGATGCTAGCTTCCTCAGCGCCTAACTTGTAACTCTCCAAGTCCGTATTTTCTCTTGGTCGTTTGAATACCTTACTTGATCTCTCAGCGTTGGCCCTCGGCTCTACCAGCGTCTTAACTGACACTCAGTCCTTGGAGCATAGACCGCATAATCGGCAAGCAAGGCGCCAGCGGAAACCCGGCGAGGTAAGCTAAGTTACGTCAATAAATGTTGACGTTAACGTGACAGAAAAGACCTTTCTCTTGCGTAAGGCCTGAGCCAAGCTAAATATTATGCAAGATACGAAAGGAGATCTTAGTCCATGTTTCAGACTCAGCAGACAGACCAGGTCGCGATTCAGGCGCAGCACAGGTTCGGCATTCAGCCGTCGATGGCGCTCAACCGGCACTTCTGGATGCCCTTCAGCAGCCATCGCGATTTTCATGCTAATCCCCGGGTGATCAAGGGCGCCGAAGGCCGCTACTTCATTGATGACCAGGGTCGGAAGCTGTTTGATTCGCTGTCGGGGCTCTGGTGTTCCGGCGCTGGCCATAATCGCAGCGAAATCCAGCAGGCGGTAGCCGCCCAGCTTGGTAGTCTGGACTATGCGCCGGGCTTCCAGGTCGGCCATCCGTTAGCCTTCCAGCTGGCGGAAAAGATGGCGAGCCTGACCCCGAAAGGGCTTGACCACGTCTTCTTCACCGACTCTGGGTCGGGGGCCGCGGATACCTCGGCAAAGATGGCCAAGGCTTATTGGCGACTCAAGGGCAGGCCTGAAAAAACTCGGCTGATCGGCCGCGCCAAGGGATATCACGGCGTTAATATCGGTGGTACCAGCCTCGGCGGCATCGGCAGCAACCGCAAGCACTACGGCCAGCTGATGGATGTGACCCACTTGCCGCATACGCTTCAGCCGCAGCTGGCGTTCACCCGCGGCCAGGCCGAGACTGGTGCGGAGCTCGCCGATGCGTTGCTTGATCAGATCGCACTGCACGACGCCTCAAGCATTGCGGCAGTGATTGTCGAACCCATGTCCGGTTCGGCCGGAGTGCTTGTGCCCCCCAAGGGTTATCTTGAGCGGCTTCGTGAGATTTGCGATGCCCACGATATCCTGCTCATCTTCGATGAGGTTATCACTGCCTTTGGCCGCTGTGGTGCGCGCACCGGTGCCGAGGCCTTCGGGGTCACGCCGGATATCATGACGGTAGCCAAGCAGATGACCAACGGTGCAGTGCCGATGGGCGCGGTAATTGCCTCGAACGAGATATTCGACACTTTCATGCACGCTGACGGGCCGAGTCATGCCATCGAGTTCTCCCACGGCTATACCTACAGCGGCCACCCGGTAGGCTGTGCCGCCGGGCTGGCAGCGCTTGAGCTGTTCGAACGTGAAGACTTCCCCGCCCAGGTGCGCGCGATTGCCCCCACCTTTGAAGAGAAGCTGCATGCGCTGAAGGGCCATCAGCATATCGTTGATATCCGTAACTACGGTCTGGCCGGAGCCATCCAGCTGGCACCTCGCGACGGCGATCCGACGATTCGCCCCCGGGATGCCCACCTGGCGCTATGGGAGGCCGGCTTCTACGTGCGCTTTGGCGGCGACACCCTGCAGTTCGGTCCGCCGTTTGCGTCGACTCCCGAAGAGCTCGAGCGGCTGTTTGACGCGGTCGCCACGACGCTGGATCGATTGGACTGATTTAAGACACCACACAGGAGACAACGATGGAACAGGTTACGCATATGATCGGCGGCGAGCGGCTCACCAGCCGCCGCACCCTCGAAGTGGCCAACCCGGCGACCGGACAGACGATTCGTCAATTATCCTGCGCCGATAGTGCTACCGTGGAACAGGCCGTGGCGGCCGCTGAGGCCGCCTTTCCGGCCTGGCGCGATACGCCGCCGGCCAAGCGTGCCCAGGTGATGTTTCGCTTCAAACAGCTGCTAGATACCCATGCCGATCGCCTGGTGCAGCTGATCAGCGAAGAGCATGGCAAGACCGTGGAAGATGCCATGGGTGAACTCAGGCGCGGCATCGAGAACGTCGAATACGCTTGCGGTGTACCCGAGCTGATCAAGGGTGAGTACTCCCACAATGCGGGACCCAATATCGATGCCTGGTCCAATTTTCAGCCGTTGGGCGTAGTCGCCGGTATCACGCCGTTTAACTTCCCGGCCATGGTGCCGTTGTGGATGTACCCCATGGCGATCGCCTGCGGTAACACCTTCATTCTGAAACCCTCGGAGAAGGACCCGAGCTCGTCAATGGCGATCGCTGAACTGCTGGAAGAGGCCGGCGCTCCCAAGGGTGTGATGAACGTGGTACACGGCGATCGCGAAGCGGTGGAAGCGCTGCTCGACGCGCCCGCCGTCAAGGCGATCTCCTTCGTCGGCTCCACCCCCATCGCCGAAAGCCTCTACGCGCGCGGCTGCGCCAACGGCAAGCGGGTACAGGCGCTGGGGGGCGCCAAGAATCACGCCGTGGTGTTGCCGGATGCTGATATCGACAACGCTGCCACCACCCTGATGGGAGCTGCCTACGGCAGCGCCGGCGAGCGCTGTATGGCGATTTCGGTGGCCGTATGTGTAGGCGACGAGACCGCCGATCGGCTTATAGAGGCAATGCAGCCCAAGATTGCTGAGCTCAAGATTGGTCCCGGAACTAATAAGGGACTAGACATGGGACCGCTGGTCACAAGTGAGCATCGCGAGAAGGTCACGGGCTATATCGAGGAGGGAGTTCGTGCCGGCGCCGAGCTCTTGGCCGACGGGCGCGGGTTAAGCGTTTCCGGCCATGAAGATGGGTTCTTCATCGGCGGCACCCTGTTCGATCGTGTGACGCCGGAGATGCGCATTTATCAGGAGGAGATCTTCGGCCCAGTGCTGTGCGTAGTGCGGGTAGAGGACCTGGACGAGGCGATCGAACTGACCAATGCTCACGAATACGGCAACGGTACCTGTCTGTTCACTCGCGACGGTGAAGCGGCGCGCCGTTTTGCCGACCGGATTGAGGTCGGCATGGTCGGCATCAACGTGCCGCTGCCTGTGCCGGTGGCCTATCACAGTTTCGGCGGTTGGAAGCGTTCGTTGTTTGGCGATTTGCATGCCTATGGTCCCGATGCGGTGCGCTTCTATACGCGGCGCAAGGCTGTCTCCCAGCGCTGGGCGGCGCCGTTCGAGAAGGCTCACGCCGAGTTTAACTTTCCTTCTAGCGGTAGCTGAATAACATAAGCTGAATAATGAGCGCCTTATGGCGCTCATTGTATAGCAGTTTATTAATTGCTATTAATTATTATAAAAATATAGAAATATAGGAGTAAACCATGTTTGGGTTACCCACTGCTACCACCTTCTTAGTCCTAGGTATTCCTATGTTTTGGATACTCTATACACTCGGGTTTCTTTGGATGACCCGCGACTGGCCTACCTCTAGAAATGAGAAATAAATAACTGAAGTACACCATGTTAAGATTGTTCATGCAGTGTAATATTTTTAATTAAAACAATAGCAAAAAATTAAGGAAGTGCAACATGAATATGACGGTTCTCTTCTTTCTTGGTTTGTATTTTTTAGCAATGATTGCGATTGGCCTGTGGTCTATGCGACGAGGTGCTGGACAGAGTATGGAAGGTTATTACCTCGGTGGTCGTAATGTGGGGCCTTTAGTTACGGCCATGACAATGCAGACTACATCAATGAGTGGATATATGTTTCTGGGGGCTGGATCGCTTGGGTATACTCAAGGCTACTATGGATTTTGGTATGCGGCCGGCGATATTGGAGGTGGTGTAGTCAACCTTTCTGTTATTGGTCGACGTATGCGTAAGCTATCACAGATAATGGGGGCTTTAACTTCCATTGAGTATCTAGAGAAGCGTTATCCCTCAAAGTGGGTTCGATTGGTGGGCGCTTTTTTATCGATATTTTTCTTATCTTTCTACGTTTTGGCTCAATTTATTGCTGGCGGAAAGGGACTCGAACTCGTTACAGGATTACCCTATGAAGCATCTTTAATTATAGCTGTGACTGTGATTATTGCCTATACCCTTATGGGTGGTTACAGTGCGGTGGCTTATACGGACATGGTGCAGAGCATTATTATGCTAGTTGGAATCATGTGGGTGCTGATTGCGGCGCTGCAGAATGTCGGTGGTTTAACTGCTGCCAACGAAACTTTGGCAGAGATAGATCCAACATTATTATCGGTATGGGGCCGCGATTTATTGTATGAAGGGCAATGGGGAATGGTCATAGGTGCTGTATTGATTTTCTCAATTGGTTATATGGGTTGGCCGCATGTAGTGACACGCCATATGGCGATGAAAAATCCTAACACCGCTAGGCGAGCGGGTGTATATTCTACAATATGGAATATAATGTTTGTAAGCTCTCCTTACTTACTTGGTATTTTAGCAATAATAATTTTGCCTAATTTAGATGATCCAGAACAAGCTATCTTCACGATGGCTAGCACATTACTACCATCGGCAGTAGTAGGCATCGTTATGGCAGCGATTATGGCAGCGATTATGTCAACTGCAGACTCTATCTTGCTGCAGACTGGCTCGATTGCGGCACGTGATCTTTATGAGCGATTTATCAACCCGAACATGGGAGAGAAACAAATGGTTAATGTTTCTCGCTTGATCGTGCTAGCAATTGGGATAGGTGGCATTCTTGCAGCACTTATCGAACCGCCAGCGGTATTTGCCATCGTAATATTCGCCACTTCGGTCTTGGGCAGCGCTTTCCTGCCTGCCTATGTGGGAGCAGTATGGTGGCGTAAAGCTAATACGCCAGGGGCACTAGCATCGATTGTGGTAGGAGGAAGCATATCCTTCTTATGGCAATATCTCGGTCTTGATGGACCTACTGAAATGCATCCTATGTTAGTTGGAGTGGTGCTCTCTAGTCTGACAATGATTGCCGTCAGTTTGGTCACTCAGCGTAGCCATCCGGTGCCGGAACATATCCTTCATGCAATGGAGGAGACCGCTGAGTTACGTCCTCTTCCGAAGGGACTGCGAGCCAACCAAGATTTCACTATGGCACACGAAGCCATGTCATTGACCTAAATAATTTTTGCCGGCATATTTTGTCGGCATTTTTCACCATTAACTTTAATATAATGAAGGCTATGGAATTTCAACTGCTATTAGAAAAGAATCCACTATGGATAAGCCCATCGTTTTCACAGGAAGAAGCCGTATATTGTGCTGAGAAATTACAGAAAGAGCTAAGTATTCTATCGATCAAGCCGGTTGGTTTTCCCTACGCTTTGTTCCAGTTCTCATGGGAATACCGAAACTGGTCAATGCATTATACCGAATTACTATTTTGTTTGGTCGACCGCTGCCACGGCGTCAGCGCTTCGCTTGAAGCAGCGCCACTATCTCAAGCTCCAGCTAATATTATTTGCCCTCCAGCACTTTTTGACATCTCAACTTTAGAACACACCGCTAGACGCCAGGCTATGCAAGTGCAGCGAGGGCGACTACGCCGCCGCAGTGATATGCGATTGGTTGACCAAAAAAATATACTCAAGCCACTATGGCGCATCGATGCTGAGCTGCCCGGCTATGATAAAATTAAACTATTAATCGATGGGCTTTCTGGCGGCTATTACCTGCTTGAGGGAGCGGATTGAAATTTCATATTTGGGTTCCATAAATACCTGAACTGAAGCTGCCGTGGGATCGATACCTGATCTCAGGAGATAGTGGTTTATAACATGAGCTGCTATCTGAGGAGGATTCATGGCTCAGGAGCTTCATTAACGAGCCAAATCCATGCACGTCTGTGATTCAAAGTGCTGCAATTATTCTATGAAACCAGGAGGTTTCAAGTTTTGAAGCACCGGCCCGGGGTACAGGCTATCCGGCCAATCCAGCAGCATGATGGCCAGCACGTTGCGGTGCTCGCCCCGGACGAGATCAGTATCGCCGTCTTCGGCGGGGATCATGCGGGCGGCGGGGTTGTAAGCCTGCAGCAGCGCCGTGCGCAGGCGCGTAACCGCCGGGTGCTCGGTTTGGCCGGCGAGCAGGAAGCTGATGCCGACTTCGGTGTAGATATCCTCCTTGGTGCGCGCGAGGATGGGATCCAGACCGGCGGCAAACTCGTTTAGTGCCCAGTGAAACGCCTCGGCTTCCACCGGCTTTTGGTAGTAGCCGCTGGCGGCAATGACGAAGTGGGTCATGCCGTAGATCTTGTTGCGGTATTCGGCCCGGGATAGCGCGGCGTCCTGAGCCGGCGGATACTGTTCACGAAACGCCGTCGTGACCTCGGCGCGCCAGTCGGCAATGCCCAGGTCGTAGAGGTAGTACGTCAGGTTGGCGACCTGGGCGGCGTAGACGGCCACGACGTCGGCATTGAGCAAAAATGAATGGAAATCGACGCTTTCCAGGTAGGCCAGCGCCTGCTGATACTCGGGCAGGTCGTGTTCGTTCAGCAAACCGTAGGTTTTGGCCTGCACCAGGTCAAATGCCAGGCTCTTGGCGTAAATGACCTCACCCCACCGGGCGAGCATGCGCTTGCGGCGCTGCTTCTTTTCGCTGCTTGTCGGGTAGTCGGCTATCGCTTCGCGCGCCCGGCGTTCGGCATAGCCGGGTGTTTTCAGCGCTGCGGTTTCTTCACGGAGCTTTTTGATCAGGCGCCGGCCGTAGGCGCGGTTAAGGGGCAGGTAGCGCTCGTCTCCGGTGGTGCGATAAAGCCGCTGGGCGTAGTGGCGCTGCTTGCTTTGGGGCAGCTCGGTTAGGGCGGTTTCATAGCGCGTCCGGATCGCTTCAGCGGTGGCTTCAGAAGCGATGGCGTCAGGATTGGCAGGTACCGGAAACTGCGTAGCGCAGCCGGCGGCCCAAGGCACCGTCAGCAGTAGCCAGAAGATAAAGCCCGTCAATCGGGAAAGAGGTAGACCACGCACGTCATCAAGCCTCCTGCTCATAAAACGATTAGGGAGGTCATGAAACATGGCCCCCAAGTGCCATCGTGACATTGGGGGCCATGGGAGCTCTCGTTAGCTGCTTGTACTTACGTTTTGTACTTACGTTTTGTGCTTACGTTTCGTGCTTATTCCTGCGCGGGATCCTGGGTCTGCTGCTGCTGTTGTTCTTTCTGCTTCTGTTCCTGCTGTTCTTGCTGCTGCTTTTCTTCTGTCTTGTAGGGCTCGGCGTTATCGAGATCTTCCTTGTCGATTGAGGTCTTTACCTGATAGCTGGCATCGTCTTCAGCCGGGGCAATTTCGACGGCGTCCCAGGAAAGGGCAACCTGCTTTTCTCCCATGCCCAGAAAGCCGCCCACGCCAACGACGATCCCGACGACCTGGCCTTCCTGGTCCATAATCAGGTCGGAAATGGAGCCGATCTTGTCATCGGAGGCGTTAACGATATTACTGCCAACCAGTTGATCCGAGCGAATCTGGTCTTCGGCTTGCTTGGCCATGAACATGTCGCTGGAGGCCGTGCTATCGGCAGACGACTGATCTGCCTGATTCTCTTCAGCCTGATCCTCTTCTGCCTTTTTCTTTTCCTTGCTCTTCTGCTCCTGATTCATGCCTTCAGCATCGGCGTTTGACTGCTGAGCCTCGGCTTGCTCTGCCTGTGCCGGGTCATTCTCTGGCGCCTTGTCGCCCTCCTGCGCAAGCGCAGCCCCCGACACCAGCAGTAAGCTAAAAATGCATGCCTGAACTTTTAACATGGTTTTTCTCCTTGAGTGTCAGCAGCGCCTCATCGGCCATGAAAACCGAATCAGACGTGCCCGATTCCTTCACAAAGCCTTCCATCGCCTATCAGCGATTCCCTTTTTAACTAATAGGTTAGGGGCGCTGAAGTGTCAAGGAAGTGAAAAATAGGAAATGCGCATGAAGAGAGCCGTCGTCAGTCGCGGTCGTACCGATAGCTGTCGCGGTGGTGCCTGTGCTGATGATGGTTCTCTTGCCGATGATGGTCACGATGGTGTCTTTGCCGATCGCCACGGCGATTTTCCTGACCATGCCGGCGATGGTGTTCGTACCGATTGTCGTCGCGACCTTGCCCACGGTGATGGTGCTGCCCGTGCCGGCTGTCATCGCGGTAGCTATCGTGGTGGCGGTGCTGGCTGTCGTGGCCGTAGCGCTGTGGGCTGTTTGAAGACCGAGTGTCGCTCTGATGGGCCATGGCGCCACCGGCTGCCAGCATAGTAGCAACGGCGAATACAGCGAGCGGTTTCTTGTGCATGGGATTTTTCCTCCTGCTGACAGCGCAGCTGGTTGGCTATTCGTCGTTTTAATTGGGTAGGGGCCGGGGTTACCCCCGGCGCCCTCCCACACCACCGTACGTACCGTTCGGTATACGGCGGTTCATGAAGAACGGCTAAGCCCTCTTACCGTATCGAGTACCGAGATCAGGCC
>NZ_JASSZF010000049.1:0-13206 GCF_031935715.1 Halomonas garicola | reverse complement strand
CGCCCGCTCACGTGCTCGCGGGTACCGCAACGAAAGCACCTTCATCACCATGATCTACCTGATTGGCAGCCCGGTCGGGAGCATGCTGAATCAGGCCCAATCCACATGAAACGTC
The DNA here is from genome assembly GCF_031935715.1 of Halomonas garicola. GTDB lineage: Bacteria > Pseudomonadota > Gammaproteobacteria > Pseudomonadales > Halomonadaceae > Vreelandella > Vreelandella garicola. The sequence goes on along the minus strand of NZ_JASSZF010000049.1, from coordinate 13,091 downwards.
GAAGAGCCAACATTGATGTATTCAGCAAAACGCCGGGCGTGCGCCTTGAGAGTGAAACACCCGAATAAACATATCAACATAGCCTGAAAGCGCAAAAAGCCGCGAAGCAATCGGAAGAAAACGCTCAGGCCGCTGCTTTTTGCTTGAGTAACAGGGGTAGCAAAAGCGCCAGTAGCGAAATGCGCAGCAGGTGGTGGGTCGTAACGAACGCCGGGTCGATACCCAGCGTCAGCGCTACCAGGCTGAGCTCGGGTGCACCGCCCGGCATATAGGCAAGCAACGCCGCGGCGGCCGAGTAGCCGGTCAGCAAATGGCCGACCCAGGCAGTCACAATAGCAATAACCAGCAGCACCAGCGCCTGAGCCACCGCCATCAACATGGCTCGACCCACCAGTGCAAGCGACGTGCCCGCAAAGCGCACACCTATCGAAACGCCGATAAGCACCTGAGCCAGGGCCACCAGCACTGGCGGGATCGCCGCCTCGGTGACGCCGGTGAGATGCAGCGTCGCCGAGGCCAGCGCCGGCCCAAACAGCAAGGCATTGGGCAAGCGCAGCCGACGTCCCAGCCAGGCACCACCCACCCCGGCAGCGATCAGCCAACCCGTATCAGCCGGCCCCGGCAGCATAAGCCATCGAGCCGGATCCGGCGTGGCATTGCCCAAATCCACATGCCCGATGGCCTGCAACACCGGCGGAATGGCCACCAGCAGCACCATGATACGCACCGCGTGGGTGATGCCGATAACTCTCAAATCAGCGCCGGTTCCCGCCGCCATCATGGTGACCAGTGAAACGCCGCCCGGGACGCCGGCATACAGCGCCGTATCCGGCGAGTATCCGGCGATCCGCCGTGAAAACCACACCGAGAACACCATCATGGCCGCCGTCGCGACCAGCATGATTGCCAAGCTCAAACTCCACCGCCCCAGGGCACCCGAGATATCCGGCGTGAACGCCGAGCCCAGCATCACCCCGATCACTACCAGCACGCCTTGACGACTGCGCGCCGGTGAATGCAGTTCCACGCCGGCCAGACTTGCTGCGGTAGTGGCCAGCATGGCGCCCAGCAGCCAAGGCAACGGCAAGTGCAGCGCAAACGCCAGCGTACCGCCGGCAAGCCCCAGCGCGAGAGCGGGTAACAGCCGGCGCAGAGAAGACAGCACGGAGGGCAAAGCAGGATATCCCCAATGTCAAAGTGACGGGCCCGCCAGACGCAGACCCGATGACGAAGCGTCAGCCTTCTCACTACCGCTGGCGGCCGGCAAGCAGTTTCTCCCCCTGCCTTCAGCTTCTGCTAGGCCATCAAGGCGCGGCAGGCACCACCACTACGGGAACCGTCGCGCGTTTGATGACGCCTTTGGTAATCTTGCCGGCGTAAGACGCCGTGCTGCCCTGCTTGTTGGCAGCCATCACGATCATGCTGAAGCCGCCGTCGGTGGCAAAGTGCGCAATGACCGAGCCGGGATAACCCTCCCGCACCGACTGAGTAACCCGTTGTTCCTGCACTGCCTTCTGCAGCGACGGATAGCGTGTACAGGCCGTTTCAACTTTTTGGGCCAGCTCAAGGCGACGCTCCTCAAGGCGCTGTTCCAGCAGTGCGCTCAAGGTGTCGCGGTCGCGAATATTGGTCTTCAAGGTGTTGAACATGTCCTCAGGAAAGGACTTGGCGACGTGCAGTATGTGCAGGTCGGCTCCGGTGACAAGCGCCAGGTCAGCGGCCTGTTCAAGCACGTGGTCGCAGTTGCCGCGCATGCCGACGCTGCACAGGATCCGCTTTTTCTCTTGGGTCATACTGTCTCCTTGGCTTGTCGGGCGGCGAATGCTCTGGTGCCAACAACGCTCAAAGCATTGCCTTGCTTTACCCTAAATATTTGATCATAACACCCGCGGCAACGGCAGACCCGATAACACCGGCCACGTTGGGACCCATGGCGTGCATCAGCAAGAAGTTATGCGGGTTAGCCTCCAGCCCCACCTTGTTGGAGACCCGCGCTGCCATTGGCACGGCGGATACGCCGGCAGAGCCGATCAGCGGGTTGATCGGGTTTTTGCTGACCGCGTTGAGCAGCTTGGCCATCAACACCCCGCAAGCGGTGCCTATCGCAAAAGCCACAATGCCCAGGCAGAGAATGCCGAGGGTTTCTACCGCCAGAAAGCGGTCGGCCATCAGCTTGGAGCCCACCGAAAGCCCGAGAAAGATGGTCACGATATTAATCAGCGCGTTCTGTGACGTAGTCGATAGCCGCTCGACCACGCCGCATTCGCGCATCAAGTTGCCAAAGCAGAACATCCCCAGCAGGGGGGCCGCATCGGGCAGAAACAGCACGACCAGAATCAGTAGCGCCAACGGAAAAACGATCTTCTCGAGCGCCGAAACCGGACGCAGCTGGGTCATGGCAATGGCACGCTCTTTTTGCGACGTCAGAGCGCGCATGATCGGCGGCTGGATCAGCGGTACCAGCGCCATGTACGAATACGAAGCGACGGCGATCGCACCCAGCAGCTCCGGCGCCAGAATACTCGACACATAGATCGAGGTTGGGCCGTCGGCGCCGCCGATTATGCCGATGGCCGCCGCCTGATCAAGGCTGAAGTCCATCCACCCCATGACCGTCAGAAGCACCGCACCGAGCAGGGTGGCAAAGATACCGAACTGCGCCGCCGCCCCCAGAAACAGCGTACGCGGGTTGGCCAGCAGCGGCCCGAAATCGGTCATCGACCCCACGCCCATGAAGATCACCAGCGGGGCGATACCCGACGCGATAGCCACGCGGTAGAACTGATACAGCATCCCGTGGGCGTAGCCCGAATCCATGGCCATATCATTGGCGGAGCGTACGAGTGTCGGCGACGTATCGCCGTTAAGCGCCTCCCCCAGCGCATGGCGCCAGGTTTCCAGATCGCCACCCGCCGGCAGCGCAACCCGCAGGGCATCGGCCATTTGCTGTAGCAGTTCGGGGCGTCCCTGATGGACGGCCTGCTCGGCGGCCGACAGCGCGAGCCCGGCTTCGGGAATATTTGCCAGGATACCGCCAAACCCGATCGGCACCAGCAGCAGGGGTTCAAACTTCTTGGCAATGGCAAGCCACAGCAGCAGCAGACCAATACACAACATCACGGCCTGGCCAAGACTCAGGTTATATAGCCCGGAGCCGTACCAGAGTGTCAGTATCTTTTCCATGAGGTGTCCTTAAAGCACGATCAGTGCGTCGCCCACGGATACGCTATCGCCTTCCGCTACCTTAACCTCGGAAACCGTTCCGCTCTGGGGCGCGCGCACTTCGGTTTCCATTTTCATGGCTTCAAGAATAAGCACCACTTCGTCCTCGGCAACGCTCTCGCCGGGCTTGACGTTAATCTGGAAAATATTGCCGGCCAGCGGCGCATTGATGCTGACTCCGCTGGGAGCCGCCGGCGGTGGCGCTTCGTTTTCAGCAGGCAAAGCCGGGGCTTGCTGTTGCACCTGGGTGATATCGCCGCCCTCGACCACCTCAACTACATAAGAGGTGCCGTTGACGTTAATCGTGTAGGTCTCGGGGCCGGCAGGCGTAGCCTTGCTATCGGCTTTCCCGGCGCCCTCTTGCGGGGCCTCGGGCGCTGTCGCCTTGCCCGGTACGGCTTCAAACGCTTCGGGAGTATCGCGGTTTTGCAGAAACTTCAGCCCGATTTGCGGGAACAGCGCATAGGTCAGGACGTCGTCAATATGGCGTTCGCCCTCGGCCAGGCGCACCTTCTCCTGTTTAGCCGTCTCGTCCAGCTCCTCGGCGAGCCGCTGCATCTCGGGCGACAGACGGTCAGCGGGGCGCTGCGTGATCGGTTTGCCGCCCTCCAGAACACGCTCCTGGAGTGCTTTATTAAAGGGCGCGGGGGCGGCGCCGTATTCTCCCTTGAGCAAGGCCTGAACCTCCCTCGAAATGGACCCATAGCGCTCGTCCATCATCACGTTCATCAGCGCCTGGGTACCGACGATCTGGGACGTGGGGGTAACCAGCGGAATCAGCCCCAGGTCGTCCCGCACGCGCGGAATTTCGGCCATGACCTCATCCAGCTTGTCGCCTGCACCCTGCTCCTTGAGCTGGTTTTCCATGTTGGTCAGCATGCCGCCGGGCACCTGGGCGACAAGAATGCGCGAGTTGACGCCCTTGAGCGAACCTTCAAATGCCGCGTACTTTTTACGCACCTCGCGGAAATAGGCAGCGATATCCTCAAGCTGCTCAAGATCCAGCCCGGTATCCCGGTCAGTGCCTTCGAGCATCGCCACGACTGACTCGGTAGGACTATGGCCATAGGTCATCGACATCGAGGAAATGGCGCTATCGACATTGTCGATGCCGGCTTCTATGGCCTTGAGAATGGTGGCAGTCGATAGGCCGGTGGTCGCGTGACAGTGCAGCTGGACGGGGATATCCAGAGTGGCCTTGAGCCGAGTGACCAGTTCATAGGCTTCGTAGGGCCTGAGCAGGCCGGCCATATCCTTGATCGCCAGCGAGTCGGCGCCCATGGCGGCAATGGTTTGGGCAAGCTCCACCCAGCTTTCCAGAGTGTGCACCGGGCTTTGGGTATAAGACAGTGTCCCCTGGGCGTGGCCGTCGTTGGCTTTGACGGCGCCAATGGCGCGCTCCAGATTGCGCGGGTCGTTCATCGCGTCAAAGACACGAAATACGTCAATGCCGTTGATCCTGGCCCGCTCGACAAAGCGGTCTACCACGTCATCGGCATAGTGACGGTAGCCAAGCAAGTTCTGCCCCCGCAGCAGCATTTGCTGCGGGGTGTTGGGCATGACTTCCTTCAGCGCCCGGATGCGCTCCCACGGATCCTCGCCCAGATAGCGGATACAGGCATCAAAGGTGGCGCCGCCCCAGGATTCCAACGACCAGAACCCCACCTGATCAAGCTTCTCCGCGATGGGCAGCATATCGTCTAGGCGCATGCGCGTAGCGAGCAGCGACTGGTGGGCATCGCGCAGGACGACGTCGGTGATACCTAGCGGGCGTTTCGTCTCACTCATTGTCGTTTCCTTGTCGTTATGAGCCATCGTTGTGAGCAGTCGTTGTGAGCATGGGAGCGTCAGGTAAGCGCTATCAATGTCAGCGCGGGTGATTCTGGCGATAGCGATGCACCGCCGCACTGAGCACGGCGATTAACTGCTTGTCTTCATGGGGACGCGCCTGTTCGGCAATCGCTTGTGGATGCGCCGGTGCGGTTGAGCCGGGGGGCGGCTCGGGGAACAGGCGCCTAATGGACCAGGACATCAGGGTCGTGATCATGACCAGCACGGTCAGAAACACCACCACGAACCCCATGCCAACTCGCATGAGCGCGAGACTTTCACTGACTAGCTGGGCATCCTGCATAGAGACTGGCTTCCTCCAAACGCGATTGACTCAAGGGTAAATAGCACCTTAGCGCGAGCGCGCTATCCAAAAGCTCCATACCAACGGCCTCAGCGTCCTTCAGCTGCCGCTGCCACTCCCTCAGCCAGTACCTGAACGCTGTCCACAACGGGGATCTGAGTGGTCAAGCCATCGCGGATCACGGAGAGCTCCGTGCACGCCAGCACCAGCACGTCGGCACCACGATGTTGCAGCTCGTCGGCGGCCCTGGTGAAAGCGGCAAGCGTTTCGTCATGATGGCCCTGGCCGCGCTTGACGGCACGGATTACCTCGAGCACCGGCGCTTCGTCTTCGGGGTACAAAAGCGACAGGCCGCGCTCTTCGATAAAGTTTTCGTAAAGGCCGATTTTACGCAGCGCCGGCGAGCAAAGCATACCCACTTTGGCCCCCGGCGCCTGGCGCACGACCTCGTCCAGCGTCATCGCCACAATATGCCAGACGGGGATATCCACCGCCTCCTGGGCATCCTGCCAGTAGTAATGGGCGGTATTGCACGGCATTACCAGAAAGTCCGTGCCGGCTTGCTCCAGGCGACGAGCCATCGCGGCAATGGTCGGCCCGGGGCTCTCCCCGGTCCCCTCAATCAGCGCCTTGATCCGCGAGGGCACCTTGGGATTGTTATCGACCAGCATATGCACATGCTCGATATCATCTTCGGCCGGCGTGGCATCAATCACGCGCTGCATAAACGTCAAGGTTGCGTCGGGGCCCATGCCGCCCAGCACTCCGACCGTCGTGTGGCGGTCAGGATGTTGCGCTTCGGTATCGTTACGGTTCGCGGTCTTGTTCATGGCTTGCCTATTACCTCTCTATTAAAAGCCCATGATGCGAGGCAGCATCAGCGATAGTTCGGGGAAAAATGCCAACACCAGATCAATCACCACCATAGAGCCAACCAGGGGCAGGGCCCGCACGGAAATCCGCTCGATCGACACATTGGCAATGCTTGAGCTAATAAACATATTTTCGCCTAGCGGCGGCGTGGAGAAGCCGATACCCAAACTCACTACCAACACGATGCCAAAATGAACAGGATCAACGCCCAGCTCGACCATGACGGGCAAAAGCACCGGAGTGACAATCATGATCGTCGCCAGAATCTCGATAAACATGCCGACTATTAACAAAAAGCCAATCACCAGCACCCATATTAACCAAAGGCTATCGGTAACATAGAGAATACCCTGAGCAATCATCGCCGGTATCTGATGCTCGACCAGTATGCGACCGAAAGCGGTGGCGGTAAACATAATGATAAGCACGCGTCCGGTAAGCCAGGTGGTGCTTTGAAAGGCCTCATTAAGCCCGCGCAAAGATGACTCTTTGTGAATAAAGATACCCACAAACAAGGCATAAAAAATGGAGACTACGGCGGCTTCGGTTGGTGTAAACAAGCCAGAATAAATGCCGCCAAGAATTACTACCGGCGCCATTAATGACCAAATACCGTCTTTCAGAGCCTTGGCGACACGCTTGACATCGTAGCTGTGCCCTTCTGTCTGATAGCCGTTGCGCTTGGCGGCGATATAGTTGGCCGTCACCAGCCCTACACCGAGGAGCACTCCGGGAATCACCCCCGCCATAAACATCGCAGAGATCGACTCGTTGGCCGTTACGCCATAGATGATCAACGGCATACTGGGAGGAATCACAACGCCCAGCCCCCCGGCCGTTGCGGTCAGCGCAGCAGGGTAGCTCTTGCCGTAACCTCGCTCAATCATCGCTGGAATCACCAGCATCCCCACCGCGGCCGTGGTCGCCGGCCCGGATCCGGAAATAGCGCCAAAAAACATGCAGGCGATGACGGTAGCCGCGCCAAGGCCGCCGGCCGCCGGCCCGGCTAGCTCCTCAGCGATATATATCAAGCGCCGGGCAATACCCGCATCACCCATCAAGGCACCGGCAAGGATGAACGATGGAAGCGCCATGAGGGGAAACGAATTGATAGCGGAAAACGCCAGCTCTATCAACGAACTTATATCTTGTCCGTTGACCACATAGACCGCCATGGAAGCCACACCCAGGGCTACCACTATCGGTGCGCCAAGAAGCAGCAGCACCCCAAAAAATGAAAAAAGGACTGTTGCGGCCATTGTTCTTACCCCTTGTCCGTGTTCGAGTCAGCGTTCTTTTTCTGGTAGGACTCGTCCTCAGTAATCTTGTCGGTTTCCTCCTTCTCTACATCACCCGGCTCAATACCTTTCACCAACTTGAGATACTGAACCTGCAAAACACGGAACGCCATCAGAACAAAAGCAATCGGAAAAATAAAGTAAACGTAAGCCAGGGACCAGCCCAATGCCGGAGACTTATAGGGAAACTCAAGCAGCAGACCGATAAGGTCAAGACTCTTGTAAGCGAGCACCAGACAAAACCCCACCCAAATAAGGTCTACGAATAGCAAAAGCCCCTTGGCCATGTTTTTGGGCAATAGGTTGATATGCACCTGCAGCCGGTTATGCGCACTCAGGTGAGCCGCATGAGTAGCGCCTAAAAACACAAACCAAACAAAAGAATAGCGTGCCAGCTCTTCGATCCATGACATACCGATGCCAAGAACCATCCTCATCACTACCTGGACAAAGAGCAGGATGACGAACACGGCAAGCAGGGCACGGCAGGCGTAGTCTTCTATATAATTGAGTTTTGATAACACGAGAGCATCCTCCCCTCATGGGGTAAGTGATCATAGCCAGGCCGGGCAGCATATACTGCCCGGCCACACCCTATTTCACTCAGCGGCCCAAAGCTTTTTGCATTTCATCGAAGGCTTCCTTACCGCCGACATCGTCATAAAACTCTGGCCAGACCTCTTCCTTGGCAATCTCAATCCATTTGTCTTCGTCTTCCAGGGTCGACACCTCGACGCCCTCTTCTTCCATGTTGGCACGTGCCTTGGGAGCCTCAGTCAGCTGGAACTGAAGCGCATATAGCTGCGATTCAAGACCTGCCCGATCAATAATCGCGCGCTCTTCATCCGACAGCTTCTGGTAGGTTCTAACCCCCATCACAATGGGCTGTAGCGAGTATTGATAATGCACTTCGGTAAGGTAGTCCTGCACCTCATAGAACTTCATTGTATTGTTGACGATATAGGGGTTGTCTTGCCCATCGATAACGCCCTGCTGCAGCCCGGTGAAGACTTCGGGCCAGGACATGCTGATGGGATTAGCGCCCCAAGCATCATAGGTAGCGACCATCTGTTCGTTCTGGGGAAGCCTCACCTTAAGACCGTCAAGGTCCTCAAGAGTGGTCACCGGACGCTTAGAGTTAGTCAGGTAGCGAAAGCCTGAGTATAGCCAGCTGACAATGTGTACTCCGGCATCTTCCTCGGCAATATCGTTCCAGCGGTCGGCCAGCGGGCCGGTAGTCGCCTCAACCGCATCCGCATGGCTGCGGATGGCATAGGGCATGGTCAAGGCGCCCAGACGCGATGCGTAGGGCGTTAGATTCCCCACGCCTACCAGGGCAAAATCCAGCTTGCCGATGCGAGTTCCCTGGATCATTTCTGTCTCAGCGCCAAGCTGACCGCCAGGAAACAGCTCTATCTGCATTTCACCATCGGAGAGCTCTTCGACCATTTGTTTAAAGCGCTGCGCCAACGCCCCCTGGTCGGAGTCCATGGGATCTCCCATGCCGAGTTTGAACGTTTCAGCCTGGGCGGCCTGAACGCTCAGGATGGAAAAGATGACAGTCGTTAATAATGTTTTCTTGTACATTGTTATCACTCCAGTCGGTAAGCGGTTGGTGTTACACAGTGTTGGATTTGCGGGTGACTTCATCCATAGCATCGCCCATCAGCTGGACAATGTCGTCGCAGTCCTTAGCGTCAAAAGTCAACGGTAGACGGAGATCGCAGAGGGAGGCCAAGATGCGATCGGCGTTGGGCAGTGGCCGAGTCGCGGGGAGATACCCCCAGCTATCATAGCGGCTGGTATAGTCTTCCGGCTGCGACTGGCCAAACCACTTGACCGGAATGCCGCGCTCGGCACAGCCAGCGACGAAACCGGCAATCTCCTCACGGGAGAGCGACGGCAGGCGAAACTGGATCGAACTGCCGACAAAGTCTTCCTTTTCATGGCGGGGAACGCGCTCAAAACGCGCCATACTGGACAAGCCGGCATCCATGCGGTGATAGAGCGCATTCCAGCGCGCCTTGCGCGTTTCAAGCTCGGCCAGCTGCGGCCGCAGAACGGCTGCTCGAAGGTCATCCATCCGCCCGCTCATGTTGGGCGTCACGTGCCGGGCTTCGCCATATCCATCCGCTTCGGGCGCTGCCAAATGGCGCTCGTAGAACATGTAGGAACCGGAGAGCACCACCGCTCGACGCATCACTTCGGGATCGTCCGAGCTAAGAAGCCCCCCTTCACCCGAATTCAGGTGCTTATAGGTTTGCGTGCTGTAACAGCCCACCTTGCCGAAGGTGCCGCTTGGCTTACCGGCGAAGTTGGCTCCCAACGTATGGGCACAGTCCTCAATCAGGGTAATGCCGTGGGCCTCACATACCGCCATGACGGCATCCATGTCGGCGATATGACCGCGCATATGCGACAACATGAAGAAACGCGCTCCGGTTTCCCGCGCCGCCGCATCAAGGTCATCCGGATCAATGGTGGTATCGTCCAGGATGTCGACCAGAACGGCTTGACCGCCTGCGGCATGAATACTGCCCGGCACGGGTGAGAGGGTAAAGGCATTACACAGCACGGCGTCACCGTGCTGGAGTCCGCAGGCACGCAGCGCCAGCTGCAGCGCATAGCCGCCTGAGGCACAGGCCAGCGCGAAGGGCACGCCAAGCGTGTCAGCAAACTCTTGCTCAAGCAGTGCAGTCTCCCCCTTCTCGCCTTCTAGCAGGTTATAACGGTGCAGGCGTCCGGTGCGCATGACCGCCACCGCCGCGTCAATCGAGGCGTCGGAAAGCGGTTCTTGCTGGGTGAAAGATTTCGAGAAACGGCGCATATGGCGTACCTCAATAGCGCTGTTGACGGTGGACCGGAAACTGCCAGTCCTCGTCCGGGAAGTATTTGGTCAGACGCCAGTCGCAGGCCCGCGCATGCCCTTCCATACCTTCAACCCGCGAAATACGTGAGCCGACCGCGCTAAACGTACGGTTGGCTTCTTCGCTCAGCTGCTGGGTCGTAAGCACCTTCATGAACTTGTGCACGTTCAGTCCGCCGGAATAGCGGCCAGCCCGTTTGGTAGGAAGAATATGGTTGGTGCCGGAGCACTTGTCGCCGTGGGTGACCGTGCTGCCTTCGCCCAAAAACAGCGAACCGTAGTTGGAGAGGCTCTCCTTCCACCAGTCAAGGTCCTCGCACAAGACCTGGAGATGCTCGCACGCGTAGCGATCGCTGATCTCAACGATTTCCTCGCGGCTGTCGCCCACGATGACTTCACCGTGATCACGCCAGGCTGCATGGACGACATCAGCGTTGGGCATGTCATCGGCAACCTTGGGTACCAGCTCAATGACTTTTTCCCCTACCGCTTTGCTGGTGGTAAATAGCCACACCGGAGAATTCGTTCCGTGCTCGGCCTGAGAAACCAGGTCAACGGCAATGGTCATGGGGTCGGCTTGATCATCGGCGATGATGGCCGACTCGGTGGGGCCGGCGAACACGTCGATTCCCACCTGACCAAACAGCAGCCGCTTGGCTTCGGCGACATAAGCGTTGCCCGGGCCAACGAGAATATCTGCCTCGCGGCCGTCGAAGAGGCCAAAGGCCATAGTGGCCATGGCGTGAACGCCGCCCATTTCGAGGATCACGTCAGCACCGGCCACATCAAGCGCGTAGGCAACAGCCGGGTTAATGCTGTCACCGCGCGGCGGTGAGCAGGCGACCACGTGGGGGACGCCTGCCGCCTTGGCGGTGGCGACGCTCATCAGCGCCGATGCCGCATGGGCAAAACGCCCCCCGGGGATGTAACACCCGGCACAGTTGACGGGCAGTATCCGCTGTCCAAGGCGAACGCCGGGCTCGGTCTCGATCTCAAATGGGGTGAGACTGTCGCGCTGCGCTTCGGCGAAGCGCCGAATCTGGCGATGGGCAAAATCGATATCGTCTTTCACCGACCGGGGCACGCTATCGATAAGCTGCTTACGCTTCGCGTCGCTGAGCGTGAAATCGGAGGTCCAGCCGTCAAACTTTTCAGCATACTCACGGACTGCGGGCTCACCGCGCTCACGGATATCCTCCAGCATTTTCTGCACTGAGGCAGTGGTGCGCTGATCTTCGGAGGCGGCTTCTTCCCCTCCCTCCGCCGACTTAAGATACTGAATTGTCATTGTCTTCTCCGAAATGGAGCTAAAGTTCAAAGGATCGTTGAAGTTGCCCAAAGACACTTAGCCGCTCAGCGGCCCGGCTTAGGCCTGCGCGTTAGGCCTGGTAGTCAGGAAGCCCAAAGGCGTTGGTATAGCCAAACAGGGCAACGCTGCCGCCGGTGTGGAGGAAGACCACGTCTTCACCTTCCTTGAAGTGCCCCTGGCGAATCAGATCGATCAGCCCGGCCATCCCTTTGCCGGAATACACCGGATCGAGCAGGATGCCTTCGTGGCGCGCCAGCAGCGACACCGCCTCCACCATGCTGTCGGTGGGAACACCGTAGCCGTCACCAACGTAGTCGCAATTGGCAATGACCTTGTCGCGGTTGACCACGCCGGACAGCCCCAGCTTGGTTTCCGTCTTCTGCGCCAGGGCAAAGACGTTGGCTTCTTGCTTATCCTTGGGCGCGCGCACGCCGACACCCAGTACCGGAATGCCCGCATTGCAGGCCTCAAGGCCTGTCACAAGCCCGGCCTGTGTGCCGGCGCTGCCGGTCGCGTGTACCAGGTGATCGATTTGCAGACCCATGTCGTTCGCCTGCGTCAGCAGCTCAAGTGCTGCATTCACGTAGCCGAGCGCGCCAATTTCATTGGAGCCGCCGCCGGGAATGATGTAGGGCTTTTTGCCTTCGCTCTTCAGCTGCTCGGCCAGCTTTTCCATCTCGGCCGCCATGTCGGCACCCCCCGGACGCTTGCTGACGGTAGCACCGTGCAGCTGGTCGAGGAGGACGTTACCGTTGTAGTTGTAGTCGGGAGCCTCACTACCGGTACGATCTTCGAGTAGAATATGGCAGTCCATTCCCAGCTTGCAGGCCGCGGCTACGGTCTGGCGGGCGTGGTTTGACTGGGTAGCCCCCTGAGTGATGATGGTGTCGGCATTCTGCTCCAGGGCATCGGCCATCAGAAACTCAAGCTTGCGCGTCTTGTTGCCGCCCGTAGACAAGCCGGTGCAGTCGTCGCGCTTGATCCACAGGCGCGGCCCGCCCAGCAGGCGGCTCAGATTATCCATGGGCTCTAGCGGTGTCGGCAGATGGCCAAGCCGAACACGGGGAAAACGGGAAAGATGCATACGGGCCTCCAGGCGGGTGGTTTTGTGCATAACGTGCTCTCATCGCAACCATCGGCTAAATAACGGAATACTACGTTTCACAACCGATCGGTCTGCCCTCAACGCTAGCCCCCACGTCTTGTTGCTTACCAATGCCAAGATACTCACGATCGGTTATTTTTTTGCATAGCCAGCAAAAAACACTAGGGTCTGTTGACGTTTCATGGCAGGGGTATTGGCAGGATAGGGGCAAGCTCGCAGAATAAAGGTTCCTACGCCAACAAACTGCAAGCCTGCCATGCCCCGACAAATGCTCACGGATGAAC
>NZ_JASSZF010000048.1:0-13317 GCF_031935715.1 Halomonas garicola | reverse complement strand
GCGCCTCAGCACCATGCCATACCGCGAATCACGGCATGCGCCGCCAACGAGGCCTGGACGTGGGATGTGAGCAAATTGCCGACCCAGCGCCGTGGTGTCTATCTCAACCTCTACGTCGTACTGGACCTGTACAGCCGCCTCATCGTGGCCTGGATGGTCTCTCACAAGGAGAATGCCGCATTGGCCCAGCAGCTCTTTCAGGAAGCGGTCGACCGCTACGGCATTCCGCATGGAGCGCTGACGCTCCACCAGGACCGGGGTTCGCCGATGATCGCGCACAGCTACCTGGACCTCATGGGAGAGTTGGGGGTGACGTGCAGCCATAGCCGGCCACGGGTCAGTAATGACAACCCCTTCAGCGAAAGCCAGTTCAAGACCAGCAAGTACCAGCCGGACTACCCGGGACGATTCGAGAGCATCGCGCACGCCCGGCAGTGGTACAGCGCCTATGTCGATTGGTACAACCTGCAGCACCATCACAGCGGGCTGGCCGGCTTCACGCCAGAACAGGTCTTCACTGGGCGTTATCAAACCATTGCGCAGGTACGCCAGCGTGCCCTGGATGAGCGCTTTGAGGCGCACCCCGAGCGATTTAGCCAAGGACGCCCGACGGTGGCGATGCCGCCGGCCAGTGTCTCGATCAATCCGGTGCAGCCCGATGATGACGACCCAGCGCCGTACAGCGTAGTGAACTTCCCGACACTGTCGGCGGCGAGCCATACCGCTGCAAAATCGACGTTAATTTTTAACGATCTGTCCGAATCAGGTTGACAGGTTCCGACCGTCAATCAATGCCTGGGCTTCCGTGCTGTCGTGCACTTCACCCCCGGTTATTCTGAAGGCGATCGGCAACCCATAAGCATCCACGGCCAAGTGGATCTTGCTGGTATTGCCTGCACGACTTTTGCCAATGGCTTCTGCGTCTTCCGTGGCAGCTCCAGTGCTGTCTTGGTGAGCCTTGACGTAGGAGCCATCAATGAACAGCCACTCAACATCAGGATCTTCCACCAGAGAGCTGAAAATCCTCATCAGCTTTCCACTCGCTGACCAGGCGTTGAAACGCTTGTAGACCGTGTTCCAAAGGCCAAACACCTCTGGTAGGTCTCGCCACGGGCAGCCAGTGCGCATCCGATAAAGGATGCCTTCCACCGTGGTACGCAAGTCGGCCTTGTCATAAATACCTTGTTGAAGCAGGATAAGTTTCAGCTTCGACCAGTGTTCATCCGTGAGCATTTGTCGGGGCATGGCAGGCTTGCAGTTTGTTGGCGTAGGAACCTTTATTCTGCGAGCTTGCCCCTATCCTGCCAATACCCCTGCCATGAAACGTCAACAGACCCTAGGCTGAAGAGGATCAATCAGATAGTCCGCTGAGAAAGATTTTCTTCCTTACATCTTTGGCATTTTATCAACCAGAAATTCCGGATACCCTATAAAAATAGCTTAAGCCATTGAAAATAAAATAAAATACCGACTTTCGATACTGTCAGTGCGAGGAGCCTAGCACCCAAAAAACGAATGTAACCGATGTGGCAACCTCGTACGTGCGGTAGCGCTTTTCCCTCTACGGTCGTCGCGAGGAGCGCAAGCGACGTGGCGATCTCTTTACTGTGCCGCTAACAGGAAACCCCGAGATGGCCACGCTTCGCTCGCCATGACCCAGCGCTGTCATCGCGAGGAGCGCAGCGACGTGGCGATCTCTTTACTGTGCCGCTAACAGGAAACCCCGAGATGGCCACGCTTCGCTCGCCATGACCCAGCGCTGTCATCGCGAGGAGCGCAGCGACGTGGCGATCTCGTATGTGCGGTGGCTCGGTAAAGAAAAACCGAGATTGCTTCGCTGCGCTCGCAACGACGCGGGAAGTGAAGTGCTCGTCATGACCCAAGGGAGCGCGTGCGCTTTCCCCGCTACCGTCGTCGCCATGACCGAGGGGGCGTTCGCCATGCCACTGGGGGCCTTTACCGCACCGAGCTATCTTGCCGGCCTATCCTCAGCCTATCCCGAGGCGCCGGTCGCGATGGCCATAATCACCGCGGCGACACCGGCAACGGCAAGTACCAGGCAGCCAAGCTGTATCAGCGCTACCGCTATCATCCTGACGCCGCCGTGATGCAGATAGTCCTCGGCCACCACCGTCAGGCCCAGCGCCGTATGCCAGAACAGCGCGATGAGCAGCAGGATCGCGGGAATCGCTGCGGCCGGCTGCGCCAGCCAGCCGACAACGGCTTCGCGCCCACCCCCGGCCACCGCGATCAGCGAAGCCAGGCTCCATATCACCAGCGGCACCAGGGCCACCGCCGTGACTCGCTGCCAGCGCCAGGCGCTGACGCCGGCTCTGGCCGACCCCAGCCCGCGGGCCCGCTGCACGGCTATATGGTTTTCGTCGTTTGCCATCCTGATTACCCCATTTGCCAGAGGGCCAGAGCCCAGGTCACCAGCGTCAGTCCGATACTGGCGAACACCACGATCCACCCCGTCAGGTAAATCGTTCTCAGCTCAAAGCCGATCACCGCATCCCAGAACAGGTGGCGGATGCCGTTGCACAGATGGAAAAACAGCGCCAGCGTCCAGACAAACAGCAGCGCCAGGCCCGGAAGCGATCCCAGCCCGGCATTGAGATAGCCAAAGCTGGCCGAGCCGGTAACGGCCGCCAGCAGCCACGCCACCAGCAGCACGGCCCCCAGGCTGAGAAAGATCCCGCTCAGCCGGTGGCCAAACGACAGCACCGAAGTGAGCTGCGGGCGGTAGACCTGAACGTGCGGTGACCGCGGCCGCGGTGCGTTATCCATGACTCGCCTCCCTAAATGGCCAACCTTGCCATTCGACGTTTTTCTTCAGCTTTGCCGGGTAATCATCTTGTGCTTAATTTCGGCAATCGCCTTGCCCGGGTTGAGACCCTTGGGGCAGGTACGCGTACAGTTGAGAATGGTGTGGCAACGGTAAAGACGGAACGGGTCTTCAAGCTCGTCTAGACGTTTACCGGTGGCCTCGTCACGGCTGTCGGCGATAAAGCGCCACGCCTGCAGCAGCACCGCCGGGCCGAGAAAACGGTCGCCGTTCCACCAGTGGCTCGGGCATCCGGACGTGCAGCAAAAGCACAAAATACATTCGTAGTAGCCGTCCAGCTCCCGGCGCTGCTCGGGGGTTTGCAAATGCTCCTTGCCGTCCGCCGGCGGCTCGGCTTCAAGCCACGGCTGCACCGCGGCGTACTGGGCAAAGGCATGGGTCTGGTCGCCGACCAGATCGCGTACGATATCCAGGTTGTTCAGCGGGTAGACAGTGGCCGGGTCGTCAATCTCGTCGAGATCGCGAATACAGGCCAGCCAGTTGGTGCCGTCGATGTTCATCGCGCAGGAGCCGCACACCCCTTCCCGGCAGGAGCGGCGAAACGTCAGCGTGGGATCGATCTCGTCCTTGATCTTGATCAGGGCATCCAGCAGCATCGGACCGCATTTGTCCCGGTCGATGGCGAAGGTATCGATACGCGGAGGCTCCCCGGTCTCCGGGTTATAGCGGTAGATATTCAGCCGCTTGATACGCTTGGCCCCGTCGGGCACCGGCCAGGACTTGCCCGGCTGAATGCGGAATTCCTTGGGCACCTGGGCGTTATAAGGGACGGGAAAACGCTTGAGCAGCTTACGGCGGGGCTGCTCGTCGGACGATGCAATCAGCATGACGGCCTCCTGTCCTGTTCGGCATCAAGCAGCTGGCGCAGTACGTACGGCAGAATGCCGCCGTGCCGGTAGTAGCCGGCCTCGGCCGGGGTGTCGATGCGCACCGTGGCATCAAAGGTTTGCGTCTGGTCTTCGGGGTGGGTCGCCGTCACGCGCAGCTCACGGGCCGGCTCTTCGGCGCCGGCAAGGCCTTCAACGGCAAAGGTTTCCTCGCCGGTAAGGCCCAGCGACTCGGCGCTCTCACCGTCGGGGAACTGCAGCGGCAGCACCCCCATGCCGATCAGGTTGGAGCGGTGGATACGCTCGTAGGAGCTGGCGATGACCGCACGCACGCCGAGCAGCGCCGTGCCCTTGGCCGCCCAGTCCCGGGAGGAGCCCGAGCCGTACTCCTTGCCGGCGAGGATGACCAGCGGCGTACCGGCGGCGGCGTAGTTTTCGGCGGCCGCGTAGATGCTGGTCACCGGCGCGGCGTCCCGGGTGAAGTCGCGGGTGACGCCGCCTTCGGTGCCGGGCGCCAGCAGGTTGCGCAGGCGGATATTGGCAAAAGTGCCGCGAATCATCACTTCGTGGTTGCCGCGGCGCGCGCCGTAGGAGTTGAAGTCCTTGCGCTCGACGCCGTGCTCGGCCAGATAGCGGCCGGCCGGCGAGTCCGGCGAAATGGCGCCCGCCGGGCTGATATGGTCGGTGGTCACCGAGTCGCCGAGTTTGGCCAGCACCCGCGCCCCGCTGATATCGGCCAGCGGTTCGGGCGCATGATTCATGCCGTCGAAAAACGGCGGCTTGCGCACATAGGTGGATGCCGGCTGCCATTCAAACGTATCGCCTTCGGCAATGGCCATGTTCTGCCAGCGCTCGTCGCCAGCGTAAACGTCGGAATAGCCCTTGGTGAACATGTCGGCGTGCAGGTTCTCGGTGATGGTGTGCTCGACTTCCCGAGGCTCCGGCCAGATATCGCTCAGGTAAACCGGCTGGCCGTCGGCGCCATTACCCAGCGGCTCGCGCGTGAGGTTGATGTGTAGGCTGCCGGCCAGGGCGTAGGCGACCACCAGCGGCGGCGAAGCCAGAAAGTTCATCTTGCACTCGGGGTGGATACGGCCCTCGAAGTTGCGGTTTCCCGACAGCATCGAGCAGACCGTAAGGTTGTTGTCGTTGACCGCCCGGCTGACTTCGGGGATGAGCGGCCCTGAGTTGCCGATACAGGTGGTGCAGCCGTAGCCGACCAGATGAAAACCCAGCGCCTCAAGGTACGGCGTCAGCCCCGCGCGTTCGAGATAGTCGGTGACCACTCGAGAGCCGGGGGCCAGCGAGGTCTTGACCCAGGGTTTGCTCACCAGCCCCTTCTCGACCGCGTTCCTGGCCAACAGAGCGGCGCCGATCATCACCGACGGGTTTGACGTGTTGGTGCAGGACGTTATCGCGGCGATGACCACCGCGCCGTTGTCGATTTCGCATTCACTGCCGTCATCCAGGGTGATCGAGACCGGCTCGCGTGGCCAGTCGCAGGTGCCGCCTTCGTCAGCCATGGGCCGCGGCGCGTCGGACGGATCGCTGCGTTCAATCGCTATAGGGTCGCTTGCTGGAAACGAGTCCGCCGAGGCCGCATCCAGACCGACCTGCAACGCCTCGGCTTGCGAATGCCCGGCGAGCAGAGCGCCGACGGCCTGGGGCGCCAGACGCAGCGGCACGCGGTCCTGCGGCCGTTTGGGACCGGCGATGGAGGGCTCGACCGTCCCCAGATCGAGTTCGACGGTCTGCGAAAACTCGGGCTCATGGTCCGGGTCGTGCCATAGCCCCTGCTCTTTGGCATAGGTCTCGACCAGCCGAATCTGGTGCTCGTCGCGCCCGGTCAGGCGCAGATAGGCCAGGGTTTCGTCGTCGATGGGGAAAATCGCGCAGGTCGAGCCGTATTCCGGGCTCATGTTGCCGATGGTCGCGCGGTTGGCCAGCGGCACGTTGGCCACGCCGGGGCCGTAAAACTCGACGAACTTGCCGACCACGCCGGTCGCGCGCAGCAGTTCGGCGACGGTCAGCACCAAATCGGTGGCCGTCGTGCCGGGCGGCAGCTCGCCGGTAAGCTTGAAACCCACCACTTCCGGCATCAGCAGGCTGATCGGCTGGCCGAGCATCGCCGCCTCGGCCTCGATGCCGCCCACGCCCCAGCCAAGCACGCCCAGGCCGTTGATCATGGGCGTATGCGAGTCGGTGCCGACGAGCGTATCGGGATAGGCCAGCACGCCGTCATCGGTCTCGCGGGTAAAGACCGCACGCGCCAGATACTCCAGGTTGACCTGGTGGCAGATGCCGGTATCCGGCGGCACCACCTTGAAGTCGCGAAACGCCTGAGCCCCCCAGCGCAGCAGCTGGTAGCGCTCGGCGTTACGCTCGAACTCGTTTGCGGAGTTGGTCAGAAACGCATCGGGCCGCCCGAAAACGTCGACGATTACCGAGTGGTCGATGACCAGGTCCGTGGGAATCAGCGGGTTGATGCGGCGGGCATCGCCGCCCAGCTCGTCAATGGCATCGCGCATGCCGACCAGGTCGACGATACAGGGCACGCCGGTAAAATCCTGCATCAATACCCGCGCCGGCGTGTACTGAATTTCCTGTGGCTGCACGCTCTGCGGCTGCCATTCGGCCAGCGCGCGGATCTGGTCGGCGGTCACGCTTTCGCCGTCCTCGTTGCGCAGCAGATTCTCCAGCAGAACTTTGAGGCTATAAGGTAGCCGCTTTGCGCCGGCTATCCGGTCGAGCCGATAAACGATGTACGTTTGATCATCGACGGTAAGATGGTCGCGGCTATTGAAGCTATCAAGCGTCATGGAAAACTCCCCAAGCGGCGTCCAGCTCTACGCCGCGTTATTCGACTAGAGGCGTGGTTGTTTCAGCGGGATGCCTCATCGACGGGCTCGGCACCGCATAGCGGGCAGTAAATGGCCTGCCGGCCATGGCCAAGCTCCAGGCCTTTTCGTTCGTCGGCGATCTGGTGAAAAAGCTGCTGGAACTCGGGGCTGTCCTCAGCGTTTGTCGCAGGCGGAAGCGGCACCCGCTCCTTGAGCGACTCGGTGTGAAAGGCCGCTTCAATCCGGGGAAAGATGCGATGGTCTTCCGTGTATATATGGTGGTGATAGAGTTCGCTAAAGGCGCGGGCCAGGTTGAACGTATTGTTATCCATTTCTGCACCGGGGCCATTATCGGCGAGGCGCTGCGTCTTGGTCTCAAGCTCGCGTCCGTAGACCTCGAACCGACGGTGTTCTTCGGTCAGCACCGAAAAAAGGTCCTGGCTTTCGGGCTGCTGCTCGGCGAGCCACTGGAACAGCTGATCTTCCGCCCTGTGATGCCACTCCTCGGGCTGGCGATTCAAGTAGCGAAAGATACGTTCCAGAAGCCGGTAGTCGGGCACTTCCTGGCAGGCGGCGACGTGAAGCTGGCGATCGAGAATACACAGCAGCGCTTCATAGCGCTCGTGGTCAGCATACAGCCGCTCGAAAAGGGCCGTACTCATGGCAACCTCCTTGAAATATCAAGGGTCAGCTCGCGTGGGAGACCTTGAAAGCCTCAAGGTCTACTGCTCAACATTCAGCTGGCCTTGTGTCAAGCCTAGACGCCGTTACTCTGAGCTGTCCAACGCCGGAGTGAATACGGGCGGTGTCGTACGTGCTGTGGCACGGAAAAAACGAGCCGGCTTCGCTGCGCTCGCAACAACATAGTGGGCATGTGCGCGTTTCCCGCCAGACCTCACCGCGAGCCCTCAAGGGTAGGTCAAGAGCCCCATCACGCCGGCGCCTCGTTCATGGGGCGGGCCAGGCCGTGTTTTTCCATCAGACGATAGATCGTGACCCGCGAAACGCCCAGCTCCCGGGCCGCCGCCTGAACCCTGTGCGCGTTGCGCTCCAGCGCGGCGATCAGCGCGTCCCGCTCCGCCTCGCCCCGGGCCTGGCAGAGGAACAGGCCGGAGGCCGGGCCCTGGCGCCGCTCGATGCCCAGATCCTCGGGCTGAATGAGGCGGTCGTCGCACATGACCATTGCCCGACGCACGCGGTTGATCAGCTCCCGGATATTCCCCGGCCAGGGGTAGTCGCGCATGGCCTGCAGGGCGTCGCGAGAAAACCCCTTCAGGCGGTCGGGCTTTTCGCGGATGAAACGCTCGAAGAAATAGCGGGCGAGGATCTCGATATCCTCCGGATGATCCCGCAGAGCCGGCACCTTGACCTGCAGCACGTTCAGACGGTGGTAAAGATCCTCACGGAACCGCCCCTCCCGGACTGCCTCCTCGAGGTTGACGTGGGTCGCCGCCAGGATGCGCACATCGACGGCGATCTCGCTCAGCCCTCCCACCCGCTGGATCCGGCGGGTCTCGAGAAAGCGCAGCAGGTTGACCTGCTGCTCCAGCGGCAGGTCGCCTATCTCGTCGAGAAACAGCGTCCCGGCGTCGGCCGCCTCGATACGGCCGATCTTGCGCTGAGCGGCGCCGGTAAAGGAGCCCTTCTCATGGCCGAAGAGCTCCGATTGAATCAGCTGATCCGGTAGCGCGCCGCAGTTGATGGCATGGAAAACGCCGGACGCGCGAGGCGAGCGCTCGTGGATCGCCACGGCGGTCAGCTCCTTGCCCGTGCCCGACTCACCGCTGATCAGCACCGGGGCCTCCACCGCCGCCACCTTGCGGATCGTCTGGAACAGCGTCCGCATGGCCGGCGCCGTGCCGACCATCTCGTATTCCGCGATGTCGGCCGACAGGGCGGCCGCGCGGCGATGAAACGCCAGGTCCTGCCGCTGAAGCCGTGCCAGCGCCGCCGCGCGCCTCATCAGGTAGCCGAGCTCCGCGCCGTCGACGGCCGGCTCGATGAAGCCGTGGCAGAGCGTCGCCACCAGGCTGCGCCTGTCGGCATCCTCCAGGGCATCGTCCGGCAGGATGGCAAACCACAGACAGCGGCTGTGCAGGATCAGCGACTCCAGCTGGCACAGCCGGTCCCCCGTCATGCCGTCGAGTTGGACCAGGCCGACAAGGCACGCCTCGTCATCCTCAAGGCAACGGCCGGTGAACGGCGCCTGCGGCCGGTTCACCGTCCAGCCGAGCGCCTCGAGCCGGGTCACCAGCGGCCCGACCTTCTCCGGCGCCTCGGCCACCAGCCAGCAACGCTGCTTCAGTTCCATTGCGACTCACCTCACCTTTATTATCGGCGGCGGTTCAGCAAGGCCCTGGCTGGAACTGTCGCCGGATCGCTCTCCGTGCCATATCGCCGGCGTCAGTTGCTGCTGCCGGGTATGTGGCTCACGCCTGTTGTTCGGGCCTTACCATGATATTGGCAGAGATGGCATGGTTCGCGCGCCCTTCGTTTAGACGGGGCGGGCAACAACCTGAAAGACGAAGTGTTTTCGCCAAGGCACGGGGACGGAACAACCGTCGTGGAGCGAGGCTGGCCTATGCTGGCGAAACCCGAGATGGCCACGCTGGGCTCGCCTTGACGGGTACTTGTCTCAGCACATAAAATTTAGCCTTAGCTAACTATCTTACATCAAGCTGCTTGCTCACTGTCGCCATGCGTGCTTTGAGTGCGGAACGCTCTGGCGACAGTCCGGAGCCTGGTGAAAGCGCTGTCTTGCCCGGCAACAGAAGGCCGGAACGGAAAGGTTTGACACATGATATCCATACAAGACCTCACGGTCTCATACGGCAATTACAAGGCGCTGGATGGCATAACGCTGAGTACCGGCAAGGGGCGCCTGGTCGGCGTCATTGGCCCCAACGGGTCCGGCAAGTCCACCTTCATCAAGTCGATTATGGGGCTTATCCCGCGTGATCAAGGCCATATCCGCATATTTGATAAACCGGTGAGGAAGGTCAGAAAGCGGATCGCCTATGTCCCCCAGCACACGGGCGTCGACTGGGATTTTCCCATCAACGTGGTCAATACCGTCCTGCTCGGCACCTATCCCAGGCTGGGCTATTTCCGCTGGCCCGGCCGCAAGGAGAAGGCCCTGGCCGCCGCCTGCCTGGAGGAGGTTGGCTTAAAGCCATACGCGAAAAGGCAGATCGGTGCCCTGTCCGGGGGGCAGCAGCAGCGGGTCTTTCTGGCGCGGGCGCTGGCCCAGCAGGCCGACCTCTTCCTGCTGGATGAGCCCTTTGTCGGCATCGACGTGGGTAGCGAGGCCACCATCATTGAGGTGCTGAAAAGACTCCGCGATGAAGGCAAGACGGTGCTGATTGTGCATCACGACCTGTCCCGGGCTGCCGAGTACTTCGATGATTTGATTCTGCTCAACAAGAAGCTGCTTGCCTACGGCACGGCCGAAGAAGTTATCGAGCCGGATCAGCTGTTCCAGGCTTACGAAAGCCAGCTACCCTTCCTCAATGCCAGCTGATACAGGAGCGCCCGAATGACCGTTCTGGAATTCATCAACGACATCATCCAATACGATTTCGTGCGCAAGGGCCTGTTCGCCTCGATCATGGTCGGGGTGATCTGTGGCGTGCTCGGCTGCTTCATCGTACTCCGGGGATTAGCGCTCATGGGCGATGCCGTATCGCATGCCATCGTCCCCGGCGTTGCCATTTCCTTCATCCTGTCGATCAACATCTTCTATGGCGCCGTGGCCGCCGGCACCCTGGCTGCCCTGGGGATCGGCTACGTCAAGCAAAACAGTCGTATCAAGCTGGACTCCTCCATCGGCATTGTCTTCACAGCTTTTCTGGCGCTTGGGGTACTCCTTATCCGCCACGCCAAGAGCGGCCTCAAACTCGACAACCTGATGTTCGGCAGCCTCACCTCCGTTCAGAGCAGCGACATGTGGCTGACGCTGGGCATCGGGACTGTGGTGCTGTTGACCCTGCTTTTGTTCTACAAGGAGCTGGTGGTATCGACCTTTGATCCCATCATGGCGGCTGCCTACGGCCTGCCGACCGGGCTTATCCATTATGCCCTCATGGTGCTGCTGACCCTGGTGACCGTGGCCTCAATGCAGACGGTTGGCGTTATTCTGGTTGTCTCGCTGCTGATCATGCCGGCTTCAACGGCCTATCTGCTGACCAACCGGCTCAGCATCATGATGCTGTTATCAGCGACGTTCGGCGTCATCTCCACCCTGGTGGGGCTGTATTACAGCTTCTCTTACGACCTCCAGTCCGGTGCCGTCATCGTGCTTGCCGCCTTCACCCTCTTTGTTCTTGTCTTTTTCCTTGCGCCCGGCAGAGGCGTCCTGTGGCTGGCTGTCGGAAAGCTGATGCGGTCGTCACAGACGCGGGCATCGCAGACTCGGCCATCGACGCAACATGCCGCCGCCAAACTCATCAATCATGGAGATCAATCACCGTGAGTTTTCGCCAACCCATACGCTATTTCCACATGAGTCTGCTGTCTCTCACGCTTACTGCGTTCGTGGGCCATGCCAGCGCCGATGATGGCAAGGTTCAGGCTGTCGGCAGCTTCACCATCGTCTCCGATATCGTGGAACAGGTCGGAGGGGAGCGCGTAGATGCCTATAACATCATCAAGTCCGGTAATGATCCGCACGAATGGGACCCCTCGCCCATGGATACCAAGAAGACGGCCGATGCCGATGCCGTTTTCTATTTCGGCTGGAACCTGGAGGGTATTCAGGGTGACACGGCCCGGTATAACTGGGTCAAGAAACTGCTGCGCTCGGTCGACAAGGATCCGGATACCGTATTCACGATCTCGGACGGGATCGAGCAAAAGAAGCTCGGAAAGGTTGAGAAAAACAAGGGCCTGGTCAGCCCCCAGGCCTTCACCAGCCCCAAGGCCGGCCTCATCATGACGCAGAACGTCCGCGACGCCCTGATCAAGGTCGATCCGGATCACGCGGAAGACTACAAGGCGAACGCCGACGCCCTGCTGGACGAGCTGAAATCGCTTGATCAGGCCTACCAGAGCGAGATCCAGGCGCTGCCGGAAGAAAACCGTGTGCTGTTCACCGGCGAGAGATCCTTCCAGTACGTGGCCGAGGACTATGACCTAAAGGATGGTTTCATCTGGGAGATAGACGGCAACGAGGAAGGTACGCCGGCCCAGATCAAGCGGGCTATCAAGTTCGTGGAAACGCATAACCCGCCGTCCCTGTTCTATGAATACAACGTGGACAAGCGGCCGATGAACACCGTGGCCGATGCCACCGGCGTCGAGGTGTCAGGAACGCTGATCTCCGATGATATCGGCGAGGCCGATAGCTATGTGGAGTATCTGGAGTACAACCTGGTAACCATCGTCGACGGTCTTTCTTCCGGCGAATAGCGCCGTGCAGCCCGCCATCGCCATCGCGAGGAGCAAAATACCCAGAAAACGGGGGTAAACGACGTGGCGAACTCGTGCTGTGCCGTTGGCGAGAAAACCAAGATTGCTTCGCTGCGCTCGCAACGACGCAGGAAGTGAAGAGCTCGCCATGACCAAGGTGTATGATCTCGTCCACTACTTCCTGGGACCATACACCTAGCCCGACCAACGCTCGCCTGGCAGGCATGAACGGTTTGTTCCAAGTAGCTCGATTACGTGATCGTGGCTACCGGAACAAGATCAATTTCATCGCGATGCCTTCTCTAATCGGCAGTCCCGTGGGGCGGCTGTCCGATCAGGCCAAATCCACATAAAATGTCAAAGAGCCATAGCCTGAGATATTTACCAAAAGTATGATCAATCATAGGAAACTTGACAAGCAAGAGGTAAACATGCGACTTAGGATACTATCGGATCTTCATCTTGAATGCTTTGACGAAAGGCCGGAGCTACCAGATGTGGCCTGCGATGCGGTGATCCTCGCCGGCGATATTTCACGCAAAACTGAGGGGCTCAATTGGGCCGCTGAGCGTTTTACTGAAATACCGGTTATCTATGTACCTGGTAACCACGAATTCTATCACAGCTGCATGCCAACACTACGCCAAGACCTGGCCATAGAAGCACAGCGATTGGGCATATACTTCCTTGATGATCAAGCAATAACACTTAATGGTGTACGCTTTTATGGCACTACATTTTGGACTGATTTTGATTTATATGCAGGCTTGCCTGATAATTATCCACTGCTGATCGAAGAAAAAGCCCTATCCTTATTACCAGATTTTAACATTATTGAGCATCCAGTAGATAGCACACTCACTCCCTTGAAAAGTCGGCAACTGCATAAAGAATCTCTTGCTTGGCTGGAGCAAGAACTGGCTCATCCATTCAGTGGCCCACGGGTAGTGATTAGCCATCATGCACCCTTATCACAGTGTATTCCACCATGCTATAGGGGCGACACTTTATCGCCTGCTTTTGCTTCTAATCTACCCACACTAATGGGAAAGATGGCACTATGGATTCACGGTCATGTTCATGAACCAGTGGATATGAACATAGCAGGCACCCGGATAATCGCGAATCCCGGTGGTTACCCTAACGAATTTGATCCCCCCTATTTATACCCGATTTAGTTATCGAAGTCTGATACTCCCCGTCCGCTGAGAAGACATAGCTCACCATCGGCGACCAGTCCACCAGGATCAGCGAGCGCGTGATGTGGCCACTCAACCCCTATCTGCCAGCGTAGTTGTCACCCAAACGGATTGAGAGGTGATCAACATGCGTTACCCAGCAGAGCGTAAGGAAGCCATCCTCAAGAAGATGGCACCGCCCATGAGCATGACCATCCCGG
>NZ_JASSZF010000047.1:0-14446 GCF_031935715.1 Halomonas garicola | reverse complement strand
GATTGAAACCGTATCGCGCCATTGCGACGCGCTACGATAAGCTCAAACGAAATTACGAAAGCATGGTGGCCTTGGCATGCGGCTTTTTATGGCTACCAATGTGAAACGTCAACAGGCCCTAATCCTGCACTGTTTTTTCTCTATTGCGCCCGACGCATAATGGTCCCGTGCTTTGGCTTCACGGCCTTTTACGGCAAGGAGATGTCGCAATGCGCTATATGCCCGATGAACACCGCTACGAACGCATGCCCTACCGCCGCTGCGGAAGAAGCGGCTTGAAGCTGCCGGCGATTTCGCTGGGCCTGTGGCAGAACTTCGGCGAAAACGCCCGCGCGGACAACGCCCGGGCCATCTGCCGCACGGCCTTTGACCACGGCATTACCCACTTTGACCTGGCCAACAACTACGGCCCGCCGCCGGGCAGCGCCGAGGAGCAGTTCGGCCGCATCCTCAAAACCGACTTTGCCGGCCTGCGCGAGGAAATGGTGATTTCTACCAAGGCGGGCTATTACATGCACCCTGGCCCCTACGGCGAATGGGGCAGCCGCAAGTACCTGCTCTCAAGCTTGGACAACAGCCTGAAGCGGATGAGGCTGGACCACGTGGATATCTTCTACTCCCACCGCTTTGACCCGGAGACGCCGCTTGAGGAAACCATGGGTGCGCTGGATCACGCCGTGCGTCAGGGCAAGGCGCTGTACGCGGGGATCTCCTCCTACAATACTCAGCGCACCCGGGAGGCGGTAGCCATTCTGCGCAAGCTGGGCACGCCCTGTCTGATCCACCAACCGAGCTACTCGCTGGTCAACCGCTGGATCGAGGACGACGGCCTGCTGGACACCTTGGATGACCTGGGCATGGGCTCCATCGTGTTTTCGCCGCTGGCCCAGGGGCTTTTGACCGACAAGTACCTCAAGGGCGTGCCCGAGGGCAGCCGGGCGGACCGGAGCCAGACCATCCGCGCCGGGCACCTGTCCGAGGAAAACCTGGAACACGTGCGCGCGCTCAACGCCATTGCCGAGCGCCGAGGCCAGACGCTTGCGCAAATGGCCATTGCCTGGGTGCTGCGCAGCGGCCGGGTAACTTCGGCGCTGATCGGCGCCAGCCGCCCGGAGCAGGTCACTGACTGCGTGGGCGCGCTGGAGGCGCCGGATTTCACGGAAGACGAGCTTGCGGAAATTGACCGCTACGCCGTAGAGGGCGGGGTGAATATCTGGGCGCCGTCGTCGGAGGCTTAAATGCAACAACCGATTGTCGGCTATCACAAGGACGAGGAGGACCACTGGGTGGCCAAGCTCGCCTGCGGCCACAACCAGCACGTGCGCCACCAGCCGCCGTGGACCGAGCGGCCCTGGGTGATGACCGAGGCCGGCCGGCGCTCGCGGCTGGGGTTGAAACTTGGCTGTGTAAAGTGTGATCGCGGCGAGCCCCGCGACTGGTTTGACACCTGATGTTCAGAGATTACACGTCGGTAATAACCGGCAGCCATAGCGCCAACGCGGCAAGCGTAGCCAGCAATACCGGCGTGGTGATGACCACGCCGATTTTCATGTACTGCCCCCAGCTAATGCGATACCCCTTGCCCGCCAGCACGTGCAGCCACAAAAGCGTGGCGAGGCTGCCGATGGGGGTAAACTTGGGGCCCAGGTCATTACCCACAACGTTGGCGTAGACCATCAGCTCTTGGGTCATCGCCGGCACCTGCGCCTGATCGATCGCCAGCGCGCCGATCAGCGTGGCCGGCATGTTGTTCATGATTGAGGCCAGCAGCGCGGCGGCGCTCCCCGTGCCCAGCGTGGCGATGATATCGCCCTGGCGTGACAGCCATTCCAGCACCCCGGACGCTGATGCCGTTAGCCAGGCGTTGCCCAGTCCGTAGACCACTAGATACATCCCCAATGAAAACAGCACGATCTGCCACGGCGCGTTTTTAACTACCTTACCCAGCGCTACCGGCCGCGGCCGGGTCGGTGCCCAGACACGCCCGGCAATCGCCATCAATACCAGCGCCGCTGCGCCCATAATGACGCTGAACGGCAGCGGCCAGCGGGCAGTAATAAACAGCGCCGCCAGCAACAGGCCCAACAGCGGAAACGCCGCGCGAAACACGTAGTAATCGCGGATAGCGCTGGCCGGTGCTTCCAGCCGATCAACATCGTAGCGCTTAGGGATATCCCGGCGAAAGTAGACGCCCAGCACCGCAAGCGTAGCGCCAAGCGACACCAGGTTCACCGGCACCATGACTTCAGCGTAGCGGTCAAAGCCGATGTCGAAGTAGTTGGCGCTGACAATGTTGACCAGATTGGAAATCACCAACGGCAGGCTGGTGGTGTCCGCCACAAAGCCCGTGGCGATAATGAACGCCAGCGCCGCGGCGGGGGTGAACGACAGCCGCAGTAAAATGGCCACCACAATGGGCGTCAACAACAGCGCCGCGCCGTCGTTGGCGAATACCGCAGCAATCAGCGCGCCCAGCAGCACAATCAGCGGAAACAGCAGCCGCCCGCGTCCGTTGCCCCAGCGGGCAATATGCAGCGCCGCCCAGGCGAAAAAGCCGGCTTCATCGAGTATCAGCGAGATAATGATCAGCGCGACAAAGGTAAAGGTGGCGTCCCAGACGATGCCCCACACCACGCCGACGTCTGCCCAGCTGACCACGCCGACGGCCAGCGCCACCGCCGCGCCGCCCAGCGCGCTGACCCCGATACCGAGCCCCCTGGGCTGCCAGATGACCAGCGTGAGCGTGGCTACAAATATTGCCAGCGCGAGCATGGCGAACTCCTTTTGTTGGCCTTGCGTTACCGGCCATCAACGGCCGACGTGGCTAGCGGTTAGCGTCATCAAGGCACACGGTTTCGCCATTTTCCTTGGTGAAGCTGGCCACCGGCGTGGCCAGAAGCGTTAGCACGGCCTCGGAGGGACGACACAGGCGTGTGCCTTTGGGCGTCACCACGATCGGGCGGTTGATCAGCAGCGGATGTTCCAGCATGACGTCGATCAGCGCGTCATCGTCGAGCGCAGGATCATCTAGCTTCAACTCGACACGCGGGGCGTCCTTGCCGCGCAGCAGCTCGCGCGGCGCGATCTGCATAGCCGCGATCAGCTCTACCAACTTCTGCCGCGACGGCGGCGTTTTCAGGTACTCGATGACGTGGGGCTCTTCGCCGGACTGGCGCATCATCGAAAGCGTATTGCGCGAAGTGCCGCAAGCGGGGTTGTGGTAAATAACGCTGGTCATGGGGGAACCTCCCTGCAGGTCAAGTGGTGCAGCAGGCAAGGCGCAGCGCTCGGGGGCGCCGGCGCAGCAGTCCTGCAGCAAAAATGTCAGCGTCTCGTTGAGGCTTTCGAGCCGCGCGCGGTAGATGATCGATCGGCTCTGCCGCCGCGAGGTGACAAGCCCCGCGCGCTGCAGCGTGGCCAAGTGCGCCGACATGGTGTTGTGGGGCACGCCCTGCTGCCGGGCTATCTCTCCTGCTGATAGCCCGTCGGGTTCATGGCGCATCAGCAGACGAAATGCATCAAGCCGCGTGGGCTGCGAGAGGGCGGCGAGAACGTCGAGGGTGTGTGTTTTATCCATCTGTCTAGAATTACAGACACAATACTTCAAGGCAAGCTTTGGTTTTTATACAAAGCATGTATTTCGTATCGCTATGGGTCACTATTAATTAGCCTGATAAATAAACTTCATTCGCCACGACCCCGTACGCAAGCGCAGTATATGGCCACCACACGGGCGGCGCGGTCATCCAAGCGCCCCCATCGTTACGGAGTTACACCATGAAGAAGTCACTGCTTTTTTCCCTCGTTATTGCCGCTACCCTACCCGCTGCGGCCAGCGCCAGCGTCGTCATTCAGCAGGCCAACCAGAATATCCAGGAACCGGTTGCCACTACTACCACGGCGACCCAGCACGTCAAGGCCGGCGTTGATGCCGCCAACATCCTGGGTCACAGCGCGGCAATGACCGAAACCACCTTTGCCCTGATGCAAAATACCCAGCATAAGACCGAGCTGCCCGTGACCGACCACAACCTTGCCAGCCCCGAGCAGCCTTCAGACTGGTAAGACGCTACACGCGCTAACCTAACGGCCGGCGTCGTTAGCCGGCCGGCATAAAAAAATCCCCGCCCTGCAAGCTCTGCAGGGCGGGGATTTCTGTTTGGGCAACTCCGTCAGGCAAATATTTCGACGACCACCTTGCCTCTGGCCGTGCCGGTTTCAATCAGCGCGTGGGCCTTGAGCACATTCTCGGCGTTGATCGGGCTCAGCACGGTCTCGAGCGTCGTGCGAATACGGCCGGCGTCGACTTCCCGGGACACGCGGCTCAGCAGCCGGTGCTGCTCGACCATGTCCGGCGTCTTGAACATCGGCCGGGCAAACATGAACTCCCAGTGCAGGCTCGCCGCCTTGGTCTTCAGCCCGGCCATGGGCATGGGCTGCTCGGTATCGTCGATGCTGACAATGCCGCCCTGGGGGCGGATCAGCTCCACGGCGGCGTCCCAGTGGCCCATGTCGTTGAAGATCGCGACGTGATCCAGGTGCTCGAAGTCCAGCGCGCGCACCTGCTCAACCATAGGTTCGCGGTGGTTGACCACGTGATCGGCGCCAAGCTCTTTCACCCAGCGGGTGGTTTCTTCCCGGGAGGCGGTGGCGATCACTTCGAGCCCGGCGGCTTTCGCCAGCTGGATGCCGATGGAGCCCACGCCGCCGGCCGCGCCGACGATCATCAGGCTTTCGCCCTTATTGGCGCCGTCCGGGTCAATACCCAGCCGCTCGAAAAACGCCTCGTAGGCCGTAATCGTCGTCAGCGGCAGCGCGGCGGCCTCGGCAAAGCTCAGGGAGGTTGGCTTGGGGCCGACAATGCGCTCATCCACGCGCTGGTATTCGGCGTTGGAGCCGGAGCGGGTGATATCGCCGGCGTAATACACCTCGTCGCCGGGCTTGAACAGCGTCACGTCCGGGCCCACGGCCTCGACCACGCCGCTGGCGTCAAAGCCCAGCACCCGGGGCGAGCTTTCTTCCTGTTCGGCGCCTTTACCCTTGGGGCCACGCAGCTTGGTGTCGATGGGGTTGACCGAAACGGCCTTGACCGCGACCAGCAGATCGTGGCCCAGCGGCTCGGGTTTGGGCAAATCGACGTCCAGCAGCGCCCGGGGGTCGTCCACGGGCAGGTGTCGCGTTAGCGCAACCGCTTTCATTACGTCTGACTCCTTTGATCAATGCACTGACGTGCGTTGGGGCTACCGTTTATGGCCGGTAGTGCTGCAACGTCCCAGTGTGCCCATGACGCGCCGGGAAGTTAATCCCCAGGCGCCACTTCGGCGCTTTTCCGCCAACGCCATTGTTTTTACAACATTTTATTCGTACAATCACGCGTGAAACATGCTCGATGGCTTTTCTCAAGGCGAGTCGTTTTTACACCAACGCCCACTCCGCACAAGCAAAGCCACTCCCGCAATATGCAACGTCTTTATTTGATACGTCGACGTCAGGAGCCATCATGCTACGCACTGTCCTACTTACGCTGTTTTTCGCCGCCGCCCTTACCCTTGTCGGCCTCTCCCAGGCGCAGGCGAACCTCGCGCCGCATGCGATGCAGCAGGCTGAATCGATGCAGCCCATTCCAGGGGCAGTGCAATAACAGAGTGGCCGACGCTAACGCGGCATATCTCACCGTCAAGGCCGGCGCTTACGCCGGCCTTTTCTTTATGTGCCGTCCCCGAGTTTTATCCGCCCGGGTGCGTCAATATGGATCCAGGCCAAACTACCGAATGGCGCCGCCTATATAGTAGTATATGGAATACATCATTAGGCCGGCAGCGCCGGCCGCTGACCCGCGAGGTGACCCATGGCTGACGCCCCCGATAGCGCTTACGCTGCTTCTCCGGATACCGACCATCCGACGCTTGATAAAAACGCGCCCGGCCGCGGTATCGCAGTGATTGTCTACTGGCTGCTGCTGGGCAGCATCATGACGGTGATCACCGCGCCTATCGGCGCGCTGTTGGCACACCGCCACTACCGCCACGCCGCGCCCTGGGTGCAAAGCCATCTGCAGTTTCAGCTGCGCACCTTCTGGCTGGGCGTGCTGGGCGGCGTCGCCTTTATCCTTGCCTGGGAGCTGCTGGGCGTGATCGGCATTTCTCCGCTGACGCCCTGGGCCATGGGCTACGCCTTCTTTACCGTCTGTCTGATCTGGCTGGTGGGCCGCTGCGGCGTCGGCGTCTCGCGGCTGATGACCAACCGCCCCATCCCGCACCCCAAAAGCCCGGCCTTTGGCGGCGCCGGTATTACCCTGGCTGACTCATGAGTCAGTACGACCAGCCCCAACCCGGCCGCCCGCTGCCCAACCCCGGCTGGGGGCCGCTTTCCGCCCTGCCCGGCAACCCCCTGATGTGGGTGCTGATCCTGAGCGAGCTGGTAGTCTTCATGGCGTTTTTCGTGCTCTACATCACCGAGCGCGCCGCCCAGCTGTCGCTGTTTGATTCCTCCCAGCAGCAGCTGGATCCGCTCATGGGCGGGCTCAACACCATGGTGCTGCTGACCAGCGGGCTCTTTGTCGCCTTTGCCGTGGAAGCCGTTGATGCAGGGAAGATACGCCGTACCCGCCAGTGGCTTGCCTGCGCGGCAGGGCTCGGGGTGCTCTTCGGCGCTATCAAGGTGTTCGAATATACGAGCAAGTTTGCCGTCGGCATTACCCCGGAGACCAATACGTTTTTCGGCTTTTATTTCGGACTCACCGCCTTCCACTTTGCCCACGTGCTGTTCGGGCTGGTGCTGCTGGGCCTGGTCAGCTGGAAAACCAGCCTGGAAAACGTCGAAACCGCGGCCGCCTTCTGGCACATGGTCGACCTGATCTGGATTTTGCTCTATCCGCTGCTGTATTTGCTGCGCTGAGCGACAGCCTTTTTCAAAGGAGAGTGTCATGGCAACGCTGCCCGGCAAACGCCACCTGCTGATCACCTGGGGCGTACTGATAGCGCTGACGGTGGTCTCCATGGTCTCGGCCCGGCTGGACCAGGACGGCTGGCAGGCGCTGCCGCTGTGGTCGGCGGCGCTGGTGGTGCTGGTCACCGGCTTCAAGGCCCAGCAGATACTGCTGGTCTACCTGAACCTGCGCCAGTCCACCGGCGCCTGGAAAGGCGCCTTTATTGGCATCATTACGCTAACGCTTGTGCTGATCAGCGCGGGCTATCTCTACGCCCGGCTGATGGTGTAGGTGTTGGTAATATAGTCACTGTGTCATCACGAGCTTGCGAAGTGAACTCGGGGTGTCTTGCACTCAGCACGGTAGGGAGATTGCCACGGCGCAAGCGCCTCGCAATGACGCAGGGCGCGAGGCGCCTCGTCTAAGCCGGCACTCTGGCCCAGTGCTCCAGCCGCCGGGCTAGCCGCATCAGGCCGTACACCACCACAGGCATGATCAGCATCAGCGCAATGCCCCAGTCGCGGTTGTTGATCAGCCACACCAGCGGCAGCATCACCGCCACCGCGCAGGCCAGCCACCCCGCCAGTGCCAGGCACAGGCGCGAACGACTGAACGATTGAATCCATGATGGACGCAAAGTGCTTTCCTCCCCCTCAGGTGGCAATGATCTGGCGATAAATCCCCGGCAGCGCCAACGCTAAATGCTCCGGCCGCTCGACAATGGCATAGCCGCCGCGACCGAACAGGCGCGGTATATACTGGCCGGCCTGACGATCGATGGTCACGCCAAACACGCGCACCTCTTCACGCCGGGCCTCGAGCACCGCCTTGCGGGTGTCTTCGATGCCGTAGCGGCCTTCGTAGTAGTCGTTGTCGTTGGGCTTGCCGTCGGTGAGCATCAACAGCAGCCGATGGCGGTTGGGCCGCTTGGCCAGCCCCCCGGTGAGATGGCGGATGGCCGGCCCCATGCGCGTATAGCTGCCGGGCTTCAGCGCCGAGATGCGCCGGGTCACCCTGTCGCCCATGGGCTCGTCAAAGTCCTTGAGCGTATTGACGAAGACCTTGTGGCGCCGCTGGGAGGTAAAGCTGTGGATGGAGTAGTCGTCGCCGCAGCCGTCCAGGCCATGGCCCAGCACCAAAAGCGCCTCCTTGGCCACGTCCAGCACCCGGCGGTCGTCAAGCCAGGCCTCGGTAGAGAGCGAGACGTCCACCAGAATCGACACCGCCAGATCCCGGGCCTGGGTGCGGCTATCCACGTAGAGCCGGTCGCTGGATTCCCCGGTGGCGGCCAGGTCGCAGCGCGCGCGGATCACCGCGTCCATGTCCAGGTCGCTGCCGTCCAGCTGACCGCGCAGCAGCTCGCGCCGGGGCCTTAGCGCCTCGAACTCCCGGCGCACCCGGCGGATGCGCCGGCGGGTAAGCTCGTCCGGCGTCCAGTCCTCGCCCTCTTCGCTCTGCTCTTCGCTATAGACCACGCAGTGGTCGGGAAGGTAGGCCTGCTTGCGATGGTTCCACTCCGGGTAGACGTGGCGGCCTTTCAGCCGGCCGCCGGTGGCCTCGTCCGGCGCGAGGTCAAGGTCGAGCTTGAGCTTGGACGCCGCCTTCTTGCGGTTGGGCGAGAGCACGATCTCTTCCATCTGGTCGGCGGCCTGGCGGGCATCCTCGTCTTCGTCGTCCACGTCGCGGTTGAGGTTGACCATCTCGGCCCAGGAGAGCATTTTTTCCGAGGCGTTGAGCATGAAGGGGTCGTCGCGGTCGGCCTGGTCCTGTTCGCGACGGTCGGCCTGGCGCTTGCCCTGATCGTCCTCGTCCTCATGGCGGGTCTTGAGCTCGGCGCCGTCGTCGTCTTCCACGGCGTCCTCCTCGGCGTCCCGGGTGCCCATGTGCATGGCCTGCCCCCAGAGCGGCACCGGCAGCGGCGGGCGGTAGCCCTGAGGCGCGCGGAACGTGTCCAGCGGCATGTCCGGGTCGCGAATCGCGCGCTGGAAGTCGAGCGCCTGCCCGCTTTCCGGATCCGGCGCGCCGAGCTCGGCGCACAGCGCGGTTTCCAGCGCCGCTTCCACCGGCGGCAGCCGCCGGCGCCGCGGGCGGATCGCCAGCAGCCCCGCGCACAGCGCCATGTAGCGATGCTGCAGCCCGGGAAAGCGCGTAAGCGCCGCCTGCCAAGTGCGCCGAGCCTCCTGCAGCCGGCGCAGGTCCGCCTGCAGCGGGTCGTCGGGCAGCGCCACCGGGCGCACTTCGGCCAGGTAGGCCGTGAGCCACAGGTACAGATCGCGATTCAGCTCGGCGTCGGGAAACAGCGCCAGCCGGGGCGGCAGCAGCAGGTGCTCTTCGTCCCGCCGGGCCTGGTCCAGGGCTTCTTCGTCCAGCCCCAGCCGCTGGCGCAGGCTCAGCCGATGGCGGGAGGCGCGACGCTTGATCGCGGCGACCTCCACCCCGGCATCGCCGCCGGCGGCGCGGAAAAACACGCCGAGCAGGTGCTGCATGTCGTCCAGCAGCACCGCGGCGTCGGGGTGATCCGGATAGCTCTCCGCCCGAGACGCCCAGCGGTGCCAGTGACGACCGACAAACTCCTCAACTTCAAGAAAATCCAGCATGGCGGCCTCCTGGTCGCAGGTTCCTGAGCAAAAGATCAGCCGAAGGTGGCGCGAACGGCCTCCATCAGCCCCTCCTGGACGTCGGCGTCGTCGGAAAGCGGCTCGACCAAGGTTGCCCGGGCGGCGTCGACGATGGGCATACCGGCGCGAATCAGGGTGGCGCAGTAGACCAGCAGACGGGTGGAAATGCCCTCTTCCAGGTCCTGGCCCTTCATCCCCCGCAGGCTGGCGGCGAGGTTGACCAGCGCCGCGCAGCGCTCCGCGGACAGGCCGCTTTCCCGGGCAACGATGTCGCGCTCGACCGAAGGCGGCGGAAAGTCAAACGACATGGCGACAAAGCGCTGGCGGGTGCTGGGCTTGAGCGATTTGAGAATGTGCTGGTAGCCCGGGTTGTACGACACCACCAGCATGAAGTCGTCCGGCGCTTCGAGCAGCTCGCCGGTGCGCTCCAGCGGCAGCACTCGGCGGTCGTCGGTGAGCGGGTGAAGCACCACGGTCACGTCCTTGCGCGCCTCGACGACTTCGTCGAGGTAGCAGATGCCGCCTTCGCGCACGGCGCGGGTCAGCGGGCCGTCCACCCAGCGGGTTTCGCCGCCCTGGAGCAGGTAGCGGCCGGTCAGGTCAGCGGCGGTCAAGTCGTCGTGGCAGGACACCGTGTGCAGCGGCTTGCCAAGCTTCGCCGCCATGTGGCTGATAAAGCGGGTCTTGCCGCAGCCCGTGGGGCCCTTGAGCAACAGCGGCAGGCGCTGGGCAAAGGCCTGCTCGAACATCTCGGTTTCGTTGCCCACGTTCTGGTAGTACGGCACCGCGGCATCAGCCTCGGGGGCAAAAGCGGTAGATAAAGACATGAAACACTCCCGGCAACAGGAAAAACTTGGACGAGTCTGAAGGCGTAGCCCAAAAGGCCCCGCGAACGGGGCCCTTTATTTATTGGCTTCAGGCGCTTTCGGGGCCTGCGGTCATTTGCGTTCCGCTATCCGGCACCTGGAGGCGCCGGGGGCCGAAGAAGGCGTAGATCAAGAGCCCGGCACCGATCGCCACGGCCACGCCTGCGCCCAGACGCATGGCGTAGAACAGGCCGAGCTGGTCCTGAACTTCCATGTAGTTCATACCCAGCACGCGCTGCAGGTGGGTCTGCACCACGCCGGCAAAGGTCAGCGTAAAGGTCATGAAGCACATGGCGCCGGTCATGATCCAGAAGCCCCACATGTTCATCACCTGGTTATACGGCTGGCTGCGACGCAGCGACGGCATGGCGAAAGTCATCACGCCAAGGATGATCATCACGTAAGCGCCGTAGAACGCCAGGTGGCCGTGAGCCGCGGTGACCTGGGTACCGTGGCTGTAGTAGTTGACCCAGTGCAGCGTGTGCATGAAGCCCCAGACGCCGGCGCCGAAGAAGGCCACGGTCGGGCAGCCCAGCGTCCACAGCATGGCGGCCTTGTTGGGGTGGTTGCGGCGGCCTTTCCAGAACATGGTAAAGGCGAACAGCACCATGGTGAAGAACGGTGCGATCTCAAGGGTGGAGAAGATGCTGCCGATGGGCTGCCAGTAGCTCGGCGCGCCGATCCAGTAGTAGTGGTGCCCGGTGCCCAAAAGGCCGGAGAACAGCGCCAGGCCGACGATCACGTAGAGCCACTTTTCGATTACCTCGCGGTCCACGCCGGTCATCTTGATCACCAGGTAGCCCAGCAGGGAAGCCATGATCAGCTCCCACACGCCTTCCACCCAGAGGTGGACGACCCACCACCAGTAGAGCTTGTCCACGGCGAGGTTGGAGGGGTTATAGAAGGCGAAAAGCCAGAAGATCGCCGCCAGCCACAGCCCCAGCATCAGCACCATGTTGATGGCGGTCTTGCGGCCCTTGGCCAGAGTCGCGCTGGTGTTGAACAAGAACAGCAAAAACGAAATGGTGATCAGCACCTTGACCCAGAACGGCTGCTCGAGGAACTCGCGCCCTTCGTGGATGCCAAACTGGTAGCCGATCAGCGCGGCCGCGCCGGCAAAGGCGAAAATAGCCAGCTGCAGGTAGGCAACGGTCGGGCTGGCGATTTCATGCTCGGCTTCTTCGGGCATGAGGTAGTAGGTGCAGCCCATAAAGCCGATCAGAAGCCACACGATCAGCAGGTTGGTGTGGCTTACCCGCATGATGTTGAAGGGCATAATGCCGGTCATGAAGTCCGGCCAGGCATAGACCGTCGCGGACAGCAGCCCGAAGATGATCTGCAGG
This sequence comes from Halomonas garicola, assembly GCF_031935715.1. Classification (GTDB taxonomy): domain Bacteria; phylum Pseudomonadota; class Gammaproteobacteria; order Pseudomonadales; family Halomonadaceae; genus Vreelandella; species Vreelandella garicola. The sequence goes on along the minus strand of NZ_JASSZF010000047.1, from coordinate 2,691 downwards.
GCAAATAGCGCCATGGCGACCATGAAGAACGGTAGCGCTACCTTTTGCGTTTCGTATTTCATTGATGGGTTCTCCTTGGATCAGCCGGCAGAGTTCGGCGGCCAGTCTTGCGCATTGATGCCGTCGGTCCATTTGAGGAAATCAATCAGCGACTGCATTTCCTCGTCGCTAAAGTCATAGGCCGGCATCTGACGGCGCCCGGGTATTTCCAGCGGCTGCGCGCGAATCCAGGCTTCGATCCCGGCACGCGCGGCCTCGGCGCTTTCATGTCCGCCGTAGCGCTCCCACACGTTGGAAAGCTCCGGGGCAAAGTAGGCGCCCTCGCCCAGAATGCTGTGGCAGTTGATGCACATGTTCTTTTCCCACACCTCTTTGCCGTGCTTGACCGAATCGGTCAGCCCGGCGCTGTCGGTGGAGGTATTCACCATGTACCAGTGGCTGTGCGCGGTCAGCGCCGCAAACAGCAGAAAGAAGAACAGCGACCCGCCATAGAAAATATTGCGGGCCGCCGACCTGGTGAGTCCTTCGGCCATGAATCATCCCCCCTTTGCTCGCCTGGCGGTAGCAGTAGCCGCCGGCCTTCGGTTCTTAAGATGCACCTTGAATGCATCTTTATTATAAAGCATATGCCTTTCGGAAAACGTTGATAAAGATCAAAAAGGCGCGATAAATCGCCGCATCAGCGGCGGACGTAAAGCGGCACGCGATCGTAGCCGCCGGCAGGATAGCGCGCGCGCACTGCCGGATCATCGTCTACCAGGCGGATTTCCCGGGTCGCGCCCATCAGCGCCTGGATGAAATACACAAGCTCCATGCGCGCAAGCCGTGCGCCGGGGCAGACGTGAACGCCCGCACCATACAGCAAATTGCGCTTGGGGTCGCGGTCCAGCCGCACCTGGCCGGGCTCGGGGAAGACATCGGCATCGCGGTTGGCCGAGCCCCACAGAATCGTCAGCCTCTCGCCCTGATCGATCTTGCGGCCGCCGACTTCCACCGGGCAGGTGGCCACACGCCGGTTGGACATCAGCGGCGCGTCCAGGCGCAGGATTTCATCGATCAGCTCAGAGACGATCGCCGGCTCGTCGCGCAGGCGCTGCTGCCAGTCCTGGCTGGCGGCGAGAAAGCGCATCAGGATGCCGATACTTGCCGAAATGGTGCCAAGCTCCCCGACCGTCCAGTTGCGCATCAGGCTGACCAGCTCTTCATCGGTGAGCGGGCGGTCGTCGACGGTTTCGTTCATCAGCCGGGTAGTGACGTCGTCCGGCGGCGTATCCATGGCGCGGCGCACTTCCAGGCGTTCGCGGATCACGCCGTCGAACTCCAGCGCCAGCTTGCCCAACGCGTCGCGGTCGCCGGCAAGGGTCGCTGCCTGCTGGCGCTTGACCCAGTCGCGCAGCGGTTCGTGCAGGCTCGAGGGCCAGCCCATGAAAGCGCACTGGATTTCCAGCGCGAAATCCTGGCCCATGGCCGACATGGCCTCGACTTCGCCGTCAGCCGGCAGGCGATCAACCACGCCTTCGGCGATGGCTCGACAGCGGGGCGAGAACTCCTCCATGGCTGCCTTGTTGAAATAGGGCTCGATGATCCGGCGAAACCCGGTGTGCTCCGGCGGATCCATAGCGTTGGGTACGGACAGATGCCGGCTGGCGGCGTTGCTGAAGGTGGCGTGGTCTTCCAGCACGCGCATGACGTCGGCGTGGCGCAGCAGCGACCACTGCAGATAGTCGCTGAAGGCCACCGGGCAACGGCTGCGCATCTCGTCGTAGGCTTGTATCTGGTCGGCTTGGACCGCGTCGGAGTGCGGGTCCCAGTCGTTCTGACGGGGGGTATTCATATTGCCTCCTGAGCAGTGAGTGAGAGACATGGGGTGAGAGACGTTGATGAAAAACAACGTTGTTGAGAAACAGGCAAGGCTCAGGGAACCACGCGCCGGCCGCTGCCCGTTTGACTCAGGTCAAAGCGGCCTGGGGTCCGGTCAATCGCCTCCGGGAGGGTCGGACAGGCAAAACGTGTCCCTGAACTGGCGCAGCTCCGGCTGGTGCTGCGCGGCGATCGCGTGGGCCAGGTCAGCGCCGCGGGGCAGCAGGTGAACTTCGCTGCGGCGGCGGTCCTCACGGCCTTGAGCGCGCCTGACCAGGCCGGACTGCTCGCAGCGATCCACCAGCATCACCGTGCCGTGATGCTTGGCCTGGAGCCGCTCGGCAAGCTCGCCGACGGTAGCCCACTGGCGGCCTTCGGCGGCCAGCAGGTGCAAAAGCAGCTGGTACTGCAGCGGGGTCACGCCGTGCTCACGGCAGACATCCTCGCTGTGGCGCAAAAAACAGCGCAGCTGATAGCGAAACGCCGACAGCTGCTGAAAATCCTGCGGGGAAAGAGATACATCACTCATGGCGCTGTCCGCGGTTGCCGCCCCGGCTCGCCGCCTTGACAAACGAGCGGGCTCGGCCTAGGGGGCGTTAACAATTAGGCCAGCCATATGGCGGCTGACACGAGGCAGAGGAGTGACTGGTAGTTTCTTGCCAGTCGCTCATAGCGTGTAGATAACCGCCGGAACTTCTTGATTTTCTTAAAGAACCTCTCCACCAGATTGCGATCTTGGTAACAGTGCCAGTCTACTTCAATGCGCGCCAAACGATTCTTTTTCGGAGGAATCACCGGCTCGGCACCTGCGGCCTGAATCATGTCCCGCAG
>NZ_JASSZF010000046.1:0-15502 GCF_031935715.1 Halomonas garicola | reverse complement strand
GTTCATCCGTGAGCATTTGTCGGGGCATGGCAGGCTTGCAGTTTGTTGGCTTAGGAACCTTTATTCTGTGAGCTTGCCCCTATCCTGCCAATACCCCTGCCATGAAACGTCAACAGACCCTAAGATAGATGTGAATCCACGATAACGAGGTGTGTTATGCACGTAACATCGGTTAATACGCTGAAAAAAGCCGGTATGGTCACCGCTACGCTGGCGCTGATGCTGGGCCTTGCTGCCTGCTCCAACATGTCGGATCAGGACAGGAATACCGCCGTGGGTGCCGGCGCCGGCGCCGTGGGCGGCTCGGTACTGACCGGCGGCAGCACGGCGGGTACCGTGGGCGGTGCCGCAGTGGGCGGGGTTATCGGTCACGAAGTGGACGATGACGATTAACGCATCAACGTCAGAAAAACGCTGAGCGCTAAACAAATCGATGGAAAGTTTTAACGTATCAGCGTTTTTGCTGATCAACCGATACGCCGGCCAGCATGACTTGCTGGATACGCTGGCCATCGCCGCGGCCGAGGTGATGCCGTACGTCTTCATGCTGGTGCTGGCCACTCTGTGGTTCAGCCCCGAGCCGGCGCGTAAAAAGGCCAGTCTGAAAGCGGGCGGTGCCGTACTGCTGGGGCTTGGCGCCAGCTACGCGGTGTCGCTTTTTTACTTTCATCCGCGCCCTTTCGCGGGTGATCTGGGGCTGGGCCTTTTATCCCATGCCCCGGATGCCTCCTTCCCGTCGGATCATACGACCTTTTTGTTTGCGATTGCCTTTGTGCTGGCGATCGAGGCCCGCACCCGCGCGATCGGCGCTGTGCTACTCGGGCTTTCCGCCATGGGGGGTCTGGCCCGGGTTTTCGTCGGCGTGCATTTTCCGCTGGATATCGCCGGTGCCGCGCTGTTTGGGCTGGCGGCAGCGACGGCGGTGCAGCTCTGCAACGACGGCGCAAGCCGCCCGGGCAAGGTGCTGGATAGGCTGGCAAGCATTCGGCTTCCCGGCATGGACCGTTAACGTAAAACGCCCCGCTTTTGCGGGGCGTTTTTGCAACGAGCGTGCCGGCGATGCCGGGGCATTAAAAGCGGTAGCTGAGCCCCACGCTTGCGGCATCAAAGGTGTAGTCGGACTTGTCCAGGTAGCGCATATAGTCGGCACCCAGCGCCAGGTTGGGGGCGATATCCATCTCGGCGCCGGCGCCGTAGGACACGTCGGAATCGCTGCCGCCGTAGTCAGCGTTTACCCGGGTGCCGCCTACCATGCCGTACAGGCGAGCCTGCGGCGTTACCGGCAGAATACCCTTGGCATAAATGCCGGCCAGGTAGTCAAGATCGGCGTAGCCGTCGGAACCGCCGGTACCCAGCTGGCCTTCCAGAGCGAAGAATTCGTTGAACTTCATGCCGCCGTTAACCCGCAGGCCAACGTCGTTGCGGCTGCTGTGGTGGTCCGGGTTGAGTTTCCAGAACATGGCATCGGCGCCGACGTAGGGCGTGGCCTGAACCGGCTGCTGAGCCTGGGCGGTGGTGGCGATGCCGGCAGCAAGGACGGCGGCGGTCAGAGTAGCAAGTGTCAGGTTTTTCATGGTGTCCTCCTTTCAGGAACACGGCGTTCGCAACAGGCAAAGCACAAAAGGTGAAGAGGCGCAACGCGTTTGCGAACAGCGTTTTTTAACGTTCTTCAATTGTCCTATCCGCCGGCGTAGAGATCAAGCCGATAATGTGCAAAGTCGTGACAAGCCGGCACACGGGTGCCGGCGGGAAATAGGGGAGGGCTGCGCGGCTGGAGGCAGGCGGGCAACTGTGCGCGCGGGTTAAACGATATCCAGCGGCTCTTTGCCCCTGGGCGGCGGAAACGCCGCGTCCAGCCGGCGGCAGATGTCGTCATCGAGCGCTACGCCAAGCGCCGCGGCGTTTTGCGCTACGTGGTCGGTCTGCGACGCCTTGGGGATGGCGATGACGTCGCGCCGATCGGTATTGCCGGCAAAGTCCCGCGGGCGAATGGCCCAGGCCAGCAGCAGCTGGGCGGAGGTGATGTTCAGGTCAGCGGCGATGCTCTCTACCTCGGGGTTATCCAGCAGCTTGCGCCGCAGGCCGCCGCCCTGAGCCAGCGGGCAGTAGCCCATGGCGGGCATCCGGCGCTCGCGCATCCAAGGCAGCAGCGAGTGCTCGATGCCCCGGGAGCCCAGGTGGTAAAGCACCTGGTTGATCGCGCAGGCGTCGCCGCCGGCGAGGCTGTACAGGGCGTCGATTTCGTCAACGTCGAAGTTGGACACGCCGAAGCGGCGGATCTTGCCGTCGGCGCGCAGGCGCTCGAAGGCTTCCAGGGTCTCGTCCAGCGGGATGCCCCCGGGCCAGTGCAGCAGGTAGAGGTCCAGGTAGTCGGTGTGCATCCGCTTGAGGCTGGCCTCGCAGGCGGCGATAGCGCTGTCGCGCCCGGCGTTCCAGGGAAACGCCTTGGACACCAGAAAGGCGTCGTCGCGGCGGCCGGCAAGGGCCTCGCCAACGACCTCCTCGGCGCCGCCGTTGCCGTACATCTCGGCGGTGTCGACAAGCGTCAGGCCCTGATCCAGGCCGTGCTGCAGGGCGCGGACCTCATCTTCGCGGGGGCTCAGGTTTTCGCCCATGAACCAGGTGCCCTGGCCGACGGCGGGCAGCGCCACGGCGGGCTCGTGGGCGGTGGCGGCCAGGTGGACGCGCGGCAGTGATGACATAGCGGCTCTCCTTTCCCTCGTGCGTATAGGCCGGTGCCCGCGTTGCCGCAGGCATGCCGGATAATGGAAAAGCTTTCCATATTACCTGCCGGCGGTGCAAGGGTGGCCCCCGCGCTCGCCCGGCAGCGGTTTTTGCTAGACTGGCGTGCGTGGCATTTGCCCTTGTTTCATTTTGCCCCTGTTTTATTGACCCTGTGAGGATCCCCCATGAGTCAGCTACCTCCTTGCCCCCTGTGCGGCTCAGAGTACACCTATGAAGACCAGCAGCTGCTGATCTGCCCCGAGTGCGCCCACGAATGGGTGATCGACGGCGCGGTGGAAGACGAGCCCGACGCGCCGCTGGCCAGCGATGCCTACGGCAATATGCTCCAGGACGGCGACAGCATTACCGTGATCAAGGACTTGAAGATCAAAGGCTCGTCGACGGTGGTCAAGGTCGGCACCAAGGCCAAGAACATCCGCCTGGTGGAAGGCGATCATGACATCGACTGCAAGATCGACGGCATCGGCCCGATGAAGCTCAAGTCCGAGTTTGTGAAAAAGGTCTGACGGCGCGCGCTTTGTGAGTCGGCTAATTCATGATATGTTTAGCCGACTAACCATGTTGCCATGTTATTCAATGCCCGTTGCCCGATGGCGTAGTGATACCGTCTGGCAGCAGATGTTGCTGGGTAGCGGCCTGCGCTACATCGGCGAATCGTTTTGATTCGCCGATTTTTTTCGTTTTTCCTTTCCGCCCGTCAGAGAGAATCCCATGACCCCGGAGCAGCGTTTTGCCCGCTGGGTGCGCGCGGCGATCGCGCTGTTTGTCGTGCTGTTTGTGTACTTCGTGCTGGCCGATAGCTGGATGCCGGCAACGCCCCAGGCCCGCGCCCTGCGCGACGTAGTTCGCGTGGCACCCCGGGTCAGCGGGCAGGTGGTCGAGATGAACGTAAGCAACAACGCCCGGGTGCATCGCGGTGCCGTGCTGTTCCGCGTTGATCCGGCACCTTACCGGCTGGCGGTGGAAAAGGCCCGGCTGGCGCTTTCCCAGGCGCGGCGCGATAACGCCCGGCTGGAGGCAGACCTGGCCGAGGCCAGGGCCAGCCTGACCCGCCAGCAGACGCTCGCCGATGAGCTCGAGCAGGAGCGCGCCCGGGCCGCCACGCTGGTCAAGCGCGGCAGCATGTCGCGCCAGCGGTTCGATACCGCAAGCGCCGATGCCCGGGCGGGCAAGGCTGCGGCACAGGCCGCCCGGGCGCGGGTGACCGCGCTGGAAGTGCAGCGCGGTCAAAGCGGCGAGGATAACTTGCAGCGGCGCAAGGCGCGCAACGCGCTGGCGACAGCCCAGCTTGATCTGCGCCGCACGGCGGTGCGCGCCGAGCAGGACGGCTATATCAGCAACCTGCAGCTTGACGTGGGCGATAGCGTCAGCGCCGGCAAGCCGGTGATGGCAAGCGTGGGCGATCGGCTGGATATCGTCGCCGACTTCCGCGAGAAAAGCCTGCGCCACGTGGCTGCCGGCGACCGCGCCTGGGTGGCCTTCGATGCTCGCCCGGGCAAGGCGTACGCAGCCCGGATCACGTCGCTTGACGCCGGCGTGCGCGACGGCCAGATACAGCCCGACGGTAACCTTGTGCATATCCCCACCACTGACCGCTGGGTGCGCGATGCCCAGCGCCTGCGCACGCACCTGCGCCTGGAGAATCCGCCCGAGGCGCTGCCGCCCACCGGCGCTCGGGCCACGGTGCAGCTGGCGCCTTCTGAACACCCGGTGGCTTACGCCCTTGCTCGGGCTCAGGTGTGGCTGTTGAGCCTTTCGCACCATGTCTACTGAGGCTGTTGCCGCCGGGCCCACCACGGGCCACGCGGCGCTGGATGAAAATGACCTGCGCCAGTGCCTGCGCGTGGCCTGCGGCGCGGCGCTGGGCTTTGTCATCAGCCAGCTGATGGACTGGAACTACGGGGTCTTCTTCACCGTGTTTCCGATGTTTCTGCTGGGCATACTGCCGGTGCTCAACGGCCACGTGGTACGCCAGTTTCTGGGTAATGCGCTGGTCAACTGCGTGGAGGTCAGCCTGGTGGTGGGGCTCACCCAGCATCTGCCGCCGGTGATGCTGGGCTTTGCCTTCGGGCTGTTTTATACGCGCTTCCGGCTCATGGCCCGGGGGCCCTTTTTCCTCTTCGGCGCCAACGGCGTGCTGACGCTGAGCATCCTTTTGCACTTTGCCAGCTATCCCGAGGTGGACCTCGCCGATCTCTTCACCAGCAACGTGGTGGCAAGCGTGCTGGCCGTGGCCATTGCCGGGCTGATGCACGTGGTCTTCCCCGACGTGGCGCCGCGCCAGCCGCCGCCCAAAAATACCAAAACGCCCTCGCGCATTCGCCACGAAACCCTGATCGGGACGATTACCGTCACGCTCTCCTTTGTGGTATTTCAGGTCTTTGACCTGCGCGATTCGCTGTCGGCGCAGATGTCCACGGTGCTGATTCTGTTTGCGCTGGGCTACCCCGGCGCGCGGCTTTCTGCGCGCAAGCGAGTAGTGGGCACGCTTCTGGGCTGCAATCTGGCGGTGTTTGTCCAGCTGCTGCTGTATACCCAGAGCCAGCACTTTTTACTGGTGGCGCTGGTGTACTGGGCGGGGCTGATGCTGTTTGCCCGGGCGCACATTCTCGAGCGTGCGGGTTCCGGCGTGGGCTTTGGCGGGCTGACCACGCTTGGCATTCTGTTCGGCCAGTACCTGTCGCCCCATCAGGACCTGGTCTATAGCGCGGTTTACCGCTTCACCTCGATGTGCGTCGCCATGGCGCTAACGGTGCTGGTGATGGCGCTGCTCGACCGTGTGCTCAACGCCTGGGCGCCCACTCGGGCATAACCTGCCCACAATGCCCTGTGGTGCCCGCAAGCGAGGAGGCGCTAACCCCCTATGCGCCGCCGGTTGGACTTTGCCCCCGGGGGGCTGTAGGGTAGCGACATCCTCGGCACCTGCTTTTCCACCGCCGAGGCCTTTCCACGAACGCCGTGACGGCGCTGCCCACGCGCAGTATCGCCTCCGGCCGCTTCGATTTTATGTCGGCTAACGTCATCGATAATAGGAGAGGGCAGCCATGCCATCCCACTATTCCGACGCCGGCCGCTGCATGCCGCGCCGCCCGCCGCCCCGGCTCTTTTCGGGGTAGCGTCTGAACGGCCGTCATTGGCACGCCGTGCGTTTTTTGCTGCCAACGCCGCGCTTCTCCGCAAGCCGGTAACGCCCCCTGCGCTGCGCGCAGGTTGGGGCTTTAGCACCCGCACGCCGGACGCCGACATCGCTTCTTTGCTGTACCTGTAACCATCCGCTGTACCCGCACCAACGTTGTGCCTGCGGGTACGTGTGTTCCACCAACGGGGAGTTGCCCTTGAATAGCGAATCGTTATATCAGTTTTCCATCTGGACCGTGCTGCTGCTGCTGCTGGCGTTTTACGGCGGCACCTACCTTTTGACGTTAGGCATCCGCAAGAAAAACGAAGATGCCGACGCCTTCATGGTATCCAACCACCGCATCGGCTTCGGTATCGGTGCGGCCAGCATGACCGCCACCTGGATATGGGCGGCCTCGTTTTACGCCGCGGCCACGTCGGGCTATCAGTACGGCGTGTCCGGCCCCATTCACTACGGGCTCTGGGGCGCGCTGATGATTTTGTTCATTTATCCGTTCGGCAAGCGCTTTCGCAAGCTCGCCCCCAGCGCGGCAACCCTGGGCGAGCTGATCCACGCCCGCCACGGCAGCTCCAGCCAGCTGATTCTGGCGATTTCCAACATCATGGGCAGCATCATCAGCCTGATGGTCAATTTCACCGCCGCCGGCGCGCTGGTCTCGGTGCTGTCGCCGCTGTCGTTTCAGGCCGGGGTAATCATTTCCGGCGTCGGCGTGCTGCTGTATACCCTCTGGTCGGGCTTTCGCGCCTCGGTCATTACCGACTTTTCCCAGCTGGTGGCGCTGATGGCCATCGCCGTGGTGATCATCCCCGCGGTGTTTTTTGCCATGGGCGGCCCCACCGAGCTGGTCGCTGGGCTGGACAACCTCACGCCCGAGCAGGCCAACTTCTTCTCCAGCGAAGCGGTCCTTGAACAGGGTGCGCCGTTCTTCGTGGCCGTGCTGGCCTATGCCATCGGTAACCAGACCATTTCCCAGCGCCTGTTTGCGGTCAACGAAGACCACATCAAGCCGACTTTCCTCACCGCCACCGTGGGCTACGGGGCGATTGTCATCGGCCTTGGCATGATCGGCCTGATGGCGCTGACGCTGGGTATTGAGCCGATGAACGGCAACATGAACAACCTCATTCCGCAGATGGTCTCGGGCTACCTGCCGCCGGTGTTCATCGCCCTGTTTTTCATTCTGGTGATCGGTTCGCTTTCGTCTACTGCGGACTCCGACCTCTCGGCGCTTTCTGCGATCATGATGGCCGACGTCTACGGCAAGAACATCGCCAAGGGCAATGCCGACCCCGACCGCATGCTGATGGTAGGCCGGCTGACCATGATTACCGCCACCGCGGTGGGCATTGTCTTTGCCAGCTTCTCGCTGGATATTCTGGTCATGCTGGTGTTTGTCGGCGCGCTCTGGGGGGCGATCGTCTTCCCGGTGATTGCCAGCTGCTTCTGGGGCCGCGTGACCAACAGGGCGTTTACCACCTCGGTGATCGTCGCCATGGTCATGTTCTCGCTGGCACGCTTTGAAGTGCTGCCCCTGGCGGGTGCCTCGGGCCTGATGTTCGAGCTGCTGGCAAGCATCGGCGGCGGTATCATCATCGCCCTGATGGCCTTCGGCTTTCTCGGTCGCATCGCAGGGGGCGTGGCCGGCCTGCTGGCGCTGGTGGGAATGCTGGTGTTCGCCACCGGTTTCCTGCGCGAATACACCGTGCTGCTGGCCTCGCTCACAGCCTACGGCACCAGCACCCTGGTGTGCGTGGTGATGAGCCTTGCCAGCAAGGAAGCGCCCTTTGACTTCGATCTCATCCGCAAGCGCGTGGGCGACTACGACGACACCGCGGAGACGGAAAGCCTGGATACCGGCAAGCCGGACAAGTCGCCGGAAACCGCCGGCCAGCCCGTCGCTCAGTCCTGAACCGCGGCGTACCACTGAAAAAGGAGACGTATTGATGACCGCATTAATGGGCTTTTACGTACTGATCTGGCCGGCGCTGACCCTTGGCGTGCTGGTCCTGATCTGCCGCGCGGTTCTCCGCGATCGCCGCCAGGCGCAAAAGGAACGTCGCGACATGGTCTAGCGCGGCGGCCTTTGCCGTAAAACGCGGCGCACGAAAAAAGCCCGGCCCGTACGCTCAAACAGCGGCGGGCCGGGCTTTTGCGTTGCCGGCAAGTTTTTAAGCCAGGCGGGCGCTCATGCATCGATAGTGAGATGCAGGTGCCGGCGGCTCGTGGTGTCAGGCGGTGTGGTGCTCGATGAACTGTTTCAGCGCCACGGCGTTGTTGTGCGACTCGTCCTTTGCCGCATAGACCAGCGTCAGGGTTTTTCCGTGACAGGCGTCGAGCAGGGCGGACAGCGCCTCGCGGGCCTCGTCGCTGTGCTCCAGCTCGTGAAAGAACTTCTGGTAGAATCCCGCCCACAGCGAAGGGTCGTGGCCGAACCACTGGCGCAACTTCTTGGACGGCGCCAGCGCCTTTTGCCAGTCGTCGAGCTTGAGCGCCTGCTTGCTGACGCCGCGCGGCCACATGCCGTCCACGAGGACGCGATAGCCGTCGTCGGCGGCGGGTGAGTCGTAGGCGCGCTTGCAGCGGATCGTTTTGGGCGCGGCGGATGAGTCAAGGGAAAATGCGGTTGTCGGCATGGCCATCTCCGTTGAGTCAGCGGCCTTGACAGAGCAGCGCCCGGCAGAGCGTCGTCAGGCCTTTAACGAGGGCAGTGCCAAACAGCATAGACACCGCGGCAGTCGGTGTATAGCGCTTTTGCCACCGATAGGGATCCGGTAAAGTAGCACGCCTTGGGCGCCTGTTTTGCGGGGCAGCGCAGGCGCCGGCCGGTGGCCCGAACGGATAACGGAGAGGCGTTTTGTGAAGCTTTTGATTTTGGATGCCGGACACTGCCTGAGCCTGGCGCTGGCGCGCGAAGCGAGGCGGCGCTCCGACACTCGGCTGGTGATCGAAGCGGCCACTCAAGTCACGCCCGAGCGGCTTGACGAGGTTGCGCCGGATGCGGTGATCGTGCCGCCGCTGTCAAGCCCGCTGAACCTGGCGCCGGCCGAGGTGACGGCCCATGCCAACGCCGTGGAGGCCTGCCTGGATGCCTGCCTCTCCCGGGACGTGGCGCTGGTCTGGTGCGTTTCCGATCAGCTTTACGAAGACGGCTATAGCGAGCCCATCGACGAGCATCTGGTGCCCGAGCCCCGGGATGCCAGCCTGCGGCGGCTGGTGCAGACCGGCGATCGTATCCGCGCGGAATACCATCGTCACCTGATTGTACGGCTGGGGCCGCTCTTCGCCCTGGAAGGCAGCCATGCCTGGCTGGGTCAGGTGATCGATAGCCTGGTGGCCGGCGACAACGTGCGCGCCGCCGAAGACGTGATTTTCTGCCCCACCTCGGCGGACGCCGTGGCGCTTGCGCTGATCGGGATGCTGCAGCAGCTGGGCTGCGGCGTCAGCGCCTGGGGCGCCTACCACCTGGCCGGCATCGAGCCGGTCAGCGCGTTTGGCTTTACCTCGGTGGTGCGCACCCAGCTGGCGACGCACCTGGACGGGCGGGGCGAAACGCTGGCGCTGGGCGAGGTTCAGGCGCTGAACCACCACCACGATGCCAAGCTCTATCGCGTGCTAAACTGCCGTCGGGTGCTGAAGGTGTTTGGCGTGCATCAGAAGCCCTGGCGGCTGGAGGTTGAGCGCATGCTGGATGCCTGGTGCCTGACCCGGGACGCGCCGACCGCCGGCCGCGAGGGAGGCGCCTCGTGATCAACGTGCTGCGCAGCGGCATTTTCTATGTCGGCTACTTTTCCGCGATGCTGGTGTGCGGCGTGCTGCTGCTGCCGGTCGCGCCGTTTCTGCCGCTGGCCGGGCGCTACCGGCTGCTCAACCTCTACAATCACTTCCTGATCCGCTGGTTTCGCCTGGCCTGCGGCGTGCGCTACGACATCCGCGGCCGCGAGCACCTGCCCAAGGGCGCCTGCGTGATCCAGGCCAACCACCAGTGCGAATGGGAAACCGTGTTTCTTCAGGTGATGATGCCGCCGGTGTGCACGGTGCTCAAGCGCGAGCTGCTGAACATCCCCATCTTCGGCTGGGGACTGCGGCTGCTGCGCCCGATCAGCCTCGACCGCTCGCGCCCCTCCCGGGCGCTGAAGCAGGTGCTGACCCAGGGCGTGGCGCGGCTGCAAAGCGGGCTTTCGGTGCTGATCTTTCCCGAGGGCACCCGGGTCGACCCCGGCGTGCGCCGCCGCTACAACAAAAGCGGCAGCGTGATCGCCTGCCGTGCCGGCGTGCCGGTGCTGCCGGTGGCGCACAACGCCGGCGAGCGCTGGCCCGGGCGCCATTGGGTCAAGCAGCCGGGGGTACTGCGGGTGCGCATCGGCGCGCCCATCGAGACGGCGGGCAAAACGCCGGATGCGGTGATGGCCGAGGTGGAAGCCTGGATCGAGGGCCAGCTTGATGAAATTTCCGACGTCGCTCGCCCGCCGCGGCCCTAGCGCGGCCGTCGCCGGGCCAATAGCGACACAAAAACGGCGCCCGAAGGCGCCGTTTTTATGAGCGTACCTAGCATGCCGGCTTCACGCCGGCTTGCGGCGTCAGTCCTGCATGCGCTCGAACACCAAACAGGCGTTGGTGCCGCCAAAGCCGAAGCTGTTGGTGAGGACGCGCTCAAGCTTCACGCCGTCCCGGCGCTCGGTGACGATGTCAAAGCCGTCGGCCTGGTCGTCGAGGTTGTCGACGTTGGCCGAGGCGGCAACGAACTCGTGCTGCATCATCAATAGCGAATAGATCGCCTCCTGCACGCCGGTGGCGCCCAGGGAATGGCCGGTCAGCGACTTGGTCGAGCTCATCGCCGGCGTGGTGTCGCCAAACACCTCGCGCACGGCCTTTAGCTCGGACACGTCGCCCACCGGGGTCGAGGTGCCGTGGGTGTTGATGTAGTCGATATCGCCGTTGACCGTGGCCAGCGCCTGGCGCATGCAGCGCGTGGCGCCCTCACCGGACGGGGCGACCATGTCGACGCCGTCGGAGGTGGCGCCGTAGCCCACCAGCTCGCCGTAGATCTTCGCCCCGCGGGCGCGGGCATGCTCAAGCTCTTCGAGCACCAGCATGCCGCCGCCGCCGGCGATGACAAAGCCGTCCCGGGCCTTGTCGTAGGCGCGCGAGGCTTTTTCCGGGGTGTCGTTGTAGTGGGTGGAAAGCGCGCCCATGGCGTCGAACAGGCAGGACAGCGTCCAGTGCTCTTCCTCGCCGCCGCCGGCGAAGACCACGTCCTGCTTGCCCAGCTGTATCTGCTCCATGGCGTTGCCGATGCAGTGTGCCGAGGTCGCGCAGGCCGACGAAATCGAGTAGTTGACCCCTTTGATGGCAAAGGGCGTGGCCAGGCAGGCCGATACCGTGCTGCCCATGGTGCGGGTCACGCGGTAGGGCCCCACGCGACGCAGGCCGCGTTCGCGCAGCACGTCGGCGGCTTCCACCTGGTTGGAGCTCGACGCACCGCCGGAACCGGCGATCAGCCCGGTGCGCTCGCTGGATACCTGGTCGGGGGCCAGGCCCGAGTCCTCGATGGCCTGGGCCATGGAGACGTAGGCGTAGGCCGCCGCGTCGCCCATGAAGCGGCGCAGCTTGCGGTCAATGAGCGCTTCCAGGTCGATGTCGATGCTGCCGGCGACGTGGCTGCGAAAGCCCAGATCGGCGTAGTCCTGCTTGAAGTTGATGCCGCTGCGTCCGCTTTTCAGCGCGTCCAACACCTGTTGCTGATCGTTGCCCAAGCACGAAACGATGCCCAGGCCGGTGACTACCACTCGTCGCATGGGAGCCTCCTGTTAAAAGTTCGCGGTGGAGGTGAATAGGCCAACGCGTAAATCATTAGCCTGGTAAATATCGCGTCCGTCGACGGCCACGGTGCCGTCGGCCATGCCCAGAATCAGGCGTCGTGTAATCACGCGCTTGATGTTGATGCGATAGGTGACCTTTTGCGCCTCGGGTAAAATCTGGCCGGAGAACTTGACCTCGCCGCAGCCGAGCGCCCGTCCGCGGCCGGGGTGGCCAAGCCAGCCAAGATAAAAGCCCACCAGCTGCCACATGGCGTCCAGCCCCAGGCAGCCGGGCATCACCGGGTCACCGGGGAAGTGGCAGTCAAAAAACCACAGGTCGGGGCTGATATCCAGCTCGGCAATCAGCTCGCCCTTGTCGTGTTCGCCGCCGATTTCGCTGATGTTCGTAATGCGGTCGAGCATGAGCATATTGGGCGCCGGCAGCTGGGCGTTGCCCGGGCCGAATAGCTCGCCGCGCGAGCAGGCCAGCAGTTCGTCGCGATCAAAAGAGTGTTGCTTGGTCACTGAATTGTTCCGAGTGTCGAAATGATCAAAGGCCGCGTGCGGCTACCCGTGCCGAGGCGAGGTACCGGGTCGCGACCCGCAAGGCCCGACTAGTCTACTTCCCGAAACCGCTGAATGCACGCACGTTGCTGTTCAAAGACGCGCACGATGGGAGTGGCGGTCAAGGCCGCTGCCGCGTCACGGCGCGCCGACAAGCGGCGCCGTCCGCGCGCCGGGCCTTGCCAGCAGCAGCTGGCAGGTGCCGATGGTCCGTTCGAGAAAACCGCCCTCGCAGTAACATAGATAGTAGCGCCACATGCGGATAAAGCGCTCGTCGTAGCCGAGCCGGCGTACCTGCTCGAGGTTTGCCTCGAAGCGGTGGCGCCACTCGCGCAGGGTGCGCGCGTAGTGGGGGCCGATCTCGTCGAGCCCCAGCACGTTGAGCGAGGTTTTCCGCGCCAGGCTCGACACCATGGCCTGGTGGGAGGGCAGAAACCCGCCGGGAAAAATATAGCGCTTGATGACATCCATCTCGCGCTTGGCGGCGTCTCCCGATGTTGGTCTGAGTCGCTGTGGCCGTCAGGGCCGCTGCCTGGGTGGTCGTGAATCGGCACGCCCTTGCGCCACAGCCGGAACGCCTGGAGATGGATGCCGGCGAATGTCTTCAGGCTCATGCCCGGCTGGCGGGCAAGCGTGGCGATAAGCGCGCCCCGGGTGGCCGGTATGCCGTCAAGCATGAGCGTGGCGTCGAAGTGGCAGCGCTCGGCGCCGTCTTCGCCGTCGGCGGCAAAGCGCAGCCGGGTACAGCCCTCGACGCTGATCCTCTGCCCGCCGTTGAGCCGCGGGTGGACAAAGTGCAGCGTCCAGATCACAAAGGCCGTGTCGCCGTCCTGCCGGGTGTCGTGATAGTCAAAGCGGCAGTCGCGAACGTTTTCGTACATGCCGGCGAAATAGGCCTCAAGCGCCCGGGCGCCCTCAATGCGGTGCAGCGGATCAATGAACACCACGTCCTGAGTATATACATCGTACAGACTTTTTGTACAATCCTTGTCGAGATTATTGAAGAAGGCGCAGAACGCCTCCAACGCCGCGCTCTGGGGCATGGCGGACTCCGTGGGATTAGTGAGCAGACGATGCGTCATCGCGAGGAGCGAAGCGACGTGGCGATCTCCTTACGGTGCCGGTAGCAACAAACCCCGAGATTGCTTCGCAATGACACTGGCGCCGGGCGATGCCGCAGGCCTCCCCGGTCAGCCGAGCGCCTTGAACGCGTCCAGCGCCCGCTGGCGGGCGGCCCTGTGGTCAACGATAGGCTTGGGATAGCCGAGCCTGCCGCGTTCGGCGGCCGGTGGGTTGTGGCGCGCTCGGGGCGGGAGCGGGGCAAGCTCGGGGAGCCAGTGGGCGATGAACTCGCCGTCGGGGTCAAAGCGGGTGGACTGGGTGGTGGGGTTGAAGAGGCGGAAGTAGGGCACGGCGTCGGTGCCGGTGGAGGCCGCCCACTGCCAGCCGCCGTTGTTTGAGCAGAGCTCGCCGTCGACAAGGTGGTGCAAAAAGAAGGCCTCGCCGCGCCGCCAGTCGATGAGCAGGTGCTTGGCCAGAAACATCGCCGTGACCATGCGCAGACGATTGTGCATCCAGCCGGTAGCGACGAGCTGGCGCATGGCGGCGTCTACCAGCGGGTAGCCGGTGCGCCCTTCGCACCAGGCGGCAAAGCCGGCGTCGTCGTCGCGCCACTCAAGCGCCAGGGTGCTTTCCTTGAAGGGCTGGTAGCGGCACACCCGGGGAAAGCCCGCCGCCACGTGCTGGTAGAACTCGCGCCAAATCAGCTCGTTGACCCAGGCGGCCAGGCCCGCATCGCCCTCAGCGAGCTGGCCGTCGTTTTCCGTCATCACCGCGTTCATACACTGGCGATAAGAGATCATCCCCAGCGCCAGGTAGGGCGAGAGCTCGCTGGTGCCGCGCACGCCGGGAAAATCCCGCTGCTCACGGTAGTGCCGGCCGCGATAGCGTAGAAAGCGGGCCAGACGATCGGCGGCGGCGTCCTCCCCGGCGGGCCACTGGTGGCCAACAATGGCCGCGTCGGCCAGCGCGGTATCGAGAGTTGGCAATGGGTCGTTGGCGATATCCAGCGGCGCCTGGGCGGGCGGCGCGTCGGCAAGCGCCAGGCGTTCGGCGGTAAGGTGGCGGTGCCAGGCGTTGGCGAAAGGCGTAAATACGCCGTAGTAGTCGCCCTTGCCGGTAAGAAGCTCTCCCGGGGCAAAGGCCACGGCGTCGTGGTAGCCGTGGGAGCCAAGGCCCTCGGCGCTGAACGCGGCCTGGACGGCCGCGTCCCGGCGCTGCTCGTTGAGCGGATATTCGCGGTTGAAGTGCAGGGTCTCGGCGCCGTACTCCCGGGCAACGGCGGCAAGCGTTTCCGGGGCGTCGTCAAAGTTTTCAACGCTGCGCTGCAGCAGCGGAATGTTCAGGCCCTTGAGGGCATCGCCCAGCGCCGCCACGCCGCGCCGCCAGAAATCGATCTTGTTGGCGCCGTGGCCGTGGGCCTGCCACTGGGCCGGGCTGTGCAGAAACACGGCGAGCACCGGCCCTCGGGCCGCCGCGGCGGTCAGGGCGCGGTTGTCGTGGAGGCGTAAATCGCTGCGAAACCAAACCAGCTGCAGGGCCATGCCGAACTCCGGGGCGTTGTGTGATCGGGAAGCTGACGGGCTTATAACACCCCGGACTCGCGCAGCAGCGGGCGCAGCTTGGCCACGGCCCGGGGCAGGTCGTCTCCCAGCTGGTGGACGCGCTCGTCGTGGGGCTCGCCGGGTTCCGGCCCGCACAGGCCTACCGGCACGCTCGGCGCGGCGCCGTCCGGCAGCGTCAGGGCAGCGGCGGGGATGCGCCCGCCGGCAAACAGCACCATGGAGGCATGCAGCCGCGATACCGCCCGGGGCAGAGCGTCCAGCGGCAGCCCCTGGTCAAACAGCTGCACGCGATAACCCTGCTCGCTTGCCAGCAGCGCGGCCAGCAGCACCCACAGCGGACCGGGCTCGCCCGGGCGCGGCGTGAGCAGCACCAGCGGCCCCCGGGTGGCCTGGTTGGCGTAGTGCAGGCGGATGCCCACTTGGCTTCGCAGCAGGGCCTCGAACGCGCGGCGCGCGGCGACGTCCGGCGTTTCCTGCCAGCGCGCCTCAAGCGCGTTGATCACCGGCTACCAGAGCTCGCTGACGGCCGTGCCCAGCGGGTAGAGCGCCAGGCTCTGGTGGTAGAGGATTTCCAGCCGCTGGGTGTTCAGCGCGTCGACCAGGGTAATCAGCTGCCGGCGCTGGCTGTCCCA
>NZ_JASSZF010000045.1:0-16335 GCF_031935715.1 Halomonas garicola | reverse complement strand
GATCCGGAAACTCAGCCTGCCGGATGTAGTGCACCTGAATCCCGAACGGGACCCAGTACCACAGGCCGCAGGATTTTAAAGAGCCGAAGTCATTTTATATGGCAACTATGTTGACAGACTCCGCAACCGAGTGACAACAAGCCAATAGAACAACGTTCGCTTTTGATGCAGATGAACTCAGCAGCCAATTGGGCCGATTATTGGTGTGTTTGAGCGCCGCTGGCCCGACAGAACACGCCCGAAGGCAGTCATCCCAGGCGGCACCCCTCCTCAGCACGATTCCCTCACCACGCCAATCAGTGCCTGCCAAGCGCTTGACATGGACCACGGTGGAGTGATGCGCAGAACGTATTGTGCACAAATCAAAGGCCTGCGTGGGTCGCCTTTGGCATATTTTATTTTTGGCAACTTACAACATGCCAACTTATGCAAGACCTTATAATCATAGGCTATCATTTCATTGCTTATTTACCGAAGGCTTCTCAAGATTTAAGTCAAATCCGAACGAAGCGTTGAAGAAACTTTTTTAAGTGCTTCCAGACAACGGTTCTCCGCGGTGTTCAACTCCATTTCCATCATAGCTATATCTTCTTTCTGCTGCTCAAGAACCGCACGACGACGTTTGATAGTTTTCAACATCAATAATAACTGTTTTTCACTGCCGCTTGTGGTTTCGTCCCACAGGTCAAATAGCTCTTTGGTTTCTGCCAAAGATAGGCCCATACGCTTTCCACGCAAAATTAGTTTTAGTCGCACGCGGTCCTTGGAACTGAAAATTCTTGTCTGGCCCCGGCGAGTGGGATAAAGAAGTCCTTGATTTTCGTAAAAGCGTACGCTACGTGTCGTTACATCAAACTCCTGAGCCAAATCACCAATGCTGTATGTTTTTTTTGTCGCCATTAATAACTCCTCTCACCCCACCTGAATAAAGACCACATTGACACAAAATATAAACACTATCTACTCAGAGTAACGGAATATTTATAATGTTTAATTATTGGACATCGCCTGGTCACTCTCTTTCTTACGCAAGAACTTA
The DNA here is from genome assembly GCF_031935715.1 of Halomonas garicola. GTDB lineage: Bacteria > Pseudomonadota > Gammaproteobacteria > Pseudomonadales > Halomonadaceae > Vreelandella > Vreelandella garicola. Next base: position 15,296 of record NZ_JASSZF010000045.1, on the reverse strand, counting down.
AGCCACTAACTATTCAATTTTATTAACACCAACTTTAATAGCGACTCCTACACTTCATTTTTTAAAAATAGAGAAACCCTCTTAGCTTAGCTAAAATATTGCTGAATTATTACAATATACGGACATAGGGAGTAAAGAAAGCTACACTCACTCTACCTTAGGTTAATCACATATTAGGATAGTTCGGCCCACCCCCGCCTTCCGGGGTCACCCAGGTAATGTTCTGCGCCGGGTCCTTGATGTCGCAGGTCTTGCAGTGCACGCAGTTCTGGAAATTGATCCGAAACTGCGGCTGGCCGTCATCGTCTTCGACCACTTCGTAGACCCCGGCGGGACAGTAGCGGACTGCCGGCTCGGCGTATTTGGGCAGGTTGTCGCGGATGGGTATTGCCGGGTCCGAGAGCTTGAGGTGGCAGGGCTGGTTCTCTTCGTGGTTGGTGTTGGACAGGTAGACCGAGGAGAGCTTGTCAAAGGAGAGTTTGCCGTCGGGCCTGGGATACTCGATTTTTTCGCACTCGGCCGCCGGCTTGAGCGCGGCATGGTCCGGCGTTGTATCGTGGAGGTTGGGCAGCTTGCCGCCGCCGAGCAGCTGGTCGACAAAGTTGTAGGCGCCGCCGACCAGGGTGCCGTACTTGTGGAGGGCGGGGCCGAAGCTTGCGCTTTCCTTGAGCTCGGCGTAGGCCCAGCTCTGCTCCCACTTCTCCGTGAAAGCGGACAGTTCTTCCCCGCCTTCGCTTTCGTTGGCAAGGGCGTCGAATACGGTTTCAGCGGCGACCATGCCGGATTTCATCGCCGTGTGCAGGCCCTTGATCTTGGCAAAGTTCAGCGTGCCGGCATCGCAGCCGATCAGCAGACCGCCGGGGAAGGTCATCTTGGGCAGGCAGTTGAAACCGCCCTTGGTGATGGAGCGTGCGCCGTAGGCGACGCGCTTGCCGCCTTCCAGGTGCTTGGCCAGCACCGGGTGGTGCTTCATGCGCTGGAACTCGTCAAACGGCGACAGCCAGGGGTTTTGATAGGACAGGTCCATGATCAGCCCTACCATGACCTGATTATCCTCGCCGTGGTAAAGGAACCAGCCGCCGTGGGCGTGCTTGTCCAGCGGCCAGCCCGAGCCGTGCAGTATCAGGCCGGGTTCGTGCTTGTCTGCCGGAATGTCCCACAGCTCCTTGAGGCCAAGGCCGTAATGCTGCGGGTCTCGCCCTTCGTCCAGGGCAAAGCGCTGGATCAGACGCTTGCCCAGGTGACCGTGCGAGCCTTCGGCAAACAGCGTGTACCGGGCGCGCAGCTCCATCCCCGGCATGTAGCCATCCTTGGGCTCGCCGTCGGCGTCGACGCCCATATCGCCGGTGATAATGCCGCGTACGGCACCTTGCTCATCCTCAATGATGTCCTGGGCGGCAAAGCCGGGGAAGATATCAACGCCCAGCGCTTCGGCCTGCTCGCCGAGCCAGCGGCACAGATTGCCGGCGCTGGTGACGTAGCGGGTCTGGTCGCCGCCGGTGTTGTGCATGGCCCTGGGCACCAGGGCATTGGGCAGCTTCTGGGCCTTGTCGGCGTCTTTCAGCAGGTATAGCTCATCGCGCGTAGCAGGCGTCGTCAGCGGCGCGCCGCGCGCTTTCCAGTCGGGAAACAGCTCGTCCAGCGCGCGCGTTTCGAACACCGCGCCGGAGAGAATATGCGCCCCTACCTCAGAGCCTTTTTCCACCACGCACACGCTGAGTTCGCGCTCCGCGCTGTTGGCCTGCTGCATTAATCGGCAGGCCGCCGCCAGCCCCGAGGCGCCGGCGCCAACGATGACCACATCAAAATCCATGGAGTCGCGTTCGGTTTCCGCTGTCATAGAGCACCCACAAGGAAAATGGCCGACAGTGAGGATATACGACACCCAACTGCCGGCACTCTGAAAAGTTAAAAGGCGAGGGGCGATTAAAGCTTTTGCTCAAGCTCCGGCACGGCCTCAAACAGATCTGCCACCAGGCCGTAATCCGCTACCTGAAAAATCGGCGCGTCCTCATCCTTGTTGATCGCCACGATTACCTTGGCGTCTTTCATCCCCGCCAGGTGCTGAATGGCGCCGGAAATCCCTACCGCGACGTACAGATCGGGCGCAACGATCTTGCCGGTTTGCCCCACCTGCATGTCGTTGGGCACAAAGCCGGAATCTACCGCGGCTCGGGAAGCACCGATCGCCGCGCCGAGCTTGTCGGCGATGCCGTCAAGCAGCTTGAAGTTATCAGCACTGCCCATGCCGCGCCCGCCGGAAACGACCGCTCGTGCAGCACCCAGTTCGGGACGATCGCTTTCCGCCAGCGACTCTTTGACGAAGGCCGATATACTGTTGTCGATACTCTGTTCGACTACCTCAATGCTGGCGCTGCCGCCTTCGGCCACCGGCTCAAAGCCGGTAGCACGCACCGTGATAATCTTCAGGGCATCGCTGCTCTGCACGGTCGCGATGGCGTTACCCGCATAGATCGGACGCTTGAAGGTGTCGGCGGATTCCACGGCAATGATATCAGATATCTGTGCCACGTCTTTCAAGGCGGCAACCCGCGGCAGCGCGTTTTTGCCGTTCGTCGAAGCCGCCGCCAATACGTGGCTATAGTCATCGGCCAGCATGGCCAGCAGTTCGCTCAGCGGCTCGGCCAGCTGGTGGGCAAACACACGGCTATCGGCCACGCGCACCTTGCTCACACCGTCGAGTTTGGCGGCCGCCTCTGCCACGGCGTCGACGTTATCGCCGGCCACCAGTAGCTCAATATCGCCGCCGATCGCCTGGGCGGCGGCGACGACGTGGGCGGTCACACCGTCCAGCTCACCGTCCTGATGGTCGGCCAAAACCAGAATACTCATGAAATCACCTTGGCTTCGTTCTGGAGTTTGTCCACAAGCTCATCAACTGAGCTCACCCTGATGCCACCTTTACGTTCGGCCGGTGGTTCAACCTTGATCAGTGCCAGCTTGCTGGCCACGTCGATGCCCAGCTCCTCCGGGGTTTTGACGTCGAGCGGTTTCTTCTTGGCTTTCATCACATCCGGCAGCTTGGCGTAGCGCGGCTCGTTCAACCGCAGGTCGGCGGTCACCACCGCGGGCAGCGTCAGCTCAAGCGTCTGCAGGCCGCCGTCAATTTCGCGGGTCACCTGCAGCTTGCCGTCTTCCACGGTAATCTCGGACGCAAAGGTGCCCTGAGGGCGTCCGGTCAGCGCCGCCAGCATTTGTCCCGTCTGGTTGTTGTCGGTATCGATGGCCTGCTTCCCAAGAAGTATCAGCTCCGGCTGCTCTTCTTCGACGACCTTGGCCAATGCCTTGGCAGCTCCCAGTGATTCCACGCGCTCATCGGCTTGGACGTGGATGCCCCGATCGGCACCCAGCGCCAATGAGGTCCGCAGCTGTTCCTGAGCCGCTTTAGGCCCCACGGTCACCGCCACCACCTCACTGGCAATGCCTTTTTCCTTGAGACGCACGGCCTCTTCCACGGCAATCTCGCAGAAAGGATTCATGGCCATCTTGACGTTAGTAAGGTCAACGTCTGACTGGTCCGGCTTAACGCGAATCTTGACGTTATAGTCAATGACGCGTTTGATCGCGACGAGTATTTTCATAGAGGCATCCTAGTTTTATAATTTAATAGTAGCGATTAAAGGCCACTAGATAGAATAGAAATTATTACTCCACATTAAATTCTTACCGGCCACTAAGCGGCTGAATGGCATAATAGCTGATCCGTCTTCCTGAGAAACAAAGTAAATAGCTAACCATTCGTTTTAGGGCAATCGACGCTGAACTCAGTGAGTGCTCTTTATGAGCCTTAAGGCTCACGCTGTGAACCGCAATAAAATTGATGACCATTTGCACAAGGCATCGAATTTTGACTATAGGCGAGACACTCATGGGCTAAACTACCTTTGTTATCGTTAACCATATGGACATCCATAGAGTAAGTTCACCCTTACGTTCACGTCAATCTAGTTTTTAAATTTTTGACGGAATTGAGTAGGTCACCGTTGAATGCGCCATAGGCTCTTCTACTCCTTTGGAATAGACAAACACCTCCCCCACCGCCATCGTGCGCCCAACTTTGAGCATAGTGCCTCGCGCCGAGATTGGCGCATGGGCTACCGGCTTGCGAAGAAAATTGACGTTAAGGTTGGTAGTCACTGCCATTGGAACCAGGCCAATCTGACTTAGCAGAGCCGCGTAGAGCGTAACATCCACCAACCCCATTGTTACTGGGCCGGAAACGGTTCCGCCAGGACGAAGGTGCCTATCTTCAACCTCCAGGCCCATCTCGGCCCAGCCATCGCCCAGCGCTTGTAACTGGCCAAACGCCGCTCCCTGGGGAAATTGCTCCTGAAGAAATTGATCAAGTTCTGCAAATGTAACTTTCATCAGGTTTTGCGCGGGATACCCGGTAAGTCTAGTGCCGGGAGAGATAGCGCGTCGCCCCACCGGGCGACCTGGATCACGCCATCGCCTGCCCCGCTCCTCCTTTCAGATTGTTGGATGGTGTCAGGTGATAACCATAGCCGTCACCGCGTTGAATGTAGCTCACCCTGCAGATTCGGCCTATTTGCCGGCTGCTGGCCCGATTTGCCCCCACCGTGGCTTGATAGCATTACCATGCCTTCTGTCGGGCTTGACCAACATGCTGGACTCGGCAACACAACACGCTTCAGCAATGGGTTTCCCCACATCGGCCAGGCTAACCTGATAGCCGTTCTTGGCGATGAGGTCGTCGGGACGATCACATTGCCATCGCCGTGGCGGATCGCCATATCACCGGTCAGATGATGAAAGGCATTACGTTCGCCCCCTAGCTTTCCGTCGAGGCTAGCCACCTTTCGGGCGGCAGAGCTAAAGCCGTGATGTATCCCGGCATTCTGAGGTAGGCCCATGGTGTATTCCCGATATCCCTACCACTGAATGGATATGATATTTTGTATCATGCCATTACCTTTACGTGAAGGTAATGGCATGGTAGCAAGACCAAGGTAGAACAAGCTCAGGGCATACCAGCCTGGTAAAGAAGCATTGATGCTCTCACCACAGGGCCTCTGTAATACGTTAGTCGATGATTGGGTTGAAAACCGCTGGCAACATTATTACGTTTACGTCAACGTACACCACAGGGAAGGCCATCAAATGTGTTGGCTTAAGCTGGAACGCGAACCAACATAGACCTACTGCCTGGAAGCACTTGATAACGCACAGAAAAGGCCTAGCAAATAACAGCTGGTGGTGCGCTTGGCAAATGGCTTTGCCGCGGCCATGACCTTCCCCCGCTAAACCAAAAAGTGAGAAAACATGAAAACACCGTATTCGGAGCTTAATTTCGGCCTTGGCGAGACACTTGACATACTGCGTGAGCAGGTTAATAAGTTTGCCGCCACCGAGATCGCCCCGCGCGCCGAGGAAATCGACCGCACCAACGAATTTCCCGCCGACCTGTGGGAAAAACTCGGCGACATGGGCCTGCTGGGCATTACTGTGGATGAAGCCTACGGTGGCTCGGGTATGGGCTATATGGAACACGTTGTCGCCGTTGAGGAGATCAGCCGCGCCTCTGCCTCCGTCGGGCTTTCCTATGGCGCCCACTCAAACCTCTGCGTTAACCAAATTCACCGCAACGGCACCGAAGAGCAAAAGCAGGCCTATCTACCCAAGCTCGTCAGCGGCGAGCATGTTGGCGCTTTAGCTATGTCCGAGCCCAACGCCGGCTCCGACGTTGTCTCCATGAAGCTCAGCGCCAAAGACGCCGGTGATCATTACGTGCTCAATGGCAACAAGATGTGGATCACTAATGGCCCCGAAGCTAACGTCTACGTCATCTATGCCAAAACCGATAAAGATGCCGGGTCAAAAGGCATCACTGCCTTTATCGTCGAGCGAGACTACGCCGGCTTCAGTCGGAACCAAAAACTCGACAAGCTGGGCATGCGTGGCTCTAACACCTGCGAGCTAATATTTCAGGACTGCAAGGTACCCAAGGAAAATGTGCTGGGCGGTGTCGGCAACGGTGCCCGGGTGCTCATGAGCGGCCTTGACTATGAGCGCTTGGTTCTCTCGGGAGGGCCACTAGGGATCATGCAGGCCGCCATGGATCTTGTTGTGCCCTACATTCGCGAACGCCAACAGTTTGGTCAGGCCATCGGCGAGTTCGAGCTAGTTCAAGGAAAAGTGGCAGACATGTACACCTACATGAATACCGCCAAATCCTATGTATATATGGTGTCTCAGTCTGCTGACCGCGGTGAAACCACCCGTAAGGACGCCGCCGGTGCCATCCTCTATTCGGCTGAAATGGCCACCAAACTGGCGCTGGATGCCATCCAGCTACTGGGCGGAAACGGCTATACCAACGAGTTTCCCGCCGGTCGTCTACTACGTGATGCCAAACTGTATGAAATCGGTGCCGGCACATCCGAAATCCGCCGTATGCTGATCGGCCGGGAGTTGTTTAAGAACAATTGATTCCTGAAACACCAGTGCTTAACAGCCAACTTTTTTGCACGGCAAGCCTGGGTAACCCTGGTTAGCCAGAGGCGGGTAAACACACCAAGAAAAATGGGGATTTGGGCGTCTGGCGTTTCCTACATACGCCGCCCCAGCCTCAATGCACGGACGGGTAGGCCATGACGATACTTCAAAGCAGAATAAATCCGAGGTCGGAAGACTTCCAGACTCGGCAGGCGGCGATGGCAGAGGCCGTGGCAGACCTGCAGGACAAAGTGTCCAGCATTCATCAAGGAGGTGGCCCAGCCTATCAAAAACGCCATACAGACCGCGGCAAACTCTTGCCGCGTGAGCGCATCAACCGCCTGCTCGACGAAGGCTCAGCGTTTCTCGAAATAGGTCAGCTGACGGCCTACAACGTCTACGACGAAGACGTACCGGCAGCCGGTATCATCGCCGGTGTGGGGCAAGTCTCCGGCAGTGAATGCATGATTATTGCCAACGACGCAACGGTAAAAGGCGGCACTTACTATCCATTGACCGTCAAAAAACATCTGCGCGCACAAGAAATTGCGCTGGCCAACCACTTACCCTGCATCTATCTCGTAGACTCCGGCGGCGCTAACTTGCCCCATCAAGATGGAGTCTTCGCCGACCGAGATCACTTCGGACGTATTTTCTACAACCAAGCTCGGATGTCTGCCAATGACATCCCTCAAATCGCCGTCGTCATGGGTCTTTGCACCGCTGGAGGCGCCTACGTGCCGGCGATGGCCGACGAGTCTATTATCGTCCGCAATCAGGGCACTATCTTTCTGGCCGGCCCCCCACTGGTCAAAGCAGCCACCGGTGAAGAGGTCACAGCCGAAGAGCTGGGCGGTGCCGATGTGCACTGCAAAACCTCCGGCGTTGCCGACCATTACGCTGAAAACGATAGCCATGCTCTGGAAACGGCCCGGCGTTGCATTTCTCACCTTAACCGCCGCAAACCCGTTGACGTCGAAGTTCGCCAGCCCCTGGCACCCCGTTACGACCCTGAAGAAGTCTATGGCATCGTGGGTACCGATCTGCGCAAACAGTTCGACGTCCGCGATGTGATTGCACGCACAGTAGACGACTCAGCGTTTGATGAATTCAAACGCTATTACGGCCAGACCCTGGTGACCGGCTTCGCTCACATACACGGCTATCCGGTGGGCATCATCGCCAATAACGGCATCCTGTTCAGTGAGTCAGCGCAAAAAGGCGCACATTTTATCGAGCTTTGCTGCCAGCGCAATATTCCACTGGTGTTTTTACAGAACATCACCGGCTTCATGGTAGGCCAAAAATACGAAGCTGAAGGTATTGCCAAACACGGGGCGAAAATGGTGATGGCGGTTGCCTGCGCCAACGTTCCCAAAATTACCGTGTTGATAGGTGGCAGCTACGGCGCCGGTAACTACGGTATGTGCGGTCGCGCTTACAGCCCCGACTTTCTGTGGATGTGGCCCAATGCCCGCATCTCGGTCATGGGCGGCGAGCAGGCGGCCGGCGTACTGGCTCAGGTTCGCCGTGACAGAATGGAGCAGAAGGGACAGGAATGGAGTGACGCCGACGAAGCCGCATTCAAGAAGCCAATTGCCGACAAGTATGAGCATCAAGGCCATCCTTATTACGCCAGTGCCCGCCTTTGGGATGATGGCGTTATCGACCCTGCCCAGACCCGTGAAGTACTCGCACTTAGCCTTTCTACCACCCTTAATCGGCCGGCCAACTCCACCCGCTTTGGCGTATTCCGGATGTAATCGCGGAGAATCACCATGACAGAGAACCACACAGCACCCGCAGCGCAAACAGCGGTGGCACTTCGGCGCCACGCTCACGGTGTCAGCGAAATCGTGCTCAACCGGCCGGAAAAGCGCAACGCCTTTGACGATGTGATTATTGGCCAACTGCTCGATGTCCTGGCTGACGTTGATGCCGACAGCAACACTTCGGTAGTCATCATACGCTCAGCCGGCAAGCACTTCTCGGCAGGTGCCGATCTTGACTGGATGCGGCGCATGGCCGACAACAGTCACCAGGAAAACCTCGATGACGCGCGTCAGCTTGCCCGCCTAATGCAGACACTGAACCAAATTCGTCAGCCGGTTATCGGCCTGGTTCAGGGCGCCGCCTACGGCGGTGCCGTCGGTATCGCCGCCTGCTGCGATATTGTCATCGCCAACGAAAAGACCCGCTTTTGCCTGAGTGAAGTCAAACTCGGCCTGATTCCCGCAGTTATCAGCCCTTATGTAGTACGCGCTATTGGCGAGCGTCAGGCTCGGCGCTACGCCTTGTCGGCGGAAGTCATTAACGCCCGGGAAGCAGAAAAACTGGGGTTAGTACACATCGTCTGTGACGATATCGACGCCATGGATAGCTGCTGCGAAACAATGCTGCAACAGCTGGCTCAAAATGGCCCGGGTGCCATGCAGGCTGCCAAGGATCTTGTGCTAGCCGTTAGTCACAAGCCTATCGATGACGCCGTTCTCGAAGATACTGCCCAGCGCATCGCTGATATCCGCGTCGGCGTAGAAGGTCAGGAAGGGCTCAGCGCTTTTCTTGATAAACGCCATGCCTACTGGATGCCGGAGACCTCCTAATGTTTCATAAGATCCTGATTGCCAACCGGGGCGAAATTGCCTGCCGCATTATCCGGACAGCTCGCCGTATGGGGATCCGCTGCGTAGCGGTCTACTCTGATGCCGATGTCAACGCCCACCACGTCAATCTGGCCGATGAAGCCTTCCATATTGGTCCTGCACCGGCGGCCGACAGCTATCTGCGTACGGATAAGCTCATCGAAATCGCTGAGCGAAGCGGCGCCGAGGCCATCCATCCAGGCTATGGTTTTGTTTCCGAAAATGCTGAATTCGCCGCGGCATGTGAGGCTAACAACCTCGTATTCATCGGGCCGCCCTCTTCTGCTATTGCGTCGATGGGCTCCAAATCCGCCGCCAAGGTCATTATGGAAAAAGCCGGTGTGCCTCTAGTACCCGGTTACCACGGCGACGATCAAACGCCAGGCACCCTACGCTCAGAAGCCGAAAAATGCGGTTTTCCATTGCTGCTGAAAGCGGTGGCCGGCGGTGGCGGCAAAGGCATGCGCGTGGTGGAAGACATAGACGAGTTTGATTCAGCGCTCGACGCTGCCAAACGCGAAGCAACGAATGCGTTCAGCAACTCAGATATGTTGATCGAGCGCTACCTAACTCAGCCTCGTCACATTGAAATCCAGGTGTTCTGTGATCAGAGCGGCCGTGGCGTGTATTTGGCTGAGCGCGATTGCTCGGTTCAGCGTCGCCATCAGAAAGTTCTGGAAGAAGCCCCTGCGCCGGGGCTGAGCGAAGAAACCCACAGAGCCATGGGTGAAGCAGCGGTGAAAGCGGCGCAGGCGATTAACTATGTGGGCGCGGGCACTGTAGAGTTTCTTTACGATGTCGACGGCTCCTTCTTCTTTATGGAAATGAACACGCGCCTGCAAGTAGAGCATCCGGTTACCGAAATGGTGACCGGTGAGGACCTGGTGGAGTGGCAGCTGCAAGTGGCCTGGGGTGATCCCTTACCGCTGGATCAGCCGCAGATAAAAATTCACGGCCATGCTCTGGAAGCCCGCATCTATGCTGAAGACCCCGACCACGACTTCCTACCTGCCACCGGCAACCTGCGCTATCTACGCACGCCCAATGAAAGTGCCCATGTGCGAGTCGATACCGGGGTTGTCGAAGGTGATGACATCAGTATTCACTACGACCCAATGATTGCCAAGTTGATTGTTTGGGACAAAAGTCGCAATCGAGCCATTAACCGCATGGTCCAGGCGCTGGAGCATTACCGCATCGCTGGGGTAGCCACCAATATCCGCTTTATCCACGCGCTGACCGATAGCCAACCCTTTCGCGATGCTGATCTGACAACCGGTTTTATTGACGCTCATCGCGACAAGCTTTTTGCCGAATCAGAGTTCGGCACACACACAGCTTTGGTGCTGGCTACCGGTTTCATCATGGAGACGCCTAAGGCCGGCAATGGCAACGGCCCTGACCCCTGGTCACCCTTCAACCGCTCTGATAGCTGGCGCATGAACACCGAACATGCCCGACCGTTACAGCTCGAAGCCAACGACACCCTATACGACCTGACGGTGCGGGTACGTGCCAACCATTACCAGGTGTCCGTGGGTGACGCGGTTTATGATCTATACGCCAACCTGGTAGACGACTACCTTCAGGCCACCATTAATGACCATCGGATCAACGTCTACGGCAACCTGCATCACGATCACCTGGTGCTGTTCCACGGCGGTGAAAGCTTCCATTGCACCCGCTATCGAGAAAACTATGTCCTTGACGACTTAGCCCCCGAAGGCGGCCTCAATGCCCCCATGAACGGCACCATTGTGACGGTGCAAGCCGATGTGGGCGATGCGGTCTGCGCAGGCCAGACGCTGATCGTCATGGAAGCCATGAAAATGGAGCATACCATCAAGGCGCCGGCAGACGGTGTGGTCAGCGAGATTTTCTGCGTCGAAGGAGAACAGGTGGCTGAAAGCGCGGAACTGATTGTCGTTGAGGCCTCTGAACAAAACTCCGAGGAGGCAAGCTAATGGCACTGCCGAAACAGGTAAGGCTGGTGGAAATGAGCCCCCGGGATGGCCTACAAAATGAGCCTGGCTCTTTGGTTGCCACAGATATCAAAACCGAATTGATCAATCGCCTGGCCCATTGCGGCCTCAGCCACATTGAATCCGCCAGTTTTGTCTCGCCCAAATGGGTGCCACAAATGGCAGACGCCGCCGATGTGATGGCAAGCATCCAACGTCAGCCTGGTGTGCGTTATGCAGCGCTAACGCCCAACATGAAAGGTTTCGAGAATGCGCTGGCAGCGGGTGTGGACGAAGTGGCAGTATTTGCAGCTGCATCTGAATCCTTCAGCTTGAAAAACATCAACTGCTCTATCGCCGATAGCTTGAGGCGCTTCCAGCCGGTCATGGAGGCTGCCCAGGAACACAACATCCCGGTGCGCGGCTATGTTTCCACCGTACTGGGCTGCCCCTACGAGGGTGATATTGCCCCGCAGCAGGTAGCGTATGTCGCCGGCGAACTCGCCAACATGGGCTGCCATGAAATTTCCTTGGGCGACACCATTGGCACAGGAACACCGCTAAAAGCCAAGCGCATGCTAGAAGCCGTCACCACACAGGTGCCTACAGAGCGCCTCGCGGCACATTTTCACGATACTTATGGCCAGGCACTCGCTAACCTCTTTGCTGTACTGGAAGAAGGTATCGGCGTGATTGATGCCTCAGTCGCCGGTCTGGGTGGCTGCCCGTATGCCCGGGGTGCATCGGGTAACGTCGCTACCGAAGACGTACTCTACCTTCTTGAAGGTCTGGGCATTCGTACCGGCGTCAACTTGGAGCCCCTAATCGCCACCGGTGAATGGATCAGCCAGCAGCTTGAACGCCCCAACGGTTCGAAAGTCGGTCAAGCGCTTACTGTTCCATCAGGGGCCGCCACTGGTCAAGAAGTATAGTTACACCGACAACAACAATCGGAGGCAAGACAATGAATCAGGCTCTCCCAAGCTATACCAGCGGCACGTCTACCACTCCATTACTGGGCATGACCATCGGTGAAATGCTTGATCGCACCGCAAGTCAGTTCCCTGATAACGAAGCCCTGATATGCCTGCACCAAGGTATTCGCTGGACTTACAAAGAGTTCGTAACCAAAGTCAATGAAGCCGCCAGGGCTTTTTTAGCTATTGGCGTCCAGCACGGTGACCGCGTTGGTATCTGGTCACCCAACCGCTATGAATGGACGCTGACGCAGTTTGCCACAGCCAAAATTGGCGCTATTCTAGTCAACATTAATCCAGCCTACGGCGCACATGAGCTGGAATATGCCATGAACCTGGCGGGCATCAGCGTGCTGGTAACGGCCGACAAGTTTAAATCCAACAACTACCGCCAGACGCTCTATGAAGTTACTCCTGAGTTGCATACCGGCACGCCGGGTAGGGTTAAGTCACAGCGACTTGCTGACTTGCGTGCCGTCATCAATATGGACACAGAACAACACGCCGGCATGTGGAGCTGGGATCAATTTATCGGCTTTTCCCGGGACACTTCTCAGGAAGAACTGGACAAAGTACAAAGCCAGCTCCAGTTCGATGACCCCATCAATATTCAGTTTACATCCGGCACTACCGGCAATCCCAAAGGGGCTACGTTGTCCCACCACAATATTCTCAATAACGGATTTTTTGTCGGTGAAAGCCAGCGGTTGAACGAAAAAGACCGAATGGTTATTCCAGTTCCACTATATCATTGCTTCGGCATGGTCATGGGCAATCTGGGATGTATTACTCATGGCTCTACCATGATTTATCCAGAAGAGGGGTTTGACCCCAAGGCAGTGCTGGACGCCGTGCATCAGGAAAAAGCTACTGTCCTGTACGGGGTACCCACCATGTTCATTGCCGAGTTGGCCGACCCAGCCATTCACGACTGCGACTTGTCCAGCCTGCGCACGGGCATCATGGCCGGCTCCATCTGCCCTGCCGAAGTCATGAAGAAAGTCAACGAGCAGATGAATATAAAAGACGTGCAAATCGCCTACGGCATGACCGAAACCAGCCCGGTCTCGACGCAAACCAGCTCTCTTGATCCTTTTGACAAACAGGTCACTACGGTAGGTCGCACCCAGCCGCACCTAGAAAGCATGGTGGTCGATGTGCTGACTGGCAATGTACTTCCCCGGGGGGAAACCGGCGAGCTGTGTACACGCGGCTACAGCGTGATGCTCAAATATTGGAATAACGAAGAAAAAACACGCGAAGCCATCGATTCCGCCGGTTGGATGCACACAGGGGATCTGGCCATCATGGATGACGAAGGCTACATTCAAGTGGTTGGGCGCATCAAGGATATGGTTATTCGGGGCGGTGAAAACATCTACCCGAAAGAGGTGGAAGAATTCCTTTATACCCACCCTTCTATCAACGAAGTTCAAGTGACCGGCATTCCCGACACAACTTACGGTGAAGAGCTGGTCGCGTGGGTTCAGCTGCGTTCCGATGCTGATCCGGTGGATGCCGACGACCTGATAGCATTCTGCCAAGGCCAAATTTCTCACTTCAAGATTCCCCGGCACTACAAATTCGTGGACGAGTTTCCGATGACCGCAACCGGAAAAATACAGAAGTTCAAGATGCGCCAAGTTTCCATTGAAGAAATGGATGATTCAAAATAGCCATCAATTTCTTTATCTAAACAGCCGTGCCTCAAAATTCTGGGGCACGGCACCATCATTAACTACTGTCTTTTCTTTCTTGCCTTTTATCGGGCCATCTCTTAATTATCGTAAACTCACACTGAATAAAGGAAAATACATGTCAGCTTATTATCGTCTCATCGATAACACTATGGACGCTGAGAATGTAGTTACCGCCCACTATGCGCCTAACCATGCTGCACAAGGTGCATGGAACGCACATGAGCAGCACATGGCCCCTGCCACCGGTGTGATATGTGCCGAGATAGAGAAATTTCTACCTCGTAGTGATTTACGAATTGGACGCATTCATCTCGATATATGGGGGGTCATCTGGTTTTCTCCATTTACCATTCAAACTCGAATTATACGGCCGGGCCGAACTATAGAATTGATTGAGTCCCGCATGGAGGCCGAGGGTAGGACCTGCATCATAGCGACATGTTGGCGCATGAAGATCAGTAATACCCAAGAAATATCCAGCTCGGTAAATACGGTCACTGCTCACCCTGATAAAATGCAAGGCTGGAACGGAATGCAGCAATGGGGTGGCGGATTTATTGAGAGCATAATATTTAAAATCGATAAGCAAGAAGATCAAGAAATTATTTGGTTGAAAAACGATTTGAATATGATTGAAGGAAAGGAAACTTCTTCCTTTGTGCATATAATGGGAATGGTCGATACGGCTAATGGGGTGGCTAACCGAATTACAGCCGACGATTGGATATTTCCGAATGTTGACTTGAATATTAATTTATTACGACTACCTCAGGGCCGCTGGCTAGGGATTAATGCCACCCAGGAATATGGAGTTGATGGTATTGGCTTGACCAGCTCGATATTGTACGATGAGTTCGGCATGTTTGGCCGAAGTGAGCAGACGCTGACCATACGTAGAATTAATAAATATATATAAACTCAACTTATTCGACTTAAGCCAAACTCTAGTGTATATGCCGGATGCAATATGCATTGACTATCCGTTTCGTAAATAACTCAGGCCGCTGCTCCTGCCCTTCCTTCATCGCCGCTAGCAGCTCTTGATAGTGTAAAGCCTTCTGTGAGATAGACTAATTATACGTCCGAATATAGCGCGTGAATCTATGTTACAGGGTGGATGCAGATTCTGAACGCAACACCTTCATTGAGTAGTTGATGAACGCTCGTGATGTTTGGCCATCACCTCGCTCATCACTTCAATCGGACATTTAAAATCAAAACGTTTTCGCGGACGCATGTTTAGCTCGAAGGCAATGGCGTCGAGCTCTTCCTGGCTGTATACCGACAGATCCGTTCCCTTCGGTAGGTACTGCCGGATCAAGCCATTGATATTTTCATTGGCTCCTCGCTGCCAGGGACTATGCGGGTCACAGAAGTAAATCGCGACGCCGGAGCGCTGCGTGATCTCGGCATGACGCCTGACGAATCCCCACGAATATGTTGCTACTCGCCGCATAGGCTCTGCTCCCTGACTTCCTCGCGAAGTCGTGCTCGGAGGGTTGTCCAAGCAGGCCAAGGCACGGCGTCGGGTTGATGACG
>NZ_JASSZF010000044.1:0-17050 GCF_031935715.1 Halomonas garicola | reverse complement strand
GGAGCAGGTGCTCGATTCGCTCCCACTGATCATCGCGTAACTTCAACCGACTCATGGCCCACCAAAATCTATGAATACTAAATCAGTTTAAACGAAACTAATGATTGTTAACACACCCTAGTGAAAACACCGGGCCGGAAGCGGTTCTATCCACTTGAAAGGGGTATCCATGGCGATTACGCGCAGGGATTTTCTAAATGGCGTTGCGATCACTATTGCCGCAGGCGCAACGCCGCTAAGCCTGCTAAAAGCCAGTCCGCAGTCAGAGCACCGCTATCCGCCCCTGCGTACGGGCATGCGGGGCAACCATCCGGGCTCTTTTGAAGCGGCGCACAAACTGGCCCGCCAGGGCCACCGTTTCGCCCTGGGTGGGCTGGAGGTGCAGGATGCCTACGATCTTGTCGTGGTGGGCGCCGGCATCAGCGGTCTGGCGGCAGCCTGGGTCTACCGGAAGCGCCATCCCGACGCGAGCATCCTGATCCTTGATAATCATGATGACTTTGGCGGCCACGCCAAGCGCAACGAGTTCGAGGTGGGCGACCAAACCCTGCTGAGCTACGGCGGCAGCGAGTCGTTTCAGTCGCCGGATTCGCTTTTCAGCGACCAGGTCAACGGGCTCTTGGAAGCACTCGGCGTTGAGCACGAGCGCTTTCGTGCCTACTTTGACCGGGGCTATTACTACCGGCAGGGCATGAGCCGTGGGGTCTTCTTCGACAAGGCGCATTTTGGTGTCGATAAGGTTGTTGGCGGCAATCCCGAAATGAGCGTGGCCGATGATTTGCGCCCGGAGCTGCTCAACGGTCGTTCGCTCGAGGCCTATATCCGCGACTTTCCCTTGTCGGAGGAAGCCACGAAAGAGCTGCTCGAGCTGCACCTGGATCCGCCGGATTACCTACCGCAGATGTCGATGGATGAAAAAGTCGACTACCTGTCCGGCATCAGCTATTACGATTTCCTGAAAAATACGGTCGGCCTGAGCGACGAGGCGCTGCTGTATTTCCGCTCCACCAGCAATGAGTTCTACGGCTACGGCGTTGATGCCATTGCGGCAATCGACGCTCACGAGGTGCGCTATCCCGGCTTTTCCGCCATGGACCTGCCCGAGCCCGGCGAAGACGTGAAGGCCGAGCTGGATGATCCTTACATCTACCATTTCCCCGACGGTAATGCCTCGGTGGCCCGGCTTCTGGTGCGGGACATGATCCCCGAGGTGGCGTCCGGCAGCACCATGGAAGACGTGGTGATGGCAACCTTTGACTACGGCAAGCTGGACCGGCCCGGCAGCGACGTTCGCCTGCGCCTGAACAGCACCGTGGTGCGGGTCGACAACCCCGATGGGCCGGTGGATGTGGGCTACCTCAACGAGGGAGAGCTGCGGCGGGTACGGGGCAGAAACTGCATCATGGCCTGCTACAACATGATGATCCCCGCCATGGTGCCGTCGCTGCCCGCACGGCAAAAGGAAGCGCTGCATCGCAACGTCAAGGCGCCGCTGGTGTACACCAAGGTAGTGCTGAAGAACTGGCGGGCCTTCAAGCGCCTGGGGATACATTCCATGTATGCCCCGACGGCCCCTTACAGCCTGGTCAAGCTGGACTATCCGGTCAGCATGGGGGGCTACGAGCACGCCTCCGGCCCGGACGATCCGATTGTGGTGCATATGGTGCAGGTGCCCACTGCGGCCAATACCGGCTTGCCCGTCCGCCAGCAGCTGCGTATGGGGCGGGCCGAGCTTTTGGGACGCTCGTTTGCCGATATGGAAGCCGAGGTTCGCCAGCAGCTGGCGGCAACCCTGGCAGTATCGGACGCCGAGCTTGACGAGTTAATCAGCGCCATCACCGTTAACCGCTGGTCTCACGGCTACAGCTATGAAGAAACCAGCCTGTTCGATACCACGCCCGAAGCGGAGCGCACCATCAAGCTGGCGCGTCAGCGCCATGGCCGCATAGCCATTGCCAACTCGGACGCCGGCTGGAGCCCCTATATGCACGCTGCCATTGACCAGGCGTTTCGCGCCGTTGACGAACTGACCGGTGAAGAGGGCTGAATGATGATGAAACCTGCTACCTTCATGATCGCCGCCGCCTTGAGCACTCAGGCCTGGGCGGCAAGCGATGCCCAAATTGAGCATGGCGAGTACCTGGCCAAAGCGAGCGACTGCGCCGCTTGCCATACGGCCCCCGGCGGTGAGCCCTTTGCCGGGGGCCTGGCCATGCCAACCCCGGTGGGCGACATCTACACCACCAACATCACTCCTGACGCTGATACCGGCATCGGTGACTATACGCTCGAGCAGTTTACCGCCGCGCTGCGCGAGGGGCAGTCGCCCCACGGGCCCCTGTATCCGGCCATGCCCTATACCAGCTATACCAAGATGTCGGATGGCGATATCGAAGCGCTTTATGCCTACTTCATGAACGCGGTTGAGCCGGTCAGCCGGGAGAACCAGCCGTCCGATATTACCTGGCCGTTGAGCATGCGCTGGCCGCTGCACGCCTGGAAAGCCGCCTATCTCGACGAGGGCGAGTTTCAGCCGGATGCGTCGCGCACGGAGGAGTGGAACCGCGGCGCCTATCTGGTCCAGGGGCCCGGGCACTGCGGTTCCTGCCACACGCCTCGAGGCATCGGTTTTCAGCAAAAAGGCCTGGACGAAAGCGATGACGCCTTTCTTGCCGGTGCGGAGCTGGACGGCTGGTGGGCGACTAGCCTGCGCGGCGACTGGCAAACGGGCATCGGCTCGTTATCGGTTGACGACATTAGCCAGCTGCTGGCAAGCGGCATGGGCGGACAGGTATCAGTGTCCGGGAGCATGGCGGAGGTAGTGCGCCATAGCACCCAGTATCTGAGCGATGAGGATCGCCTGGCCATCGCGGTGTATCTAAAATCGCTGGCGCCGGACAAGGAGAGCCTGGCCACCAACGTCGATCAGCCTACCCAGAACGGCGCCGAGCTTTATAACGAATACTGCGCTACCTGCCACGGCGATGACGGCTCGGGCTATTCGGACGTCACGCCAACGCTTGCCGGCAATGCCACCGTCAATGCCGACAGCCCAAGCTCGCTTGCGCGAATTATTCTGGAGGGCATTGAAACGCCGCTCGCAGGCCCCGGGCACACTCAGCGCTTGATGCCCGGCTATGGCTGGAAGCTAAGCGATGAGCAGATTGCCAAGCTCATCACCTTCATGCGCAGCCGCTGGGGCAACGCCGCGGATCCGGTGTCGTCCGGTTTTGTCGGTAAGCATCGCTAAGCGCCTGCCCGCCGGCATACGACCAATGGATAAGCCACAAACGCCCCAAAATCAGCGCTTGCCCTTGAACCCGGGTGCCGGGTGCGAGAAAAAGGAGCTACGTTAAACGTACGTATGAGTCGGGTGATTTTCCGGCCCGGCGTATGCCGCGCCAGCCTTTATCGCTTAACGGCCGGCGCGCCTCACTTACGGCAGCGTCCGTAGGCTTCTCGGGGAAAAGGGATCGGCCATGAATAACAATGTCAATAAAATCAATGCCAATAAAATCAATGCCAATAAAATTAATGCGAATAACGCCAGTGCTAATAACGATGCCTTCGTTGGCGTGGGTGCTGCCAGACATACCGCAACCCTCGCGCTGACGGCCGCCGTGGCGGCCGCGGCGCTGACGGCCGGGCAGGCCCAGGCAGGCGGGTTTCAACTCAACGAGCAAAGCGTGAGCGGCCAGGGCTACGGTCACGCCGGGCGCAGCTCCAACGTCCACGATGCCACTATCGTGTTTGGCAACCCGGCGGGGATGTCGTTTCTTGACCGCGCGCAGATTTCCGTGGGTGGGACCTATCTGAAGGCGAAAACCGACATCAGCAATGCCCGGGCGTCGCAAAGCAGCCCGGCCTTTTTGCAAGCCACCGGCGGCGCTACCGATACGCTGCCGGTCGCGGGCTCCAACGAGGGTGACATGGTGCCGGGTACCTTTGTGCCCTTTGCCTTCTATGCCCACCCGGTCAACGAAAGGCTTGCCTTTGGCTTTGGCGTCTATGCGCCGTTCGGCTCCAAGACGGACTACGAAGGCGGCTTTCAGGGGCGCAACCAGGGCGATTACACCTCGGTAGAGGTCAAGAGCGCCCAGCCGACGGTGTCCTACCGCTTCAACGACCAGTGGTCGGTGGGTGCCGGCGTCAGCTACAACCGCGTGGACGGCGAGCTGCGCCGCCAGGTGCCGGTGGTGACGCCGCTGGGCGCGGCCGAGGTGGACTCCCGGGTCGAGGGCGACGACGAGGCCTGGGGCTATAACCTCGGGGTGATGTATCAGCCGGTGCCGGAAACCACCCTGGGGCTGACCTATCGCTCCAAGGTGGATTATACCCTGGAGGGGGATTTCACCGCCTCGTCGCCGGCGCTCGACCAGCTGGGTATCGGCACCGTGACCGACGATGCCACCCTTGATCTGACCACGCCGGAAACCGTCAACTTCTCCGTGACCCAGCAGATGAGCGAAAAGCTCAAGCTGATGTTCGGCGCTTCCTGGACGCGCTGGAGCCAGTTCGAGCGGATCCTGGTCGAGGGCGCCGACCGCGGGGAGGTGACCAACGAGACGCAGAACTATTCCAACGCCTGGGCGTTTGCCACCGGCGGCGAGTATCAGCTAACGCCGGCGCTTGCCCTGCGCGCCGGTTTGACGCTGGATTCCACGCCGACAAGCGATGAGCACCGCAGCGTGCGCATTCCGTCCGACGACCGGCGGATCTTCTCGCTGGGCGCGGGCTGGACGCCCGTGGATGATCTGACCGTCGACGTGGCGTATTCCTACCTCACCGAGCGGCGCACGGAAATCAGCCAGACCAAGACCGACAGCTTCACCGTGGCCGGCCAGCAAACGCCCCCGGTGACGTCGAACTACAGCGCCGACTACAAAAACGAAGCCCACGGCTTTGGCGCCCAGCTGACCTACCGCTTCTAAACGCTGGCGAAAAGCCCCCGCAACCCGGCCATCAGGCCGGGTTTTTCTTTCCGCCTTGGCGGCGATGGATGCGGTGCGCTCAGGGTTTCGCTACAATGCCGGTTTTGCCAACGACATACAGCTGGGGCGAATCCATGTTGGAAACTAACCCGATCCATCAACAAATCAAGGATCTGTCGGAGCGGACAGGCATTCTTAGGGGGTATCTTTGACTATGCTGAACGCAAGGATCGGCTGGAAGAAGTAACCCGAGAGCTTGAGGATCCCGACGTCTGGAGCGATCCGGAGCGCGCCCAGAAACTGGGCAAGGAGCGCGCGTCGCTGGATACCATCGTCTCCACCATCGACACGCTCGAACAGAGCCTGGGTGACAGCGAAGACCTGCTGGAGCTTGCCGAGATGGAAGACGACCAGGACACGGTGGACGAGGTCTGCAAGGAGCTTAACGCCATGCAGGCGCGTCTGGAGAAGCTCGAGTTCCGGCGGATGTTTTCCGGCGAAATGGACGAAAATAACGCCTATCTCGACATCCAGTCCGGCTCCGGCGGTACTGAAGCCCAGGACTGGGCCAACATGCTGCTGCGCATGTACCTGCGCTGGGCCGAGCACCACGGCTTCAAAACGGACTTGCTCGAGGTATCGGCGGGTGACGTAGCGGGCGTCAAGTCGGCGACGATTCACGTCCAGGGCGACTACGCCTTCGGCTGGCTGCGCTCGGAAACCGGCGTGCATCGCCTGGTGCGCAAGAGCCCGTTTGACTCCGGCGGCCGGCGGCACACGTCGTTTACCTCGGTGTTTGTTTCCCCCGAAGTGGACGACAGCTTCGAGGTGAACATCAACCCGTCCGACCTGCGCACCGATACCTACCGCTCCAGCGGCGCCGGCGGCCAGCACGTCAACACCACCGATTCCGCCGTGCGTATCACCCACGAGCCCACGGGGATCGTAGTGGCCTGCCAGAGCCAGCGCAGCCAGCACGCCAACCGCGACTTTGCCATGAAGCAGCTCCGGGCCCGGCTCTGGGAGCACGAAATGGACAAGCGCAACGAGGCCAAGCAGGCGGCGGAAGACGCCAAGTCAGATATCGGCTGGGGCAGCCAGATTCGCTCCTACGTGCTGGACGACCAGCGCATCAAGGACCTGCGCACCGGGGTGCAGTCAAGCAGCTGCGACAAGGTGCTCGACGGCGATCTGGATCCGTTTATCGTCGCCAGCCTCAAGCAGGGCCTGTAGCGTTTTCCGCTTCATCGACTTTTCAAGGTTCATATTGCAAGGGTGCCCGAATGGCCAACCAGGACGCGTCTTTTGACAACGAAAATCACCTGATCGCCGAGCGCCGCGCCAAGCTGGCCGAGCGCCGCGAGCAGGCCGAAGCCCGGGGGAAAAGCGCGTTTCCCAACGACTTCCGCCGGGACAGCCTGAGCGCTGAGCTGGAGGAGGCGCTGGGCGACAGGGACAAGGCCGAGCTCGAGACGCTGGACCGCCAGGCGGCGGTGGCCGGGCGCATCATGCGCAAGCGCGGCCCCTTTATCGTGATTCAGGACGCGGCCGGGCAGATCCAGCTCTACGTGGACAAGAAAGGCCTGCCGGAAGCGGTGCTCGACGATATCAAGAGCTGGGACATCGGCGATATCGTGGCCGGCCGCGGGCCGGTGCACAAGTCCGGCAAGGGCGACCTTTACGTCAAGATGAACGAGGCCGCGCTCCTGACCAAGAGCCTGCGCCCGTTGCCGGACAAGTTTCACGGCCTGACCGACCAGGAGGCCCGCTACCGCCAGCGCTACGTGGACCTGATCATGAACCCGGAGTCGCGCCGGGTGTTCGAAACCCGGGCGGCGATCATCAGCGCCATGCGGCGCTTCTTCGAGGATCGCGGCTTCATGGAGGTGGAAACCCCCATGCTCCAGCAGATCCCCGGCGGTGCCACCGCGCGGCCGTTCATGACCCACCACAACGCGCTGGATATCGACATGTACCTGCGCGTGGCCCCCGAGCTCTATCTCAAGCGGCTGGTAGTGGGCGGCTTCGAGAAAGTCTTTGAAATCAACCGCAACTTCAGAAACGAGGGGCTTTCCACCCGGCATAACCCCGAGTTCACCATGGTCGAGTTCTACTGGGCCTACGCCGACTACCACGACCTCCTTGACCTCACCGAGGCCATGCTGCGCACCACCGCAGAAAAAGTGCTGGGCACCACCACGGTGACCTACCAGGGCGAGGCGTACGACTTTGGCAAGCCGTTTGATCGGCTCACCCTGCGCGACGCCATTCTCCGCCACGGCGACGGCATCACCGCGGCCGACCTGGATTCCCCCGAGGCGGCCCGGGCGCTGGCCGGCAAGCTGGGCATTCCGGCCAAAGACAGCTGGGGGCTTGGCAAGCTGCAGACGGAAATTTTTGAAGAGGTGGCCGAGCCCCGGCTCGATCAGCCCACCTTCATCATCGAATACCCGGCCGAGGTCAGCCCCCTGGCCCGGCGCAACGACGCCAACCCCTTCGTCACCGACCGCTTCGAGTTTTTCGTCGGCGGCCGCGAGATCGCCAACGGCTTCTCCGAGCTCAACGACGCCGAAGACCAGGCCGAGCGCTTCAGGGAGCAGGTGGCGGAGAAGGACGCCGGCGACCTGGAAGCCATGTACTACGACGCCGACTACGTGCGCGCGCTGGAGTACGGCCTGCCGCCCACGGCGGGCGAGGGCATCGGCATCGACCGGCTGGTGATGCTGTTTACCGACAGCCCCTCCATCCGCGACGTGCTGCTGTTCCCGGCCATGCGCCCGGAAGCGGAAGCGTGAGCTGAGCCCGGCAATAGGCAGTGCCGGGCGTTGGCAAGTCGGCGCGCAAACGCCCATAATGTTTCCGTTTGCATGCCTGTGATCGTCCCGTGAGGCATCGTTCTGTGAGGAGAACCCCATGAAACTGCTTAACCGCTCCGCCCTGAGCGTTCGGCCGACCCAGGAATTCGTGGACTGGATCAACGCGCTCGAGCCCACCATGGGAGACGATGACCTGACGCTTGACGACGTTGACCGTGAGAGCACCGTCTACCTGATTCCCGAAATGGACACGCCCGAAGCGCTGAATGCCTACATCCGCGAGCGCTACGTGGAGATTTTTGAAATCGAGCTGCGCGCCTGGGAAGAGGACGAGCGCCAGTGGCCCGAGTCCCTTGACTGGGCGCTGTTTGAGGACTTCCTGCGCATCGAGCACAGCTTCCTGGCGGTAGATCTTGACGACGAGACGGCGCTGGAAATCTCCGAAGTGGACGATGCGCTGCTGCTCGACAACGATCCCGACTAGCTGCCCGTAGACCAGGCGCCCGTAACGGGGCAGCGCCAGCGTAGATAAAACCGGCTGCGGCCGGTTTTGCTGTGTTCCCCCGAGGACTTTCCCATGTGGCTGTTTGAAACGCGCGAAGGCGACGACGGCCTGCCCGGCCCGGAGCGCTTGCTTGCCGTACTGGCGCTGGTCAGCGGCACGCTGATGGCGGTGGTGGATACCACCATGATCAATCTCGCGCTGCCCTCCATTGCCGCCGATCTTGAGGTGGCGTCCGCCGACGTGGTGTGGGTGACCACGATTTTCCAGGTGGTCAGCGCCGCTTTTCTGCTGGTCTTTGCGGCCTTAAGCGAGCTTGTAACCCGCCGGCGGATCTATCTGTTCGGGCTGGGCACCTTCGTGCTCGCCGCGCTTGGCTCGGCGCTGTCGCGACACCTTGAGCTCCTGCTGGCGTTTCGCGCGCTGCAGGGGTTGGGAGCGGCGGCGACGCTATCCATCGGCGCCTCTCTCTACCGGCTGATTTTCCCTTCAAGGCTGCTGGGCAGCGCTTTGGGCCTCTCCGCGCTGGTGGTGGGCGGGGGCTACGCCGCCGGCCCCACGCTTAGCGGGCTGATGCTGTCGTTCACCCATTGGCCCTGGCTCTTTGCCCTCAACGTGCCGCTGGGGCTCGTCTCCCTGCTGTTTGCCTATCGCGCGCTGCCCAAAGAGGCGCCGCGCCAGGGTAGCTTCGATCTTCCCGGCGCGCTTTTTTCCATGCTCACGCTCGCCGGGCTGTTTCTCACCATGGACGCTATCGGCCATCGCGCGCCGCTTTGGCAGTGGGCCGGGTTTGGCGCCGCGGCGCTGGCGGGGGCTGCCGCGTTTATCCGCCGCCAGCGCCGGGCGCCGTACCCGCTGCTGCCGCTTTACCTGTTTAACGAAAGACGCTTCACCCTGGCGGTGTCGGCCTCGGGGCTTGCGTTTATCGGCCAGGGGCTGGCGTTTGTCGCGCTGTCGTTTCTGTATCAGGAAAAAATGGGTTTCAGCCCGCTGCTCACCGCCTGGCTGTTTACCCCCTGGCCGCTTGCGCTGATGGTGGTGGGGCCGATGGCCGGCCGCCTGGCCGACCGCGTTAACCCCAGCGTGCTCTCGACCACCGGCCTGGTGCTGGTGATCACGGGCTTCGTTGCCCTTGCGCTGGTGGATGAAAACACCGGCATCGTCGGAAGCCTCTGGCGGGTGGCGCTGTGCGGCCTTGGTTTTGGCCTTTTTCAGCCGCCCAACAACCGCGAAATGATGGCCAGCCTCCCCGCCGCGCGCAGCGCCAACGTGTCCGGAGTGATGAGCACCACGCGCACCGTGGGCCAGTCGCTTGGGGTGGCGCTGGTGGGCGCGGTGCTGGCGCTGGGGCTTGCCGTGCAGGTGACGCTGTGGCTGGGGCGGTGACTTCGCTGCTCTCGCTTGTCGTCAGCGCCGCGCGCATTCCGCTGGCGCGGCGCGCCATGCAGGAGCGCACATCGTCGCGCGTCGCATAAGCGCGTACAATTGGCTTTGTCGCTTCCGGCGGCGTCGTTGCGGCCGGACGTTGTCGAGTCAGCCAAGGAGGTCACTGTGACACTGCAGGAACAGATCGGGCAAAAGCTCAAGGCGCTTTCACCCACGGTGCTCGAGGTGGAAAACGAAAGCCATCGGCACAGCGTGCCGCCCAACTCCGAAACCCACTTCAAGGTCACGCTGGTCAGCGAGCGGTTTGACGGCCTGCTGCCGGTCAAGCGCCACCAGCAGGTGTACAAGCTGCTGGCCGACGAGATGTCGGGGCCGGTGCACGCGCTGGCGCTGCACCTTTATACCCCGGAGGAGTGGGAGGCCCGGGGCGGCGAACGCCCGGACTCCCCGGACTGTCGCGGCGGCGGCAAGTGAATCCGGAGGTCGTTCGCCGGCAGTATCTCGACGCCATGGGCATTACCGCCTACGCGTCGCGCTACCGCCTGCCCAACGCGCTGGCCACCCAGGCCTGCGAGTGGGACGATGCGCCGCCGGAGCCCGAGTCGCCGGGAAAGCGCCTGCACGCGCTGCTTGACGATGCCCAGCAGGTTGAAGCCAGCCGCCGGGCGGCGCCGCCGGCCGAGCCCTCGGCTAACCCCGCCGCGCTCAAGGCGCTGCTGAATGAGGAGCGCCCGGCCCCGCCTTCGGCGCCGGTAGAAGCGCCGCCGAAGGCGCCCGCTGCCCCCGCCGCGCCGCTGCGCTTTACGCTGTCCTGCGTATGCCTTGGCGGGCGCTGGCTAAGCCTGCACGAAGGCGAGCCGGGGGACGCCGCGCGCCGGCTGCTTAGCAATCTCTGCCGCGCGGCGGGTATCGATGTGGCCAGCCTCTCGGCCTGGCACACCCTGAGCTGGCCGCCGCTTGTCGGCGGCCCCGCGCCGGAAGCGCCGCTTGAAGAAGCCCGGGAGGGGCTCTGCGCCTTTGTCGACGGCGCGGCAAGCCGCAACGGCTGGAAGCCGACCCGAGTGCTGTGGTGGGGCGGGGATGACGCCTCGCCGCTTGCCCGGGTGCTGGCCCCGGAAGAGGAGCGCGGCCGGGCCGTCTCCCAGGCCCTATCGCTGCCGCTGTGGCAGGGGCCGGCCCTTGAGACGCTGCTGGAAGACGGGGCGGCCAAGCGCGATCTATGGCCGGCGCTGGCGGCGCTGGGCGCGCAGTGGCGCAAGGAAACGGCCGATGGCTGAAAACGGAGCGCAAAAGTGTGCGCCATGGCGGGTCGAGACGCTCAGCGCCCGCGATGCCGGCAACGTCATGTCAGGGGGCAGCATTGCCGGCAGCGGTGCCGTGGCAGCCGCCCTGTGCGAGGCCATGGAAACGAAAGACGGTCGGGTACTGGGCGTCATGGCCGCCGGCGCTTCCGGGCAGGCGCCTTTACTGGCCGGCTATCTCTGGTTGGCGCGGCTGCCGTTTGACGCCGAAATCCAGGCGCTAGGCGTTGTGCCCGACTATCGTGGCCGGGGCGTCGGGGATGCGCTGGTGCGCGCCGCTTGTGAGGCGGCCGGGCACTGGCAGAGCGAGCGCCTGCTGCTGGAAGTGCGCGCCGGCAACGCCGCCGCCATTGCGCTTTATAAGCGCCACGGCTTTGGCGTGGACGGGCGGCGTCGGGACTACTATCCGCCCCTGTCTCCGGCCGCCGGCAGCGGGCGGGAAGATGCGCTGCTGATGTCGCGCGCCTTCGGCGCTCAGGCCGCGAGCCGTTAGCTGCTGCTGCTGGAGTCGTCGAATTTCTGCAGCAGGCCGTTGAGCCGGCGCTCCCACTCTTCACGCTCCTGCTTGAGCGTTTGGTTTTCTTCGCGCAGCTCGTCGTTTTCCAGCTTGGAAAGCTCGAGCGCCTCTACCGTGGCGGTAACTTTTTGCTCGAGCTGATTGAACAGTTCCTGGCTCATGGATCTCTCCGACAATAAACAAATAGACAAGGCTGGTCTGGGCCAGCGCCTGAGCGTAACGCCCGGGCGGCGCGGCGGCAAGCTGTGATCTCTCGGTAGAGCAGTTGCAGTGGGCTATGTCCGGAGGAGCCGGGAGCAGGTCGAAGAGGGGGTTCTACGCCAGAGATGGATTCATAGCGCCCCCTCGCAGACCTGTTGACGGCTTAATTCGGGTGGCTGGGGCTAAGGCGCTGATAGAGCCGCGCCGTGGTGTCGCCGGCGCCGGCCTGCCGGTGCAGCAGCCAGCTGCCGGGCACTGCCGGCGTCAGGGTGGCTTCCGCCTCCAGGTAAATCCGCGCGCCTTCCGCCAGCCAGCCGCCGCGCTCAAGCGCGGCGCAGCAGGGGGTGATCCAGCCCTGGTGAAAGGGCGGGTCGAGCAGCACCAGGTCAAAGGGCTCGCCGGCGTTGCCGGCGGCGAGAAACGCCCGGGCGTCAACGCTCAGCACCCGGCCGCCGAGGGCCTTGAGGGTGGCCAGGTTGCGCTCCAGCTGGGTCGCGGCGCGGCCGTCCTGCTCGATGAACGTCACCTGCGTAGCCCCGCGCGACAGCGCCTCGATACCCAGCGCCCCGGTGCCGGCAAAGGCGTCGAGCACGCGTTCGCCAGCAAGCGTTTGGCCCAGCCAGTTGAACAGAGTTTCGCGCACGCGGTCAGGCGTCGGGCGCAGCCCCGGGCGGTCGGGCACGGGCAGCTGGCGACGGCGAAACTCGCCGCCGATCACCCGCAGCTTGCCGCCCTGGCGGGCGGCGGCGTGTCTGGCGTCCGGGCGGCCCGAACGCGAGGAGCGTTTTCGTTTCATGGGCGGGGATTGTAGCGCCCCGCGTGTCCAAAGTCTTGATGGGCGGTGGTAGGATAGAGGCCAGCCTGGCCGCCCGGATCCCGTCGGCGATCGTTTTTTACCTTCTTTTTATCATGCTCTGTGCGGAAGTTAGTGCCCATGTTTGGTTTTTTAAAGCGCAAGAAGAAACACGATAACCGCGAAACGGTGCCCGAAGACGACAGCGCGCTTGACCGGCAGCCGGCGCCGGATGAGGCCGACGAAGCCCCCGCGCCGCCCGCTGATGAAGAGGGTGGCGTTCGTCAGGAAAGCCATGCCGGTGACCTCGACGCGACGCCGGTCCCCGAAGCCGAGGCCAAGCCGGATCCTGAGGCCGAGTTGGCGCCCGACGCCGAGCCGGCGTCGACCTCCGAGCCGGCCGCTGATGCGCAGGCCGCGCCGGCGCCGGAGCCTGTTTCCGAACCCGAACCCGAACCCGAACCCGAACCCGAACCTCAGCCGGCTCCCGCCGACCGTCCGGAGAAAAAGGGCTGGCTTTCGCGCATCAAGGCGGGGTTGGGGAAAACCCGGGCCAACTTTACCGACGGCGTGGCCGATCTCTTTCTGGGTAAAAAACAGATCGACGACGAGCTGCTGGAGGATCTTGAGACTCAGCTGCTCATGGCCGACGTGGGGATCGAGGCCACGACCACGATTATCGAGCGGCTGGAAGCGCGGGTGTCGCGCAAGGAAATCAGCGACCCTCAGGCGCTGTACCAGGGTCTTCAGGAAGAGCTTGCCGCCATGCTGGAGCCCGTCGCTACCCCGCTGAGCCTGGAGAAATCCGGCGACGGTCCCTTTGTGATTCTTGTGGTCGGGGTCAACGGCGTGGGCAAGACCACCACTATCGGTAAGCTTACCCAGCGCTTCCAGCGCGAGGGCAAGAGCGTAATGCTCGCCGCCGGGGACACTTTCCGCGCCGCCGCGGTAGAGCAGCTCCAGGTGTGGGGCGAGCGCAACGGCGTTCCGGTCATCGCCCAGCACACCGGGGCCGACAGCGCCTCGGTGGTCTACGATGCCGTTGCCGCGGCCAAATCCCGCGGCGTGGACGTCGTCCTTGCCGATACCGCCGGGCGGCTGCACAACAAGGGGCCGCTGATGGAAGAGCTGAAAAAGGTCCATCGGGTCATGCAGAAGCTTGATGCGACCGCCCCCCACGAAGTCATGCTGGTGCTGGATGCCGGCACCGGTCAGAACGCCATCAGCCAGGCCAGCACCTTCAACGAAGCGGTGCCGGTGACCGGCATTACGCTGACCAAGCTCGACGGCACCGCCAAGGGCGGGGTGATTTTTGCCCTGGCCAACCAGCTGGAAACGCCAATTCGCTTTATCGGCGTGGGTGAAACCCTGGACGACCTGCGCCCCTTTGTCGCCCGGGAGTTTGTCAGCGCGCTGTTTGATCGTCCGGACGACGACGCCCGCGGATGATCGCCTTCGAGCGCGTGGGCAAGCGCTACGGCGGGCGCTTCGAGGCGCTGTCCCACCTGAGTTTTCACGTCAGGCGGGGCGAAATGGTGTTTCTCACCGGCCACTCCGGCGCCGGCAAAAGCTCGCTGTTGCGCCTGGTCATGCGGCTTGAGTGCCCAAGCCGAGGGCGCGTGGTGGTGGCCGGCCACGATATCGCTCGGCTGCACGCAAGCCAGGTGCCGTTTTATCGCCGCCAGATCGGCGTGGTATTTCAGGATCACCAGCTGCTTTTCGATCGCTCCATCTTTCATAACGTGGCGCTGCCGCTGGAAATTCAGGGCGCGCCGCCCCGGGAGTCGGCGCGCCGAGTGCGGGCGGCGCTGGACAAGGTCGGCCTGCTGCACCGCGAGCGTGCGATCCCCATTGAGCTTTCCGGCGGCGAGCAGCAGCGCGTGGGCATTGCCCGGGCTGTGGTCAACAAGCCGGCCCTGCTGCTCGCAGACGAGCCGACCGGTAACCTCGACCCGCAGCTGTCGGCGGATATCATGGCGCTGTTTGAAGACTTTAACCGCATCGGTACCACGGTGATGATTGCCAGCCACGACCTGGCGCTGATTACCCGGCTGCGCCATCGCATGCTGCGCCTCGCCGACGGACGCTTGGTGGCCGACGAGGGGGCACGATGAACACACCGCGCAAACCGGGTGCGACGTCCCGCAGCCGGGCCGCTACGCCGCGCCGGGGCGCCCAGGCCAAGGCCGCTGCGAACGCCCCGCCGCCCCGGGCAGCCGGCTCAGCGGCGGCGGGGCCGGGGGCTTCCAGCCGCTTTCGCGCCTGGGGCCGGCACCACCGCGCCATGGCGCTGGACAGCAGCCGACGGCTGGTGCGCCACCCCGTGGGCAGCCTTTTGACCATGCTGGCCATTGCTATCGCGCTGGTGCTACCCGCCGCGCTGTGGCTGACGCTGTCCGGGGCACGCCTGCTCGACGCCGAGGTGGACGACGGCGCCACCCTGACGGTTTACCTCGAGCCCCGCGTCGCCGCCGAGGAGGCCGGGCGCGTCGAGCAGGCGGTGACCGCGGATACCGCCGTGCAGCAAACCCGGCTGATCAGCGCCGAGCAGGGCATGGCCGACTTTCAGCAGTCGCTGGGGCTCGACGATGCCCTTGACGGCCTCGAGGACAACCCGCTGCCGGCAAGCATCGTGGTGACGCCGAAGGACGCTTCGCCGGAGGCCATGGAGGCGCTCGCCGCCCGGCTGGGCGAGGTTTCCGGCGTCGACGAAGTGCGCTTGGACCTCGCCTGGGTCGAGCGCCTGCGCCATCTGGCCGAGCTTGGCCGGCGGATCACCCTGGCGCTGGGGATGCTGTTTAGCCTGGGCGTGCTGCTGGTGGTGGGCAACACCATCCGCCTGGCGGTGGAAAGCCGGCGGCGGGAGATTGAAGTGGTCACGCTGATCGGCGCCACCCACGCCTTTGTGCGCCGGCCGTTTCTGTACAGCGGCGCCTGGTATGGCCTGGGCGGCGGGGTGCTGGCGCTAGGGCTTTTGACCCTCGGCGGGCACTGGCTGGCGCTGCCGGTTCAGGCGCTGGCGGCAAGCTACGGCGCCACTTTCACGCTGCCGGCGCTGGGCGTTGCCGGCTCTACAATCCTTCTATCCTGTAGTACCATACTTGGCTGGCTGGGCGCCTGGGTTGCGGTGAGCCGGCATCTGGCAAGCATCGGGCCGCGATGATGCGGCTCGGAAAACTCCTTTGCGCTACGCATACTTTTCTTGAATAGCCGTTAATGTCGCTTAAAAACATCGAAAAACACGATGATAGCGCGCTGTGGCCGGGGCGAAACGGAACTTTTCAACCCCGCCGAGGTCTATTATATTAAGCGCCACTATGTTCAGCGGCATCCATCACAGCGACTGCGTTTTATATAGCACGAGTTATAGTATCAGGGTTCATACAGTCAGCGTCACGTATATTGGGGTTATCAGGGAGACCATCTGCACATGAGCAACAGTCTTCTACCGGTGGGTCAGCTTTCTCCGGGTAATGATCTGGGCGGTTATATCAACGCGGTCAGCAGCATTGCGGTGCTGACCGCCGACGAAGAGCGCGCGCTCGCCTGGCGCCTCTACGACGACAGCGATTTGGAAGCGGCGCGCCGCCTGGTGCTTTCGCACCTGCGGTTTGTGGTACACATCGCACGCAGCTATTCCGGCTACGGCCTGGCTCAGGCCGACCTGATTCAGGAAGGCAACGTCGGGCTGATGAAAGCCGTCAAGCGCTTTGATCCCAACCAGGGGGTACGGCTGGTGTCCTTTGCCGTACACTGGATCAAGGCGGAAATTCACGAGTTCGTGCTGCGCAACTGGCGCATCGTCAAGATCGCGACGACCAAGGCCCAGCGCAAGCTGTTCTTCAACCTGCGCAGCGCGAAAAAGCGTCTGGCCTGGCTCAACAACGACGAAGTGAGCGCGATTGCCAAGGATCTCGACGTCAAACCCGAGGTGGTGCGCGACATGGAAGGGCGGCTGTCGTCGTTTGACGCAGGCTTTGATGCTTCGCCGGGCGAGGACGAGGACAGCGCCAGCGCGTACCGGGCACCGGTCAACTTCCTCAACGACGAAGCCGCCGACCCGGCTACCCAGCTGGAAGACAGCGACTACGAGCAGGACGCCTCGCAGCGGCTGCAGTCCGCCCTGCGTGGGCTGGACGCGCGCTCCCGGGACATTCTCCAGCGCCGCTGGCTGGCCGAGCACAAGTCCACGCTGCACGACCTGGCCGACGTTTACGGCATCTCCGCCGAGCGCATCCGCCAGCTGGAAAAAAACGCCATGAAAAAGCTGCGGCATAAAATGGGCGATACGATCTTCGCCTGAGCCTGGCGCAAAGCCGATAGCAAATAGGTAGTAAGCCCACCGCAAAACGGCGCCCGTCTCGGGCGCCGTTTTTATTGTGCGCCAGGCATGGCGCGTAGCACCGATAGGAGCTGTTCCCGAGGGTGGTGCCTCGGGATGACTTGGGGGTGAAAGTCCCCTGCGGACCCTGATAGCGGAAACCGCTAGCCGAACAGCAAGGGTGTCCGCCGCGAGGCGGAATCTGAAGGAAGCTGAAGGCAAACTCCCGGCCCGACGAACAGGAATCGCATATGAGGCAGCCACATCTGGGCGAGAGGGCAA
>NZ_JASSZF010000043.1:0-19390 GCF_031935715.1 Halomonas garicola | reverse complement strand
CAGAGTCACGATACGCTGGCGATCCGGGAGGCTGGTCAGTCGTCCTCGTCGTTGGTCGTGCCCCAGATCGCCTCGGCTTTTTTTGACAGGGCCAATAGCGCCGCCGTCTCGGCCAGGGCCTTGCTATGGTTGAGCGGAGCCGAGCCTTGGCTACTGGCCGCAATGGCACTTTTTTTCTGCACCATTGCGGCCTTTATTGCGACCCGCCCCAACGCCGCGGTACCGACTTCACGCGTGCGCCAGCCGCCGCACCCATAAGGGCACGTGGCAAGTCACTATACGGCCACCGGCCCACCGTCCTTCTTCTCGATCACCACCGTTGCCGCACGCGGGCGTACCGCGCCCTTGGCCACCTGAGTGGCATCCTGGGTAAGCGCATCACCATTGGCCGGCCAGTTGCCGGGGTGCTGGATATTGATGAACAGCGCCGTTTTGTCCGGCGTAGCGAAAATACCCGTTACCTCACAGCCGTTGGGGCCCACGGCAAAGCGTTTCAGCTGATGCTGGTTGGCGGCGTTAATTATTGCGTCGGGGCTGTCTGAATCAAGGGACGCGGGAATCACCGCCAACAGCTGGTCGTTGGTATAGTCGGCGACGCTTTCATAGCCGTTATCGGTCTGAATCCAAAGAATGCCCTGCCCGCCTTCGCGCTCGTCAAACCATAACCCGTCGGGGCTGGCAAACTGGTTCATTTCCGTCAGGCCGGACAGGTTATCTTCATCGCCCGCGCCCGCTCCAAAGACAAAGACTTCCCAGGCAAACCGGGCCTGATCAGACGCTTCGCGCCAGCGAATAATATGCCCGGCACCGTTATCCGGACGCGGGTTGGCCGTATTGGTAGGCGCGGTGGCATAGCCAACCCCTGACTCTGCCACGCCGCTACCATCGTTGGTGTAGGTAGGGTCGGTGTGCTCCGCCGTGCGCTGGCTATTATTGGTCAGCGTCAGGTATACCTCGCCGGAGGTGGGGTCTACCGTTGCCCACTCGGGACGATCCATTGGCGTTGCCCCCATCAAATCAGCGGCATCACAGGTACTGATCAGCAGGCCGGCCATGTCGTCGTCGCCTAATCCCATGGCACTGGCAAGCGTATTTCCTTGAGACGTTATTGAGGATGGCGTCAGTGCCAGCCAGTCACCGGTGCCATCTGCATTGAAACGTGCAACGTAAAGCGTGCCCTGATCCAGGTATTTGGCGCCAATCGCCATACGGTCATAGGATTTTCCGGGACGGTTGGCATCGTCAGGATTCCACATGGCCCGGGATACGAATTTATACACATACTCGTTGCGGGCATCGTGCCCCGAATAGAAGACTACCGGCTTGCCGGCCTCCAGCTTGCCCAGCCAGCAGCCTTCGTGGCGAAAACGCCCCATCGCCGTGCGCTTTACCGCCCGCGCGCCGCTGTACGGGTCAACTTCAACGTGATAACCAAAGGTCCGTGCTTCGTTGCGATAGTCCTGAGCGGCGCCGTCGCCTCGCGGGGTAATATCAAAGCGGGCGAATTCGCCTTCGACTTCGCTTGCATCTCCTGCCGAAGTTTCCCAGCCGTAGCGGGTGCGTTCGGTCATAATGCCCAGCCGAGCATCGTCACTGAAACGCTCGCCGGCGTGGGTAAACACGTTGGGCCAATTCTCTTCACAGGCCAGGTAGGTGCCCCAGGGCGTGACACCGTTGGCACAATTATTATTGGTTCCTCGCGTGAGGCGACCATCGGGGGAAAAGCGTGTTTTAACGTATTCACTGCCGGCCACTGGGCCCGAAATCTCCATCACCGTGGCACTGGTCAAGCGGCGGTTGTAAGGTGAGCCGACAACGTGGGACCAACCGCCGCCCGCCTCTTTTTGCACTTCGACCAGCGTAACGCCGTGCGCGTTGATCTCGGTTCGCGATTCCTCCGCCGGGCGCTGGCCAGCCTCGGCATTGGTCGGTCCGCCCTGAGGCGCCCACAACGCGTCCTGGTCGATATATTCGTTATTCAGCGCCAGCACAAAACGACTCGACGCGTTGCTGTCATCCAGCCCAAAACCGGCCATTCCGTCATGGTGCATACCGACGCTTGCTGCCTGGCGCTCGGCATCCATCGGCTGGGAGGCATTCCAGTGCTGACCATCAAACAGTGGCGCCCCCCAGGGCACCAGCACCTGGGCACGGTAGCCTTCCGGTACCACCACTGCATCCGTATGGGAACCCCGTACGGCCTCGAAAGCCAGCTCCAGCGGCTTTTTCGATGTCGTTGCGGCCAGTGCCGACATCGGCGCGCCCATACCCAGCATCGAAGCTGCTGCGAGTCCGGCGCTACCGCGCATGACGCCACGCCGGGAGACGCGCCGGGCCAGCACGTCGGCAAACGGCAAATTATGGCTGCTGTTCAGTACGCGATGATCTTCAATTTCCTTGCTCATGTCGGGTCACCTGATCGTGGATGTAGCCCCCGCAAGGTAATGGCCTCAGATGACAGACAGGTGAAATGGCAGACGCGTGGCTGCCGGCGTCGTGCCAGCCCCTAGCGCACCAGATAGCGCGAAACGATATCGTCCCACCGTTCGGATTCGGTCACGTCGAGTACCTCAAGGGACAACGGCGCACGCAGGGCGCTACCTTCGGGAATGGCGAAGGCATACAGCTGCTTGGCGAAGACTCCCGGCAATATCGTCAGGCGATCAGCCCCCAGCTGCTGGTTGCGATACTGCATCAACGCACGGTCATACACCACCGCGCCGGTTTCCCCGCTGGCAACCGAGCGCATGGCGCTAGTCAGATCAGGATAGGTACGGTAGCGAACGTGCTGCTCTTCAAGGTAGCGCTGACTTGCCGTGTCATCGATCGTTGCGACCACGGTGCCGTGCAGGTCGTTTTCGCTCTGGATACGCGCGGTCAGATTGCCCACCGTCAACGACGTGGTGATCGCAGCAGTGAAACTGGCGACCACGATCAAGCCGGCAAACATCCACACCAGCCCGATCAGCCGGCCGACAAGTGTTGTGGGCGCCTTGTCACCATAGCCTACCGTGGTCATGGTGACGGCAGCCCACCAAAGGCCCGCCCCCATGCCTCGGAATACCGAGCCGCCAAACTGCTCGGGGTTGCGCTTGTGTTCAGCCAGCCATACCAGCAAGCCTACGGCCAGCAGTAGCACGGAGAGCCCCAACACCACGCTTAAAAACTGCCAGCTGACCAGTGCCCGGAACACACGCAACAGGCTCTGGTCTGCCTGGGGCGGCACGCCGATGGAAAGCCCGGTCTGATAAAACGGATGGCTGAAATCAAAGAGCTCCTCGCGATCAGCAGTCATGGTCAGAGCGCCTACAGCCACATCGACGTCGCCGGCTTCCACCGCATCCAGCAGATCGGAAAATGGCAGCGGCTGCCAGACAAAATCCCAGCCCCTACGCTCGGCAATGTTCTGCCACAGATCAACGCTAATGCCTTCCAGCTCACCCTCAGCAGCTTCCATGACAAAGGGCGGAACCGTCGCCACACCCACCGTCAGCGTCTTTTCCGGCGCTAATGTCTGGGCACCGGCACTGGTGCAGAACATCCCCCAGGGCAGCAGCACGAAAAATGCCACGGCGTGGGATACGCGTAGCAACCGTCGAAATGAAAAATAAGCCATCCAATTACGTCCTTGAAGAAAAAATGCTGTCCACGCGGCCTGTGTGCACGGCATTCGCGCAGCTTTCGTCAACTGATTATACGAGCACGGAGTCTGTCAACATAGTTGCCATATAAAATGACTTCGGCTCTTTAAAATCCTGCGGCCTGTGGTACTGGGTCCCGTTCGGGATTCAGGTGCACTACATCCTATTTCCCCAATGCGGCAGGAAAGCAAGGGCGTCCGCTGATTGGCCTGGAACGGATGTTCCTACTAAAAACCGCCCCTCCAGGGCCTTCTGGAGGGGCGGTCAGCGTGCGTAAAGAAAACAACCCTTTGATAAAGAATATCGAACACTCAAAAAACTAACTCTAACGCCATTCCGTTATCTATAATATTGCCGCAAACCATATCTAGAGAAAACTCTCCGCTAGATATATGGTCATGGAATATTGACCAAACCCCATCAGTACAAACCAGCACTCTATCTCCTGAACTTAGTTTAAAATCGATTTCCTTAAAATCAACCTTTCTCCCCTTTTCAACATGAGAGGTCAAGCGATTACGCAAAGGGTGTGCGACAGCATATTTAGCGGCATCATCATGGGATTTTCTTTTGATTAAAGCTTTCCATGCAACAGAGTCATCACTGGATAAAACCTGACCGTTAACATAAACCCTGCAATCCCCCGAGGACACAACATGTGTAAAACTATTATTTATCACAGAAAGACCAAGAAAAGAAATTTTAACACTTTCCTCAAGAGAAGACTCCAGGTGTTCTGGATTAATTTTTTCGCATTCTGAACTTGATATTAAATGAGATAAATTTCTTATTGTTTTATAAACTCCCTCTTGTGATGAGTCACCAAAACCATCAGCCAACATCAAGAAAAATTTATTTTCCGAAGAAGAAAAACAGCAGAAGGCATCAAGATTACACTTCCTATCACCCTGGTCTTCAGAAAAATTAACTAGCATTTAAACAGTTTCCCAAGGCATTGTTTTGTAATAGCTTCTAACCACTGCATAAGAATCTTCAAAACCAGGAAGCTCCCCTTCAATCTCATCTTCCATATCATTGAAATTCTCAGATGATCTAGAAATTACACGCTCATCATCCATCCCATTCACATTCAAAAATTCATCAATATCTTTCCCTATGGACTTTTCCAGAAGCATTTCCAAAACCATAGCCTTTTCCTCGTCACTCCCCTCTGCAAACCTATCAATCAAGTAATAAATATCATAGACATCCTGCCTTCTGCTTCTATTCCTAACAACTTGCTGCAATATCGATCTGAATTTCTCTGCTAGCAAAGACACTAGATCATATGCTTGTATGCACTCATCCCCATCAATCTCTATCTCTTGAGTCGTCCCCGTGATCTCGTTAAAACTATAATCTATCTGTACAACTTGCGACGACTGTCCTCTTTCAAGCCTACTCATCATAGAGTCATTATTTTTCCTTGCATAACCTATGGTTATGTCAAGAGATGGAAAGGTGGCATCGGCTCTTTTAGGGATTTTTTTAAGCTTTTGAACAGAGCATTTTATCCCATAAAGCAATTCTGCCTCTGCCTCAAAAAGCCTCATATTTATCTTATCTCTCATCTCATCTTCATCAAGCTCAACCATCTTTTCAGAAGTTGAAAAATCAATATCTGTAGTATACCTGCTGCTTCCATATCGTATCCCTAAAAGGATCCCACCTTTCATAACCATACTTTTAGAAAGGTCACCATCTAAAGATACTGCCATCAAAATTATATGTACTGCCTTCCTAAAATCTACTTGATCGGCTGGGGATCTGTTCACCCAGTCAACAATCCATTGTTCCATATTTTTGCAGCTCGCTATAATTTATTGAAATATTCCATTCCGGGCTATATATCTCTTCATATTCGCTTTTTGGAAAAAGGACTCTTGACCCCCCTCTCTGATTTGATTTCTCAGACTTCCATCTATCAATATCAGATGATTCGACACCAAGCACTGTGCCGAGAATAAACCCCACCCTTGCTTTATCAATAGCCCTCCCATAATCATTGACGTATTTTATTATCCTTCTTTTAAAAGATGGGGCATATTCTAAATAAACATCTATTACATGCTGCTCACCCCCGCACTTTTCTGGATTGCGAAGCATGTCTATAAAAAGCTCCCCAATGTCTTGAACTCTAACTCCTTCATCTCCTTCCCGGGGATCTTTTGGATTGCTCTTAACTGAAACATATACAGATTTACCAAAGTGCCTTCCAGAAACAGGATATGTGGGAATAAAATCCTCAGCAGCCCCAGGGTGTCCTGTTCTTTCTATAACCTCAGCCCTTCCTAAGTTTCTCCACTCTTTTTTATTGCATGCTGTCAAATATATAACCTTTGGGATTCTGTTGGTTATTCCATACCATTGCATGGCACTTAAATCTGATATGTATGCATAGGGGTAAACAGCGCACAACAAGCTTGCTGTTGGCGATTTTTTATTTGAAAGCACCCTGTAGAATTTAGATTCTTTATGGAAGAATGACTTCTTGTCATCTGCTTCTATGACACCTGCAATTTCAAGCCTTTCCGTGTACCTATGGAATTGCTCTGTACGAGGAGTTTTTATCTGTATCTTAGTTATTCTCTCTCCTTTGTACTCTCTCTTTTTATACAGCATGAATATTTCTTCGTGGAGCCTTTTCCTGCTAATGGCCCCTTTCCCATAGTCATTTATTAGCCAGCTTGATAGCGCATCTTCTATTGAGATCGGCACTGTTCTCTCCGGGTATATACGTCCTTAGGACGTATATACCCGGAGAGTGCACCTTGTCAAGGTTTTTGTTGATTTTCAGTATTTTTCATTTGACATCGTTGGAATTAGGGGTACAATGTGTCCTAAGGACACATTGTACCCCTAATGAGAACGCTGGCAGAAAAAAGTCATTGCACATCAATAGGTTAGCCATACCCCCGAATCAGCGACTTACCCCTCCCCTCTCGGCTACGGGAAATGGTCGTCCTGCGAGGTGCCCGCTAAGAGTTAGGCGTAGCCAACGGACGTGGCCTGTTGATCTTGCCCAGCTCCGTGGTCACCTCTCGGCGATAAGCAGCCATCGCAAGTCAACAGCCGGGAGAAGAATCAAGATTATGGCGCTTATCCTGATTCTATCAACGGGACTTAGTCCCCGCCTTATCTTGAATGAATTGGCGGGCCAAAATCCCGACTGTTTCGTCAAGCTGACGGGACCGAAAGGACAGCTCGCCCCATCCCCTTATGTGTTACGCTGTTTGTACAATGCAATGCATCATGAGGTACACACCATGAGCACTTTCACTTTTCGGGTTGATGACACGCTGAAGGATGCCTTCTCCACGGCCGCCAAAGGACACGACCGGACGGGAGCCCAGCTGCTCCGCGATTTCATGCGCGACTATGTGCGCCAACAGCAGGCGGCGGACGACCATGACGCCTGGTTTCGCCAACAAGTCGAGGCAGGGCGTACCTCCGCTGACAGAGGGGACGTCATCACGTCGGCTGACGTTGAAGCCCGCTTCGCCGCCAAACGCGCCGAGACCCGTCGCAAGCTCGGCGAATCCGCTTCATGAGGCTGGTCTGGACGCTCGACGCGTACCACGATCGCGAAACCATTTACGACTACATCGAGGCCGAAGACCCGATTGCAGCCCTGTCCCTGGACATGCGCTTTGAGGAAGCCGCCGGCCATTTGGCCGAACACCCCCAGGCCGGTCGCCTGGGGCGCGTCCAGGGAACACGAGAGCTTGTCGCCCATCGTCACTATGTCCTGGTTTACGATCTCCTCGAGGATACCGTGCGTATCCTGCGTGTCCTGCACACGGCGCGGCAATGGCCCTTGTGAGCGGCAGCAAACAAAAGACGGGGTCTCGGGGCGTAGCCCTGAGCAGGGTGCCAGCCAGGCCAGAGAGCGGAGCGATTGCAGCACGGCGTTAGTGAGTTAAGCTCAAGTCTGGTGTATGGGAGGAAGTAGGAAGGGTGGCGTATCCTGTTGATTGATCACGACCAAGATCTCAACCAACACGAGTGGATACGCCATGACAGATTCTACCTTCCTAGACGTGACGCAGCCAGACGCCGGCCTTACAGACCCGCTGCATGAGTTGCTGCGCAAAGGAGCCCGAGACCTCATCGCCAAGGCTGTGGAGGCGGAGTTGACCACTTTCCTGGAGCAATTTGCCGACAAGACGCTGGAGGATGGTCGCCGTGCGGTGGTCCGCAACGGCTACCTGCCTGAGCGCACGGTCCAGACGGGGATCGGTGATGTCAGCGTGCAGGTACCCAAGGTGCGTGACCGCAGCGGCAGTGGTGTTTGCTTCAATAGCAGCCTGCTGCCGCCCTACTTGAAGCGGGCCCGTAGCGTCGAGGAGTTGATTCCCTGGCTCTACCTGAAGGGAGTCTCCACCGGTGACTACCAGGAGGCTCTGGCGGCGCTGCTGGGCGATCAGGCCAAGGGGCTATCGTCTAACACGGTATCGCGGCTCAAGCAGAAGTGGGAGACCGAGCACGCCGAGTGGCAGAAACGGGATCTGTCAGACCGGCGCTACGTCTACTGGTGGGCCGACGGCATCTACAGCAACGTCCGTATGGATGACCGCCTGTGCCTGCTGGTGATCATCGGGGTCACCGAGCAGGGCCGCAAGGAGCTGGTGGTCGTCGAGGACGGCTTCCGCGAGTCAGCGGCCAGTTGGGAGACCCTTCTGACTGGCTTGCGTAAGCGCGGCCTGACCACGGCCCCCAAGCTGGCAGTGGGTGACGGCGCCATGGGGTTTTGGGCGGCCCTGAATAAGCTTTACCCGGAGACTGATCCTCAGCGCTGCTGGGTCCATAAGACCGCTAACGTGCTGAACAAGTTGCCAAAATCCGTGCAGCCCAAGGTCAAGGCCGAGCTCCATGATATCTGGATGGCCGAGACTCGCGACGAGGCGCACAAGGCCTTTGATCGCACCCTGAAACGTTTCGAAGCCAAGTACCCCAAGGCCATGGCGTGCTTGGCCAAGGATCGGGAGGAGCTGCTGGCGTTCTACGACTACCCGGCAGAGCACTGGGTGCATATCCGCACCACCAACCCGATCGAGTCGACCTTCGCTACGGTCCGTCTGCGGAGCAAGCGCAGCCGGAACTGTGGTTCCCGGGTGACGACCCTGGCGATGGTCTTCAAGCTGCTTCAGAGCGCCGAGAAGCGCTGGAAGCGCATCAAGGGGTTCAGCAAGCTGGAGCTGGTCGTGAACAACGTCAAGTTCCAGGATGGTGAGCCATTGACCGATCAGTCAGACAGGACTGCCGCCTGACCGCCGTACACCAGATTTGACTATAACTCGCATGCCCTACTACTGTTGTAGGGTGCGGTCACGACCAAGAATGGTTGGGCACAGTCTAATAATCACAACAGCCAGAAGATACTCAATGATCTACGCCAATCCCGGTCAATCCGGTTCCGTCATCAGCTTCGAGAAACGTTACGGCAACTACATCGGCGGTGAGTTCGTTCCGCCGGTGAAGGGTGAGTATTTCGACAACGTCAGCCCGGTCAACGGCGAGGTGTTCTGCGAGATTCCCCGCTCCGGTGCCGAGGATATCGACAAGGCACTGGATGCGGCGCATGCCGCGGCTCCTGACTGGGGCAAGACCTCTGCCGCGGAGCGCTCCAACATACTGCTCAAGATCGCCGAGCGCATCGAGCAGAATATCGAGATGCTGGCGGTTGCCGAGACCTGGGACAACGGCAAGGCGGTCCGCGAGACCCTCAATGCCGACGTTCCGCTGGCCGTCGACCACTTCCGCTACTTTGCCGGCTGCATTCGTGCCCAGGAGGGCACCGCCGCCGATATCGACGCCAATACCGTGGCCTATCACTTCCATGAGCCGCTGGGCGTGGTGGGGCAGATCATTCCCTGGAACTTCCCGCTGCTGATGGCCGTCTGGAAGCTGGCGCCCGCCCTGGCCGCGGGCAACTGCGTGGTGCTCAAGCCCGCCGAACAGACGCCGGCTTCGATCCTCAAGCTGATGGAGGTCATCGGTGATCTGCTGCCCCCGGGCGTGGTCAATATCGTCAATGGCTATGGCGCCGAGGCGGGCCAGGCCCTTGCCACCAGCCAGCGCATCGCCAAGATCGCCTTTACCGGCTCGACCCCGGTAGGGGCGCATATTCTCAAGTGTGCGGCCGAGAACATCATTCCCTCCACCGTCGAGCTGGGTGGCAAGTCGCCGAACATCTACTTTGCCGACATCATGAATGCCGAGCCTGCGTTCATCGACAAGGCCGCCGAGGGCCTGGTGCTGGCCTTCTTCAACCAGGGTGAGGTGTGCACCTGCCCCTCCCGGGCGCTGATCCAGGAGTCCATGTATGACGCCTTCATGGCCAAGGTGATGGAGAAGGTCGGGCAGATCAAGCGTGGCAATCCGCTGGATACCGATGTCCAGGTGGGGGCCCAAGCTTCCCGGGAGCAGTTCGACAAGATCATGTCCTACATGGAGATCGCCCGGGAGGAGGGCGCC
The DNA here is from genome assembly GCF_031935715.1 of Halomonas garicola. GTDB lineage: Bacteria > Pseudomonadota > Gammaproteobacteria > Pseudomonadales > Halomonadaceae > Vreelandella > Vreelandella garicola. Next base: position 9,272 of record NZ_JASSZF010000043.1, on the reverse strand, counting down.
GAGTTTCTTGCCGGCGGCGACAAGGCGAGCTTCGACCCGGCCTATGACAAGGGCTTCTATATCGAGCCGACCCTGCTCAAGGGCAACAACAAGATGCGCGTCTTTCAGGAGGAGATCTTCGGCCCGGTAGTGGCGGTGACCACCTTCAAGGACGAGGAGGAGGCACTGGCGATCGCCAACGATACCGAGTTCGGCCTAGGCGCCGGCGTCTGGAGTCGCGACATCAACGTGGCCTTCCGCATGGGGCGTGGCATCCAGGCCGGTCGCGTATGGACCAACTGCTACCATCAGTATCCGGCCCATGCGGCCTTCGGTGGCTACAAGAAGTCCGGCGTTGGCCGCGAGACCCACAAGGTAGCCCTCGAGCACTACCAGCAGACCAAGAACCTCCTGGTCAGCTACGACATCAATCCGATGGGGTTCTTCTGAAGCCTGGCCGCCCGGCCGACCGGCCCGGGCGGCATCCCCCCGTGCTTTCCCCTGACACCTGGGCGTAACGGGCGGCATCGGGCTGCCCGGCAATTGAGGAAAACCGATATGGATAAGACGATGCAAGCCGCGGTAGTACGCAAGTTCGGCGAACCGCTGGCCATTGAAGAGGCCGCGGTACCTCGGCCGCAGCAGGGTGAGATTCTGGTCAAGGTGGCCGCCACCGGCGTTTGCCACACGGACCTGCATGCCGCCCACGGCGACTGGCCGGTCAGGCCTAACCCACCCTTTATTCCGGGTCATGAAGGGGTTGGCCACATCGTGGCGGTGGGCGACGGTGTGACCCACGTCAAGGAAGGGGATCGTGTCGGGGTGCCCTGGCTTTACTCGGCCTGTGGATACTGTGAGCACTGTCTGGGTGGCTGGGAAACCCTGTGTGAATCACAGCAGAATACCGGTTATTCGGTGAACGGCAGCTTTGCCGATTATACCCTGGCCGATGCCGGTTTCGTGGGTCGGTTGCCCGACAATGTGGATTTCCTCGAGATTGCTCCCGTGCTGTGTGCAGGCGTGACAGTCTACAAGGGGCTCAGAATGACTGACACGCGCCCAGGTCAATGGGTGGTAATCTCTGGCATCGGTGGGCTCGGTCATATGGCGGTTCAGTATGCCCGTGCCATGGGGCTCAATGTAGCGGCGGTGGATATCGATGATGCCAAGCTGGCGCATGCCAACAGTCTCGGTGCGACCGTCACCGTGAATGCCCTGAAGACCGACCCGGCGAGCTTCCTGAAACGCGAGATTGGTGGTGCGCATGGCGCGTTGGTCACCGCCGTATCACCCAAGGCCTTCGATCAGGCCCAGGGCATGCTGCGCCGAGGTGGCACCCTGGTGCTTAATGGCTTGCCGCCGGGCGACTTCCCGTTGCCGATTTTCGACACCGTACTGAACGGGATCACCGTGCGTGGCTCCATCGTCGGGACCCGGCAGGATCTGCAGGAGGCGTTGGACTTCGCCGGAGAGGGAAAGGTGAAGGCCACCGTTGCAACTGACAAGCTGGAGAACATCAATGAAATCTTCCAGCGCATGATCGACGGCAAGATCGAGGGACGTGTGGCGCTCGATATGACGTGAGCTGTGACACGTCCTGGACGAAACCAAAGGGGCGCGACAAATATCGCGCCCCTTTGGTTTGGCGGATATCCATTTTACTCTTCAATGGATGCCTGCCAGGCCTGGGTATTCCACAGTGGCACGCTGCTCAGGGCATGCTTGAAGCTGCCACTGGTCTCCTTGGTGCTGTAGATCAGATACAGCAGTGTCTGGTTGTCGGCATCGAAGATGCGGCGCACCTTCAGGCTCTTGAACAGCACACTCTTGGAGCGACGGTAGAGCAGTTCACCGCTCGCCGAAGCGTCGATATCGGCCAGCATGGCGTCACTTGAACGCACGCTCGTCATTCACTTATCCATGCAGCGAAACAGCAGGGAACCGGGCATCCCCAGAGGCAGTGCCGAGGAAGGCCAACTCACAAGAGGTACGCCGCTATAAAAACGCGACTCACGGATAAAAACGGCGAAGTCCGCGAACTGACCGACGCTGACGTAAAGCGTATGCGCCCCATGTCGGATGTCCTGCCTACCAGTCTGCAACGTGCCATCGGCCAGCGTGGCAAGCAGCGTACGCCAACGAAGCTAAAGCAATATATCCGCGAACATGGCCACGGCTGACAATCTCCGCCTGATGGGAAGAAGAAGCCGTTTCGACACATAGGTGACTCAACGCCTCGATACTACCCCGCCACGGCGGGGTTTTTTTGTGCCTGACAGGCAGAAATACGCGCGAGCAATTGTATCGGCATCGTATTATGTATTGTATTTTGTATCATATAAAATATAATATGGAATACAAAATACGATACAGCGCGAGGTAATACGATATGGCACGCCCCGGGATCACCTACGAACAGGTACAAAACGCCGCCGACACCCTGGTCGGGCGTGGCGACAAGCCCACCATTCAGGCCGTCAGGACGGAAATCGGCAGCGGCAGTCCCAACACGATTCACCGCCACTTGACCGCGTGGCGGGCCGCCCAGGCCCCAACAAAACGCGAAGCCGCCAAGCTCCCCGACGAACTGGCCGCCGCCCTGGCCGACGAGATCGAGCGGCAGGCCAGCGCCGCCCGTGCCGCCGCCGAGGCCGCCACGCTTGAGGCGCAGCAGAGCGCCGATGAGCTGGCCGAAACCGGCGAAGCCCTGGAGCAACAGGCCGAGGAATTAAGCGTTCAGGTTGAAGAGCTGGAGAACGAACGGAATCGCGTGACCGGTGAGCGTGACGAGGCCCGCAGCGCCCTGGCCGAGTTCCGCGAGCGTGTGCGCGAACTGGAAACCCAGCGCGACGATGCCCGGCAGCAGCTGGCCGAAGCCCGCAACCGCATCACGACACTGACCGAACAACGGGACGAAGCACGAACCGCCCACAGCCACGCCGAACAAACAGCAGCAGACGCGGAAAGCGCCCGCATTGCGGCAGAGCGCACCCAGGCCGTCGCCGAGGCCAGGCTCGAAGCCGCCCAGGAGCAGGCCCGTGAACGCGCCGAGGCCCTGAAAACCGAGCAGGCCGCCCGGCAGCAGGACGCCGAGCAATACCGCGCCGAACTGGCTGAACAGCGCAATGAGTGCCGAGAACGGGTCAATGCCGCCGAACGGCGGGCCGAGAACGCCCAACAAGTGGCTCAGCACGCCGAAAACGCGCGGGGAAAGGCAGAGGCCCAGGTAGAAGCGCTAACGGCGCGCGTGCAGGCGCTGGAAGCCGAGCAGGGCAAGCAGGCGGACTGATCGCGGGGGGATGGGGGCGCAGCCCCCATGCTGAACGGCAATGCACTACGTCTGCGGATCCACGAGACCTCGACGCCCACCACCCAAACCGGCCCAGCCTCCATGCCTCATTGCCAAACCGGGATTGGGTTTCAAGCGTGCTACGCTGATGCGACACATTGAGACACCCGAGATGCGACACCATGCGACTGACGCCCAGCGCCGCCGCCAGGCTCTACGGTATTCACCGGGCCACGCTATACCGGCACATGGCGTCGGGCCGTGTGTCATGGGTACTCGAGCCAAACGGCAGCCGAGCCCTAGAGATGTCCGAACTGATCCGCTGCTACGGCGAACCATCTGGTCATGCGACACCTGATGCGACATCTGCGGCAGGCACCACCAGCAACGATGCGACACCCGCGACAGAGCGCCTATTGGCCGAGCTCGTCGAGCTGACCCGGCACCAAGGGGAAGAACTGCGACGACTGCGTGAGGAGGTTGCGAGCCTGAAACGGCTACCGGCCCCGGACACCACACCGGCGTCACCGCCTAGCCCCCAGCAAGCAGAACAATCAACACCGATTCGGGGCTTTGACGACCTGCTAAAGCGCTTCGAGCAGCGGAGCACTCATTGAGAGCGGGCTCAACTATAGGGACATCCTTCCGCTTCGCTCCAGGATCGGGGGAAAACCTGATGGACACCTGATGGACGGACAAGCCGCCCACGAGGTGACCACAGGTTTCCCCCCCTTGCCCGCCATAGTCACCCGCCAAGAGGCAAGAGAAATGTTATTTATTAGTTTAGGTATCGGCGCAATAGCGCCGATGAAGGGGCGCTTGCGCCCCGGTAACGGCAATGCACGAAACCTGCCGACCCACGGCAGCTAGACGCCCACCACTGAAATCAGCCCAGGCACAACCGCCATTCTGCCAAACACGGGGTTTACCCCCGCCCGTCGTCCAACGTGCGCGGCGTAGCCGCCCACCTAGGGCGCGCAGCCGCTAAAGCGGCTCGAAAGCGCCCTATGCCGCGCCTCTGGCGCGTCATCATCAGGCGGCCACTTGTGGCCGGGCGAGGGGCGCTTGCGCCCCGAAGGGTAGGCGAGCGCGGGTCGCGCTCTTTTCTGTACCTTTTCCCTTTTCCCTTTTAGGGCGTCATAAGCTATTGATTATAAAGGTATAATAGGGTTAAAAGGGGACGGATTGATGGTTAAAAGGGGACGGATTGATGGTATTAAGGGACTTATTAAAAAAAGTCCCTTAATGGTGTCTCTCTTGAATAAACCACTGGTCTACAAAAGCAATGCACTGGTTGAGGCGTCCTACCGTCTAAGCGTCTACGAGCAGCGGATTCTGCTGGGCTGTATCTCGCAGGTGCGCCGCGATGAGCCGTTGACAGACCAACAGCTCTACACGGTTAGCGCCCAGAAGATCGCTGACATGACGGGCACTAGCCTTGGCACCGCCTACCAGAACCTCAAAGCTGCTTCAGAACGGCTATACCGTCGGGAAGTGACCCTTCATGAAGCGCCAAACGGGAACGGTCGAGCCAAGGTTAGGCTGACCCGCTGGGTGCAGACGATTGAATACCGGGAAAGCGAGGGCGCGGTAGCTCTGCGCTTCGGTACCGACATGGTGCCCTATCTGTCGCAGCTTTCGGCGCAGTTCACGCGCTACGCGCTGGCGGACGTGGCTCACATGGACAGCGCCCATGCCATCCGGCTCTATGAGCTGCTGTGCCAGTGGCGCGACGCCGGCCAGCGCGAGGTATCCATCGAGTGGCTGCGCGATGCCTTCCAGCTTGACGGAAAATACCCGGCCATCAAGGACTTCAAACGCCGGGTGCTTGAACCTGCCGTTGAGCAGATCAACGAGCACTCGCCCCTGTGGTGCAAGTGGGATCAGCGCAAGACCGGGCGGCGCGTCTCTCATTTGGTGTTCACCTTCGGCGAGAAGCAGTCAGAGAAGCCGCAGAAGCGCCGCAAGGGCAAAACCCAAGAAACCCCACCGGGAACGCCAAAAAGGGCGCAGGCGCGATCTACGGCATTCCTATGGCTGTAATCAAGTCGCATGCAAAGCCTGGAGAGAGTGAAGAAAACGCCGCGCTCCGGCTGCTTGATGAAGCCAGGGCGAAAGCATGACTGCTAGCAGAGCTTAGTACAGAGCGCCCACCCCACGACGCGGATCGAGGAGTATTTCCAGGCGCTGCCGCACCCGCTTGAGCGGATCAGCCTCGAGCTCACGCCCGAGCCGAGCGAGCACCACACAGAGATTATTCAGCAGCTCGATATCGGTGCGATCTTCCAACCCCAGCTGCCGACAGCGCAACTGATCCGGAATCGTGGTGAGCATTCCTGCGACAGCCAGGCAAGTCATTCGCGCATCATCCAGCGTCGCGCGGGTCTGGCAATCTAGCTGCCGCGCCTCGCTCACAAAATCATCCAGCGGCGCAACGAGATAGCGCTCTGCAATATCCGGGGAAATCGCCATCGTTTGCCAACGACACCCCTTCGGCAACTCACGCTCGCTTCCTGGAAAACGGCTGATAGTCATGTATCCGTATCCTTGAACAGCTCATCCACGTTATCAAAACGCTTGCCCAAGCCCGCTTCCAGCTCTTCCAGCGCTTTAGCCGTAGCAGCATTCGGCACCCGTACCGTAAACGGCAAACGTTGCTCTTCAGCGATTCGCAGCATCAGCAAGCGAATCGCGTCGGACACGGACAGCCCCATGGCTTCCAGGGCAGCGGTAGCGCGCTCTTTGGTTTCGCTATCGATGCGAGCGCGAATCACGGTATCAGTCCCCATGGTGCCTCCTGCCTCTATGGCGTATATGTAGCTACAATGTAGCCAAACTATATTCGCTTGTCACCCCCTCTGTCGCGCATTCGGGCAACGCTGTCGCAGCCCCTGTCGCACTGCGACAGGCTTCGTCTCGCCTGGCTCGACGAGCGTCCCTGGCCGGGACGCGGTGCGCCCAGGGCGCACCGTGACGCGTTGCGTCACCCCGCGCCGGGCGGCACGGCGGCGGTGCTGCGCCCCGCTCGGGCCGTGTGCGCGATCCTCGCGCGGCCCGCTGGGTTACGCGCCTGACGTCGCGCCAACCCAGCGAGCCGCGCTGCTTCATTGCTCATAGCGCACACTGTGGCACGCATATGGTGCAGGTTGTGGCAGTTATGCGCCTTTGCTAACGTTGCCAGTGCAACACCGCTGGCTGCTGTCGGTCATCAGTAGCAACCCCTTTGTGCCAATTGAGGCACTGCCAAAGCCCGCAGCGCATCCCGTGAGCGGGCACCGCCAAAGCGGTCGGATGCCACTTCAACGCCACCGGCCACACGCCGGCTTTGCCAAAACCCGCAACGCATCCCGTAAGCGGGCACCGCTAAAAAAGCGGTCGGATGCCACCTCAAACCATCGGATTGTTTACGCCGATTCGGGTGCCACAGGTCACACCCACCAAAACAGACCGAGTCACTCACCGGAGTGGCGAGCGTGATGTTTTCACGCCTGGTTCTTACAGCCGAGGTGACTCTGTATGTCGTTCGATCCCCACGCCGAGTTGGCCCAGCTGCGCCACGCTCAGGCCATCCGTCGCCGTCGCCCGTATTGGCGGGGCCGTTCCCAGCTCGATTCCCATACCGCCGAATTGCTGGCCTTGCACGATGCCGGGGCCACACCTGCCGACCTGCAGCGCTGGTTAGCCACGCCGCCACGTCGTCTGCGCGTCGCACACAGCACGGTGGCACGCTGGCTGCGTCGCACGCTCACGCAACGCCAGGCCGACCGGGAGCCGCGATAATGGCCCGGGTCTGGTTCGCCAAGGGGGCCACCCAGGCACGCAAAATCATGCAGGGGCTGCAGGGACGCGGCAACGCGGTAGAGAGCGTGCGAACCGCCCGCCACTACGAGCAATCCCTGGCCCGCGTCGCCGACTGGCAGAAGGCCGAACACAAGGCGGGCCGCGAGGGTGGCGACCTACGAACGCTCACGGTGGAGCAGGCCGAACGGTTCCTCGCAGAACGTAGCGAATCCGTGCGGCAAAGCCAGCTGAACATGGACCGGCAGGCGATCGAGTGCATGATGCGCCACTCAACCGGCCTCCTCGCCGCTGACGAACGGCTGTCGATCGTTCGCAGCGAACTCGACGACGCGCTGGGCAGCCGCGCGTACACGGCCGATCAAGTGCACATCGTGGCCGAGCGGCAACAGGAACCGAACGCCCTGGCCACCCACATCGCCCACGCGGCCGGCCTGCGCGCGCACGAGCTGTACACGTTACGCCCGGCCCACGAGCGACCCGCCGACGACCGCCCGGCGCGTGACGACAAGTTCAGCGTCCGCGACGGCGAGTGCTACACCGTCATCGGCAAAGGCGGGCTCTGCAGGGAAGTGCTGCTACCTCGCGGGCTGGCTGACCGACTGGAAAATACGCGGCTGGCCGAACCGGAGCGGATCAACGACCGCGGCGTATTCTACCAACGCGCCTATGCTATTCCCGGCGGCAACCGCTGGTCGGCGTCCTTCACTCGGGCGAGTCAACGGGGGCTCGGCTGGTCGAACGGCGCTCATGGCGTGCGGCACAGCTATGCTCAGGAGCGTATGGGCGAGTTACAGCGCAACGGTCTCGCGTACCGCGACGCGCTGGAAACCGTCTCTCAGGAGATGGGACATTTCCGGCCCGCCATCACCGAGGTCTATCTGCGATAGACTGGCCATAACACCCGGATACGGAGGTGAGCATGAGCACTGAATGGCTACTCGGCGGCATGTTTCTAGTATGCGTTGGCCTGCTGATCTTTGCCGGCACCGTCAGCTATCGCGAACATCGCCGCCGGTCGCGGCGATAGTTGACGGCTTTTTCCCTTATCCCCCCGATCCTCACGTGCCACAGCTGTTCAATTTGAGTACTCTGATGCCGCTTTGATTAGCAAATTAAAAAGTCTCAAGGATTGAACACCATACGAGGATCATCATGCCGTACCACGTCACTCGCCCTGTGGCCCTGTCCGCTGCCCTGTTGGCTCTCCTGGCGGGCTGCTCCAGCCAGGATGACGCCAGCGTCAGCAACTTCCAGAACGTCCTCCAAACCTACTATGACAACAAGGCCGAGCCGGTCACGTGCATCGCCGGCTCGATCGACGAGTTTCCCTATACCACCAACAAGTCCGGCATCTCCTGGGGACTCGGCAACAAGGAAGAGCAACTGGAAGCCCTGACAGCCGCTGGCCTGGTCGAACAGTCCGATACCGATACCTACCAGCTGACCGAAACGGGACAGTCCGCTTTCCAACCGGACGACGGATTCTGCTTTGGCAAGATGATCGTAGCCGAGGTCACCAACTTCACCGAACCCAGCGAACGCGGCGGCTTCACGATTTCCCAGGCCAATTACACGGTCGAGGTCGAAGGGCGTCCCGACTGGTCGCGCAACGATACCCTGGTCGACACCTTCGGTCTGTCAGAATCCGGGCTCAAAACAACAGGGCTCCTATCGCGCGACGACACTCCCGAACAAAAGAAAATGATCCTGGTGAAGACAAATAACGGCTGGGTCACCGAGCGGGAAATGTAAGCCGTCACACAACGGGGTTGCGGCGTCGAGTCCTGTCGCCGCGCCCGGCGAGCAAGCCTTCCACGGAGATGTCTTCGTCAAGGGCATCCCAGTGGATGCCATGCGCACTGAGCTCGTAGTCAGCGAGCTGCTCCGCCGTCGCGTTGAGCAAGCGGGGAAACCAGGTCAGCGGAACCGACAACATTCGGCCATCCTCCAGCGTCACGCCCACGACCTCTGATCGCTCGCCCGTGCCCTGTTCACGGACCAAGGTAAGAGCTGACGTGTCGTCATCGCCTGCCGGCGATTCCCAAGCTCTGACAGCCTAAATACGACATCCCCTCCGCCTTTCAGCTAGGGTGTGTTAACAATCATTAGTTTCGTTTAAACTGATTTAGTATTCATAGATTTTGGTGGGCCATGAGTCGGTTGAAGTTACGCGATGATCAGTGGGAGCGAATCGAGCACCTGC
>NZ_JASSZF010000042.1:0-20055 GCF_031935715.1 Halomonas garicola | reverse complement strand
TTAGTCACGACGGCTTGCCGGCGCTCCTCGGAGTAACGAGGCATGAGTGTCTCCTTTCGCCCCCTGGTCGGTTTATAAGAACAGGGTATCAGAGGGTACGACACTCATCCTGACACTGGGGGTAGCGAAAACAGTGGTATTTTAAGCCCACTGACCAATTCATACCGCTTAGACGTTGACGAAGCGCAATATCATAATATGGTGTGCCTTTCTTCTGATACCCTTTGCTGCATTATTCAGTAAAGTGGGACACCACAAAATATCAATGGGATAAGGTATAAAGCACCATGTCGGCAAAACAACAGCTTGAGAGCTTGGTCCAGGACTTCCAGGAGAAGCGCCCACTGCGGGCAGGATCTCTGATTATCACCGCGTATGGAGACATCATCCATCCAAGAGGGGGCAATATCTGGCTAGGCAGCCTGATGAAATTGCTTCACCCTATGAGAATCAATGAGCGTCTTGTCCGCACATCTGTCTACCGGCTAGTCCAGCAGGACTGGTTACAAACGGAGAAAGTTGGCCGGTGCAGCTATTATAGTGTGACAGGTACTGGCCTGCGGCGCTTTCAGCAAGCTTTTGAGCATGTTTACGCGTTGAGCACCGACGACTGGAGTGGCAGCTGGTGCCTGGTTTTCCTAAACCAGCTGGAATCGGAAACCCGAGCTAAGGTTCGTGAAGAGCTGAAATGGCTGAGCTTTGGTAGTATGGCAACAGGTGTAATGGAACACCCCCGCTTTACCCGCCACGAGCTGATGCCACTACTACAAGAGTGGGGAGCGCTGGACGATACTATCGTGATGCAAACCGAGCCGCTAGAACAGCGGAGCCCAAAAGCGCTACGCCGACAGGTCAAAGAGAGTTGGAATTTGGATGAACTGGGCTTGCGCTACAAGCATTTTTTGGAAAAATTCCGTCCGCTATGGCATGAGCTAACCACTTACGATAACCTCAGCCTTCAGGACTGCACCACAGCACGTCTACTTCTAATACACGAATATCGCAAAATACTGCTTCGCGACCCCCTGCTGCCAGATGAACTCTTGCCGGGCGACTGGGAAGGCCGTAGCGCCAAACAGCTTTGTCGTAATCTTTACCGGGCAATCTATGAGCGCTCCGATGAGCACTTAAGCAGTATTTTAGAAAATGCTTCTGGCCCACTGCCTAGCCCAAATAGGGGTTTCTATCGCCGTTTCGGCGGCCTCAACTAGGCTTGTTGGCGCATAACCCTCAATATCTTGTATTAGGAACACAAGCACTGCGGGCCAATTTTACCGGTATTATCCGTTAAAAATAAGGCACCCGAACAAGGCCCGGCAGGCGAAGCGATCAGTTGACTCAATCTTTTATGGATGACGCTCAATAACACAGAAAAGCCATAGCTTTGAATTTTCCGCTTGCCATCAAGACAGTCCGCTTTTCTGGAGCAGTACAATCCCTAACACAATAAGGCATGCCGACACGATTCGGCGGGCCCCAAACGGCTCTTTTAAAAATTTCGCACCAATCAGGGCAGCAATGATAACGCTCGTTTCACGAAGCGCCGACACATAGGTCATCGGCGTCATCACCATGGCCCATACCACCAAACCGTAGGATCCGACATGCAACACGCCGCTCATTATACCCTGCTTCCAGTTTGCCACTAACTGTGTTTTCAGCGCACCTCTTTTAAGGATAAATATAACGGCCAGAAAGCCAACTCCGTCTATCAAAAATAGCCATGAAACATAGCTTAGCGCATTATCTGAAAGCCTGGCGCCTGTGCCATCGATGACCGTATAGGTTGCTATAGATAAGGCGGTCACAAAGGCATAAACAACGGCTTTTCCGCTGGTACGCAAGATGGAAGGGTGCAGTGCCAACAGACAGATCGCCATGGAAATAATACCGATGCTGGCGATACCCAAAAAAGATAGCGTTTCCCCTGCCAATAAAAAGGCGCCAATGGCCACAAAAGGCGGTGCAGCACCGCGCGCAATAGGATAAATCAGAGACAGATCGGCAGCACGGTAGCTCATGGAAAGAAAAGAGTAATAAAAAATATGCACGCCTAAGGAAGCCAGCAGATAGGGCCAGCTTTCCGGAGCAGGCAGCTCCAGAAAAAAGATCAGCGGAAGCACCACCAGCGCTGAAAAACCATTGGTAATAGCTAACCGAATAGCGGGCTCTCCCCCCACTTTAACGAGAGTATTCCAGCCTGCGTGCATAACAGCAGCCATCAGTACCAAGCCAGCAACCGTTGGCTCCATCGAAACCTCCAAAAAAAACGCTACTGCGTCCCTTGAGATGCAATAGCGTTTCTGACTTATTGCGTTATAGCGCTCAGGCGCATCTACCAAGCTTACTTGCTGGCATGTTCCTGAACAATGCCTTTCAACAGGGGCATATAGTGGCTAAATGAGGGCGTTTCCATATCGGCATCTTTTCCCTCATCGTCCCATACGCGCAGCCGCAGCGCATCTTTATAGTAAGTATTTTTCTCAAACGCTGCGATTTCCGCCTGACTCATAGGACCGCCCTGAACGTTGAGCGAATTGACAGATGCCGCTGAAAGGCGCGCGAAATAGTCATCATTGACCGCGCAGAGATAGCGCTTTGCCGCCACGTGCAGCTCTATCGGTTGAATAACCGACTCCGGGAAAAATTCTCGCAGTACACGAGCGCCGGACGTTTCATGGTAGTTATCCTGGCCTTGCTCCAGAGACTCTTCGGGAAACTCGCTGGTGTAATGGCCAATATCATGTAACAAAGCCGCAGCAACCAGAGTGTCCGGTGCCTTGGCTCGTTCCGCCAGCAGAGCACTCTGGAGCATATGTTCCGACATGGTAACGTCTTCTCCCAGGTAGGAGTCTCCACCACGCCGGGAAAAAATATCGGCAATGAATTCAACGATATTGTTTGCGTTAAGTGATTCGAAGCTCATGGCGTTTACCCTAGTTCCTGATTCAACGTAGCAAGCCTTGAGCGCAAGCTGTCCGTATCCGCGTAGCAGCCCTGAAACCAGCGGGAGCCTGAGCTCTCGTAGGCGACTCGTCCGTGCAGCACGCGCGTATTATCGACGATAAACAGCTCGCCGGGCTTAAGCTTAAAGGCAACCTGCAGCTCGGCGCGCTCGACGATTTCCGCCAGATGCCGGTAGGCGTCGTAATAGGCCGCCATCTTGTCGAAGGGGATTTCGGTTAATGGCCCGATGGAACGGTTATTGAAGCGTACCGCCTTCAGCTCATTATCAGGCCCCAGCTCGATCATCGGGCGCTTTGAGGCTAGATAGACTTCTGACGTTCCCGCATAGGTATAGCAGGCGGGATATCCGGCCAGCAGGTCAAATTTTTGCGGCGCTTCTTCGCGCAGGACCTCCACTGCCTTGAAAGCGTCAACCACCACGGAGTCCCCGCCCTCGACGGAGTTATCCAGGCAAGAAAGCAGCTGCAGCGTCGGTACCGGATCACGATACGGATTATCCGTGTGTACCTGCAGGCCCAGCCCGGTATAAGCCAGATTCACCGGGTTAACCTCGGTGCGGACTTCAAAGAAACGGCCATAGTTTGTTTCACGAACAAACCCAAACAGATCCACCACCTTACAAATGGCCCCGCTTTCCACCGGCATGTCGACCATCTTGGCCACGCCGTACCGGTCGACATCCCGCAGCCAGCGGTAGAGCTCACCCCCCTGCTCCCGCGCTTTTTCAAAACTTTCGACGGGCAGCTCGGGCTCTAGCTCAGCCCCCCAGCGCACGACTTCCTTGCGCGTCCACCCCGGTTCTCGGCTGGCCATCTCTGGCCGGTCATAGCGGTTGGCCAACAGCCACTCAGCATCAAATTCCGTGGTCTTGTTTTCGGGGCCGAAAGTCACGCTGATTTTCCCTCTGTCTTTACGCGACACAGTCTCAACCCGCACGTCGGCAGGGATATCCTGGACCCGGATAAGCCTTTGGCCGTTTCCCGGCGCAAGGGTGTCCTTATCGGGGGCATGATCCCGCAGCCAAACCGCATGAAAGCGGGCCCGACTTTCGTTTTCCCATACCACCTCAATGCCTTCACCCCGCTCGAGGGATTGAACACTGCTCACGCTCAACATCGATGCTGACTCCATTTGCCAATTGATCTAGGTCATGATATTTGTCTTTAAGGCATTAAAAAAACAATCGTTTCTTACCCTTTGACGCTAAAATATCTATGGGAGATACAATGACGTCCCCTGACGCTAATCAGCATATCCCTCCCCTTAACTGGCTCCAGGCCTTTGAAGCGGCCGCTCGGCTGGAAAGCTTCACCCTGGCATCGACGGAGTTAAACCGAACCCAGGCGACCATTAGCCAGCAGATCCGCAATCTGGAACTACGTCTGGCAACCGAATTATTTCAGCGCCTACCCCGAGGCGTAGAGCTGACGCTTGACGGCGCTGCTTATCTGCCCCACGTCCGCTCGGCGTTTCAGACGATCGCCGCTTCCACCCGGGACTTATTTGCACACGATCAGTCGCAGTCCGTCTCGCTTTCCAGCCCGGTATCTTTTGTGGCTGCGTGGATTGCGCCTTTGCTACCCGAACTGCGCCGGCTGGATGACAGAATCAACCTGTCCATCGTTAGTATTCAGCGGCCGGTTGATTACACCGTCGAAGATGCCGACCTTGAAATCCGCTACGGTAACGGGCCCTGGCCCGGCACGGAGGCAACGCTACTGCTTGAGGATGTACTCGTTCCGGTATGCGCACCGGCGTTGGCAAAAAGTACGGACGACTGGCGTAGTCTCCCGGTCATCGCCCTTGCCGGCGCAAGGGCGGGCTGGTCTGACTGGTGTGCCTACGCCGGCTTTCCTCCGCTATCCAGTCCGGTGCTGAGGTTTGACAGCTTTATCCTCGCGCTGGAAGCGGCGAAGGCCGGCGGCGGCCTGCTGCTCGCCCCCTTGTCGCTGATCCTAGCGACGCTTCAGGCAGGCGAGCTCGTCCGCCTTTCTGACATTGAGCTTCGAACCGAGAGCGGGCACTGGCTGCTCCGCGATACGCAAAAGCCGTCTACACAAGCGATCGACAAGATACGCGCCTGGCTAATCACCAAAGCCAGGGCATCACATTAGTCAGCGGCCAGGACACGATCCAGCCAGGCGGGGTCCATATCCGGCACGGAGTTGAGCAACCGCTGGGTATAGTCGACGTGCGGTGGCGTGAACACCTCGTGCTTTGCGCCCTGCTCAACCACGCGGCCGTGCTGCATAACGACGACCTCGTCGGCGATGGCATCCACCGTTGCCAGATCGTGAGTGATGAACAGATAAGACATGTTCAAATCCCGCTGTAGCTCCATTAGCAAAGCCAGAATTTGCTCGCCAACGATCTGATCCAGCGCCGAGGTCACTTCGTCGCAGATAATAATATCCGGATTAGCGGCTAACGCCCGGGCAATACACACTCTTTGTTTCTGCCCGCCGGACAGCTGCCATGGGTAGCTGTCCATGAAAGAGTCATCCAGATACGTCATGGCCAATAGCTCTTTGACCCGCTGCTGTTGATCCGCGCCCTGAAGGCCCAGATAAAATTGCAGCGGGCGACCGATGATTTCCTCGACTTTCTGGCGTGGGTTGAGCGCGGTATCCGGTAGCTGATAAATCATCTGTAGCCGGCGCAGGGTGTCCTTGTCCCGATGTTTGAGCTGGGGTGACAGCGACGCTTCGTACAGCTTTACGCTCCCCTCAATAGGCGGCAGCAAGCCGGTAACCACTCGTGCCAGCGTGCTTTTTCCAGACCCGGACTCCCCGACAATGGCGACCGTTCTGCCCAGGTCTACCTGAACAGAGACATCTTTTAGTACTGGCACTCCGCGTTTATATTCGGCCGAAAGTCCGCTCAACGTCATGACGGGGGTACCGGCCGGCGACGCTTCCTTATGCAGGTGACGCACGCTCACCAGCTGGCGGGTGTATTCCTCGGTCGGCGCTTCCAGCAGGGTCCGGGTATCGCCCTCTTCTACCAGCTCTCCGTTGCGCAATACCATAATGCGGTTGGCCAGCTGGGCCACAACGGCCAGATCATGAGTAATGTACAGAGCGGCCGTATTATGCAGACGGATAGTCGTCCTGATAGCCGCCAACACTTCAATTTGCGTCGTGACGTCAAGCGCCGTGGTGGGCTCATCGAACACCAGAATATCCGGCCGGCAAGCCATCGCGGTTGCCACCATGGCCCGCTGCAGCTGCCCTCCGGATACCTGGTGCGGATAACGCTGCCCAAACGTTTCGGGCTCCGGAAGCCCCATTTCCCGGTAGAGCTCAACCGCCTCGGCGCGGGCCTCTGCCGCGCTGCAAACGCCGTGATACACGGCCGCTTCCACATACTGATCGATCAGCTTGTGGGCCGGATTAAAAGCCGCCGCCGCACTCTGGGCAACGTAGGCAATATGGCGACCCCGATAAGTGCGCTTTTCGCGTTCAGAAAGCCGGAGAATATCGGTGCCGTTAAAGATGACCTCGCCACCGGCAATCACACAGCCGTCGCGAGCGTAGCCAAGGCTCGCCAGGCCGATGGTTGATTTACCCGCCCCGGATTCACCGATAACTCCCAGTACCTCACCAGGCTGCAAATCAAGGCTAACGCCTTTGACCAGCTGCTTGGGTTTCTTTTGGCTATCCGTTTCAATTACCAGATTACGGATTTGCAAAATGTCTTTATTCGCTACCTTGCTATCGCTTTGCTTCATTTTGAAAGCCCGCTTGCCTTATTCAAAAACCAGTCCACTACCAAATTGACGGAAATCGTCAGCACTGCGATGGCGGCAGCGGGTAACAGCGGCGTGAATTTGCCAAAGGTGATCAGCATGGCGTTTTCACGCACCATAGCACCCCAGTCGGCGGTCGGCGGCTGCAGACCAAGCCCGAGGAAGCTCAGCGAGCTGACCAGCAGAAAGATAAAGCAGAAACGCAGCCCGAACTCGGCGAAAAGCGGCGCTAATATATTGGGCAGCACTTCTCGGCGGACAATCCAGAACAGCCCTTCTCCGCGCAGCCGAGCGGCTTCTACATAATCCATAACCACCACGTTCATGCTGACCGCCCGGGCAAGCCGGAAAACGCGCGTTGATTCCAGAAAGGAGACGATCAGTATCATTGCCGTGATGGAGCTACCAAAGATCATCAGCAGCAACAGCGCAAATATCAGCAGCGGAATGGCCATCAGGATATCGACAACGCGCGATACAACCTGATCAATCCAGCCACCGAGAACCGCCGCAATGATGCCCACCGACGACCCCAGGACAAACGTCAGAACGGTGATAAGAAACGTCATGCCCACGGTATTGCGAGCGCCGTAAATCAAGCGGCTGAAAATATCTCGCCCAAGGCTGTCGGTACCCAGAAGATGGGATCCGCCCCAGGGCTCAAAAGCCCCGCCCACGACGGTAGATTCACCATAGGGCGCAAGCCAGGGCGCCAAAACAATCACAAAGAGATAAAACAGAATGATGATCAGGCCGATCTGACCCGACAATGGCGCTTCTACAAGAGAATGGTACAGCCTGAATCCCAGAGACGGCCGCTGCAACGATGACGCAGCCACGGGCTCCCCGGTTTGAAAATACTCAGTAGGTGTCATTTTGGATGTAATAGCTTGGGGTTACTGACAATGGCAATCACGTCAGCAACGAGGTTGAAAAGAATATAGGTAGCCGCAAAAATCAGGCTCGCCGCCTGCACTACCGGCAAGTCGCGCTTGGAAACCGAGTCGACCATCAGCTGCCCGAGCCCCGGGTACACAAACACTATCTCAACCACCACGACGCCGGTAATAAGGTAGGCAAGGTTCATGGCAATGACGTTGACGATGGGCGCCCAGGCGTTCGGCAGGGCATGATGGACAATCACCTGCCAGGAGCTAAGGCCCTTGAGCCTGGCCATTTCTATATAAGAGCTCGAGAGCAGGTTGATCAGGGCGGCTCGCGTCATGCGCATCATGTGGGCACAGGTGACAAAGGTCAGCGCCAGCGCGGGCAGCAACGTCATGTGCAGCCGCTCTAGAAAGGGCATGCCCACTTCCACCTTGGACATGCTGGGCACCCAGCCAAGCTGAACCGACACAAACAGGATCAGCACGTAGGCGATAAAGAACTCCGGCATGGAGATGGCAGACAGGGTGAACATCGAAACGGCACGATCAACTACCGAGTTACGATAAAGCGCCGCGATAATGCCGAGCGCCAGTGCCAGCGGAACAGAGACCGCTGCGGCAAAGCCGGCGAGATAAAGCGTATTGATCAGCCGGGAGTCCAACATCCCCATCACGTCACGGTCCGTCGCAAGGGACTGCCCGAAATCACCATGAAAAATGCCCAGCATCCAATCCCAATAGCGAATAGGAAGCGGCTGCCCTAGGCCGAGCTTGTCGCGGATAGACGCCACGGTTTCGGGTGTCGCCATCTGCCCGAGTATTTCCGTCGCGATATCTCCCGGCAGCATTTCTACTGCTAAAAAGATCAGCAGCGATATGATCCACAGGGTGATTAGACCAAGCCCCACTCGTTTGGCTACTGTCAGCAACAACTTATTCATGATTAGCCCTTGAACCACCAGCGTTCCGCGATCCGATTACCGTCCATGTCGCGGTTGGTGCCGATGCGGCCGTGCCCGACCTTTTGACTGGCGGCACTGACATAGCTGGAAAACATCGGAGATACCCTGCCCCCCTGCTCGTGCACCAACGACTGCATTTCGGCGTACATCTGGGCTCGGCGCTCTTCGTCAAGCTCCGAACGCGCCTCGTTCAGCAAGTGGTTGAAGCGGTCGTTGTTCCAGTTGCTGTCATTCCAGCTGGCATCGCCGGCAAAATACTGGGAGAAGAACCAGTCTGCCGTTCCCCTCGGGCTTGAATAAGACATGCACCAGGGGCGTTTCATCCAGACGTTTTCCCAGTAGCCGTCTGCCGGCTCGCGGATGACATTGATATTGATACCGGCTTCAGCCGCATGCTCCTTGTAGAGCACGGCGGCGTCGACCGCACCGGTAAAGACCGCATCCGACGTACTAAGGTCAAGATTCAGCGAATCGTGGCCGGCCTTCTTCAAATAGTGGCGCGCCTTGTCGGGGTCATATTGGCGCTGGGGCAAATCGGCAAAGTAACGGTAGGATCCGCCGATCGGCTGATCGTTGGCGACTCGGCCATAGCCCTTGAGCACCCGCTCGACCATATCCTCCCGGTTAACAGCGTGCTTGAGGGCCAGGCGCACGTTGTTGTCATCAAACGGTTCCGCCTGCACGTTCATGGGGAAGTAGTAGATCTGATCGCTTTCTACCGTATTCACCTGAACCTGAGGATCCATTTCCAGCAGATTGACGGTTTTCAAATCGACCCTGTCCATGGCATCAATCTGGCCGGTGCGCAGAGCGTTGGTTCGCGCAGCTTCATCGGTAATGGACAGAAAGCTGACGCTGTCAAACCAGGCTCGATCGGACTTCCAGTAATCGGGATTTCGCTTGACTACGGCCTCGACGCCGGGCTCAAAACTTTGTAGCTGAAAGCCGCCGCAGCCAATACCAGAGCGAGGGTCGATCTTTCCATCACACGAAGGAAGAATGGCCAGGTGATAATCAGAGGTGATATAGGCAAAGTCAGCATTCCCCTTATTTAGGGTAAACACAACTTTATGATCGCCATCGGTAGTAATACTCTCGATCGGATCAACCATGCCCTTGGCGGCCGAAGTAGAGTCATTGCCGCGATGATGATTAAAAGATGCGACAACGTCTTCAGCCGTTAAATCACTTCCGTCATGGAAAGTGACTCCTTTCCGCAGTTGGAAAACCCACTGTTTCGCATCATTACTGGGCTCCCAACTTTCAGCCAGCTCGCCCTTAAGCTGACCATCTTCATCTATTTCGGTAAGATAATTATGAATGGCAAAGCCGAGGCTCTGCATGAAGACATCAGCGAAATGCGCCGGATTCAGAGTATCGCTAGTAGAGCCGCGCGAAAGTCCCAAGCGGAAGTGTCCTCCGCGGGCCGGCGTAGATGACTCACTAGCGAAGGCGGGAAGAACAAAAGAGCCTGCCGAGGTAGCGGCGACGCCTAGCGCGCCCCCCATGCCCAAAAAAGAGCGCCGAGTAACTCCTGTTCTGACTGCTGAACGTTTCACTTCTTTCATTCACTTAACCTTCTTTAAGACAGCATGAATTAACAAACACAAGAAACTCTTCTTGTGTCGACATCTATAAAAAAACGAAATATTTCATACGGAAAACAAGATGTCAAGAAAGGGCATATTACCCCTTGCAAAGGAAGGCACTATAAAGAACGTCTGCCGAACATTCAATTATTTTAACTCCTGGAAGCGATAGAGATAAATTGATATCACACAAAAAAAGAGAGTTCAATAAACTACCAGACATAGATATATTGACCCCATTGCATTATTTAAATGAGGGTCAGTTTTACGAGTTTATAGAATGACTGCAGTAAAGTGGGTAAGAGGGTGAAGGTAGGAAATCAGCGTCAATGCTCTTCTAAATGCACTGATATAAATGTACTGAACCAAGTATACTGACTGAGGGGAGGCAGAAAATGAGGTAACGCCAGTTTGGCCGGGAAGCCTGGCATAGAGGTGCCTTAACTTCCGTCAAAACGAAGCTTTTTCATCGAATAGCATCGAAAAACGCCGATCCGCGGACCTTCCGACCGCGGACCAGCACACAGACAGGGCGGCCATACGCCGCCTGTGATGACGCGCCAGCGGCGCTTCGTCAGCTCTCGTCGTCGGCGCTTGCGCAGTCCGGCGTTTGCTCGCTGTAGTACGCCGCGATATCGGCGATATCCTCATCCGACAGGCTCGCTGCCTGGGGCTCCATTACCGCTGACATGCCGCCCTCGCGGTTGCCTTCACGGTAGGCCGTCAGCGCACTTTTCAGATAGGTGGCCGACTGGCCGGCCAGGTTCGGGTAGGTATCGGCAGATGCCATGCCGGTCTGGCCGTGGCAGGCCGCACAGGCGGCGACCTTGCCTTCTCCTGCCTCCGGGTCGCCGTCCGCCACGGCGACGCCCGAAAGCGCGGCGGTGCTCAACATGACGGCAGCGGTCAGCGCTGCGTGCTGCATGATTCTCATATTGCTCTCCCTACTGAGTCCAATGGCGGTCAGGCCACTCTTGCCCGCTATTAAACAGCGACTTTGCCCGGTCAGCAAGCCGCAATGATGGCGCCGGTCTCCAGCGCTTGACTCACGTCAACCATCGCCGCGAAAAGCCGGTCGCGCTATTCAAGCATGGTAGCGGCGGTGGTATTCTGCGGCCAACTTAACAAGCGCATTAACGATTTTGTTACCCAAGCGTGACCACCCGGTCAGATGAGCGCCGGCATCAGGCGACAGCCCGGCACCCTGGCGGTAGCAGCAGACGAGGAGAAAACCATGGGGATGTGGAAGGTAAAGCGTCGTGACTTCCTGAAAGGCCTGGGACTGACCGGCACCGGCGCCATGTTCAGCGGCAACGTCTGGGCGCTCAACCGCCTGGAGCCGATCGGCGACACCCTGGCAAGCGAATATCCCTACCGCAGCTGGGAAGATCTGTACCGCAACGAGTGGACCTGGGACCACGTGGGCCACGCCGCCCACTGCATCAACTGCATGGGCAACTGCGCGTGGAACGTCTACGTGAAGGACGGCATCGTCATCCGCGAGGAGCAGATCGCCAAGTACCCCCAGGTCAATCCCAACGTGCCCGACGCCAACCCCCGGGGCTGCCAGAAAGGCGCCATCCACTCCACCTCCATGTACGAGGCCGACCGCCTGCGCTATCCGCTCAAGCGCGCCGGCGAACGCGGCGAGGGCAAGTGGCAGCGCATTTCCTGGGATCAGGCCACCGAAGAAGTCGCCGATAAAGTCATCGATATCTTCGAAAAGTACGGCCCGGGCAAGCTCAAGACCCACCAGGGCTCGGGCAACCAGACCATGGTCCGCCAGTCCGGCCCCGCGCGCTTTGCCGCCCTGGTCGGCGGTATCCAGCTCGACGGCTTTACCGTGGTCGGCGACCTTTTGACCGGCGCGCATCTGGCCTACGGCAACCCGCTGGAAAGCTTCACCTCGGACGCCTGGTTTGACGCCGACTACATCATGCTTGGCATGATCAACCCCAACGCCACCCGCATCCCCGATGCCCACTACATCTGGGAGGCCAAATATAACGGCGCGCGCATCACCAGTACCGCCCCGGACTACAACCCCAGCTCGATTCATACCGACCTGTGGATGCCCATCAAGCAGGGCACCGACCCCTTCCTGGCGATGTCGCTGGTCAACGTCATCATCGAAGAAAAGCTCTTCAAGCCGGCCTTCATGAAGGAGCAGACCGACCTGCCGATGCTGGTGCGCGTGGACAACGGCAAACTCTTGCGCGAGGCCGACCTGGTCGACGGCGGCTCTGATGAGGTGTTCTACCACTGGGACCTGAACAGCGGCCAGGGCGTCAAGGCCAAGGGCTCCATGGGCGACGACGACAAGACCCTGAAGCTTGGCGACGTGGACCCGGCCATCGAGGGCGAATTCGAGTTCGAAGGCATTGCCGTGACCCCGGTGTTCGAGCAGGTCAAGCGCGAGGCTGCCAAGTACACCCCGGAAGAGACCCAGGCCACCACCAACATTCACCCGGGCATGGTGCGCCAGGAAGCCCGCCACATCGCCGCGGCCAACAAGGCCATCATCATGCTGGGCTACATTACCTCCAGCTACTCCAACTGCCTCTACACCTGTTGGGGCTACGCGTTGACGCTGGCGCTGACCGGCCACGGCGGCCGCACCGGCGGGCTGGATACCTCCTGGGTCTCCTGGCACCACCCGCGCTGGACCGAGCTTGCCGGCTTTGAAGGCAAGAAATCCGCCCGCCTGGAACCCGGTGGTCTGGGCGAGTTTCTGCGCGGCGGCATGATGGAAGGCGCGCGCCAGCACTTTGACAACGCCAAGCTCAAGGAGCGCGTGGGCTTCGATCTCGACGAGATGGAAGACATGATGCAGGAGTCCATCGACAAGGAATGGATGCCCTACTACGGCGAAATCAAGGGCATGATTTCCATCGCCGACAACACTTTCCGCCGCAACAAGATGTCGGAAACCTACCGCGAAGAGCACCTGCGCCAGGCAAGCGAGCTTTACGTCAACATCAACGTGCGCATGGACTCCACCGCCGAGTGGGCCGACTACATCCTGCCCGCGGCCAGCCACTACGAAGCCTGGGATATCCGCACCCAGGGCTACCACCGCTTTGCCAACATCTTTACTCAGTCGGTGCCGCCGGTAGGCGAGTCCAAGCCGGACTGGGACATCATGGCGCTTTTGACCAAGAAAATTCAGGAGCGTGCCCTTGCTCGGGACATCGGCCCCATCGAGGACGGCGACGTCACCCGGGACCTGCACACCATTCACGACGACTTTACCCGGCAGGGCACGCTCAATACCGATCACGACGTGCTCAAGCACATCGTCGAGGATTCGCCGGAATTCGGCGGCGTGAGCCTGGAAGAAGCCGCCGAGCGGGGCTTTATCGTGATGAACGAGCACGCCGGCAGCAATCAGCCGCTCAAGCCCGACGAGCCGTACAACCCCTTCACCGCGCAGACCGACGGCAAGAAGCCCTACGACACCCTGACTGGGCGGATTACCTTCTACTGCGACCACCCGCGCTTCGAGCAGCTTAAGTCCACCGTGCCCACCGCGCGCCTTTACGCCGGCCCGGAAGCGTCGAACTATCCGCTGCACTTCTACTCGCCCCACGCGCGCTGGGGCATTCACTCCAACTGGCGCAGCAACAAATACCTGCTGCGTCTGCAGCGCGGCGAGCCCAACATCTACATCAACCCGCAGCTCGCCGATGAGCGCGGCATCAAGGACGGCGACCGCGTGCGGATGTTCAACGGCGTCGGCGAATTCTTCGCCCAGGCCAAGTTCTACCCCAGCATCCCCGTGGACTCGATCATGATGGAGCACGGCTGGGAGCCGCATCAGTACATCCGGCGCAAGAACATGAACATGTCCAACGCCGTCTTTCTGCAGCCGCTGGAACTGGTCGGCGGCTGGGGGCACCTGAAGTTCATCTACGCCATGTGGAACGCCAACCAGCATATCCACGAAAGCTGCTACGACATTGAGCTGGCCAAAGCCGAAGACATCGCCGAGCCGCACGCCGTTTAAGAGGAGATACCCATGGCTGTCAAACGCCAACTCAGCATGGTGCTGGATTTGAACAAATGCATCGGCTGCCAGACCTGTACCGCCGCCTGCAAGCTGATGTGGACCAACCGCAACGGCCGCGAGGCCATGTACTGGAACAACGTGGAAACCCAGCCCGGGCTTGGCTACCCCCGCGACTACCAGAACATGGGCGGCGGCTTTGACGAAGACGGCGCTCTGCGCCTGGGCCGCCAGCCCAGCCAGGAAGACTACGGCATCCCCTGGGAGTACAACTACTCCGAGGCGCTGATGACCGGCACCGACCCCTGGCTGCGGCCCAACGTCAAACCCACCTGGGGGGCGAACTGGGACGAAGACGAGGGCGAAGGCGACTACCCCAACAGCTACTACTTCTACCTGCCCAGGCTGTGCAACCACTGCGCCAACCCGGCCTGCCTGGCGGCCTGTTCGCGCAACGCCATCTACAAGCGTCAGGAAGACGGTATCGTGCTGGTCGACCAGGAGCGCTGCCGGGGCTATCGCTACTGCGTCAACGCCTGCCCCTACAAGAAGATCTACTTCAACGAGCAGATCTCCAAGTCGGAAAAGTGCATCTTCTGCTATCCGCGCATCGAGAAGGGTCTGCCCACCGCCTGCGCCCAGCAGTGCGTCGGCCGGATCCGCTGGATCGGCTACCGCGACGACGAGGACGGCCCCATCCACATGCTGGTGGACAAGCACAAGGTCGCGCTGCCGCTGCACGCCGAATGGGGCACCCAGCCCAACGTCTTCTACGTGCCGCCGACCTCGCCGCCCAAGATCGGCCCCGACGGCGAGGAGCTGGACGAGTCGCGCATCCCGCTCGACTACCTGGAAACCCTGTTCGGCCCCCGGGTAGGCGAAGTGCTGGATACCCTGGCAGAAGAGCGTCAAGCCAAGGCCGACGGCAAGGAAAGCGAACTGATGGATACCCTGATCGGCTTCAAGCACGCCGAAATGTTCAAGCTGAGCTGAGGGAGAGGCGCCATGACCGAATCAACCGTCGCTCCCGCGGCCTCATCCGAGGCCGCGCACCTGGCCGCCGAGGCGTCG
The DNA here is from genome assembly GCF_031935715.1 of Halomonas garicola. GTDB lineage: Bacteria > Pseudomonadota > Gammaproteobacteria > Pseudomonadales > Halomonadaceae > Vreelandella > Vreelandella garicola. Next base: position 4,825 of record NZ_JASSZF010000042.1, on the reverse strand, counting down.
CTTTACCGCCTCGCCGCGGTACTGCTGAGCTACCCGCTGGCCGAAACCCAGCAGGCGCTGGAAGACGGCCGCCTGCACGCCGCCCTGGCCCCGGCCTGGCAAACGCTCACCGGGGACACCTGGCCGACGCTCCCCGCAAGCGCCAACCTTGACGCGCTGGAAGTCGGCTACATGGCGACCTTTATCCACGGCCGCCGCGGCAAGCCCCGGGTGCCGCTGGTCGCCAACGCCTACGAAGCGCTGCTCGCCGGGGAGACCCCCGGCAGCTACATGCTCAACGTCCAGGCCTTTTATCGTCACTTCGACCTCCAGGCCGCCCAGGGCGACGAGGGGCACGCCGACGAGCCCGACCACCTGGTCACCATGCTCGAATTCTGCACGCTGCTCTGCCATCTAGAGGCCCGGGCCCAGGCCGACGGCGGCGACGTCTCGCCCTATCGCCGCGCCCGGCGCGACTTTATCGCCCGCCACCTGGCCCCGCTGCTGCATGCGGTCAAGGCCGCCTACGCCGACGCCGCCGACCACGGGCTGGATGCCACCCTGGCCCACCTGGTCAAGGCTCTGCCCGACTGGGCCAACCGCCAGCGCGCCGCGCTCGAGGCCCAGGCAGGCCCCTGCCCGCGCCCGGGCAGCAAGGCGGCGGCAGGCGCTGCCAACCAGGCCATGTGGGACTGAGTGCCGCCGCTCAGCCCACGTCCCGGGCGGCTTCCGCCCGGCACCCCTACACCGTTGAGGAACATGCCATGAAACTGCGTCACTTGTTATTGGGCACGGCCGCGCTGGCATTGACCGTTGCCGCCACCGAGGCCCTGGCGGACCACGACGAGCGCGACCCCAACATCACCGAAGTCAAACCCGGCGACACCGTCAAGGTGGCAACGGTGCCGGGCAATATCTACCTGCGCACCCAGGACGACCCTGACGACCTGATCTGGGACCGCCTGCCCACCTATCGCACCGCCCTGCTGCCCGCCCCGCCGGTGCACCAGTCGGTCAAGCTGCGCTTCGCCGACGAAATCGAGGCCGGCAAGCAGCTGTATTTCCAGGTCGCCCGCACCGACGAGCGCTTTTATCTCCGCCTGCGCTGGAAGGACGCGACCCAGAACGATCGCACCACCGTGGACGACTTCCGCGACGGCGTGGCGGTACAGTACGCCATCAACGGCACCGATACCTCCTACATGATGGGCTCCGGGCCGGATAACCCCGTCAACATCTGGTACTGGCGCGCCGACCACGAAGAGCAGATCGACAACCTCGCCGCCGGCGGCTACGGCAGCACCACCACCCTGCCCAAGCAGAACGTGGAAGGGGCCAGCGCCTATATCACCGATGAGAACAGCGCCCACAGCGAGTGGCATGTGGTAATGTCGCGCCCCCTCGACGCAAAAGACGACGAGCACAGCGTCGACTTTGATCGCGACACCGTGCCCATGGGCTTCGCCCTGTGGCAGGGCAGCGATAACGAGCGCGACGGCAACAAGCGCGTGACCCACACCTGGATCATGCTGGATACCGGTGTTGGCGACGACGCCGAGATATCAACAGAAGGTTAAAGAGGTAACGACGATGTCGGTTTCCCATTTCTCGCCCGATGAGCGTGACCCCCTGGCGCTGGCGCCGGCCGACTGCGGCCGCGGCCATTCCTGCCAGTTTTGCCCCCACGAGAGCACCTGCAGCCTCGACAAGCCCCAGCACGAAAAGCGCCTGATCGAGTCGCGGCTGAGCCAGGTCGGCCAGATCCTGCTGGTCATGGCCAACAAGGGCGGCGTGGGCAAGAGCACCGTCTCGGCCAACGTCGCCGCCGGGCTCGCCGCCCGGGGCTACCGCGTTGGCGTCGCCGATGCCGACATCCACGGCCCCAACCAGAGCCGCTTTTTCGGCTTTGCCGGCGAACGCATCCGCCTGGACAAGGAAGGACTTTCCACCCAGGCGTTTCACGCCGAGGGCATCGAGCATCCGGTCAAGGTCGGCTCGCTGGCGTTCATGATGGAAACCGACGACACCCCCATCGTCTGGCGCGATGCCTACAAGCACGACTTCATGCACCACCTGATCGGCTCCTTCGACTGGGGGCCGCTGGACTTTCTCGTCGTCGACATGCCCCCGGGCACCGGCAACGAGCTGATTACCCTTTCCGACATGCTCGAAGGCCAAGACGTCGCCGCCCTGCTCGCCACCACGCCCCAGGAAGTCGCGCTGATGGACAGCCTCAAGGCGGTACGCTTCTGCCAGGATCGCAGCATGCCCCTGCTCGGCGCGGTAGAGAACATGTCCGGCATCACCTGCCCGCACTGCAGCGGCGAGTTCCACCTCTTCCCCCGGGCCCACCTGGCCGAGGCGCTGGCCGAGCACGAGATCGAGTCGCTGGCGCAGATTCCGCTGTCGCCGGCGCTCGCCAGCGGCTCCGACAGCGGCCGGCCGATCGTCATCGACGCCCCGGAAGGCCCCGAGGCCAAAGCGTTTGCTCCGGTGATCGACGCCTGCGTCGAACACGCCCGGGCGATGTTCGCCGATGCCGCCGTGGCCTCGCTTAACACCCTGGAGGACGGCGCCGGCAGCGATTTCGACGCGGCCCTTGCTGCTCTGCCCCAGGACCAGCAGGACGAACTGCGTGGCCAGCTCGCCGACCTGCTGCGGCAGTAACCCCTTTGCTTTTTGCCAGGACGCTTTCATGACCCAGACAGCCAACCCGGATCGCCGCCGCTTCTTTCGCCAGCTGCTCGACGGCGCCAACCCCAACGCTCCCCAGCGCGCGGCCTGGCACCGCGCGCCCGAAGTCGGCGCCGGCGACGGCGACGTGCTGTGGTCCGGCTGGGCCGGCGATGGCGAAGTGTTCGTGGTCGGCGACGAAGCCATGGTGCTGCACTTTGACGGCCACGCCGACGCGCACAGCCGGCTGTGGAAGCCCATGGAAACCCCCGGCAACCTGCCGCTGCACGGCATCTGGGGGCCATCCCGGGACAACCTCTTCGCCGTCGGCTGGATGGGCTGCATCCTGCACTTCGACGGCTCCCGCTGGACGCAGCAGCACGGCGGCGTCATCGACGACGATAGCCAGAGCTTTACCGCCTGCGCGGAAAACACGCCGCTTTTTGCCATCGACGGCAACGCCTCCGGCCACGCCTGGGCGGTAGGCGACGACGGCATGATCCTGCACTACGACGGCCACGCCTGGCAGCGGGAAAAAAGCCCCACCTACATCAACCTGCGCGCCGTCGCCTGCACGCCGAGCGGCAGCGTCTACGCCGCCGGCGGCGAAGGCACCGTCATCCGTCGGCACCCCGACGGCGACTGGGAAGCGCTGGACTGCCCGCTGAGCTCGGGCTTTCAGGCCCTGCTGGTCGTCGATGACGATACCCTGCTGCTCGGCGGCGGACGCTACTTCGTCGATCAGGGCGGCTTTCGCGGCGAGCTGGTGAGCTACGCCAACGGCCGCTTCGAGGCCATCGACGTCGACACCCCCATGCCCCGCCTGCGTTCGCTACGCCCGTACAAGGACGGCGTGCTGATCGTCGGCGACCGTGGCTATCTGTTCTATCTGCGCGACTATCTCTCCAAGGCTCGCTCCGCTACCCGCAAGCCGCGGCTGTACCAGCTGGAGAGCAACTGCCAGCACGACCTCATGGATATCGTGCCGCTCTCCACCGGCGAGGCGCTGGTCGTCGGCGACTTCGGCACCATCATGACCGCCGCGCCGGACTTCATCGACGCCCTTGCCCCGGCGGTGAGCGCCACCGCCCAGAAGCGCCGCTGGGAGGCCATGGACTCGCCCACCGACCGCCAGCTGTGGAACCTCTGGGAAACGCCCCAGGGCGTGTGCTACGCCTGCGGCGAAGCGGGCACGGTGCTGCGCCTGGCCGGCGAGGATGCGCAGTGGGAGCAGCTCCCCGCGCCCACCGACCTCAACCTGCACTGCGTGTGGGACGCAGGCCGTGGCGGGCTCTACGCCGCCGGCCAGCTCGGGCGCATTTTCCGCTTCGACGGCCGCGAATGGCAGCTGCACTTCGACCTGCACCTGGACATCACCATCCTCTCGATGTGGGGCACCCGCCCGGACTCGATCTACGCCGTGGGCGACGAAGGCCTGGTGCTGCACTTCGACGGCCTGGGCTGGAAGCGGCTGCCCAGCGGCACCGCCTCGGCGCTTTACCATCTCTGGGGCATGGACGACGAACACCTGCTCGCCGTGGGCGACTTCGGCCTGGTGCTGCGCTACAACGGCCGCGACTGGACCGACTTTGCCGCCGGCACCGAAAACTTCCTCTACGGCGTCTGGGGCGACGCCCTGGACAACATCTACACCGTGGGGCTCTCCGGCACCCTGGCCCACTTCAACGGCCAGCGCTGGAACCTGCTGCCCATCCGCGTGCGCGACGACCTGCTGTCGATCTCAGGCTCCGCCGCCGCCGGCGTCTACGCCGTGGGCACCCACGGCTGCGCCCTGCGCCTGGAAGGCGGCCAGTGGCAAAGCGAACCCACCGGCACCGAGCTCGGCCTGCGCTCGGTCATCGCCACCCGGGGCGGCACCGCCTACGCCGTAGGTGACCAGGGCACCATTCTGCGCCGGCGCTAACCGCCCGACGCGCCGCTTTTTACGGCATAGGTAATGCGGCGTAGGTAATACGGCATAGATAAACAGCATAGATAAACCGCATAGATAAACGGGCTCTTCGACGTTTCATGTGGATTGGGCCTGATCCAGCATGCTCCCGACCGGGCTGCCAATCAGGTAGATCATGGTGATGAAGGTGCTTTCGTTGCGGTACCCGCGAGCACGTGAGCGGGCGGCCTGAAACAGACTGTTCATCCCTTCCAGTCGTGC
>NZ_JASSZF010000041.1:0-21981 GCF_031935715.1 Halomonas garicola | reverse complement strand
GTTCATCCGTGAGCATTTGTCGGGGCATGGCAGGCTTGCAGTTTGTTGGCTTAGGAACCTTTATTCTGTGAGCTTGCCCCTATCCTGCCAATACCCCTGCCATGAAACGTCAACAGACCCTAGGTTTTGTACGAAAAGTGGTTTCTGCTAAGTTTGCCCATACCGTAGCAGCATAGGTGACGTATGGCAGGTCGTTACGAGGTCTCAAACCACGGCTGGTCGTTGATTGAGGATATTGTCTCTCCGCCACAGCGCATGGGAAGGCCCAGACGAGACGACCGGCAAATACTGAACGGTATTTTCTGGGTGCTGTGCTCTGGCGCTAAATGGCGAGATGTGCCAGAGCGCTATGGTCCGTGGACCACCGTGTATGAGCGTTTTCGTCGCTGGCGAGACGATGGCACCTTCGATGCCGTCCTCGAACGGCTGCATCTTCAACTGCGAGAAGACGGGCTGATGGATTTGGATACATGGATGGTCGACTCCACCTCCATTCGTGCCACGCGGGCTGCCTCGGGAGGTGGCAAAAAGGGGGCTCAAACGAACCGTTAGATCACGCGTTGGGCCGTAGTCGTGGCGGATTGACCACCAAAATTCATCTGCTATGTGATCGTCACGGCTGGCCCCTAACCTTCAGTGTATCGCCCGGACAGGACGCCGATTCACGCCACTTTGTTTCCACCCTGGAAAGCGTTCGCCTACCCGGATACCGCGGGCGGCCTCGCAAGCGTTGTCGCTATGTGGTGGCGGATAAAGGCTATGATAGCGAGTCTCTGCGCCGGTACTGCGATCGCCACCATATGAAGCCGATCATTCCTCAGCGCAACATGCATCGTAAACCTCGGCCCGGCTTACCCCATGGGTTTGATAAGCCGAAATATCGTGAGCGTAATGCCGTGGAACGTTGCATTGGCTGGCTCAAGGAGCTGCGGCGTATTGCGACACGCTATGACAAGTTGGCTCGCAGTTTTCGTGCCATGGTATGCCTTGCGTGCATACATCGTTGCTTGCGAGCCAACTTTTCGTACAAAACCTAATGTATAATAAGTATCGGGAATTCAAGAAAAAGGAATAGCTGATGACCTCGGAAACGTCGCGTTTCGATGAGCAGATGATCGGTCAGGCCGTCACGCTGGCCCTGGCCAACGTGGACAAGGGCGGGGAGCCGTTCGGCGCCGTTTTGACCCGAGGGACCGAGATCGTCGCCGAAGGCGTCAACGACGCCTGGATCGACCACGACCTGACCGCCCACGCCGAAATCCAGGCGCTGCGCCACGCAGGCAAAGCCGAACGGCAGGCACGCCACCCGGGCACGACCATGTACGCCAGCGGCAAGCCCTGCGCCATGTGCATGGCGGCGATGATCCAGGCCGGCGTGGCGCGCATTGTGTTCGCCGCGGATGACGACCTGGGCGGCCCCTACGGCTTTTCCACCGAAGCGCTGTACCGGCAGATGCAGGGCGACTTCGGCCGCCAGGGCATCGACGTGGTTCATCTCCCCCACCCCGAGAGCCGGGAAGCGTTCGAGCGCTTTCAGGCCCGGCAAGGCTGAGCCCGCGGCAGGGAGACACATCGATGACGGCACAGGCGGGAGCGTCCCGGCAGCATGCCCTGGTCATGCTGGCCATCATCCTCGTCGGCTTTAACCTGCGCCCGGCCATCACCTCGGTGGGGCCGCTGCTGGGCACCATCCGCGACCAGCTGGGCCTGGCCAACTGGAGCGCCGGCATCCTCACCGGCCTGCCGCTGGTGGCGTTTGCCGTCATGTCCCCGCTGGCCCCGGCCATCGGCGGCCGGCTGGGCAACGCGCGCAGCATTCTGCTCGGCCTGCTGCTGCTTACCGGCGGCATCGCCGTGCGCTCCCTGCCGTGGACGCCTACGCTGTTCGTCGGCACGGCGGTCATCGGCGTCGGCATTGCCCTGATGAACGTACTCCTGCCGGCCTTCATCAAGGACAAGCTGCCCCATCGCGTGGGCCGGATGACGAGCATCTACTCCACGGCCATGGCGATTCTCGCCGCCACCGCCGCCGGTCTTTCCGTGCCCCTGGCCAGGCTCGGCGGGCTTGGCTGGAGCTTTTCCCTGCTCGCCTGGGGGCTGATGGCGCTTGTGGGCATCGCCGTCTGGGTCATTATCGACCGCACCGAACGCCGCAACGGCAGCGCCGCGGCGCCGGCCGTGCAGCCGCCGCCGCCCGTCAGCCTGTGGAAGTCGCCTCTGGCCTGGCAGGTCACCTTCTTTATGGGCCTGCAGTCGTTCGTTTTCTATGTCCTCGTCTCCTGGCTGCCGGAGATGATGCACGACTTCGGCTTCTCGAGGGCCGCCTCGGGGTGGATGCTTTCCTATATTCAGTTCATCAGCCTGCCGGGCACCTTTTTCGCTCCGATTCTCGCCGAGAAATTCCCCCACCAGCTGGGCATTATCGCCCTGATCGGCAGCGGCGGCATCGTCGGCTTTACCGGGCTGCTGCTCGGCGGCCCGATGCCGCTCATCGTCTTCTGGATCACTATCCTGGGGCTCGCATCGGGATCGTCGATCAGCCTGTCGCTGGCCTTTCTCGGCATGCGCACGAGAAACGCCGTGCTGGCAGCCAGGCTATCGGGCATGGCCCAGTCGGTGGGCTATGTGCTGGCCGCCACCGGCCCGCTGCTGATCGGCTTTCTGTACGACCTCACCGGCACCTGGAGCGGGCCCATCATCACCATGATCGGCGTCTATGCGCTGCTGACCGTTGCCGGGCTGGGCGCGGGCAGAAACCGGTACGTGGAAGATACCCCAGCTCACTGAAGCCCGCCGCGATCAACCACTCGCGCGGCCGCCCGGCAGCCAAAGGTTTCTTGTAACGATCTTTTTTTAACGACCTCTGGTAACGACCTCTTGTTTTGCCCCGGCACGGAGGAAACATAAGCAAATAAAGATATAGGTAACGCCATTGTTCAGCGATTTAGTCAGCGATCTTGATCACTATTCGGTAGAGCCGGACCTGCTGTTGAATGTGCCCTACGTGCCCACGGACGAAAAAGTCGTCGACGAAATGCTGAGTCTGGCCGGCGTCGGCCGCCGGGACGTGCTCTACGACCTGGGCTCCGGCGACGGCCGGATCGTCGTCGCCGCCGCCATGCAGCGCGACGCGCGCGCCGTGGGTATCGAGCTTGACCCGCTGCGCGTGGCCGACGCCATGGACTATGCGGGCTCGACGGGGGTGGAATACATGGTCGACTTTGTCGAAGACGACATCTTCACCGCCGACATCAGCGAAGCCACCGTCGTCACCCTCTACCTACTCGACTCGGTCAACGTGGATCTGCGCCCCAAGCTGCTCAGCGAGCTTGCCCCGGGCACGCGGATCGTCTCCCACGCTTTCAACATGGGCGACTGGCAGGCGGACGAGCGGCGCACCTTCAGCGGCGCCATCGTCTATCTGTGGATCGTCCCTGCCCGGGTCGCCGGCACCTGGGAGTGGCGAGCTCCGGACGGCGGCCAGTATCGCGTCACGCTCGAACAGAAATACCAGCGCGTGACCGCCAGCGCCTGGTGCAACGGCCGCAAGGCCCGGGTGAAAACGGCCAAGCTCAGCGGCAGCCGGCTGACGCTGCTGCTGCGCGGAAGCGAGACCGCCCTGCTCGAGGAATACACCCTCGAATTCGCCGACGGCCGGCTGATCGACGCCACCGCCGACGAGGAAACCATCGCCCGGGCCCGAACGGCTCCGCCTGTGGCTTCCGGCGCGCGCAACGAGGAAGGCCCCGCCGCAGCGAGGCCTTCCTGACTCAGTGAGTAAAAGCGCGAACCGTCAGGCGGCCGGAGCCGGCTTCTGCGCCTCGGCTGACGCCTGCCCCTTGGCGGCCGGACGGGCGCGCAGCAGCCGCATGCCGTTGACCACCACCACCAGCACCGAGACCTGGTGGATGAACATGCCGCCGGCCATGTGCACCTCGTTGGCAAAGACGCCGGCCAGCAGCCCGGCCACGGTCAGAAGCGCGATCACCACGTTCTGGCGGATGTTGTTCAGCGTCGCCCGGGCCATGCCCACCGCCTCGGCGATCTTGCCCAGGTCGTCGGCCATCAGCGCGATATCGGCGCTCTCGATGGCGACATCGGTGCCGGCCGCGCCCATGGCGATGCCGATATCCGCCGTGGCCAGGGCCGGGGCGTCGTTGATGCCGTCGCCGACCATGGCGGTGGTGCCGCTCTCGCGCTGGATGGCCTCGATAGCCTCGAGCTTCTGCTCGGGCAAGAGCCCGGCCTGCACTTCCTCGATGCCCAGCTCGCGAGCAATGCGCCAGGCGCTGGCGGCGTGGTCGCCGGTGAGCATCACCAGCCGCTTGACCCCGGTGGCGCGCAGGGCGGAAAGCGCCTCCACCGCCTCGGGGCGAATGCGGTCGGCAAAGCCCAGCAGGCCAACAAGAACGCCGTCGACGGCCACGGCGGCGACGGTTTCGCCGCGCTCGCGGATCTCGTCAAGCGCCCTGGCCGCCGCGTCGGGCCATTCGTCGACCCGCTCCTGGAGCCAGTCCGGGCGGCCGATTTCCACCCGCCGACCTTGCCAGCGGGCGCTGATGCCGCCGCCCGCCGCGGTCTCGAAGTCGTCGGCGCGCGGGCCGCTGTAATCCGCCGACAGCGCCCGCTCCACCGCTCGGCCGAGCGGGTGCTCCGAGCCGCTCTCGGCAAGCGCCGCCCAGTGCAGCAGCCGCCGGCGCGGCTGCGTATCTTCTCCGGTAGTGGGCAGCGCCGGAATGCCGGCAAGCGGCGTCACCGTCATGACTTCGGGGCGCCCTTCGGTCAGGGTGCCGGTCTTGTCGAAGGCCACGGCGCGGATGCGCCCGGCGGTTTCCAGGTACTCGCCGCCCTTGATCAGAATGCCGCCGCGGGCAGAGCGGCCGATGCCGGCGATCACCGAGATCGGCGTGGAGATCACCAGCGCTCCCGGGCAGGCGATCACCAGCAGCGTCAGCGCCAGCGGCGCATCCCGGGTGACCGCGTAGGCGACCAGCGCCATGACGATAATCGCCGGCGTGTACCAGGTAGCGAAGCGCTCGATGAACCGCTGGGTCGGCGCCTTGGCTTCCTGGGCCTGCTCGACGCGCTGGATAATGCGCGCAAGCGTGGTGTCGGCGCCGACGCCTTCGGCGCGGATTTCGAGATAGCCGTCGTGGCTCACGGTGCCGGCAAAGACGCTGTCGGCCTCCTGCTTCTCGGCGGGGATGGGCTCGCCGGTAATCGCGCTTTCGTCGATGGCCGCGCGGCCGCCGAGAATGCTGCCGTCGACGCCGATGCGCCCGCCCGGCCGCACGATCACCGTCTCCCCGGGCTCAACCTCATGGGGCGCTACCGTGACCTCGTCGCCCTCCCGGCGCACAACGACCTCAACGGGCGCCAGCGCCAGCAGATCCTTGAGCGCCGAGCGGGTCTTGGCCAGGGTCCGCGCTTCCAGGTAGCCGCCCAGCACGAACAGGAAGGTGACCGCGGCGGACTCCCAGTACTCGCCGATAAACAGCGCCCCCACGGCGGCAACGGTAACCAGCAGCTCGATGCTGATGCTCCCCGCCCTCAGCGCGGAAAACGCCCGCAGGGCCACTTCGGTGCCCGCAACGGCGGCGGCGAAAAGCCACAGCGCGTCGGTGAGCCAGCCCGGGCCGCCGAGGAAGTAGCTGGCCGCCCCGCTCAGGCTCGCCACCCCGGCGACCAGCGCCACCGTGCCGCGCCGCTGGGCAGGGGAGCGCCAGCGGGATAACAAACGTCTTATATTCATGATGGATTGCCTCCCAAATTCAAAATGCGCTGACGCGCGCCTCGTAGCCCACATCGCGCACCGCCGATGCCAGGCGCTCGGCCTTGACCCGTTCGGGGTCGTGCTCGACCTCGATCCGCCCGGTGGCAAAGTGCACCTTGGCGTGAGTCACGCCGTCGAGCCGGCCCAGCGCTTTCTCGATCTTGGGGATGCAGGACGGGCAGTTCAGGTCGTCGCTACGCAGTAAGGTTTTCATCGCTTGTCTCCTGTCTCTGTGCGTGTCAGGGACAGAATGGGCGACGGGGAGGAAACACAACATGCGCCGGAACAAGTTGCTCCAGCGATTGGCAAAATAAGGGCAAAAAGCGCGGCGTCAGCGCCCGGGTTCGGCCTCTTCGATCAGGCGAGCGAGCCCGGCGCGGTCGCGCAGGCGTATCCACTGGCGGCCGGTGTCGACGTACCCCCGGCGCCGCAGGCCGGAAATCACCCGGCTCACGGTTTCCGCGGTGGTCGCCACCATGGCGGCCAGGTCCTGCTGGGACAGCGGCGACTGGATCAGAACGCCGCTTTCGTCGGCTTCGCCCAGCCGCTCGGCGAGGTCGAGCAGCGTCTGGGCGATTCGCGCCTCCACCGGCAGGGTGCTAAGGGAACGGATGGTGTCCTGGGCCGCTTCGAGATCCCGCGCCACGCCGTCCAAGGCGCTCAGCGCCACCGCCGGGTAGCGGTGCAGCAGGTCGCGGAAGTCCGCCAGCGTGATCAGCAGCACGCAGCACGCCGTCTGGGCTACCGCGCTCTGGGGGTAGCGGCGCCGGCCGAGCACCGTCAGGCCGCCGAAGGGGTCGCCCTGGCTCAGCAGGTCGAGCACCACCTCGTCGCCCGAAACGCTGTGCTGAAGCAGCTTGACCTTGCCGTGAGCGACCAGAAAGAGCGTCTCGGCGGGCTCGCCCTCGTGGTAGATCATTCTGCCGGTGGGGTAGTTGACGCTGCGGAACAGACGATTAACGGCGTCCCGCGCCGGCGCCGGCAATCCCCGGAAATACGGCGCGTCGCCCAGTATTTGCGCGCGCAGCTCGGCCGAACAGCTGCCGGGGCTTACATGATCATCGCTCAGCGGCGTCGTACGTTTGCGTTTCATCCGTCCACCTCCTTCACTGCCGAGCCCCAAGGTTGGTCCTTCCACGGCGCTTCGTGCAAACTGGCGTGACGTTTCACGCCGAGCAAGGAGACGCCTCTTGGCCCTGCAAGCTACCCTGTCCCACCCGGCGCTCACGGGAATACGCGAGACCTTTCCCCTGATGGGCGGCTACGTGCCGGTGGCCGTCTCGTTCGGGCTGATTGCGGTTCAGGCGGACTTCGCCCCCTGGGAGGCGATTGTCATCTCGACGCTATTCTACGCCGGCGCCTCGCAGTTTCTGTTCGTGGGGATGGTCGCCGGCGGCGCGCCGCTGTGGCTGGTCATCATCATGACGCTGCTGATCAACGTACGCCACCTGGTCTATGCGCCCAACCTGGCCCCCTGGATGACGGCGAGCCGCGGCTGGCCGTGGCTGATCCACGGCCTTACCGATCAGGTTTTTGCCCTGGCCCATCAGCGCCTGCCCCAGCTGCCGGTGGATCGGCGCCTGGGCTGGTTCGCCGGGGTCTCGCTGTTCGCCTGGGCCGGGTGGGTTGGCGGCACCGCGCTCGGCGCCTTCTCCGGCGGCTGGCTGATGTCGCGCTGGCCGCTGCTCGGCGAGGTGCTGCCCTTTGCCCTGCCGTCGCTCTTTATCGTGCTGGTGGCGCCGCGCTTCACCTCCCCGCGCTGGGGCCTGGCGCTGAGCGTCAGCATCGGCGTGGCCCTGGCCAGCGCCACGGTGGGGCTGACCAACCCGGGCATCCCCTTCGCCGCTCTATGCGGCGCCCTGTGCTTCTACCTGGTCAAGCACGCCCCAAGCCTATCGCGAGGCTTTCATGAGTAGTGCTCTCTGGCTTGCCGTGCTGGCCTCGGCGCTGGGTACCCTGCTGCTGCGGCTCTTGCCGCTGCTGTGGATGCGCCGGCGGCTTGGCAAACGCGGCGACCCCGAGGACGCCGAAGCGCTGCCCCAGTGGCTCAGCATTCTAGGGCCATTGATGATCGCGGCGGTGCTCGGCGTGTCGCTGGTGCCGCGCCACCCCGATGCCGGCTCTTGGCTGGCCACGGGGCTTGGCGTGCTGGTGACCCTGGCCGTGTGGCGGCGGGTGCGCTCGCTGGGCTGGCCGGTGGCAGCCGGCGTGGCAACGTATGGGGCGGTGGTGATGGCGCTGGGGTAAGCCGCTAAGCGCTATGCTTCCTGCTGGGCAGCGCGGGTCTTCTGCCAGTTGGGCGACCCCTCCTCAAGCTCTACCTGGTCGCCCTCGGGCTTTTCGTCCAGCCGCGTGGTGTGGGTGCCGCTATCGTCGCTCCAGGAGACCTTGTAGCCTTCGGACTCTTCGTGGGTATCCACCACGGTGCGGCATTCTTCGCGGGTAACCGTGCGCGTCTGCGGCTGGGACTGGCCGGCCTGGGCGCGCTGGCGGTTTTCCACCCGTTCCTGCACCTCGCGCCCGGCCAAGCCGCCGCCGATGGCACCGGCTGCAGTGGCCAGCTTCTTGCCCGTGCCGCCGCCCACCTGGTTACCCAGCAGGCCGCCGACAACCGCGCCGGCCGCCGAGCCGAGCAGTTTGTTCGGGTCGCTGCTTTGGGCCTGCTGCTGCGGCTGCTGCTTCACGGGCACCTGTTTCTGCACGTCTTCGCACACCTCGCGCGGGGTTTCGACGGTGCGGGTGATCTCCTGCACGTTGACGATATCGGCGTACTCCGGCCCCGTGGGCTGGTCCTGAATCTGCCAGGCGCCAAACGCCAGGCCACCCAAACCCAACACCGCAAGCGTCGATCCGACAACGATGGACTTGCTCATTACCTACCTCCCGGGCTAATGCCCCTGATTGTCTATTGCCGATGTATACACTCGGCGGCCTGAACAAGCATAACGACTTCTGCCCCAACGTTTGAAGGCGCGCGGGCGGCTTGCACTGCTTTTGAACCGCTTATGCACGCAGCCTTCACGGAGAGCGAACCACCACCCGCCCCCGCACCTTGCCGGCGGCCATGGCGTCGTGCGCTTCGGCGGCTTCGGTAAGCGAGAAGGTCGCGCCGATACGGCCCTTGAGCCGCCCGGCGGCAAGCAGGCGATTGATCGTTCCGGCGGCCCGGGCCAGATCGCTGACCGAGGCATTGCTGATGGCAAACCCGTGCAGGGACACTTCCCGAGTATACATCGCCCCCACCGGCAGCGCCGGTGCGGCCCCCTGCAGTCCGGCCATGACCACCGCCCGGCCGCCCGTCGCCAGCAGGGTATCCCCGGCGGCAAGCCCGGCTTCGCGCACCAGGCCGATATGCGCCGTGGCCGCCCCGTGCAGCACCGCCGCCGCGTCAAGCGGCGCTACCTTCGGCGGTAGCGGATACAGCCGCTCCGCGCTCACCACGGCATACTCGGCAAACGCGCCCTGGCGGCCGTCGTGGCCCAGGCTGTTGCACCAGACCCTATCGCCAACCGCAAAACCCGCTGCCCCAGACCCTGCCTCAACCACGGTGCCCACCAGGTCGCGGCCGATCACAAAGGGAAACGGCGTGGGCGTGGGAAACGCCCCGGAGCGCACGAACAGGTCCACGTGATTGACTTCGCTGGCCTCCATGCGCACCAGCGCGTCCGTCGGCCCCGGACGCGGCACCGGCAGCTCGCCGATCTCGATGTGAACGACGCCGCCCGTTTCACGAATAAAAGCAGCTTGCATAGTCGTAGGGGTTGGCATGGCGCCTCCTTCTATCGGCCTGGTTTTCAAGGTCTGTCGAGTCTTTCTTCCCACGGACGGCCACCCCTTGGGCTTAACGGCCAATGGAGAGGCTGGCCCCGCAGCTTCCTGCCCGCAAGCGACTTCGCTATGGTAGAGAAACAAAAGCCGTATTGAACCTGATCGCTCAATGCCGATACCGGCAAGGATTTGCCGATGAAGGCGCCGCACGGAGGTAATTGGATATGAGCCAGAAAGCGCTGCTCAACATCGACTACACCCACGACTTTGTCGCCGCGGACGGCAAGCTTTCCTGCGGCGTACCGGGCCAGGCGCTGGAAGACGATATCGTCGAGATCACCGAAGCGTTCATCGAAGCCGGCGACGACGTCTTCTTCGCCATCGACGCCCACCTTGAGGTCGACCCCTACCACCCGGAATCGAAGCTGTTTCCGCCGCACAACATCATGGGCACTCCGGGGCGCGAACTCTACGGCAAGCTGGCCGACGTGTACGACCGGCACCGCGATAAGCCCCACATCCACTACTTCGACAAAACCCGCTACAGCGCCTTTGTCGGCACCCCGCTGGAAACCAAGCTGCGCGAGCGCGGCATCACCGAGCTGCACCTGGTGGGCGTATGCACCGACATCTGCATCCTCCACACGGCGATCAATGCCTACAACAAGGGCTTCGATATCGTGGTGCGCGAAAAAGGCGTGGCCAGCTTCAACCAGCCCGGCCACGACGTCGCGCTCGAACATGTGAAAAACGTGCTGGGCGGAAAGGTCGTATAGAAAGCGCAACAAATGCGATACGGGCCACTAGTAGCGACAGGGCCTCAGCCTTCCGGCTCGATCAGCCCGGCGTCGTCCTCCACCGGCTTGTTGACGCGAGCGCTCACCGGCCAGTGGATCAGCGCCTCGGGCGTGAGGTGGCGCACCCGGCGGCGGATAGCGTCGCGCTGGGTCAGCTCGGCGTCCAGCCAGGGCTCAAGGCTTGGCTGATCGAGCACCAGCGGCATACGCGGGTGAACCGCTGCTGCCGCCCCGCGTGCCGGCTCGGTAATAATCGCGCAGCCAAGACGGCCGTCCGGGCGCTCTGCCCACAGGCCGGCCATCCACAGCGGCTCGCCGTCCTCTCGGGTCAGGTAGTGCGGCTGTTTGCGGCCGTCCACGTTCAGCCACTCGAACCAGCCGTTGGCCGGCACCAAACAACGCCGGTGAGCGAACGCATCGCGAAAGTACGCCGACGTCGCAACTTTTTCGGCGGTGGCGTTGATCGGCTGGGGCGCCTTCTCGTCAGCCCACCCCGGACGGTAGCCCCACCACAGCGCATCCAGGCACGGCGCATCATCGTCGCCACGCCGCACCGATCTGATCCAGGTGCCCGGCGGCACGTTATAGCGCGGCGCAAGCTCAGGCTCCGCCAGCGGCATGCCGAGCGAACGCGCCAGGGTGGAAACATCGCTGTAAAGGGCAAAGCGGCCGCACATGGTGTGCCTCGTTATATCAGCCGTATATGTTGGTAAAAGCAAAAGACAGAAGCGCTGTTACTTTTCTACTGTTACTGATGGCCTTTTTCAGCAGTGACGCCTTTGCCCATGTCATGACTGACGGCAGTGGCAGGAACTACAACGTGACAATGAACGACAGCGGCGCTGTCATGAAGTCCGGGGATGCCGTTATCTACCTCGGAAATTCGTGCGACGCTTTTTCAGAAAAATACGGTCGTGGCACCTGGGGCTGGGCCAACGGTGGCGTCATCATACAATTCATCGACCATCGTGTCGGGTTTCCTCGCCAGGAATCACCGTTCAACGACAGCCGGTGCCCAATCTGAAGAACAGGCCTCTGTTCAGGTCATAGCCACAGCAGGCGCACCACGGCAACGTTGGCGAAGCTCACCAGCAGCAGAAAACTGACGTAGGTAAGCACCAGATAGCGAAAATAGTTGTTCCGGCTGTGCTTCACAATGCCGGCGTCTTCCTGGTGGGCGCGGTGCGCCGCAGCAATCTTGGCAAACAGCGTCAGCTCAACGTGCATCAGCACCAGGGTAATCAAGGCCAGCATACTGCCCAGCAGCGGCGCGATCAGAATCCAGCTTTGCAGCACCTGGGTAATGTCGGGCTTGAGGTACGGCACCGCCCCCAGCAGCACCACGGCGATGGTGATCTGAAACAGCTTTTGCCAGATGTGGTCATGGCGGTACTTGTATTCATCCCACAGCAGCGCTTCGGGGCCATCTATGTAGTACATGCGGTGCTCCTTACCGAGCTCTATTGTGGGTATTCAAGGCAAGGTCTCGGCGTCACGTTCATTATTCAGCTTAGCGGCAAGTATCCCCGGCTCTGCTGCCGGCCACCGGCCCCACTGCGACTGGCCGGGTATGAGAGCGAGCGTAGCGCTTCGCCGCATGAATGAGAAGGCACTTATCACCCGACACGACCCGCCACAGCGCGGCGCTTTTCAAGCCCGCGATTATTGGCTAATGTCAGGAGTTGGTTCAGCGTCAAGGATGGCGATATGAGCGCAAAACACCGAATTGGCAAGCGGCGTTTTCTCGGCTATTTGCACAAGCTGGCGGTCGGTGAAGGCGTCGATGAAGCGGCGTTCAAGCGCGGAATGGCCGAGCTGGGCCTGGACGAGCAGGCGCTGCTGGGCGGTGCCCGACGCGAGTTTGTGCGCGGGCGGCAAGCACGCTTTCACGACTACCATCAGACAACGCTCGACGACTGGGTGGCGTGGCTGGAGGAAGCCCACGCCTCGGAGCGCATCGAAGGCGCCCGCCTGGGCAACAGCCATCGGGCGCGGGTCAGCGGCGCCGTGCTGCTGATGCGCCGTCATGACCAGCGCCACCCTCAGGTCATTCTGGTCGAAGACGACACGCCGCACTTTCCCGTTCCCCCTGCGCCCCGGGCGCTGCTGGTGGAGAATCTGGAAAACTTTCTGGCGCTGGACGCTACCCTCGCGCTGCTGCCCGAGTGCGGGCTGGGCACAGAATGGCAGCAGGCCGACGTGCTTTACGGCAGCGGCAACAGCGTCACCAACCACATGCTCACCCCGGCCCTGCAGCGCTATCAGGCCATCGGCTGCCTGTTTGATCCGGACCCGGGCGGCATTCGCATGTGTGACACCCTCTTCCGCCGCGGCAGCCTTCCGCCCCTGCAGTTCGTCGCCCCCAGCAACCTGGAAGAACGCCTGCAGCGCGCCGCCGCGCCGCGCCTGGTCAGCCCCGCACAGCGCCGCGAGCTATCCCGCTATATCAGCCGCACGCCGCCGGTGGCCAAGGTCGCCGAGCTTATCCGACGCAGCGGACGCAGCCTGGAACAGGAAACCTATCTCGCAGGCCTGCCACCCCACTCAGGAGAGCTTTCATGACGCTGGGTTTTGATACCTTCCGCTTCAAGCAGCTGATTTTCGTTAACAGCGCCGCCTACGCCTATACCCGAGTGCGCATTGACCAGCACACCGCCCTGTTTGGCAGCAACAACCTGGGCAAGACCTCGATGCTCAACGCCCTGAAGCTGTTTTTGCTGCCCGAAATCAACTTCCGCAAATGCCAGCAGAAGTTCAACTTCCGCGGCACCAACGGCAAGATTTATGACGCGCTGGCCAGCTTTCGCTACTACTTTCCCGAAGATCGCTCCTTTATCACCCTGGAAGCCGAAAACCCGCACGGCACCTTCTGCATTGCGCTGCACCGCGGCAGCGCCACGGATAATCAGGAATACGCGCGTATGGTGGTGCCCTGCGCCTACAGCGAGATAGAACCGCTGTTCTGGGACATGGAAGCCGACGACGACAGCGGCATTGGCGGCCCGGTAGAGGCCATGACGCTGAAAGACACCCTGGCCGAGCTGCGCCGTCTGGGCGGCGAGCCGCTGAGCGAGCGCAAGACCATCCAGCAGCGGCTGTTCACCAGCCAGCCCCACCACCCCACCGCCGGCCGCTTTAGCCTGTTGCCGCTGCGCAACGACGCCGGTGCCCGGGAGATCGAAGCCTGGCGCAAGCTGATTCATCTGGCCTTTGATATTGCCGCCCAGGACCAGCGCACCCTGCCCGACACCCTGGCCACCATTATGGAGGGCCAGAAAAGCCGCCGGCAGGAACAGCTGGACGTGGACATCAGCGACATCGTCGACGAAGCGCGTAAGCTGCGCGCCGACGGCGACCGCATTACGCGCCTGGTCAACGCTCAGGACGAATGGCAGGCATTTGACGTCCTCTACCAAAGCGAGCGCGACCACCGCAGGCTGGCCGCCCAGCGCTACGCCGACCTGGCACAGAGCGTCACCCGGGAAAAAGATCGCCTGGACGAAGCCGTGCGCCTCGCCGGCGGCGAGCTGCGAGACGCCGCCAACGCAGAAGAAACCCTGCGCCGGGACAAAAGCACCCTTGAGCGCAACGTCACCCAGCACGAAACCCGGCTGGAAGGCCTGCAGCAGCAGGCGCACAAACTACGCCACGACATCAACGCTGCCAACGCCACGCTTAACGCCTTCCCCAGCCTGACGCCGGACGAAGCGGCGGCCGCGCTGCAGGAACGCATCGACCAGCAGTAGGAGATAATCAAAAGCTACGACAGCAAGGAAGCCGCCCAGCACCAGCTGGCCGAGGTGAACCGCCGCCTGGAGGGCAACAAACGCAAGGCCCAGCAGATGCGCCACGCGCTGGATAACCACAGCCCCACCCTGCTGGACGCACTCCCCGCGCGGGACGCCGGAGTTCTGTACTCCCTCAACCCGGCGCTGGGCAGCACTCACGGCACCCCAGGCCCGGAACAGCTCGCCGCCTTCCGCCATTTCAGCGAGCAGTTTTACGCGGATAGCGGCGTGCTGGTGCTCGGCCACCCGCCCGACCACATCACCCTTGGCGGCATTGTCTGGCAGGCCTACGATGCCGAACACAATCGGCAGCAGGCCGAGCACGAGCTTGCCCAGCTGCAGCACCATATCGACCGCGATAGCAAACAGCGCGACGAGCTGATGCGCGCCGCCACCCTTACCGCCGACGAGATCCGCCGGCACCGCCAGAACGCCGCTGAAGCAGAAGAGAGCACCCGCCGCGAACGCTCGACTCTTATGGCCAAGGCCGCCAACGAAGACCAGGCCACAACCCTGACGGATGACATCGACACGCTCAGCCAAACGCTGGAGGAAGCCCGCCAGCAGCGTAACCGCAACGCCACCGAACATGCCCAGGCCGACGAAGCGCGCCAGGCAGCACAGCAGCGGCACAACGTCGCCAAGGGCGAGCGCGATATTCTCGAAAACCTTGAGCGCCGCCTGAACGCCCTGGGCCGGGATGCCGACAGCGTCTTCGGCCGCGCCCACCGGCATCTGGAGCCAGCGCCCTGTTCGCTCAATGACGACGCCGTTACCGCGCTGGAAAACGACGTGCGCGAGCTGCGCGGCCAGTGGCAGCAGCTGGAAACTCAGCTGCGCCAGCTGCTGGCCCGCCGGCTGCTCGGGGATGACGCCAGCGCCGACATGACCATGGCCTTTGACGACGCCGCCGTCAGCCGCTTTCACGAACAGCTGCGCGAACGCTACAGCAACCTGGAAACCCTGCGCGCCCACTACCGCCACAACGTCGAGCGGCACAACATGACCACCCATTCCCAGGTGGAGATTCTGCGCCGGGCCAAGGACTACGTCAGCGCCTTTATGAGCGGCATCAACAAGGAGCTGGGGCAGTTTCGTATTTCCAACCTGGAAGAGGTGCGCATTGACTACCGGCTTCACCCGCGTTTTCAGCAGCTGCTCGACGACCTTGACCGCGCCGACCTGCTCGGCAATGAGCTTCAGGATGAGCACGTCTACGAACAGCTACAGGCCTTTCAGGCGGACTTCTTCTCCCCGGAAGCGGCGCGCACGGGCAGCGTGCTCAGCATGGACCAGATTCTGCACTCGGTGTTTTATCGCTACCGCCTTCAGGGCGAAGACGGCTGGACGGGTAACGCCCAGTCCAACGGCACCACCATGATGATTACTACCAACCTGCTGTCAGTGCTGATCTCACGGCTGATGGCGCCAGATGCCCGGGTGAGTATGCCGCTGGTGATGGACGAGTTCGGCTCGCTGGAAGTGCGCAACATGCGCACCGCACGGGAAATGGCCGAACGCCACGGCTACAGCCTCTTTGTGGCCAGCCCCAACCGCGACGCCAACATCATCCAGGTGCTGGAAAACTACGTGCATCTGGGGCTGTTCAACGCCGAACGCGCCTACTCCAGCAAGCGCAGCGTGGTGCACCACGGCCTGTGCGAATCGTTTGGCGCAACCGGCAGCCTCCGCCGGCGTCAGCCGCCGCCCGAGAGGCTGCCGTCATGATCGTCAAGGCGCCCTATATCCTCAAACAGCTGATCGACTACCGGCAGCACTTCACCCCGCTGGTCGATCACATGGAACAGCACCACGGCACCACCGAGATCCCCCTGCGGCTGTATCGCCGGCAGGTTCGCGCGGCCGCCGATGCCGCCGCGCAGGCGGTCAGCAAGCGTGAAGGCGAGCGCGTGTTTCAGACCCTTGCGGAAAACAACCTGGAGCACGAACGCCTGATTGTGCGCAAGGAACAAGCCCGGGGCACCCTGATGTTCGCCCCCTTCGTGCTGGAAATGCTGCGCCACTTCGACGTCAGCCGGCTGCAGGGGCTCAGCCAAACCGAGCTGGAAGACCTGCGCCGCGGCCTGAACCAGAGCCTCGATGCCTTTGAACAGCTGCCGCTGACGTTCGACGACGAAGACTTCTGCGACGAGCTGCGCCTGCTTAGGCGCCGCACTCAGGACACCCTGGCCAACATTCAGGCGAGCGTCGCCACCCTTGGTGCCCAGAGCGACCGCCTGGGCCGCATCGTCGACTATCAGGACATCGCGCGCCTGGAAGACGCCGCGCAAACCCGCGAAGCGCTCAGGCACATCAACCGCATCTACCAGCGCCATATTCTGCCGGCGCTCAAGTTTCTTGACCCGCAAACGGCGTTCAAACAGGGTATTCCGGCGATTACCGCCATCTACCGGATCGCCGATCTGATGCGCGACGCCGGCCTCCCCGAGCTGGACGAAGAGCTGCGGCTGGCCGCCAACGCCATTCACGTCTACATCAAGGATATTGACGCCCTGCGCCGCTCGCTGGAGCGCTACGTGCGCCAGAACCAGCGGCAGCGCCAGCAGTACGACTCCGTCGAAAGCGCCTTCAACCGGCTGCGCGAGGCCACCGAAGCCCTGCACGACGGCAGCCTGCGGGACAAATACATTCCGCTTAACGACCCGGCCATTCGGCGGCCC
The DNA here is from genome assembly GCF_031935715.1 of Halomonas garicola. Lineage (GTDB taxonomy): Bacteria > Pseudomonadota > Gammaproteobacteria > Pseudomonadales > Halomonadaceae > Vreelandella > Vreelandella garicola. The sequence continues at coordinate 5,174 of NZ_JASSZF010000041.1, read as the reverse complement.
GGCACCTTTGCCGGCATTAAACGCCTGCGCCTGCCCGGGCTCGACTGGCGCGACATCGACCACCGAGCCGACCTGGAAGAGTTCACCGACCGCCGCATTGCCGAGCTGCGCGACGCCCGTGATCAGCAAGGCTCCGTTACCGTGGACCCGGCCCACACCGGCCTGAACGAGGCCGACCTGGCCCGGCAGCGCCGCCAGCAGGAAGTACAGGCATTACTGCAAGGCTGGCAGCTACCTCACGGCTGCGGCGACCTGCACCAGGCGCTGCACGACTTTTTGCAGGCCCGGCTTGCCGACTACACCCTTTACGACCTGCTGGACGCGCTGGACTGGGTCATGGCCCGCCCCGAGCTTGGCTACCGGGCGCGCTTTTGCCACCACGTGCTGGCGTACGGCGAGCTGGAGCTGGCCTACCACCCGCTGACGCCCCTGCCCACACCGAAGGAAACGCCCCATGCATGACGACTACGACACACCCGACAGCCCACAGGGCCCCGTGGTCAACCGCCGGCTGAGCCAAGAGGCATTTCGCCAGCTGACCGCCGGCAGCGTCATCAATCAGCACTGCATCCGCGACGGCGAGCCGGTCGCCAACCCGCTGTTTCAGGAGCTGTATAAAGAGCGCGACCGCTACTACGTCGGGGCCTACGCCAACATGGGCATGGAGCTGGTACAGCGGCCTGGGTTTTTCTACGTGCGCTCGCTGGCCGGCGACGACAGCGAAGACCCCATCAGCTCCGCCGCCATCCGCCCCATTCAGGGCGTACTGCTGGTACTCGGCCGCGGCGTGCTGGAAGCCGGCTATATGTTTGATCTGCTGACCACGCATGAGGCAGGCGCCAGCCCGGCGCTGCTGGAGCAGATCGGCAGCAATACGACAATGCAGCAGATTCTTGCCGCCTGCCACATCGACCGCCCGCTGCCCGAAGCGGCTAAAATCGCCCTCTTCGACCGCCACATCGCCTACTACAACGCCCGCGGCCACCTGGTACTCGCCGATGCCGGCCAAGCGTTTTTTAACGATATTTTTCAGGAAGAACAGGCGGAAACCCCTGAATAGACGCCTTCAGCAGCGCCTGAATTAGCCCGCCGGCTCCGATCAGTCCGACTGCTGATTGTGCCGAGGCTTGCCCCGACGCTGGGTGGCAGCCATCTTTTCCAGCTCCTCATCGCTCATGGAGTCGTACATCGACCTTGCGGCTCCGTCGAGCTCGCTGACTTTCTGCTCGCCGCGCCGGGCCGCCAGCGCGGCACCAGCCGCCATTTGCTGAGCCTTTGATTTTGCCGGCATGCTGCTCCCTCCTCTGCTGTTCAAGGGTGTGGCTACCTCTGAACTTATGCCGCCTATCGCAAGTAGTCAAAAGCCAATCTACTCAAGCATCGTGGCGCCTCCTTCGGCCACGATGTGGGTATGGCTCACCAGAGCACCATGCATCAGAAAACCATGCAAGAAATATGCAACCTTCGCAGGTTGCCAGCAAGGCAGTTGATAAAATCGTGGTTTTTACACTAATTTTAGTCACTCAGACAAACTAGGAGGAAGTCACTATGCGAGATACGCAGGATCTTTTTCCGACCCGTTTGGAACGCAAGCTCGGCATGTTCGAGCGCATTGACCCCGTCGTCCACAGCGACGATAAACAGCGCGCTGACGGGCCACTGAGCCAAAAGGAGCTGGACGAATTCGACGAAAAGGGCTTTCTCTCGTTCGAGAATTTCTTTGACGAAGAAGAGATGCAGGCCTTTATCCAGGAGTTGCGCGAGTACGAGGATGACGACGACCTGAAGCTCTCGGAGGGGACTATTCTTGAGCCGGGGAAAGAGGAAATCCGTTCCATCTTCGGTATCCACGAAGTCTCCAAGCGCTTCAGCCGCCTGACCCGCGACCCCCGCCTTTTGGCCATGGTCCAGCAGATCCTCGGCAGCGATGTCTATATCCACCAGTCGCGCATCAACTACAAGCCGGGCTTTAAGGGCAAGGGCTTTGACTGGCACTCCGACTTCGAGACCTGGCACAGCGAAGACGGCATGCCGCGCATGCGCTCCCTGAGCTGCTCGATCATTCTCACCGACAACGGCGAGTTCAACGGCCCGCTGATGCTGATCCCCGGCTCGCACAAGTACTTTATTCCCTGCGTGGGGCGTACGCCGGAGAATAACTACAAGGAGTCGCTGAAGAGTCAGGAAATCGGCGTGCCGGATGCCGCCAGCCTGAAAAAGCTGATGATGGAAAACGACATCGAAGCACCCAAGGGCGCCTCGGGCTCGCTGGTCATGTTCGAGTGCAACACGCTCCACGGCTCGAATATCAACATGTCCTGCTGGCCGAGAAGCAATCTCTTCTTTGTCTACAACAGCGTAAAAAACACGCTTCACGACCCGTATTGCGGTAACAAGCCACGCCCGGAGTTTCTTGCTACGCGCAAGAACTGGGACCCCCTCAAGCCCGTAGACGCCAAAAAGCGCTCATAGCGGCAAGCAGAGCAGCGCAACCAACAGCGCTGCCCTTTTACCTGTCGCCTTACCTGCGGCGACAGGCCCTGTTAATGAAGGTGCAAAGAAGGAGGGCTTGCCCATGGCAGAGCATCAACAACCCCCGCAGCAGCAGGCGCATCAGCCGGGTGCCGAGCACAAAATGCACCCGGAGCCCGAGTACATTCGCGAGAGCTACCGGGGAAGCGACAAACTTAGCGACAAAGTGGCCGTGATTACCGGGGGCGATAGCGGTATCGGCCGTGCGGTTGCGCTGCATTTCGCCCGCGAAGACGCCGACTGTGTGCTTGTCTACCTGGACGAAACCCGCGATGCCGAGGCGACCCAAAAGCTGGTCGAGGCCGAGGGGCGGCGCTGCCTGCTGCTCCAGGGCGACGTCGGCGAGGCGGCGTTCTGCCGGGAAGCGATTGACCAAACCCTCGAAACCTTTGGCAGGGTCAATATCCTGGTCAATAATGCGGCGGAACAGTACGACTGGGACGACGTCACCCAGATCCCCGATGATCAGCTCCTGCGCACCTTCCAGACCAACATCTTCAGCCACTTTTACATGAGCAAGGCTGCCCTGCCCCATATGCGGGAAGGTGACACCATCATCGCCACCTCTTCGATCAACGCCTTCAAGGGCAACGATACCCTGATCGACTACTCCGCCACCAAGGGCGCCATTCAAGGGCTGGTGCGCTCGCTGGCGATCTCGCTGGTCGACAAAGGCATCCGCGTCAATGCGGTAGCGCCCGGGCCGGTATGGACGCCGCTGATACCCGCCAGCTTCGATGCCGAGAAGGTCGAGGGCTTCGGCGGCCAGGTGCCCATGGACCGCGCCGGCCAGCCAAGCGAGATAGGCCCGGCCTACGTCTATCTGGCCAGCGAAGAGTCGTCCTACATGACCGGGCAAACCCTGCACCTTAACGGGGGCGTGGTGCTCAATACCTGAATGTGAGGTTGCCAGGGTGGCAAACGGCAGCATGGATGCTCTATATGCCTGCTGACGGTCGCCGCTATCGAGGACATGGTCGCCGAAGCCCATGAAAGCGATACCGATACCCACCTTTCGCCGCTGGCTTTCGTTAGCGGTTTCGTTCTTTTTATTCTGGTATCGGCGGGGCTTAAAAGCGCGCTCGCGTGATCCGCAAGAACCGGAAGGCTTTTACGACGAAGCCCCGGCGCCTGTGCCCACACCGAGACGGGAAAACGGCACGATCTCATATTCCTCCGCGAGCCGCGCCGCGGTATGCGCGATATGCGCCGGCGTGATGTCGCAACAGCCGCCAATCACCGTCGCCCCGCTGCCCAGCCACTGCTTTATATACGCATGATAGGCATCGGGAGAAAGGTCTTCCCGCGCCTCCAGCGCATCCACCAATCCGTCTTTTATCAGCGCATCCACGGACTTGAAGGCGTTGGCATAGCCACCGGCGACTGCGCACCGCTCGACCAGCGCCGGCATGGAGTCGGCTATCCATTGAGGGTCGCAGCAGTTCAGCAAAATCGCCGTCGGCCGATAAAAGGCAACGGCCGCAGCGGCCTCGTCGAGGGTTTCGCCGGATTTCAGCCGGCCGTCCGCCTCCAGCCGAAACGCGACGGCGTACGGTTTGCCCAACCGGTGGGCGGCATCGCAGGCGGCGCGAGCCTCAAGAGTGTTGGTCATGGTTTCGATCAGAAACACGTCCGCCGCCGCCTGTAGCTCGACCAGCTGGGCGTACTCCGCCTGCAGATCCTCGAAAGAACGCGCCGGCCGACCACGATAGCTGGCGGCCAAGGGCGGCAGACACCCGGCCACGTCGACGTCGGCTGCGGTTTCGTCGATGGCACGGTGAAGCGCCTCAAAGGCCTGCTGATGCACGCGGGCCAGCTGCTCTTCCATGCCCTGATGACGCAGGCGCGTCGGCGTCGCGGAATACGTATTCAGCGTCAGGGTTTTGGCCCCGGCACGGATAAAATCCGCGTGCACGGCCGTCACGATCTCGGGCTGGGTTTGCATGACCGCCACCGACCAAAGCGGTGAGCTCACATCACGTGCGCGCCGGTACACCTCCTGCCCAAGACCGCCGTCAAGAAGTACGACAGATCGCATAACACCTGGCCTCCGTTGAAATCAGGCTTCCAGAATACTCGCGCCACCCTGAGCCGTACAGCAGCGGCCGCAGGACGCGCTGCACGCGTCGCCTGCCACATCGAGCGTCCGCTACCCGAAGCCGCCAAGGTCGCCCTCGTCGACCGCAACATCGCCTACTACAACGCCCGCGGCCACCTGGTACTCGCCGACGCCGGCAAAGCGTTTTTTAACGATATTTTTCGGGAAACGCCGGTGGGTGGGAGTGGGTAGAGGTGTTTAGCTGCGCATTTTCCCGCATTACTGTCGAAGACCATCAAGTGCTTGCTGTAGGTGCTCCAAGGATTGCCGGTGCTTCTCCGGTGGCATCTTCGCATGTTGGCCAACTTCCACCTCACGGCCGGCAGCCGGTCAACGCCAGAAAGCGATAGCCGCTGCCATTCGGGAACTCCCCGCTTGAACGACAGAAGAAAGCGCACGTCTTCGTCTGTGATCAGTTGCCCTAGGGTGTGTTAACAATCATTAGTTTCGTTTAAACTGATTTAGTATTCATAGATTTTGGTGGGCCATGAGTCGGTTGAAGTTACGCGATGATCAGTGGGAGCGAATCGAGCACCTGCTCCCC
>NZ_JASSZF010000040.1:0-22416 GCF_031935715.1 Halomonas garicola | reverse complement strand
GGGAGCAGGTGCTCGATTCGCTCCCACTGATCATCGCGTAACTTCAACCGACTCATGGCCCACCAAAATCTATGAATACTAAATCAGTTTAAACGAAACTAATGATTGTTAACACACCCTAGCGACGGTCATTCTCTGCGCCATCACCTCGCTTGCCACCGGGACCTCCTGGGGCACGGCGGGCACCGCCGGCATTGCCATGGTCGGCGTGGGCGAAGGCCTGGGCATCCCCCTGCCGCTGGTTGTGGGGGCCGTTCTTTCGGGCGCCTACTTCGGCGACAAGCTGTCGCCGCTTTCCGACAGCACCGTGCTCACGGCGTCCATGTCCAAGGTCAACATCGTCGAGCACATCAAGTCACTGCTGTACGTCAGCATTCCGGCGCTTGTCATCAGCGGCATCGCCTTTACCGTGGTCGGGTTTAACTACACCTCGGAAAGCATCGACCTCAGCCGGGTGGACTCCATCATGGGTGCCATCAGCGACACCTTCAGCGTCAGCTGGATCATGCTCCTGCCGGCGGCTATCGTCATCGGCCTGCTGGCGATGAAAAAGCCGCCGGTGCCGACCATCGCCTTCGGCTCGCTGCTGGGCATCCTCTGGGCCTTTTTCTTCCAGGGCACCGACTTCATCACGGCGCTGGGCACCGCCTACGGCGGGTTCAACCTCGACTCGGGCAATACGTTCATGGATGACTTGCTCAACCGGGGCGGCATCACCAGCATGACCGGCTCGGTGATGGTGATCATCCTGGGTCTGGGTTTTGGCGGGTTGCTCAACTACACCGGCGTTCTGCAGGTGCTGGTGGACTCCTTCACGCGCTTTATCAATAACGTCGGCCAGCTGTCCGTCGCTACTCTCTTGACCGGCTTTTTCTCCAACGTCTTTGGCTGCGCCATGTATGTCTCGCTCATCCTCACGCCCAAGATCATGGAGAAGAACTACGACCGCCTGAAGGTCGACCGGCGCGTGCTCTCGCGCAACACCGAGGTGGGCGGCACGCTAACCTCGGGCATGGTGCCCTGGTCGGATAACGGCATCTTCATGGCGTCGATGTTCGGGGTGCCGGTGCTGCAATACCTGCCGTTTCTGTGGCTTAACTTTGCCGCCATCGGGCTCGTTATCCTCTACGGCTACACCAACACCTTTATCTGGCGCACCGACGAGGCGTAGGCGAAACCCGGCGCCCCGGTGGGCGCCGCTACTCCCGCTTCTCCAGCCATTGGAGCAGCTCGGGGAGCTCTTTCACGTGGCCGATGCGCTGTACGCCGGCGGGCAGCGGGCGGTCATGGCGCTCGGCGACCCAGGCGGCATGCATGCCCAGCTCTCGGGCGGGAAGGATGTCCTCTTCCCAGGAGTCGCCCACGTGCAGGGCGCGCGCGGGTGCGGCATCGAGGCGCGCAAGCGCGGTGAGAAACGCCGTGGTATCGGGCTTGGGGGCAAACATCTCCCCGGCAGCGATGGCCACGGGAAAATGATGCGCCAGCGGCTGGCGTGCCAGACGGATATTGCCGTTGGTAATCGCCGCCAGCCGGTAGCGCCGGCCCAGCGCTTCCAGCAGGGCGTCGGCTTCGGGGTGCGGGGTCACTTTCAGGCGCAGGCGGTGAAACTCGTTCATCGCCGCCGCCGCCCACATCAGCGCGGCGCTGCGGTTGAGCCCCCAGGCTTCCAGCTGCTCTTCCAGCGCGCGCAGGCGCAGCCAGGTAAAGTCCCCCCGGCGCTCGCGCACCTCCCGAGCCAGGCGCCGGCGGCGCTCGACGTAGTCCGCCAGGCCGTCTTCGTAGCCGGGCAGGCCCGGCTCCCAAGGCGGCTCGCCGCGCGCCTCGCGCCAGGCGGCAAGGCCCTCGCGCAGCCAGCGGTAATGGCCGTGCTCAGTGCGCTCCATCACGCCGGCGTTGTCCCAGAGAGTATCGTCCAGATCAAAGGTAATTGCGTGCAGCATGAGAAAGCCTCTTACTCCGAGTGGCGCCGCTTGGCGCGCGGGTGAGCGGCGTCGTAGCTTGCGGCCAGATGCTGCCAGTCGAGCCGAGTATAGACCTGGGTCGTGGACAGGTTGGCATGGCCGAGAAGCTCCTGCACCGCGCGCAGATCCTGGCTGGATTCCAGCAAATGGCTGGCGAAGGAATGGCGCAGCCGGTGCGGGTGAAGGTGCTCGGGCAGGCCCCGCTCAAGGGCGAGCTTCGCCAGGCGCTTTTGAATCGCCCGGTGGCCAAGGCGGGCGCCGCGCTGGCCGACGAACAGCGCCGGCTCGCCATCGCCGGCAAGCGCCTCGCGCGCCGGGTACCAGCTTGTCAGGGCCTCGGCGGCGCGCCGGCCCACCGGCATCTGCCGGGGCTTGCCGCCCTTGCCGATAACCCGCACCCGGGTAGCCGTCACGTCGGCAAGGTTCAGCGCGGCAAGCTCGGCCAGGCGCAGGCCGGCGGTGTAGAAAAGCTCCAGCATGGCCTGGTCGCGCCACCCGAGCGGCGTGTCGTCGTGGGGCGCATCCAGAAACTGCGCGAGCACGTCGACGTCCACCGGCCGCGGCAGGTGATCGGGCTGTTTGGGCGTGCGCAAAAGCGCCACCGGGTTATCGCTCAGCCAGCCTTCGGCGACGGCGTAGTCGCAAAACCGCGACAGCGCCGCCCGGCGGCGGGCCAGGCTGCGCGGCGCCAGGCCGCGGCTGCGCTCGGCCCCCAAAAACCCCCGGGCGAGCGGCGTATCCACGCGGCGGGCATCGTCAACGCCGCGCCGGGCGGCGAAGGTCGCAAAAGCCGCCAGATCGCGCCGGTAGGCGTCTACGGTGGCGGGGCTTGAATGCTGCCCCAGGGCGCCGAGAAACGCCTCGATCTGCCGGCCAAGAACGGCGTCACTCATGGGGCGCCAGCCGTAGCAGCAACCGCGCGACGACGTCGCCGAGGTATTCGGTGAACTGGGTATCCATGCTCGCCCGGTACTGCTCGGGGTCGGGGCTTGCCAGCAGCAGGTAGCCCAGCGTCTCCCCGGCAGCCAGCCGCGTCACCGCGCAAGAGCCGGGCTTTTGCGGTACCGGCGCGTGGGGCACCAGGCACTTCCAGTCGCTCAGGCCAAGCCTTGCGCAGCGGCTGGTGCGGCCGTCCAGCAGCGCGGCCAGCCGCGCGCCGGCGTGGTGGCTGAGCACTTGGCGCGGCGGCTGGGGCGGCGCGGCCTCCTGATCGCTGAGCTCAGGGGCGCACCACAGCGCCACCGCCGGCGTGGCAAAGCGTTCGCTCATTTGCGTCGCCAGCGCCTGGGCCAGGGCGTCGCGGTCCGGCGCCTCTACCAGCGCCAGCAGGGTATCGCGTAGCCGGCGATACTGGGCTTCGGTATGGCGGGCCGTGCCCAGCAGATGGTCAAGCCGGCCTTCGGCGGCTTCGGTCCGGGTGCGCAGGTCCAGCACCAGCCGCTCCAAAAGCGATACCGCGCCGTCGATATGCGGATGCGGCACCTTGAGCTGCTGCAAAAGCCCTTCGCGGCCGACAAAGAAGTCGGGATGGCGCGCCAGCCAGAATGCCACCTGGTCGGGGTCGAGCGTCTTGCGGGGTTCGGGGGCATCGGACATCGCCATACTCTCCTTAAAGGCCCTTCCTGGAAGGGCCTTTCCTGAAACGTGAAAGCCGCTGCCGCGGGCCCCGGTGCCGGCTCAGATCAGCGCCACGCGGCCGTCGAACACGCGTTCGGCGGGGCCCACCATGATCAGCGGTGCTTCGGGGCCGGGCCATTCCACGGTCAGCTCGCCGCCGGGCAGCGCGACCGTCACCGGGCTTTTCAGCAGCCCCTGGCGGATGCCGGTGGCCACCGCCGCGCAGGCGCCGGTGCCGCAGGCCAGGGTTTCGCCAACGCCGCGCTCGAACACCCGCAGGCGGATCCTGCCGGGGGCTACCACTTCCATGAACCCGACGTTGGTCTGGCGGGCAAAGCGCGAATGGTTGGCAACCAGCGGGCCAAGCCTTGCCACCGGCGCGCTTTTCGCCTCCGCCACCTGCAGCACCGCGTGGGGGTTGCCCACGGACACCACGCCCAGCTCAAGCGTCTCGCCGCCGCCCTCGAGGCCGACCTTGAGAGCGTGGAGCGGCCGGTCGCCATCGGCGTCGAAGGGCAGCGCCGCGGGGGTGAAGCGCGGCCGGCCCATGTCGACCCGCACCTGGCCGTCGTGCTGCACGGCAAGCGTCAGCGGCCCGCCGGCGGTTTCCACGCGGATCTCGCGCTTGTGGGTCAGCCGCTGGTCGCGCACGAAGCGGGCAAAGCAGCGCGCGCCGTTGCCGCAGTTTTCCACTTCGCGACCGTCGGCGTTGTAGATGCGGTAGCGGAAATCCATGTCGGGATCCCGGGGCGGCTCAACCGTCAGCAGCTGGTCAAAGCCGATGCCGAAGCGCCGCTCGGCCAGGGCACGCACCTGCTCGGCATGCAGGCGGGCGCGCTGGGTGACCAGGTCGACCATCATGAAGTCGTTGCCCAGCCCGTGCATCTTGGTGAAATGCAGCAGCATCAGCGCGGCGCCTCGTCGCCGGGCACAAGCGCCTCGCCGGCCCAGAGGTCCTCGAGCCGCTCGCGGCGGCGCACCAGGTGGCTGGCGTCGCCGTCGACCATGACCTCCGCCGGGCGCGGGCGGCTGTTGTAGTTCGACGCCATGACAAAACCGTAGGCCCCTGCTGAGCGCACCGCCAGCAGGTCCCCGGCGGCCACGGCAAGCTTGCGGTCCTTGCCGAGAAAATCGCCGGTTTCGCACACCGGGCCGACCACGTCGTACACCGCCGCCTCACGCGCTTGCCGGGTATCCACCGGCACAATGGCCTGCCAGGCTTCGTACAGCGCCGGGCGGATCAAGTCGTTCATGGCGGCGTCGACAATGGCGAAGTTCTTGCTTTCGCCGGGTTTCAAAAACTCCACCCGGGTGAGCAGCACGCCGGCGTTGGCGGCGATGGAGCGCCCCGGTTCGAACAGCAGCGGGAGGTTTTCCCCGCCCGGCCAGCTCGCCAGCCGCTCGAGCAGCGCCCGGACGTAGTTGGACGGGTGCGGCGGCGTTTCGTCGCGGTAGGTCACCCCCAGCCCGCCGCCAAGATCCAGGTGCTCAAGCTCGATGCCGCGCTCGCGCAGCCGCTCCATCAGCACCAGCAGCCGATCCAGCGCGTCCAGAAACGGTGCGGTTTCGGTGAGCTGGGAGCCGATGTGGCAGTCAAGCCCCACCACCTTCAGGTGCGGCAGGCCGGCGGCCAGGGCGTACACGTCCAGCGCCTCGTCCACGGGAATGCCGAACTTGTTGTCCTTGAGCCCGGTGGAGATATACGGGTGGGTGCCGGCGTCCACGTCGGGGTTGACCCTGAGCGAAACCGGCGCTGTCACCCCAAGCTTCCCGGCCACGGCGTTGAGCCGCTCAAGCTCCGGGCGCGACTCGACGTTGAAGCACTTGATGCCGACTTCCAGCGCGCGCCTAAGCTCTTCGGCCTGCTTGGCCACGCCGGAGAACACCACCTTGGCCGGGTCGCCGCCGGCCTTGAGCACGCGCTCGAGCTCGCCCACTGATACGATGTCGAACCCCGCGCCGAGCCGCGCCAGCACGTTAAGCACGGCGAGGTTGGAGTTGGCCTTCACCGCATAGCAGATCAGGTGCGGGTGGTCGCCCAGCGCCTCGGTATAGGCGCGGTAATGGCGCTCAAGCGTTGCCCGGGAGTACACGTAGCAGGGCGTGCCGACCTCGGCGGCAATCTGCGTAAGCGGCACGTCCTCGGCAAATAGCTCGCCGTCTCTGGGGTTAAAAAAATCCATGGATTCCTCTTGCTTGCCGGCAGCGCTCGGCCGGCTTTTATTCGCCCGGCTCAGCGGCGCTGCCCTGTTCGTCGGCTGCCGCCGCCGGCTCGGCTACGGATTTGTCAGCGTTTTCCGCCTCCGGCGGGTAAAGCGGCCCTTTCTGGCCGCAGCCGGCCAGCAGCGCAGCGGCCAATAGCGCAGCGGCTATGCCTCGGTAGCCGCCCATCACGGGGTTTCCCCGAGCGCGGCCAGGGCAGCGCGGGCCCGGGCGGCCGCGGCGCGCACCTGGTCCGGCGCGGTGCCGCCGATGTGGTTGCGCGCGGCCACCGAGCCTTCCAGGGTGAGCACCTCGAAAACGTCCTCGTCGATGGCGTCGGAGAAGCGCTTGAGCTCGTCCAGGCTCATTTCTGACAGATCCTTTTCCTGCTGCAGGCCGTAGGCCACCGACTGGCCGACGGTATCGTGGGCGTCGCGGAAGGCCACGCCCTTGCGCACCAGATAGTCGGCAAGGTCGGTGGCGGTAGAAAAGCCCTGGCGCGCGGCCTCGAACATGTGGGCCTTTTTCGGCTCGATGGCCGGCACCATGTCGGCGAAGGCTTTTACGCAGTCGAGCACCGTGGTTACGGTGTCGAAAAGCGGCTCCTTGTCTTCCTGGTTGTCCTTATTGTAGGCCAGCGGCTGGGACTTCATCAGCGTTAACAGGCTCAGCAGGTGGCCGTACACTCGGCCGGTCTTGCCGCGCACCAGCTCGGGCACGTCGGGGTTTTTCTTCTGCGGCATGATCGACGAGCCGGTGCAGAAACGGTCGGGCAGGTCGATAAAGTCGAACTGGGCGCTGCTCCACAGCACAAGCTCTTCGCTCATGCGCGACAGGTGCATCAGCAGCATGCTGGCAAAGCCGGTGAACTCGATGGCGAAGTCGCGATCGCTCACCGCGTCGAGCGAGTTTTCCGCCGGGCGGTCAAAGCCCAGCAGCTCGGCGGTCACATGGCGATCGATGGGATAGGTGGTCCCGGCAAGCGCGGCGGCGCCCAGCGGCAGCACGTTAATGCGCCGGCGGCAGTCGAGTAGGCGCTCGTGGTCCCGGGCGAGCATCTCCTGCCAGGCCAGCAAATGGTGGCCGAAGGTGACCGGCTGGGCGGTCTGCAGGTGGGTAAACCCGGGCATGATGGTGTCGGCCTGGCGGTCGGCAAGCGCAATCATGCCTTCGCGCAGGCGAACAAGCTCGGCGGCCACCTCGTCAACGGCGTCGCGCAGGAAAAGGCGGATGTCGGTAGCCACCTGGTCATTGCGCGAGCGCCCGGTGTGAAGCTTCTTGCCGGTCACGCCGATCTTGTCGGTGAGCCGCGCCTCGATGTTCATGTGCACGTCTTCCAGGGGCACCGACCAGTCGAACTCGCCGCGCTCGATTTCATCGCGAATCTCGTGGAGCCCGGTGATGATGGCGTCGCGCTCGTCGCCGCTCAGCACGCCCACCTGCGCCAGCATGGTGGCGTGGGCGATGGAGCCCCGAATATCCTGACGGGCCAGGCGCTGGTCAAAGCTGACGGAGGCGGTAAAGCGCTCGACGAAGGCGTCGGTGGGCTCGCTGAAGCGGCCGCCCCAGGACTGGTTGGTGGCTTGACTCATGACGGAAAACCCTTAGCTAGGCAGATGGAATCGCTCGACCGGACGCCGCAGCGCTCAAGGACGCCGCCAGCGTAGCCCACGGTCAAAAGCGTACTCTGCGCCGGTATAAAGTTTGCGTGTACCAATGGCTCGAAAGTGTACCAGAGTCGTCGCGGCCTCGCGCACGCCCCGGGGCGCGATTTTTCCTAACTGCTCAGGTGCTTTATGATACGCCTCATCATCGTTTATGCGGCCGCTCAACGGCCCAAGGGAGAATCACGTGCAATCGATTACCAAGCTGCGTATCGCGACGCGCAAAAGCCAACTGGCCATGTGGCAGGCCGAGCACGTGCGCGAGCGTCTGATCGCCACGTATCCGGAGCTGGATGTCGAGCTGGTGGCCATTTCCACCAAGGGCGACAAGATCATCGATACGCCGCTGGCCAAGATTGGCGGCAAGGGGCTCTTTGTCAAAGAGCTGGAAGAAGCCATGCTCGACGGCCGCGCCGACATCGCCGTGCACTCGATGAAAGACGTGCCCATGAGCTTTCCCGAGGGTCTGGGGCTGTCGGTGATTCTGGACGGCTCTGACCCCACCGACGCTTTTGTCTCCAACCACTATCAAGGCGTCGACGAACTGCCCGAGGGCGCCAAGGTCGGCACGGCCAGCCTGCGCCGCGGCCTGCAGCTGCGCGAGGCGCGTCCGGACCTGGAGATTCTCAACCTGCGCGGCAACGTTCAGACCCGCCTTGGCAAGCTCGACGACGGCGAATTCGACGCCATTATCCTGGCGACGTCGGGCCTGATCCGGCTGGGGCTCGAGGCGCGCATTGCCCAGGCGCTGCCGCCTGAGATCTGCCTGCCCGCCTGCGGTCAGGGGGCGCTGGGCATCGAATGCCGCCTGCACGACCCGGAAATGATCAGCCTGCTGACGCCGCTGGACGACCCCGACACCGCCACCCGGGTGCGCGCCGAGCGCGCCATGAACACCCGCCTGGACGGCGGCTGCCAGGTGCCCATCGGCGGCCATGCGATCCTCGACAAGGACGCCGAAACCCTGTGGCTGCGCGGCCTGGTGGGTAACCCGGAAGGCACCGAAGTGCTGCGCGCCGAAAGCCGGGGCTCCATGCACGAACCCGAAGCGCTGGGGATTCGCGTCGCCGAAGAGCTGCTTGAGCAGGGCGCCGGCGAAATTCTCGCCGACGTCTACGGCCGCCAGTAAACGTGCAGCCGGTATTGGTCACCCGCCCCGGCGAGCGCGGCGAAACGCTTGCCGCGACGCTGCGCGAAAGCGGCCATGCGGTGGAGATGCTGCCGATCATGGAGCTTGCCCCGCTCATCGAAACGCCCGGCCAGCGCAGCATTTGGCTGGATATCGACCAGTACGCCAAAATCATCGTGGTAAGCCCCTTTGCCGCCCACTGCCTGGCCGAGGCGCTGGATCGCTACTGGCCACAGCTACCCCTGGGCATCGACTACTACAGCGTCGGCTCGGCCACCGCCGAGGCGCTCCATGCCCGACTCGGCGTCCGCGTGCGCACACCGCCGCCCGACGCCCGCGAAGACACCAGCGAGGCGCTGTTGACGCTGCCCTCGCTACGCCGGCTGGACGGCGAAAAAGTCCTGCTGGTCGCCGGCGAAGGGGGACGCTTATTCATGACCCACACGCTGATGGAGCGCGGCGCCCGGGTCACCCGCAGCGAGATTTACCGCCGCGACTACGTGCTGCCGCCGGCCGCCTCCCGGGCGCGGCTCGAAGCCGGCGATTACCGGGCGCTGATCGTCACCAGCGGCGAAATGCTCCAACATCTGGCAACATGGTGCCCACAAGGCGCCTTGCACCAACCGCTAATCGTGTCCAGCCGGCGTTTGGCTACACTGGCTGAGACGCTGGGCTTTACCGCCACCACGGTGGCCTCGGGGGCCACACCGCCCGCACTGACCGCCGCGCTTGCGCGCGTTTCCTGACCGGGCGCCGATGTCGATCAAGGATCCTAACAAGGGCTAGCCACACATGAACCAACACGACAACGAGCGGAACGACGCGCCCAAGGCAGCCACGGACGCCAAGCGCGACGACACCGCTACCCAGAACGCCGCTTCCGCCGGCCAGGCATCCAGCGATACCGCCAAGGCCACCGGCAAGGGCAAGAACAAGGGTGGCGGCAAGCCGTCCCACGGCACCAGCAAGCCCTCGGGAAGCGAGGGCAAGTCCGCCAAAAACGGGGGCAAGCCCCCGGAAGGCGGAAGCAAACCTGCGCCGAACGGCAGCAGCGGGGGCAGTGGCGGGGCCAGCAAGGCTACGCTTGCCATCGTGCTCGCCGTGATCGTTGCCCTGGCGCTGGCGCTATTCGCCTGGCAGGGCTGGCAGCGGCTGGAAAAACAGCAGCAGCGGCTGGACACGCTGGCGACCCAGGCCGATGACAGCGCCTCCCAGCAGCGCGTTGACGAGCTGGAGTCGCGCCTTGACAGCGGCGAAAAGGACCGCGATCAGGCGCTCGACGATACGCTCGATTCGCTGCGCGGCGAGTTTTCCGACTACCGCCAGAGCGTCGACGAGACCCTCGACAAGGTGCTCACCCAGCTCTCCCGGGAGCAGGACACCGACGAGCGCGACTGGCTCCACGCCGAGGCCGCCTACCTGCTGCGTCTGGCCAACCAGCGCCTGCAGTTTGAAGGCGACGTGCAAGGCTCGGCTGCCCTGCTGCGCTCGGCCGATGCGCGCCTGAAAGACGCCGATAACCCCGCGCTGACCCCGGTACGCCGGCAGATCTCAAGCGAACTTGCCGAGTTGGACGCCGTGCCCAAGGTCGACAGCACCGGGCTTTATCTGGCGCTGGACGCCCAGCAGGAACGCATCCAAACCCTGCGCCTGGATCAGGACGTCGAGGCGCAAAAAGTCGAATCCGGCATGGAGGAGACGCCCACCGGCCCCTTCCAGCGCCAGCTCGCCCGCTTCGGCGACGAGCTCAAGGATCTAGTGGTCATTCGCCAGCACGACGAGGCGCTGGAAACGCTGATCACGCCCAAGCAGGAGTCCTACCTGCGCCAGAGCCTGCGGCTGATGGTCGAGCAGGCCCAGCTGGCGCTGCTCAAGCAGGAAGAGACGCTTTATACCGGCAGCATCGACGACGCCCTGGAGCTTCTCAACGCCTACTTCGATACCGAACGCGCCGACACGCAGAGCGTGATCAGCCGCCTCAAGGAGCTCAAGCAGAAGCAAATCACGCCTGAGCTGCCCGATATCAGCGGCTCTCAGCAGGCGCTTGCCGAATTCATCGACAAGCGTTTTGAAACGCGCCGTAGCGGCGGAGGTGAAGAATGAGAAAACTCATCCTGCTGATCGTTGCCGGGCTTGCCGTCGGCGCGCTGTTCGGCCATCTGATGATGTCGGTGCCCGGCTACTGGCTGATCCGCGTCGGCGACACCTCGGTGCAGACCTCGTTCTGGTTTGGCCTGGTGCTGCTGTTTGCCGCCTTTGTTGCGCTGCACTTCCTGCTGCGCCTGCTCGGCGGCATTCTGCGCCCGATGGGCCGCTTTCGCCGCTGGAGCGGCCGGGCGCGCAACCGCCGGGCCATGAAGCACACCGTGCAGGGCCTGGTGGCCCTCACCGAAGGGCGCTGGAAGAAGGCCGAAAAAACCCTCACTCACGCCGCCGCTGATTCCAGCACGCCGCTGGTCAACTATCTGTCGGCCGCGCTCGCCGCGCACTACCAGGGGCGCTACGAGAAATCCCAGGAGCACCTCAACCAGGCCCAGCTTTCCACCGAGGGCGCCGATGCCGCCATCGGCCTGATGCAGGCCCAGCTGATGATCGACCGCCAGCAGCCCGAAGAGGCACTGGCGATCCTCAACCGTCTGGATAAAAAGCTCGCCAACCATCCCCAGGTGCTCAAGATGCTCAAGCAGGTGCACCTGAGCGTCAACGACTGGGAGGGGCTTCGCCGCCTGATTCCGCGGCTGGCCCGGCAGAAGCTGATATCCGCCACCGAGCGCGAACAGCTGGAAAGCCGCGCCTACCGCGAGCTGATCATCTTTGAGGCCAAAAACCCCGGCGACATCGAGCGCGTGCGCAGCCTCTGGGCCGACATGCCCGACTACCTGCGCGCCAATACCGAGCTGGTCGTGCTGTACACCGAGGCCCTGGTCCAGGCCGGCGAAGACACCATCGCCGAACGCCTGCTCAGCCACTCCCTGGATCACCACTGGGATGCGCGGCTGGTCAAACGCTACGGGCTTCTTAACGTCGACGCCCGCCGCCAGCTGGCCAAGGCCGAAGGCTGGCTCAAGGAGCGTCCCAACGACCCCGAACTGCTGCTAGCCTGCGGGCGGCTGTCGCTGCGCACCGGCGCCTGGACCAAGGCCCAGGAATACTTCGAGGCCAGCCAGCGCCAGCGCCCCAGCGGCGTGGTCTGCGCCGAGCTTGCCCGTCTCTACTCAAGCCTCGGCGAGCACAACAAGAGCCAGCTCTACTACCGCCACAGCGTGGAAATGCTGGCCAAGTCGCTGCCGTCGCTGCCCCAGCCGAGCGACGCCCAGGATAAAGACGGCCTCGCCGACAAGGCCAAGGGCAAGGACAGCGGCAAAAAAAGCGCCTGATGCCGCCCCGCCGGCTTTTCTCCACGTATCTTGACGGGCGCCTGCGGGCGCCCTTTTACGTTCGGCCCCCTACGCCGTTCACCGCTTGCAACGCCAGACAACCGCCGTGCTCACCATGACCCGTACCGCCCAGGCCCTGGGCCTGACCCGCCAAACCGCCGTTTTCGGCGCCAGCACCGCCGCCATGGCGCTGGCCTCCTTTGCCATTGCCTCGCTTTTCCACCTGCCCAACGCCTTCTGGGCGCCCATGGCGGTGTGGATCGTGGCGCAGCCCTCCCGGGGGCTGCTGCTCGAGCGCGGCGTTTATCGCCTGCTGGGTACGCTTGCCGGCGCCGCGGTGGGGTTTGCGCTGCTGGCAGCCCCCCTGCCGCTGCCGCTGGCACTCGTCCTGCTTGCCGGCTGGGCCGGCGGCTGCGCGGCGATCACCCACCTTACCCGGGCCTCGTTCGGCTACGCAGCGCTCATGGCCGGCCTGACGGCAAGCGTGGTGCTGTTGCCAAGCCTCGCCGCCGGCAGCGGCAGCGCAGCTATTGCCATGGCGCGGGTGGTCTGCACGCTGATCGGCGTTGTCTGCGTGATGGCCATGGGCATGGTCCTGCTCCCCGCGCCGCCCCGGCGCGAGCTGCTCGACCGGGTCCGCGGCCTGGGCGGCGAGGCGCTCAGGCAGCTGGCCCGGGACGAGCCCCGGCCGGCAGACGATGAGCTGCTGCTGGCCCTGACTCGGCTTGAGCAGCAGCTGGCCTCCAGCCACGCCGGGCCGCTGCGGGGCTCCTCCGGGGCGCTGGTCAGCGGCGCCTTCGTTGCCGCCACGCTAAGCCTTTTGGCCATGGCCCGGATCACCGGCCGACGCCCGCTGCCGGCCACGCTCAAAGGCGCGCTGGAAAGCGCCGCTGATACCCTCGACAGGCCCGCCCGGCACGCAAGCGCCAGCGCGGCGCTCGAGCATGCCGCCGCTCAGGCCCTAACGTGCTCACCCCGGCTGGCGCGGCTGCTCGACCAGCTCGCCGATGCCGAAACCGCTGCCGCCGCCTGGCTCGAGAAGCACCCGTCGCGCCGCCCGCCCCGTATTACCCTGCCCACGCGCCGGGACACGCCTTCGGCGCTGATTGCCGGCGCTGCCGGCGGCGTGGTCACGCTGCTCGCCGGTCTGCTGGTGGCCTATTCGGGGTGGGACAACGCCTGGCTGCCGGCCATGGGGCTTTGCACCTTCACCATGGTGCTGTCGAGCATGGACGTACCCCAGGCGCTCGCCCCGCGCATGCTCCAGGGCATCATCGTCGGCGTCAGCCTGGCGGCGGCTTTTCGGCTGTGGCTGATGCCCCACGCCGAAGGGCTCGGGGATATCCTGCTGATGCTGGCCCCCTTTATGCTGTTCGGCGGCCTGGCCCGAGCCAGCAGTATCACCAAAGTGCCGGCGCTGGACGGCAACATGTGCTTCATGCTTGCCAGCCAGCCGTTTCTGCAGGCCTCCACCGCCCCGGGAAGCGTGCTTCAGGACGCCGGCTCGCTGATCGCCAGCATTGCTCTGGTGGCGCTGGCCTACCGGCTGCTGCCCCGGGACCCCGGGCGCCGCGCCGGCCACCTTGCGCGGCAGATGCTCCGCGATCTCGAGCGCCTGTGCGGCCGGCACAACAGCCCGCCCCCGGATGATGGCTGGTACGGGCGCATGTATCGCCGCCTGCTGCGCCTGATGATCCACGTGGGGCGGGCACAGGAATCCGGCAGCGCCGACCATGCCGGCACGCTGGGGGTTTTGAACCTGGCCGACGGCGTGATTGCGCTGCGCACGCTTTTACAAACCGCCACGCTCACCGAGGCCGAGCACCGCGCCGCCCGGCAGCTGCTGGAAGCGCTGCGCCGCCTCCGCCGGGCCCCTGACGACGTTGCCCGAGCGCTTGCCGACATGCCCCCGGACGCTAATAACCCCGCTCTGGCGGGCCTTGCTGCCCAGCTGCGCCATGCCTTTAATGACACCGCAGCCCTGCGCCGCCGGGCGCCAGCGCCTAGGGGCTAGGCGCTGGCGTATTCGGCTACCACGGCCTCCAGCGCGGCGTGATAGCCCTGGCTACCCAGCCCCGCGATCACGCCGTCGGCGCGCAACGAGACGTAAGAGTGCCGACGGAACGCCTCGCGCTTGTGCACGTTGGAAAGATGCACCTCGATCACCGTGCCGTTAAAGGCGTTGAGCGCGTCGAGTATCGCCACCGAGGTGTGGGTATAGGCCGCCGGGTTGATGATAATGGCGGCGGTACCGTCGGTGCGGGCCGCCTGAATGGCGTCAATCAACTCACCTTCGTGATTGCTTTGCCGGCAGACAATCGCCACGCCGCCCGCCTCGGCTCGGCGCTCAAGCGCCCGGTTCACATCAACCAGGGTCTCGCTGCCGTAAATTTCCGGCTGCCGGGTGCCCAGCAGATTGAGGTTGGGCCCGTGCAGCACCAGTACTTTCAAGGATTGCGCCACGCTTGGCATGTGCTCGTTTCCTCTGTTGATCGATGATGTCATTCGGGGTAGTCGCCCCCGGCAAGCCACTGCCCGACGCGCGCGGCGGCCAGCCAGCCGACGATGCTGGCCGCCACGTAGCCCGCGGCCAGGGCCGGCTGCTGGCGCTGCCAGAGCATCACCGCCTCAACGCTGAACAGCGAAAAGGTGGTAAAGCCGCCGCAAACGCCCACCGTCCAGAAGCCGTGCCAGCGGGCAAGGCGGCCGCAGGGGGAGTGTGCCGCCCGTGTCGAGTACCAGGCAATCAGCCCGGAGCCAGCCAGATTGGCCCCCAGCGTGCCTGCCCAAAAGGCCGGTCCCATTAGCGTGGCAGCCGCGATCGCCACCAGGTAGCGCAGCCCGGCGCCCAAGGCGCTGCCCAAAGCGACGGCCGAGTAAAACCGTAGTAGCATCATCCGCTACCCCCCACCGCCGTTAGCGCATAGCCAACCGCGGCAAGCGCCACGCCGCCGATAACGCTCAGCGCCATGTACGCCGCGGCCGCTCCCCGCCGCGGCTTTTGCCACAGGCCCAGCGTCTGCAGGGCAAGCGATGACACCGTGGACAGCCCGCCCAGCACCCCGGAGGCGGCAAACGCCCAGGCAAGGCCCAGCTCCCCACCATTAGCCACGGCGCCGGCAAAAGCCCCCAGCGCCAGCGCCGCCGCATAGTTGGCGCCAAGGGTGCCCCAGGGCAGAGCATTCCCCCAGCGCTGCGCGCCGGCCCTGGTGGCAAAGGCACGCAGCACGCCGCCCAGGGCGCCCCCCGCCATGACCGCGGCCAGGGCCGTGATGCTGAACATAGCGTCTCCTCAGGCCGTTCAAGCCCCAGGCCTGTCTTTTACCGACAGGTTATCCACAGGATAAAACAGCCGTTATATTTTGTTGATAACTTCGTGTACAAGCCGCCGGGGCCCGCGATGATGCCGGAATGGCGGTTTTTCAGCCAAGATAGCGCCGTGCCGATCAGATTTGTACAACCCGGCGGAAAAGCCGCTTACACGGGCTTTCCACGCAGGTTCACCTGCCGGGCGCGGCGTGCTGCCGTCTTGACAGCGGGCTTTTCAGCGGTTATTAGGCGCCCTATCGAGCAGGGGCAGCCTGTGGATAGTTCAGGGGACAACCTCTGCCCGCTTTGTGCACAAGGCGCTAAAACGGCGTTTCAACGCGCTTTTACAGCGCTCGGCTGGCACCCGCCGCACTGATCGGATAAATTGCACGGACGTTCGGTAAAAACGCTGGCACGGTGGCGCCGGATATTCGGCGCGTTTGGCGTGCCCGGCATTTCGAAACGATGCGTACGCGCATCCATCCGGCCATCATTGCGATAACACGCTGATAACCGCAATGACATCATTCCATGGCACCCACTCAATTACTATAACGCACTGAATAACAGGTGATGTATGGCAAAACTTGCTCACGCACAGTGGTCATCGCGCATGACCTTTGTGCTTGCGGCTGCGGGATCGGCCGTGGGCCTCGGGAACATTTGGCGCTTCTCTTACATGGTGGGGGAAAACGGCGGCGCGGCTTTTGTGCTGGTCTATCTGGCCTGCGTGGCGCTGGTCGGCCTGCCGATACTGGTCGCGGAATGGATGATCGGCCGCCGCGGGCAGAAAAACCCCATCGACACCATGGCCGACCAGGCGCGCCAGAACGGCCAGCCCAAAGCCTGGCTGGGAATCGGCATCAGCGGCGTGCTCGCCGCCTTTTTGATCCTCTCGTTTTACAGCGTGATCGGCGGCTGGTCGCTCAACTATACCCTGGGCTCGGTCATCGGCAGCTTCAGCGGCGGGGATTCCGATCAGATCGGCGCGCTGTTCAACGGCATGCTGGCAAGCCCCGGCACGCTTCTGCTGTGGCACACCGCCTTCATGGCGCTGGTCGTCGCCATCGTTGCCCGAGGCGTGACCAAGGGGCTTGAAAGCGCGGTGCGCTCGATGATGCCGGCGCTGGTGATCCTCATGCTGATACTGGCCGGCTACGGCATGACCACCGGCCACTTCGGCGAAGCCCTGGCGTTCATGTTCCGCCCGGAATGGAGCGCGCTGGACGGCGGCGTGGTACTGGCCGCCATGGGGCAGGCGTTTTTCACCCTGTCGCTGGGCATGGGCATCATGATGGCCTACGGCTCCTACCTGGGCAAAGACGTCAACCTGATCAGCACCGCACGCACGGTGATTATTCTCGATACCGTGATTGCGCTGCTCGCGGGGCTTGCCATCTTCCCCATCGTCTTTGCCAACGGGCTGAGCCCGGGCGAAGGGCCGGGGCTGATCTTTGTCACCCTGCCGCTGGCGTTCGGCAACATGGCCGGCGGCACCATCCTCGGTCTGATCTTCTTTTTGCTGCTGACCTTTGCCGCGCTGACCTCGGCGATCTCGCTTCTCGAGCCCACGGTGGAGATGCTCGAAGAGCGCACCGCTCTGAGCCGGGTACCCGCCACGCTGATCGGCGGCGTTGCCGTATGGCTTCTGGGCGTAGCCGCGCTGCTGTCGTTCAACGTCTGGTCCGAGGTTAGCCTGCTGGGCCTGAACATCTTCGACTTCCTCGATACGCTGACGGCGAAGTTCCTGCTGCCGCTGACCGGGCTTGGCTCCATTGTGTTCGCCGGCTGGTGCCTGAACCGCAAAAGCGTGGAGCAAGAGCTGGGGCTTTCCGCCACCGGCGTAACCGCCTGGAACGTCATCGCCCGGGTCATCGCCCCCATCGGCGTCGTGGTGGTGTTTGTCACCGGCCTGATGTAACCCGGCACTCGACCAGGGCGCTAGAGACCAAAGCCCCGGCCAGCTTAAGCTGGCCGGGGCTTTTTATGCGCGAACTTCCCCCTGAAACCTCTCCCGCCCCCTTGTTTGATCAGGAAATGCCTCTCGCTTTTAAAAGCATCGCGCTTTGTTATAACAATAACATATAAAAAATATGACGATTGATATCCCAAAACAATATCAATGTTTTTACAAAGGCCCGTCTGCCGGATGGTAGCTTAGAACAAACGTTAACCCCGCTGACCGTGTTCTATAAAAAATCGTTCTATGAAAATCGACCCGAGTAATTCCCCGCTATCGGCCGATCAGGCCAGCGGCCTGAACCGCCTGATGGAAACCCTGGCGCCTCACCAGTTCGACTGGCTGGCCGGCTTTATCGCCGGGCATCAGGCGGCTCAGGCCGGCGCGCCGAGCAGTGCCGCGGCTACCCAGAGCGCCGGCGAGGCGAGCCCGGAAGGCCCGTCGCTCACCGTGCTGTACGGCTCGCAAACCGGCAACGGCGAAGGCCTGGCCGAAACCCTGGGCGAGCAGGCCAACGCCCTGGGCATCGATGCCCGGGTGCTGGACATGGCCGACTACAAGCCGCGCCAGCTGAAAAGCGAATCCTTCGTCGCCGTCATCACCTCGACCCACGGCGAGGGCGAGCCGCCGGACAACGCCCTGGACCTTTACGAGTTTATCCACGGCCGCAAGGCGCCCTCGCTCAAGCACCTCAAGTACGGCGTGCTGGCGCTGGGCGACACCAGCTACGAGCACTACTGCCAGACCGGCAAGGACTTCGACGCCGCCTTTGCCAAGCTCGGCGCCACCGCGCTTGTCGAGCGCGCCGACTGCGACGTCGACTACGACGACGCGGCCGACGCCTGGATCGCCAACCTGCTCGAGCAGCTGCAGCACGAAGCCGGCGCCTCGGGCGTGCCCACCGCCACCAGCCTCGGTGCCGCCCCGGCGGCGGAGGCCACGACCTACACCCGCCGCTATCCGTTCATGGCCGAAGTGCTCGACAACCAGAACCTCAACGGCCGCGGCTCCAGCAAGGAGACCCGCCACGTCGAGTTCTCTCTGGAAGACTCGGGGCTTAGCTATCAGCCCGGGGATTCGCTGGGGCTCTACCCGCAGAACGACCCGGCGCTGGTCGCCGCGATCATCGAGTCGCTTAAGCTCGACCCCGACGCTGCGGTCACCGCCGGCGACATCGACACCACGCTTGCCGGGGCGCTCAAGCATCACCGCGAACTGACGCTTTTGACCCGCCCGGTGGTGGAAAAGTGGGCCGAGCTTTCCGGCAATAAGGCCCTCGCCGAGCGCCTGAGCGACAACAAGGCGCTCACCGAATGGCTCTACGGCCGCGACGTGCTCGATCTCATCGAAGGTTCGCCGGCCGCGGGCATCGACGCCCAGACGCTCATCGACACCCTGCGCAAGCTGCCGCCGCGGCTTTACTCCATCGCCTCAAGCCAGTCCGCGGTGGACGACGAGGTCCACCTGACCGTAGCCGCCGTGCGCTATGAAAACGGCGGCCGCCAGCGCGGCGGCGTGGCCTCTACCTGGCTCACCGACCGCCTCGCCGACGATACCGCCGTGCCGGTTTACATCGAGGCCAACAAGCACTTTCGCCTGCCCGAAGACGACGCCGCGCCGATGATTATGGTTGGCCCGGGCACCGGCATCGCGCCGTTTCGCGCCTTCATGCAGGAGCGCGAGGAGCGCGAAGCCGAAGGCAACAACTGGCTGTTGTTCGGCGACCGCCACTTCCACTCCGACTTTCTCTACCAGAGCGAGTGGCTGGCCTGGCGCCGCCAGGGCGTGGTTGACCGCATCGACGTGGCCTTCTCCCGGGACCAGGGGGAAAAGGTCTACGTCCAGCAGCGCCTGCGCGAAAACGCCGATGAGGTCTGGCGCTGGCTGGAGCGCGGCGCCCACCTCTACGTCTGCGGCGACGCCGAGCGCATGGCCCCCGACGTTCATCAGGCACTGCTTGACGTGATCATGGACGCCGGCGGCAAAAACCTCGAAGACGCCACCGACTACCTGCGGGAGCTAACCCGCCAGAAACGCTACCAGCGGGATATCTACTAATGAGCCATACGTTACCCGAAGCCGAAATCATCAAGCGCGAAAGCAACTACCTTCGCGGCACCATCGCCGAGGGGCTGGGCGACCTGGCCACCGGCGCGATTGCGGACAGCGACAACAAGCTGACCAAGTTCCACGGCACCTACCAGCAGGACGACCGCGACCTGCGCGACGAGCGCCGCCGCCAGCGCCTGGAGCCGCTGCACATGTTCATGGTGCGCCTGCGCCTGCCCGGCGGCGTGCTGAGCCCCGACCAGTGGCTGGGGCTGGATCAGATCGCCGACGACTGCGCCAACCACACCCTGCGCCTGACCACCCGCCAAACGTTCCAGTTTCACGGCGTGTTCAAGCACAGGATGCGGCCGCTGATGCAGGCGATCAGCGCGCTGGGGCTCGACACCAGGGGCGCCTGCGGCGACGTCAACCGTAACGTGGTGTCCAACGTCAACCCGCACCAGTCCCAGGTACACGCCGACATTCACCGCTACTCCGTCGCGATCAGCGAGCGGCTGAAATGGCGCTCCAACGCCTACGCCGAGATCTGGCTGGGCGAAGAGCGGGTGGAAGCCCGGGGCGAAGACCAGCCGGGTCAAGCAGAAAAGGCAGATGAAAAGGAAGAGGAGCCGTTCTACGGCCACTTTTACCTGCCGCGCAAGTTCAAGATTGCGCTGGCCGTACCGCCGGAAAACGACGCCGACGTGCTGTCCAACGACATCGCCCTGATTGCCATTGTCGAAGACGGCGAGCTCAAGGGCTTCAACGTCGGCGTGGGCGGCGGCATGGGCATGACCTACGGCAACGAAGCCACCCACCCGCGTCTGGCCGACGTCGCCGGCTACGTTCCCGCCGACCAGGTGGTCGACGCCTGCGAGGCCATCGCCGCCGTTCAGCGCGACCACGGCTGCCGCACCGAGCGCACCCACGCGCGCTTCAAGTACACCATCGCCGACCACGGCGTTGCGTGGTTCCTCGAGCGCTTTGCCGACTACCACGGCGCGCCCATGGAAGCCGTGCGCGACTACGTCTTCACCCACAACGGCGACCGCTTCGGCTGGGTCGAGGGCGAAAACGGCAACCAGCACCTGACCCTTGCCATCCAAAGCGGGCGCATCGCCGACTTTGACGACGGCTACCGGCTACGCACCGCCCTGCGCGAGATCGCCCGGGTGCACAGCGGCGAGTTTCGCATTACCTGCAACCAGAACCTGATCATCGCCAACGTCGCCCCGGAGCAAAAGGCCGAGATCCAGACGCTGGTCGACCACTACGGGCTGGACGACGGCAGCCGGAGCACGCCCCTGGCGCGCAACGCCATGTCCTGCGTGGCTTTTCCCACCTGCGCGCTGGCCATGGCCGAGTCCGAGCGCTACCTGCCGTCGCTGACGGCTAAGCTTGACGCGCTGATGGACACACACGGCCTTGCCGACACGCCGATCAACGTGCGCGTGACCGGCTGTCCCAACGGCTGCGCCCGGCCCTACCTCGCCGAAATCGGCCTCACTGGCAAGGCGCTGGGCAAATACAACCTCTTTCTCGGCGGCGACGCGCGCGGCGAACGCATGAACCGCCTCTACCGCGAAAACATCGACGAAGCCACTATCCTCGAGCTAATCGACCCCATGCTCGAGCGCTTTGCTGCCGAGCGTAACGACGGCGAAGGCTTTGGCGACTTTCTCATTCGCGTCGAACTCGTCGACGCCGGGCGCGACCCCGAGGTGTTCCACAGAGCCTACGCGGTCTAGCGCCACATCTACTCCGTCAACGAAAACGCCCCGCCGGTGAATCACCGACGGGGCGTTTTTATCTTGCTCAAGGATCGGGCTTAGCTACCCCGAGCCTTGTGATGGCACGGCGAACTTAAGCGATCTTCGCGGTAATGCTCGTTTCCTGGATGCCCAGGCGCTCGCGCACGGCGAGGGGCAGCAGGCGGCGCGAAGAGATGCGGTGGTGGGGCATCTCTACCACGGTTCTTTCGATGCCGTAGAGCTCGACGTACTCGCCATGGTTGTCAAACGCCTGACGATCCACATAGTCGATATAGGTCTCGGCTTCGGCGCCGTTGGCCAGGATCACTTCGTGACCTTCCGTTTCGATGTGGTAATAGGTCGAGGTCTCGGCCAGTTCGCTTTGCGGCACGTAGTCAATGGTATCGTTATTCACCAGCACCGCAGCGTTGATGACCAGGCCATCAATGATCATTCCGTGGTTGGCCGTCACAGTGAGATCACGGTTTGGCACGCCTTCGGCGAGGGCATCCTTCTGAATACGCACCGGCCGGTGGTTATCGGCAAGCAGGTTGGCGAGCGCCTTATTACGAACGGTCTGCCTGCCGACCCACTTGACCTTCACCGAGGCGCCGCTGTCGGTCAGGATCTCATCGCCGATGGACAGGTCCTCAACGGCGACCTCTCCTTGCGGCGTGGCAATCATGGTACCGGCCGCGAAACAGATAGAACTCTCTATGCCGTCTATTGCTGCCTCGACTTCAGAATCATTTCTGATATCCGGATAGTTATTGTCGAGATAGTTTTTGATTTTATCTACGGTTTCCTGAATTCTATAGTTTACATCGTCGCGCTCAGGCGTACCTAGTTCAGTATCCTTATGGGCATCGGGTATCATATCTTGTATTTCTCCCAATGTCTTTACCGTCTCGGGCTGCCCCTCCCCCTCGTCGAATTTTATTTCCAGGAAGTCATTCCACTCACCGTCGAGCTTTTCCTGATAATCATTAGGGTCTGTTGACGTTTCATGGCAGGGGTATTGGCAGGATAGGGGCAAGCTCACAGAATAAAGGTTCCTAAGCCAACAAACTGCAAGCCTGCCATGCCCCGACAAATGCTCACGGATGAACACTGGCCGAAGCTGAAATCTATCCTGCTTCAACAAGGTATTTATGACAAGACCGATCTGCGTACCACGGTGGAAGGCATCCTTTATCGGATGCGAACCGGCTGCCCGTGGCGGGACCTACCGGAGGCGTTTGGCCCCTGGAACACGGTCTACAAGCGCTTCAACGCTGAGGAATCCCCATGAAATGGGTAATAAAATCAGCATGATAGGATTGAAAAAGCCTGCATGAGTCATGCATGTTGTGAGTTACGACACACAACAACATGCGAAGGAGACCCATGCAGGCCCC
>NZ_JASSZF010000039.1:0-23065 GCF_031935715.1 Halomonas garicola | reverse complement strand
GAAGAAAGCCATGTTCGGGCATTACTCAGCGGCCTCTCGCGTCGGAGAGGCCGATCCTGATGAGCGACGCCGCCAGCCAGCCTCTTCACGCCGCCCAGTCAGCGTCTTCGTGAATAAGGCGGGGTAAAGCTAGATGGGATAAATCATGTGTAATATATTTATAGTTATTTGTGAGTTCGGTGTTCTTTT
The DNA here is from genome assembly GCF_031935715.1 of Halomonas garicola. Taxonomy (GTDB): domain Bacteria; phylum Pseudomonadota; class Gammaproteobacteria; order Pseudomonadales; family Halomonadaceae; genus Vreelandella; species Vreelandella garicola. The sequence goes on along the minus strand of NZ_JASSZF010000039.1, from coordinate 22,876 downwards.
TATATTTTAATTTCTTTATTTCCTTAGTTTATTGTGTGATATTTGGTGGTCCTTCAGGATTTAGTTTATTGTCTTTTTAATAGTGAGGGTTTGAATGGGATTAAAAGCACAAGAAAAAGTTTATGGGAGTCTGTTGAGTTCTCTTCGGGCAGGAGGGGTCCATGTCGTCACAGGAAAGAATGGTACAGGAAAGTCTAGGTTCTTTAAATATGCATCAGAAAGTATTGCAAAGGCATTAAATGGCGATGGCTCACAATTCGATCGAATGATATGTTTATCTGGGACAATGCATGACAAATATCCCCGGTCTATATACATGGGGAAGAGCAAGAGTGATGCCGCAGTCTATCTTGGAAATAAAGTCAATAACAATATGGTGTCTGATATTTCGCCATTTCGAACCTTGGTAAATTATATTCTGGATCCTAAGCATGTTGTATATGATAATATCTCTTTGTTATTTGAGGTTTTTGAAAAGGTCTCCTTTGAGGGGAGGATGGTCCTTAAGTTTAGATACGGTAAGGGGAAGAAAAGTGATGCTATCGATGCGATTGGTTCAGAGTTAGAAGTAGAGTTCCATTCTCTGGGCGATTCGATTAGATATTTCAATTTATTCGAAGAGCATATCGCTAACGGGAATATTCTTCTCTCTGATATTTTGTTTTCAAGAAATGGTAAGTGGTATGGCCTTGCTGAGCTTAGTTCGGGAGAAAAGCAATATATTTTAACCCTTTTAGGGTGCTTGTTTTGCTCTGAAAAGAATTCCATATTGTTTTATGATGAGCCAGAAAATTCCCTTCACCCCTCGTGGCAGTCAAACATTGTAAGAGATTTGGTTAGTATTACAACCAGGTTGCACTCAAATACAACCATGTTAATAGCTACGCATTCTCCCTTGATTGCTAGCAGTATACGTAATGAGGGTTCATATTTATGTGATTTTCCTTCAGGGCAAAGTTGGTCACGAGTAAAGCTTTATGGGAAGACAAGTGATGCTGTATTGCGTGATCAATTCCATCTTTTTTCTGCAAGATCGCCTGAGGTTGCGGTTTTAGTAAGTTCGTGCTTGAAGCTCATTACAGAGAATGAACAAGATAGCCAAGAGTTTAGAGAAAAAAGAAGGTTGCTTGAGAGCCTCGACTTGGATCTGTCTCAAGATGATCCCTTGGTGAAAATCATTGGAACAATTCTGGGGTTCTAAAGTGGCTAGTTTAAAACCTATAATCAGAGTGGTTTTGAATAGGAAGGAATATCGTGATTCTATTCAGAAGTACTTAAGGGGTGATATTGAGTGGGGGCACCGCTCTCTATCTGATGTAAAAAAGCTAACAAGAGATATTCTGCGGGAAGAGCAAAATGAGATATGTCCTTATTGCCAAAGAATTATTGTTGTTGAAAGAAGAAACACCTTGGAAGATATCGAGCATTTTCTAGACAAATCTCGAGGCTATTATCGTCGGCATGCCTTCACTGCAACCAATCTAATACTAAGCTGCCATTCATGTAATATGGAGAAAGGAACGCGGGATCTTGGAGACTCTTCTATTAGAGAAGCTCGATATCTTTATCCCGGATTAGGAAGGTTTCGTTGGCCCCACCCATATTATGATGATATAGCAGCTTGTGTACGCAAAGAACCGGGGCCCGTTTACATTGTCGTAGATGGCTCAGGGCGAGAAGCTGAGGCTGAGAATATGATAAAAGATCTCAAGCTTAATCATCTTCGTAATATTGAATCTCGCCATCAGGTTCTCACACAGCGTTCGAGAAAAATTACCTCAATATTGGCAAGGTTTATCACTAGCGATCGAGAAAGCTGCAAGAGGAGATTGAAGTTGCTTATAGAGGTACAAGAAGAAATACATAAAGAGTTGTATTAGACTTGGCGGTGGCTGTAAGCAACTGATGCAAGCCACCGTTCGCCAGTCCGCTAGTCTCTCTAATAATAAGAATAATAATGTTATTATTATTCTTATTTCCCCGCTGTGGTCGAATTAGTTTCGCCGAAAAGAAATTGTAAAATTTCGTTAATCCTATAAGTTATTGTAATTCTTTATTTATCGTGAGCGTTGTTTCTTCAAATTAATACACTTTGATGATCAATGTTTAGCATCTTGATTACTGTGCAAAAAACGTTCGCTTGAGCTTTGATTTTACTTGGTTAGCATTGATTACGTCGATGTGTGATTGATGAGGTGCTAGCCATGAAAGTCGAAGATTATCTTATTGAAAGGTTCGGCCTACTGATGAGTATATCAGACCTGGCGGATCTCCTCGGCCGTTCGCCTGATGGCGTGCGGGTTTCTCTTTATTCAGATACTGAGGTCTCTCGAAAGCTGAAGCCGACGATGGTGAAGGTGGGGCGCCGTGTCTATTTCCGGACGCTCCAAGTCAAAGACGCCCTTAATTTGGAGCCTTCTGAATATGGCGCGTGTTAATCCATCGGTAGTGCAGGAAATTCTGGGTAGGGTGATTGCCTATTATACCGCATTCACACTTCTACCTGGTGTTTCGGTTCCTGGTGCAGTTTTTCTCAGTCAAGCATTTTACTGGAGTCGTAACTCAAAGACGAAAGCACGTAATGGATGGTTCTATAAAAATCAGCGAGGCGAAGATAGCTGGGAATCAGAAACTGGATTAACACCGAAACAGCAGGCCAATGCTAGAAAATCGCTAGTGGAAATTGGCGTTCTTGAGGAAGAGAGGAGAGATGTTCCTGCAAAGATTTGGTATCGAGTGAACTGTGAGCGCCTGCTTGAGCTTTTGACGGACCAGCTCGACGAAGGCTCTTCTGGAAGTGGTTGTAATTCCCAGTTTTTCCCTTTGGTCGATTCTACTATCCCTTCTGGCCAATCTGGTGATCAGGATGGTCAAACCTTGATTCGACCAAAGGGCAAATCTATTACAGAGAATACAACACAGAGTACATCAAGAAATAAAAACGAGGCGGCCAAGGTCGAGAGTCATCCTGGGGCCGAACCAAAATTAACGCGGGCCGAGATGGCTGAGTTGCTGGGCCAGCAAAGAGCAGATCTCATAGCCAGAAACTACGGCAGCGACAAGGTTGGAGCTCCTGCAGTAGAAGAAATGCGCAGAACCCTTCGCACATAGAATTCAAGCGGCGCGGAACGGGGGTGATGGCCCCGACCGCGCCTAACCACGACTGCCTGCATAGGAGGCATACATGGCTAACAGACAGGGTATCACACCCGCCTACACCGACAGTGGCCTGCCACGGCTATACCGATCACACGCGGTCGAACAACACGCCATCCAGAGTGAGATTCGAACTCTGATGATCATTGCCGGCTACGCTTGCGATTTTCTCACCGAAGGCTTGGAAGCCCTTCCTGAAGACTTCTTTACCTGCATCGAAGAGATGAAAGAGGTGATGGAGTCCATCGACTTGAAAAGTCTGGATTTTGAAAAACGGTCGCTCACGCTCAAGAGGACGAAACGGCGTTTGGAGGCCAAGGCGACCCGGCATAACCCTCAAAAGGAAGAATGATCATGAGCAACAACATTTCGTGCGCACGAAAAATCGCTGGTGTCGCTCTCGCGGCCACCATCGGTCTATCGCAGCCAGCCATGGCAGGTGGGATTCCCGTTATCGACGTGTCGAACCTGACCCAGCAGATTTTGCAGGTCCAGCACATGCTTAACCAAATCGAGCAACTGAAAAGCCAGCTCGAAACGGCCAACAAGGAGTTGGACAGCATGAGCGGCGTCCGAGGCCTGGGCAATGTCATCGACTCGGCCTATGACCCCGCCGTGACCGTCGATCCTAACCAGGTACTGAATGATGCCGGCATCAGGGGAGCGAACGAACACGGCCTGTCAGGTGACGTGGCGGACTTGTACGACAGCGGCAACCAGAACGCGGCGAACTGGCTTGGCCAGTCCCAAAAGTCCCTGAAACAGGCTCAGGAGCGTTTCAGCGAGCTGAGCGGCTTGGTGGCTGAGGTCAACAACAGCCCGGACCAGAAAGACGTTCTGGACCTCCAGGCTCGTATCGGTGCCGAGGAAGTCATGCTGCAAAACGAAATGGCCAAGCTGACCATGCTCCGCTCTCAGGCCGAGGCCAACCAAGCGCTTCACGCTCAGCGGGTTCAGCAGATGCGCGTCGCGTCATCAGGGGAACCTTTCGAACTTGATTGGTAAGGAGGCCTTATGGGTGCCAGGAAAATTTCGTGCGCACGAAATATTGCCGTTGTGGTTCTGGTCAGCGTTGCGCTGACCGGGTGTTTCGATGACACCCCGGATACTGGCCCGGTTCAGACCGTGGACTGGTACAAAGTGCATGACGACAAGCGCAAGGTGACACTGGAGACGTGTGGCAACAACCCTGGTGAACTCCAGGGGACACCGAATTGCATTAATGCACTCCAGGCAGAAAGGGCACTGTCTAGCGGTGAGCCCTTCGAGCTCGACCTGTCTAGCCTCAAGAGCAAGGAGGACTCATGAACCTGTTTGAAGGCATGTTCTCCGTCATTGATCAGGCACTGGACCGGTACATCATCAACACGGCTACCGACCTCATCGCCTACATCACTCCGATGTTCACCAGCATGTTGATCGTCTGGATCGCCATCTGGGGCTATTTGATGATGTTTGGCAAGGTCAGTGAGCCCTTGCAGGAGGGCGTCTTTCGCATCCTTCGCATCGGCTTCATCATGACTTTGGGGCTGACGGTCGGTACCTATATGGGCGTCGTGGTGGACGTGCTGGCTTCACGGCCCGGAAAAGGTAGCAGCAGTCATCACGGGGTCCAATGGAGGCGCAGCGGCCATTTTGGACAGCCTGTTCTCCCGCGTTCTCGCCGTAGCTGATCAGGCCTGGAATAAAGCGGGAGTCATGAGTGGTGATTTCGGCATGTATCTGGTGGCAATTCTGATCATGGTGTTTGGTGGTGGTGTTGCCATCGTAGTGGCGTTTCTCCTACTGGTCAGCAAGGTGGCAACGACGGTTCTGCTGGCGATTGGTCCGCTCTTCATCATCGGTCTGCTGTTTAACACCACGCAACGTTTCTTCGAGAGCTGGCTGGGCATGGTGATCAATTTCGGCATGCTACTGGTTTTGGGTTCAGCCATTGGGCGCATGGTCATCGATGTCAGCGAGGCGTTCATGAACATCGTGGAGTCGTCGGCAAGCAGCATGGCCAGTATGACCACAAGCGCCTATCTGATTGCTTTTTTCGCCCTTGGCATCCTTGTGCTGAAGCAGGTTCCGGCCATTGCTTCTGCATTGGGCGGCGGTGTGGCAGTGGCAACTCAGGGTGCTCTGGGCTCTGCTATGTCCGCGATGCGCCCCTCAGCAATACGCCGTCAGTATCGCGGCGTACAACGCGATGCACGATTAGCAGGCAGTGCGGCAACCTCTCCTTACCGTGGCGCCAAGTCTGCCTATCGTGCCTACCAGAAGCGCTTCGGTGCTGGCAACGCGATCACAGGAGGCTAAGTCATGAATACCAATATCAAGTGGTTAGATACCTGGCGCGTCCGATGGACGCGGTTAAAGCGTGGAATGGGGCTGGTCATCTCGGGCCTGTTACTAGTGGTCGGTATCCTGTTGTCCGTGGCATTGCTCCCTGAACTGCCTGGTTTGGCCAGCGCCGCCCTTGCTGGCGATGGCGAGGCTGCTCGTACCCTGTTTGTCTGTGTGGCTGGTATTGCCGTTTGCATGCTCCAGTGGCGATGGCGCGCAGCGATATATCCCGAGCTCCGACGTGATCCATCTCAGAACGAGACCTCATGAGCTACCGGCGTTTGACACCCGGGGAGATCGAGGAACTGCGAGCCGAGATGCGCGCCGCCGGGCAGTGGATGAAAGCTGAGATGGCCAGACGCCGGCGCGAGCGGGGAGAGGCCCTTGAATATGAGACAAGTGCCTCCCCTATTACTAATGGCGAAGCCTCCCTATCAGCCCCAGGCGACGAGCATGTTTGAGACAGGTCCGTCCGTATTACTAATGGCGAAGCCCTGCAGATTGGGGACGACAACGCAGCCGGAAGGGCATGCAGCTTTTCGTGCGCACGAAACGAAGTAGTTCTAACGAGGCAAGTCCGAGAAGCTTGAGACAAGTCCGTGCGTATTACTAAGGGAGTGGCCTAGCGCATCCCTGAACCCATTTTCGTCCGTACGAAAAAGAGCGCGAGAGAGGGCACTGCCAGAGTCAAAATTTCGTGCGTACGAAATCCATGAGTGTTTTTTGAGCTAGGGCAGGATTCGCGAAGTGTCAGCCGTTGCCGACAGCGTGCTGGCATTTGGTACCAGATTCGAAGGGCAGCACGTGATGAAGGATGACGAAATGACAGAAACAGCAGTGGTCAAGACCAGGCTGACACTAGTCGAGAAGGAAGCCTGGCAGCGCCTTTGTGAAGCATCTGGCCGTTCGGAGTCAGACGTACTACGGGAGATGATTCAGCGCGCCTGTGGGGAGAGCATCGCCGAAGAAGGGCGAGACATGATGCGGGGCCCCAAGTCCTGCAAGTTATCGATTCGACTGACTCGCCAGGAGCAGGAGTTGATCGCAGAGCGAGCCGCCTATGAGGGGTTCCCAAATCGCACTCGCTGGGCTTCGGCACTGATTCGGGCCACGCTGCTACGCCAGCCAGTCATGAACGAGGAAGAGCTCTCGGCCCTGATCCAGGCCTCTCTTTCACTGACTGACGTGATTGAAAACTCGGGCGGTACTCGGCTGGGCTTACCCCGCATGCGTATCAAGGACCAAAGTCAGGGAGAAATCAGCATCAAACAGCTTCAGGACAAAGTATGGGAGGTTAACGAGCGCGTGATGGCACTGGCCTACGGTAGTCGCAAACGTTGGAACCTGGTTTGAGCGTAGGAGACGGAAATGCCGCGATATAGCTTCAAGATCGATCCGTGCCCTCCAGAAGAGGGCTACGGCTGGGTGCTTAGGTACTTCGAAGATGATTGGGAGATTCCGGGCTATGAGGGGGCGATCTCCAGTTCCAAGTGCAACACCTTATCCATCAGTTACCATGACTTATAGCTATCGCCACCTCACCGCTGAGGACCGAGCTAAACATATATGGTGCCTGTAGCTAATGTCTCGCTGAACTCGTCAAAGCTACCGCTTCGTTGCAGCGTACGTATCTGCCATAGATAAAACGCACGCAGCGACCTGCTTTCAGCGCCTATACTCTCGCGATACGCTTTCCCGCGTGAGATGAGTGCCGTCCCACAATTTCCACGAAGTTGTCTTGGTCGAGCCGGTCCCCACCCTGCGTTCCAGTAGCAAAGATCAGCGACGACCTGATTTTCTACCTCTACCTCTAGCTGTCCGTCACGAAGCGTGATCTCAACCTCATGCAAACCAGACATCGTCGGAAAGAAGAGCCGTGATGGATACAGATCATGCTGGAGGTAACCCATCCGGTCGAAGTCGAGCGTGCCGGCCAGCGGCCAAGCTTTACAAGCTTTGTCCACCAGTTGTTCGAGTGTCGGTGGAACTACGAGGGTCGTTGTGCTGAGTGGTTCCGGAGTTTTGCTGGAAAGCGCTTGCCTGCGTGTCCAGAAGGACTCAAGGTGAGCCGCCAAGTCCGCATCGTCAATGTTGCCGCCAGTGACCTGTGACCACCGTACCAGGGACACCTCCACACACCGTTCCATGGACATCACGACTGGCGAGTTGAAGGCGATTAGTTCGTCGCCATGACGTGCTGCCGCCACGCGGGCAAGGAGGGTACGAAATGATGTTTCGGTCGCTTCGGTATCGCCGTCGAAGTCAGTTGGTTCCGGGAACCAGTCTGGACGCCCTGGTTTAAGCAGAGCTAGAGTCGGATGGAGCGGTAGTGCTAAAAGAGATTCCTGATCCGCCAATTCCGGCGGCATCTTCCAGAAGTGTTTGGCCACCGCCATCGTACGAAGGTAGGCGGAAATGGCGCGAAGAGCGGTGCGCGTGGAAAGCTGGCCGATGAAGCCATCTCCCAGCGGCCGTATGAAGTGCCCTGCATCACCTTGGTACGGGGCATCTGGGTAAGCAGCTCGGTTCTCCGTCCATTCAAAGGCCATCTGCCGGACGAATGGAAGTCCGGAATAGGCTTCGAGCCTGCTCATGGAAGTCCGGAAGATCCTGGGCAAGTCCACGCCTTGTACGCCGTTGAAGTCATCCGGTATCTCGAAGTCCTCCGGCACTTCTTTCAGGCTCGCATTGTTGGCTTGAATCGACAGTCCACAACTCGTCACCAGCAGGTCTGAGAGGGGGGAGGGTTTCAGAATGCTCTCTGCCAGTTCTGCAGTGGGGGAGTAGCCGAGCCCCTTCGCCGCCATCCAAAAGATGCACAGTACCTCGACAACCTCGGCCTCAAGCTTGCGCGAGCGCAGCAACTGGAGCAGCGCGGATTCGGTTTCGACCCTCACAGCTGGCTCTCCCAACCGAGCTGCGAGCTCCTGCATGGTCCACCACCGTGCGGACGTGGAAGGCCACCCGAGACGGGCAATGAGAATGCGAAGGTCGTTCATCAAGCCCCCGAGACGGTAGACGAGACCAGCTCAGCCGCCCAGCGAGGCTGTTCCAGAGGCAGGGTACGGGTGTCTTCAATGACGCAGTTGACCATCGTCTCGGCGAAGTTAATGGCCTCTGTGGTCCGCTTTTGTTGCGCATAGAAGTAGACCATCAATTCCGTGGGCGCCACACGTGGCGGTTCGGGGTCGCCGAACATACCGTAGGTTGTCGCAGTTACAAATTCGTCGCAGCGCCGCGGATAGTGCTTGAGGATCAAATCGAGCCTGCTGCGGGTCTTCTCTTCGTTCTCAGCAAACCCGATCCAGGCACCGTTATGGATGTGTGCCTGGACAAGGTATTTCCATGCCGCATTCACGCCACTCAGCTTACGTCTCGTCTGAAAGGCCAGATCAGATAGTACCAAGATGCCCTTGCGCCGCCCCTCTTCTGACAGAAGCAATCCGTCGAGCGTCGCGAGCAGTTGCCTTCCCTGCCCAGCCTTGTCCCAGTGCTGATACCAAGTGCGAAGAAGCCTCGCTTGCTCGTTGTAGCTGGTCGATAGGCTGTCGAGCAGGTCGCCGAGTTGTTCCGGAGCAAAGGTCGTGACATCTCCCTTGTAAGGCTTGCTCTCGCTGTCGCTGCTGGGGTGCTCCGACCGTCGCAGCAGGCCGATGTCCCAACCAGCGTGCTCGCGAAGAACGCGCAGCCGCTCTGCAGCGCTTGAGCTGCCTTCCTGTGTAAGTCGATTCAGCACGTCATGAATCTCAGGATGCAGTCCGGTTCGCATCAACGCGTCCAAGGGCCAACCGTCGTTGATGGCTTGCTCCACGTATTCCCGCAGACTGTCTTCTGCTTGCGACCAGTCGCCTGCGTGCGTGTGCTCCTCGTACTTGATCACCAGCGCTGACGGTTTCAACCTTGCAAGCAGCCGATCGGCGGCCGCCAGAACGTGTCTGGTGCCTCTTCCGTCGGTATAGTTCAGAACGTGGTGAACCTGAGGCGCTATAAGACTGAGCAACCGTCGAGCGTCGTCCGGTGCGGCATCGACCAGGTAGCCGATGGCGTCGACCGTATTGTTCAGCGTAGGGTCTTTACGATGCGCATAGCCGGTTGTCAGCTCCCACGTTTGCTTGCACAATTCGCGAGCGCTGGTGCTCAAACCATGGTTTAGCGCAATGGCACAGAGCTGGAGTGGCGTCTGAAGATGTACGCTGGTTTCATGGCGGATTTCTGCATCAAGCTGGACACGCTGAGACTGGACGAACGTCGCCGCCGCTTCGTCACTCATCCTCGTTAGCAATCCAGCTGCGTACTGGGCGCGGAAGGATGCGTTGTCAAACCAAGTACACTGCCCAGCCGCTTCCATGGTTTCTTTCGTCAGAACCACATCGTCGGATTGATTCAGCAGGATGCTGCCCAGATGGATGTCGCAGGCAATGCGATGCAGTGCGCTCCGGAAGTCCTCGGCTGCAGAGCTCGAGTCATAGCTTTGCCTGAAATGTCTGAACTCTACTGTGTTGAGCAACTCGAAAAGCTCATGGAAATTGACTGACTCCCCCCTCCACCAATGGTGCGCAACCTGCGCCGCGGCCACAGAGAGCGCGTTGAGGAGTTCGGTGATGTTCCTCCTGTTTTCGTAGACGGGGGCACGCACGAACTCAAATGCGGTCTGACTTTCCGCAGCCATGCATAGGCTCAGCTGAACGGCACTGAAAAACCAGTGGTGCGCGAGTGTCGCCAGATCCTCCCTGCGTTCGTAGTAGTTGCCCTTGAGCCACTCAATGGGGATTGAGTTGTTCAACGGCTTTGAGGCCCGGGTGTAAGCTGCCTCTACGGCAGCGACAAAAGGGGTTCGGTCAAGCTCATTGAAGTCATCGCGCTCTGCGATGCTCACACCAGCAATCGCCGCCGCACGGACGCACGCATTACTGAGGATGCTCTTGCTCTGACCAGGAGCAAGCGAAGCAGCAGTCGCCATTAAGTCATCCAAATTGCCTTCCTTAACCAGCATCAGGATCCGTGGCAGCCAAACAACCGGCCTGTTTTTGGTAACCAGCCGTGCCAGCGCTGTCGAGGTCGCACCGATAGCACCAAGCCGCGCAAATGCGTCGATCAGAAACTGAAACTCATCAGAGTCGGCGTTCGACGAGTATCTGCTGGAGAAACGACTCAGGCCTCTGAAGCGACGAAGTGCCTCTTCACCGCAAGTTTCTGCCAGAACTTGATCGCCCCGCGATCGCAAGGCCAAACCAAGCGCGGCAACGCGCAGGATGTCCGTTTCATGTCGGGACGCAACAGCCTCACGTATGACGCTCTCCTCCGTAGTCAATGCCAACGTGTAGGAGATGAGGCGGGCTAGATCATCGTTCTGCATTTGGAATTCGCTGCCACCAACCATCCGGGCCTTTAGGTGCTCCAGACGATAAGCATCCGCGAACGCGGTGGTCTCAAGCGCTGCAACCAGGGCTTCTGACAGCAGCGTGTCGAACAGCGACTCTGGATACCCCTCTTCAAGGCGAAGCATGATCCAGTCGCGGGTGAGTCCCGTGATGAGGTTCTTGGGGTCACCCAATTTCGCTTGAACCGTCCAGAGCCAGTTCACGCGTAACGAAGTGGGAGCAGAATACTCGAGCCAGTTCGCGACTGCAGGCATCAGTTCCTGGATGCGGTCTTCGTAGTCAGCGGTCCCGCGCACGAAGACAGCCAAGCTCTCGTGGAAGACTTTCAGGCCGGCAGCTGACGAGTGGAGTAAGTGCTCCACGTTCTCGACTTCAGGCGTGGCAGTCTTGATCTCGGCGGCAATCTCAGTGAACGCCGTCCTTGGCCAGAAGAATGGGAAAGCACAGATTAGCCGCAATGTATCCTTTAGGCTTGGAAGAAGCCTTTCCCACAGCGATGCATAGTAGAACTTTGCGTCCTTGCTCAGATCTCCCTTCAACTGCTCAACATCCCAACTGGACAGCCTGCGACGAGCATGCTCAAGCTCTGCAGTGGCGTAGATAACGTGAAGGGGGTGGCCGTTGGTTCTTGAGCGGAGCGCGGACGCTGCACCTTGTAGTTGCTCTTCGGCCTGCCTATCATCCTCGAAGCCAGTTGTGAGCCTGCCCTCTTGAACCGCTTTACGGAGGTAGGAAAGGACTGCGTTCTCGGACATCGCCGGTAAGGTTCGCCATTCGGCCTTAGGTGCGGAGGCGATCAGATCAATCGGCAACTGGGCGTTATCCACAGGTTGAGTACCGACGAGCAATACCATGTTGTCCGGGCAAGGGATCACTTGGGAGAAAAGGTCGTCCAACGGCCGTTTGTCTCCAGCGTTGATGCGCCAAACATGATCCAGACCATCAAGGACGAGTACGAACGGCTTGCCAAACTCCTTGTAGTAGGACGCGCAAGCCTCCAAGAGTGCACGCAGGCCTCCTGTCGTCCTCGGGACATCCTCGTGAAACTGTTCGACCTGCGCCTGGATGGATTGCTCGACCACGTAGCTGTTAACCCGATCACGGCCACGCTCAGTCGTCGAGAGGAAGTAATGATGACGAACCGTAGGGATGTCTCGCTCAGCGAGCGTGTCGCACAAGGCGCTCAGGTAGGTGCTCTTTCCACGGCCAGGTGGCCCAGTCAGAACGATCGCCTTCCCAGCAGCTCCGATTGCGTCCCGGACAAACTCCTTGTGGAACGTCGCATCGGGCACTTCATACCCCTTGGGCACTATGAAGTCCTCGGGCAGCGGCGCGGGCGGTGACGCCTGCAGGATGGGGAGGACCTCTACCAGCGTGATCCAGCCGTCCGGGGGCGGAAAGCTCTTCTGCGTTGCCCAGTTCAGGGCAGCGTTCTTGAGGATTGCGATGCCTTCAGGGGTGCCATACATTCGGAGTCTAGCATCGACCTCGTGCTCCAGCTTGATGTATCCCTTATCGCTGTGCCGAATGCGCAACTGGCCGAAAAATGCTTCGCAGTTCTCAGTACTGCCAAGCTCAGTGATCACCTTCGAGCGCGTCGGCTCCGGAATCTTGGCAAAGGAAATCCTACCATTATCCAGGCAAGCCTCGATGGCGGCATCCGGCCGACGGTTCGTCGTCAGAGAAATCTCGCCAATGCGTTTCGGGTCAAGCTTCTTAAACGCATCGAACCACTTGCGGAGCATAGATCTCGAGCGCGCCGTCTTGCCGGACTTCTCAAGCATCCATTCCCACGACAGCAGATGCGCGTCAGGATTAGGGGTGAACTTGACCTGTTGAAGGTCTACGAGACCATCGCTTCGTTCGATGACGATATCATCCAGCCCTTGAGGCGCTTCGTTTTCGTCATCACACTCGAATTTCACCCGGCTATAGCGAGCCGGTGCGTCGAGCCAATCGCAAAGAACCTTGAGGCCTTGACGATTTTGATAAATGTACCCGGCCGCAGTGATTGCAGTGTTCTTGATGTTCTCAGACATGGTTGTGCAACGTGATGAGTTCAGTCTTTATCCAGGTGTCCAGTACGTCCACTTGCACGAACTTGGTCGGAACCGGGTAAGGTGGATGAACCATCCAATAGAACACGTCACGGCTTACGTAGAGTTCCACATTCCTGAAAGGCTTGGCTTCCGATTTTGGCCACTTTAGTAGCTCAAGCAGCCTTGAGCGGTTCTTTGCAAGAAATTGCCTCCGGCCGAGGATTCGACTGAACTGCCCAGCCCTGTCGCTCTCCGCTTTACCGAATATTTTGTCACGGAGTCGACGGCCATCCTTTATTGTGTAAGGCGGTTGGTTGTACTTGCACTCCACCGTCACAAGCAAATTCACATCTGGCCAGTAAGCGAATACATCGAAGTCACCAACGTCCTCGAATCCCTCGCCGCGGAACCTCCTGAAGAAGTCGATGCCTCTTTGGACAAACGGGGTGTGCCGGCGGAATATCTCCTCGGTGCGAAGCTCCAGCCGATTCTCGATGCTCTTCTTGACTGTTCGAATGACCGGTTCAACATGGGGCCACTTGAAGTCTGCAGGGAGGTGGCCGTCCCGCACCGCCGACATCCAGTTGTACATCGACCGGCTGGCTACCTCTGCGCCCCAACGCAAGTTTGTACCGTCGACAACCAACGGTCTGATCGCGTATCGATGGATTCGCTTACTATGCTCCCAGTACGGGACATCACTCTCGTCGACATCCTTCCCGGACAGTCTGCGAACGCCTTTCTCCGAGAGCGTGAGGAATGCCACAATCCTTTCGGCTTCTGCAAGCCCTAGTCCCTCAATACTATCGATCAGGCATTGCGCAACACAGTTTGGAGCCGCTGCATACGAGAGAGAGAGTTTATCGCCGAAGCCATATCTTTGGGCTTGTGACAAAACTGCTAGAGCGGTGAGCATGCTATGCAGGTCAAATCCCAAATCGGCTTCGAACGCATTCTTGAGCTTCTCTGATGACAGCAACTCCTCCGGCTCGCCCTCCACAGCATCTTCGCTGTTCGATCCAAGCCCCAGCCGTGACTTCGCATACTCGCGTGCAAAGTCCGCCTCTCGGTCGTTGGAGCCGGTCGAGTAAAAGACCTCTGGGATGTACGAGTCGTCTATCACAACACCACCAACGTCTATGCCGTTGTGAAGGACATCGCTGGCTCCGGTAAGTACCATGTACCAATCAACTAGGCCAACCAACTCACGTAGTACTTCGTCAGTGACTTCCTCGTTGCCGGGTATCGGTGAGCTGACAGTTTTTTCCAGTAAGTACCGATAGTGACGAGCTGCGGATCCGAACTCTTTTCGAGCTTGTTCAACGGCATCCGGTCTGTCGTAGTCCACATCATGAGCGAGGCTCTGACGGGCACGTTGTACCCTCATTCTCTCAGTGACAAGACACGCATCGTGCTGCTCAATGAATGCCTGAAGAAGTTGATGCCTGTCGAGCGATGCTAGCCGATTCTCGATGTGAAGGCGTAATCGTACGCTGGCAGGATCAATCCTGGTCTTGGCATCGGAAAGTTCATAGCGCCCTGGCACCAGATTGAGCGCCATGATTTCCGAAGCCAAGTGCTTGCGTGCAAGCTTGTAATCGGTGGGCGAGGGGATGACGGGTTCCACGTAGTCTGGGACATCAACGTTTCGGGCAACGACTCTCAAGTGGTAACGAGCCGGCTCTGTCGCTCTGCTACAAAGCCGGTATTTAACGCCGTCGAACAACTCCAATCCGCATGCGGCGTGACACCTTTCGAGCGTCTCCAGCAAGCAACGAACTTCAAAAGATCCGTCCTTGGCCGCGTTCAACCCTGCAAGCACTGCGCGAGTGTCAACTTGCAGGTAAAATAGCCCTTTGCGAACGGTATTCTCTTCCGCTGTAGTTACTGCTCGCGAGAATTCCTCAATTGGCTGAGGAGCTTCCTCCGTGCTAACAGAGCCACAGGGGGCAGGGCTGCAGACGAACAAGACATGCGGCTGTTGAAACAGCGGGACGTCCGATATCAGCTCGCGGCATCTATAGGTGCAGTCCGCAAGTAGTTGGGCGAAGAGGTCGACCATGCGAGCATCCTCAATCCCCATGCTCTCAGAGATTTGCACCAGGGATTGAACGGTGCAGGTGCCGACTGATGTTGAGTACGCGATTGCCTTGTGATGGCGAGATTGGAGCTCAACGACGCCTTTGGTTCCATGGGTCAGCCGCCAGCCCGCAGAGCCATCTGGAAATACACTTGGGGCACGCGACCAGAAGTCAGTAAGCGCTTTGAAACGCCAAGAGGTGCCCCAGTGAGGGTCCAATCCGATAAAGGTGGGTGAAATTGCTCCTTCGACAAGTACGCCATGTGTGTCCTTGAAGGATGCATACAAGTCTGCGGGCCCGGTAGAGAAGGGACTGAGAGACCGCCTTTGAGAATCGACGAATTTCCAGTAACGTTCCAACTCGTCGAGGTCATTCAGGCTATCGAAGATAGTGATGAAGTCCGCCAGCGGCAATAGGCGCGCGGGCCTCTCAGGCACGTCGATGGCGCCAAATGACGTGCCCGCCTGGGTAACTACAATAACGATATGAAGCTCGTCGGCGCTTGGTCCAGTGGATCCATCCTTGGACAACATGAGTCCGCGCCCGTCTGCGAGACGGAAGTGAATCGGTGCGCCGCGCCTCACCTTGGCGTATGTGCCCTTCGCTGCGTTTGACAGCCGCTCATTCGATGCATGGTCGCATGCGCAAATAAGGTACACGCCGGAGTCGGCTGATATGACGCAGCTGATAGGGAGGTCTTCACAGACGGCGTCACCGACGAAGAGCGTCAGCGGTCCCATAACTGTCCCTGGGAACCGCTCAGCAACGAACCGAGCGAGCCTACGATGTGTATGAGCATTGACCATTTGGCCAACTACTTCTTTGTTGGCCCAGTGGTCAATGACGACCCCTGGGGCGCTACGAACTGACATTGGTACCCAAGTGCCGTCGCTTTCGACCCCTAAAAAGGGGAGAGCCGCCCCCTGCATTACCGCGTCGCCGAAGGCGCTCGAGGTCAGCGGTGCTTTGAAACCGCCAAAGCGAGTCTCGAGCGCACCCCCCACCTTATCTCGCCAGTCAGCAATATCATCACCGACCTGTCGAAGCATGGCACTGCACGTCAGCCAGAAGTCCTCGGAGGGCACTTCGACATGGGCTACTTGCGCTTCCCCGGCCGTGGTGTTTCCCAGGTCGGGTATCGAATCAATGATACGAGCTTGCAACGCAACGGCGAGGTCCATATGGGCTTGGGCCTCAGGAACATGGGCGTAAGTAATGCGGAATGCTTCTACGAAGTCAGGTGTACGTTCAATGCAGCTACCGTAGAAAATCGGAACGAAGCTCTGGCCAAGGCGTACCTTGGTTTGCCCCCAGTCAGCCTCGGGTGAGAAGTCCTCAAGCATCGGGAACTCGGGCCATGCCTCGTACAGTGCACCCGCAAACGCCTTGAAGTCTGCATAGCTAGTGATCGACATTCCGCCTTGGTCACTGTGATGAAGATCTAGCAGAACGCCCCACGCGAAGATGTGCTTGATAGGGCTTCCAGTGTTGGCTGGCCATAGCTCGGAGACACTCAACGCAATCGCTGCATCAAGGCTCTCATACTTTAGGAGTAACGCTCGTGTTGCCTCCAGGCATTTTTGAAATTGATTTTCCTGATCTTTCTCGTCAGCGATCTGCCCGTGAAGCCCAAACATCTCACGCAAAGGAGACCCATAGTCGGTTCCCAGTCGTGCAAGTCTGCGCTCCCGCTTCTTTCTAGATTTCTTCCCCACGTCCCTGCTCCCGAATGAACTGCTGTAGAAGATCTCTGGCTGCCAGCAGAGGGTAACTGCTATGACTCATCTGATCATCAGGTACCACTCAACTGAGCCACGTCATCGACACGAACGCAAACGCTTCAAACGGTACATCAGCGGTACACACACCAGCTTCGTATGCTATCCTCAAATTTCGCTAACCTACTGATTCCAAATAATTGTACCTTTCGCTCGATTACGGTCGCTTTTCCTTGTGTGTCAGTAACTTGTTGTTTTAAAAGCCAACTCATAATCCCTTGGTCGGCGGTTCAAGTCCGCCTGGGCCCACCAGCCTAATATATATGACAGAACCCGCCTTGTGCGGGTTTTGTCGTTTGTGGGCGGGCGGGTACTCCGGCGTTGATAACTGTTATCGCGCGGCGAAGCCGCCTTCCTACCACAAGAGGCGGAAGCGTACAGGTTTCTGTAAGAGGCCGGTTTACCGGGCGAAGCAGGCTGCTATAGCCTGCCGAGAGAGTTGGTGGTGAGGCGCTACCGCAGATCAGCGCTCGTGGCAGATCTTCACAAGAACCAGCGCTTTACGGTTTGCCTGGCCTGTTCGGCATGCGCTTCCTTGATGTGTACCGCCACGATGCCGATGGCTGCTGCCAGTACGCCGAAATCATCCGTATAGCCCAGCACCGGCGTGAAGTCGGGGATCGCATCGATGGGGGATATGAAATACCCCAAAGCGCCGTAAATGGTGGTTTTGGCCCAGGCGGGCGTATCCGGGTCCTTGGCCGCGTAGTACAGCTTCAGGGCCTGGGTAATTGTGCCTTCTCCTGCCTTTTTGGCGTATTGGGTGATTTTCTTCCAGAAACCGGCTTCCGAGTAGTCTTTCTCGTGCTGCTTGATGTCTTCCGCTGTCTCGGTGCTCAAGCCGTCTGCCGGGGCCGGATCATTCATGGTGGAGTGATTGGTGCTCATGAGGTGTTCTCCAGGCATTACAAAACGCAGGGTGCGGCTGCTGACTATGACAGGTTCAGGCCATCAGTCGTTTTACCACAAGTGGCATGGAGGATACCCGCAGGCGCTGGATGGCCGTAAGGGACTGCTGCCGCTCCAGGTCGGCAGAGAAAGGGCAGGTGCGCCTCGGAGCTGCCTGCTCGCGCAGAGGTTAGGCCTTATTCCTCCTTTCTGGCAGCAGGTTTTTGACGTAAAATGCGCGGTTTTTCAGCATCTCCTCCGGCAGCGCACCCTCGCTGCCGGGGTTTTATGCGTTGCCGCGAATGATTTGAATAAACCAGCATGCTTGATGTTTGCCCAGGCAGGGGAGCCCGGGCCTCTTGAGGGAGTGACGATGAAGGATACACCGGCCGAAACGCCAAAGCCCGGCATGCGTAACGTGCTGATGTTTTTGTTGCCCTCGCTGCTGGGCATTTTTCTCTTCATGACGCCGGTCAGCTATCAGGGTGATCTCACCATCATGATAGCGGTGCTGGCCAAAAGCCTGCAGGCGGTGTTGGGCGGTGCGCTGCCCAGTATTGTCACGGCACTGATAACCGTCTCGGCGGTGCTGTCGCTGGTGGTCACGGTCTTCAAACCGAAGCGGGTGATTGCTCACCCTTTTTTGAATGTCCTGTTTAATATCAGCCCTGTGTGGCTGACCAGCCGGCTGGTGGGCGCGGCGTTTGTCGTGCTGGTCTACGCCCAGGTCGGGCCCGAGATTCTGTACGGCGGTGATACCGGCGGCCTGGTGCTGAACGATCTGCTGCCCGTACTCTTTGCGGTGTTTGTGTTTGCCGGCCTGCTGCTGCCGCTGCTGCTCGACTTTGGCCTGCTGGAGTTTATCGGCACCTTGCTCACCGGCATCATGCGCCCGGTGTTTCGCCTGCCCGGGCGCTCCGCTGTTGACTGCATTGCCTCCTGGCTGGGGGACGGCAGCGTGGGTATTCTGCTCACCAGCAAGCAGTATGAAAGCCGCCACTATACCCAGCGCGAAGCGGCGGTGATTGGCACCACCTTTTCGGCGGTGTCGATCACCTTCAGCCTGGTGGTGCTGGCCCAGGTAAGGCTGGAACACCTGTTTTTACCGTTCTACTTTGCGGTGTGCCTGGCGGGTATTGCGGCCGCCATCGTCGTGCCGCGCCTGCCGCCGCTAAGCTGGAAAAAGGATACCTTTATCAACGGAGCACCTCGCCCGGCAGGTAGCGAAGCAACGCCGGAGGGTTACTCGCGGCTAAGCCACGGCTATGCGCTGGCGCTCGCGCGGGCCGGCAAGGTCAATAGCCTGGGCCAGGTGGTTCGTACCGGCATTGGTAACGCGCTGGATATGGTGCTGGGCGTATTACCCGTGGTGATGGCGTTTGGCACCCTGGCGCTGATCATCGCTGAAACCACGCCGCTGTTCAGCTGGCTGGGTTTGCCGTTTGTGCCGCTGCTCGAGTGGTTACGCATACCCGAAGCCGCCGCCGCCTCGCAAACCATGGTGGTCGGCTTTGCCGATATGTTTATTCCGGCTATTCTGGCAAGCTCCATCGAAAACGACATGACGCGGTTTGTGATTGCCGCACTGTCGGTCACCCAGCTGATTTATATGTCGGAAGTGGGCGCCTTGCTGCTTGGCAGCCAGGTGCCGGTCAACGTGATCGAGCTTTTCGTTATCTTCCTGCTGCGTACCCTGGTCACCCTGCCGGTTATCGCGCTGGTGGCGCACATGGTGTTTTAGCGATTTGTGCTGCTTGAAGCACCAGATCTATTCGACAAAACCCGCCCTGTGCGGGTTTTGTTGTTTTACGGCAGGGACGGCATCGCTCAGAGGATACGGCTCACCATGAGCGGAATTAATGTTCATCATGAGAAACTTCAGCTTGCTTCATGAGCCCCCGGTTTCGATAATCTTTCGTTGATTTTCAGCGGCATATCAGCAGGCAAATGCCTTCGCTTCATGTCTCAGGCACCAGGATGGTAAGTCTCGATGAACAAAGATATTGCATTCACCGTTAAAGGTATTCGCTTCGATGAAAACTATCGCCCGTCGAACAATACCCGCATCACCACCAACTTTGCCAACCTGGCCAGGGGCGAAATGCGCGAAGAGAACCTGCGCAATACGCTGAAGATGATTGACAATCGCTTCAACGCTCTGGCGGATTGGGATAACCCCAAGGGCGATCGCTATACGGTCGAGCTTGATATTATATCGGTGGAAATGGCCGTTGATACTGCCTCTAACGATAGCGGCCTTCCTCTGATCGAAGTACTGAAAACAAGCATTTTTGACAAGAAAAATAACGAAAGGATTGAGGGAATCACAGGAAATAACTTTTCCTCTTACGTGCGGGACTACGACTTCAGCGTGGTTCTGAAAGAGCACAACGAGGGAAAAGAGGAATTTAGCGTTCCGAGTGATTTCGGCGCTTTGCACGGCAATCTCTTCAAGTCTTTTGTGAACTCTGATACGTACAGGGAGAATTTTAATAAGCCTCCTGTTATTTGTATCAGCGTGTCAAGCACCAGGACGTATCATCGCACAGAGAACTATCACCCCGTGCTGGGCGCCGAGTACGTTCAGGAAGCGTACTCCTTGACCGATGAGTATTTCAGCAAGATGGGGATGAGGGTTCGCTACTTCATGCCGCCCGGCAGCGTCGCGCCCCTGGCTTTCTATTTCAGCGGTGACTTGCTCAGCGATTACACCAATCTTGAGCTTATCAGCACCATCAGCACCATGGATTCTTTCCAGAAAATTTATCGTCCGGAAATTTACAACGCCAATTCTCCAGCAGGAAAAGTCTACCAGCCGAGCCTTGAGCAGCCGGACTACTCGCTGACGCGTATCGTCTACGACCGAGAAGAGCGTAGCCAGCTAGCGGCCGAGCAAGGCAAGTTTGTGGAAGAAAGCTTCATCAAGCCGTACCGCCATATTCTTGAGCAGTGGTCCATCAGCTACGCTTCCTGACGTCTGAATTCAGCACCCATTTATCGCGAGGTCTTTCATCATGGCAACACTGTTACCCACGTCGACCGCCGGCAGCCTTCCCAAACCGTCCTGGCTTGCCGAGCCGGAGGTGCTGTGGTCACCCTGGAAGCTGGAAGGCGAAGGGCTGATAGAAGGCAAGCAGGACGCCCTGCGCCTGGCCCTGCACGAACAGCGGCATGCGGGTATCGATATCGCAAGCGACGGCGAGCAGTCGCGCCAGCACTTTGTCACCACCTTTATTGAGCATCTCAACGGCGTGGATTTCAATCAGCGCGAAACCGTCAGAATCCGCGACCGCTACGATGCCAGCGTGCCTTCGGTAGTGGGGGAGGTATCCCGCCAAAAGCCGGTATTCGTCGACGACGCTAAATTTCTGCGCGAGCAAACCAACCAGCCGATCAAGTGGGCGCTGCCCGGGCCCATGACCATGATCGACACCCTTTATGACGGCCACTATAAAAGCCGCGAAAAGCTGGCGTGGGAGTTTGCCAGGATCCTCAACGAAGAAGCGCGCGAGCTGGAAGCGGCCGGCGTGGATATCATCCAGTTCGACGAGCCGGCGTTTAACGTCTTCTTTGACGACGTGACCGACTGGGGCGTAGCCACGCTTGAGAAAGCCATAGAAGGCCTTGAGTGCGAAACCGCGGTCCACATTTGCTACGGCTACGGCATCAAGGCCAATACGGACTGGAAAAAGTCCCTCGGCTCCGAGTGGCGTCAGTACGAGGAAGTGTTCCCCAAGCTGCAAAAATCCGGCATCGATATCGTCTCGCTGGAATGCCAGAACTCCCACGTGCCCATGGAGCTGATCGAGCTCATCCGTGGCAAGAAGGTCATGGTCGGCGCGATCGACGTCGCCACCCAGGCCATCGAAACGCCGGAAGAGGTCGCCGCTACGCTGCGCAAGGCGCTTGAGTTTGTCGACGCCGAGAACCTCTATCCGTCAACCAACTGCGGCATGGCCCCGCTGCCGCGCCGCGTCGCCCGGGCCAAGATGAACGCGCTGAGCGCCGGTGCGGAGATCGTGCGCAAGGAGCTCGCCGGCTAAGCCAGCACA
The DNA here is from genome assembly GCF_031935715.1 of Halomonas garicola. Taxonomy (GTDB): domain Bacteria; phylum Pseudomonadota; class Gammaproteobacteria; order Pseudomonadales; family Halomonadaceae; genus Vreelandella; species Vreelandella garicola. The sequence continues at coordinate 1,173 of NZ_JASSZF010000039.1, read as the reverse complement.
AGGCCGAACTTTTAAGCCCCCGTAAGCGAGCGCCGCCTGTGCGTTTGGCTTGAGGGGGCTTTTTTGAGTTTCCTCTGAATAATGATATGTTTCTATGTATCAAGAACATCAAGTGATATAGAAAAGATAATCACATGAGCTTTGCAACCGAACACCTTGCCGAGCGCCTCAAGGCCGCGCGAGAAGCCAAGGGGCTGAGCCAGCGCGCGCTGAGCAAGCTTTCCGGCGTGCCGCAGTCGCACATCTCGAAAATCGAGAGCCACGCCGTTGACCTGCGTATTTCTAGCCTGGTCACGCTGGCGCACGCGCTTGAGCTGGAGCTGATGCTGGTGCCTCGCCAGGCGCTTCCGGCGGTGCGCTCGGTGACGCGTAGCGTGACGCCCAAACCGCTTCCCAGCCGAGCCGAGCAGCGGGAGCTTGCGCGTATCCAAAACAAAATCAACGACCTCGTCGCTAACGCACCCAGCGCGCACCTTGCTGCCTTGCAGCGCCGCGTTCGTGAAATCACCCAGATTCACAGTCAGCTCGACGTTGACGTGCTGCAAAAGGTGCGTCGTGCCGTGGAAGCGGTCGAGCCTTCAAGCAGTGATGCAACCATTAGGCAGGCTGAAGACGCCATCCATTCGCTGCGTAACCGGCTGGCACATAGCGCAGCGGCCTATAAAAAACCGAGTGCGCCCAGACCGGCTTATCAGCTTGAGGAAGATTCAGATGACTGATGTCGCTGTTCTTGAGGTACTGCTGCACGGGGAGCCTATCGGCACGCTGACGCATGTTGGCGGGGAACGTACGCTATTCGCGTTTTATGATGATTATATCGATAACCCGGACCGGCCGACTCTGGGGCTCTCCTTCAAGGATGAATTTGGCGGACTGCTGACGGAGTTTCGCGCTTATCGCAGGCGCGTCATGCCGTTTTTCTCGAACCTTCTGCCCGAAGGCCATCTACGCCAATACCTGGCGGAGAATGCCGGAGTGAAACCCGAGCGCGAATTCCACCTGCTTCAGGCGCTGGGGCATGACTCGGAGTCTGTCAACATAGTTGCCATATAAACCCGGCCTATTCATGAGGCCGGCCTGAAAACGAAGATAGCGGATGGTATTCTCTTGAAAATTCAATGTGTTCCGCCAAGAACCTGAACCAAGAGAGCCATCCGCTATGGGTGAAAGCCT
>NZ_JASSZF010000038.1:0-23485 GCF_031935715.1 Halomonas garicola | reverse complement strand
AGAAAATCAAGAAGTTCCGGCGGTTATCTACACGCTATGAGCGACTGGCAAGAAACTACCAGTCACTCCTCTGCCTCGTGTCAGCCGCCATATGGCTGGCCTAATTGTTAACGCCCCCTAGCGCCATTCCACAAATAAGTCGAGCGGTATGACAAGCCGACCCCATCTTTATTCGACCCGCTACGAAAGCTGTGCTAGCATCCGCTTCACTTTTTATCTGCGCCATTCGTTGAATGGCGTTTTTTTTTAATCATTTTCCTCTCAAGCCGGCATTTTTTTCCGCGCAACTCGATTTTTGACCCTAACCCATCCCAACTCGCTCACTTCGCAACCTGAACGGTGTCATCTGAATGCATAACCCTGCTGCTAGTACGGCGGACAGCACGTCCGCTCACACGTCCCGATCCACGGAGCCTGCCCAGGGGCTGCGCTCCCTGGGCGATCCGGTGGTGCTTATTTTAAGCATCGGCTTTATCGTCGCCTTTATCCTGCTGTCGTTTTACGACCTCAACATGGTCGCCAACGGCGTGAGCGCAGGCTTCGCCTGGACGGCTAAAACGCTAGGCTCCTATTTCCAGTTTTTGCTGTTAGCCACCTTTTTCATCGCCGTTGGCCTGGCCACCACGCCGGCGGCCAAAGCCAAAATCGGCAACCTGGACGCGCCGGAAATGAGCACCTTCAAGTGGCTGTCCATCATTTTGTGTACGCTGCTGGCCGGCGGCGGAGTGTTCTTTGCCGCAGGCGAGCCGGCGTTTCATTTCTTGACCACGCCGCCGGCGCTGGATGCCGAACCGGGGACGCCGGATGCGGTAGCCGGTGCGCTGGCGCAGTCGTTCATGCACTGGGGCTTTTTGGCCTGGGCGGTGCTGGGCACGCTTGCCTCCATCGTGCTGGCGCATTCCCACTACGTAAAAGGCCAGCCGCTGCAGCCGCGTACGCTGCTCTACCCGGTGCTGGGCAAGCGCCTGCTGAGCGGGCCGCTGGGCGGCGTGATTGACGCGCTGTGCGTTATCTCCATGGTCGCGGGGACCGTGGGCCCCATCGGCTTTTTGTCGACGCAAGTCAGCTTTGGCTTGCACGAGCTCTTGGGCGCACCGGACGGCTTTGCCACCCAGATTGCGGTACTGATCGCGCTGGGCTCGATCTATGTGATCTCGGCGATGACCGGTATCCATCGCGGCATCCAGTTCCTGAGCCGGTTTAACGTCTTTCTGGCGCTGGCGATTGGCGCGGTCATTCTGCTTTTCGGCCCCACGCTTTACTTCTTCAACTCGTACCTCTCGGGCATGGGCTCCTACGTCACCAACTTTTTCACCATGGCCACTACCACCGCGGAAACGGCATCGCCGGGCTGGATGCAGGGCTGGACGGTATTCTTCTTTGCCTGGTTTATCGGCTATGCCCCGCTGATGGCGATTTTCGTGGCGCGAATTTCACGCGGGCGCAGCATCCGCGAGATGATCGTCGCCGTGGCGGTTATCGCCCCGATTGCCACCACCGTGTGGTTTACCCTGCTGGGCGGATCGGGCGTGTTCTATCAGCTTACCGGCGCAATCGACATGACCGAAGCGCTGACCAGCTACCAGTTTGACGTGGCGACGCTGACCGTTGCCCAGGCGCTGCCCGGCGGCACCGCAATGGCGCTGGCGATTTTGCTGCTGACCACCATCTTTGTGGCGACTACCGGCGACTCCATGAGCTACTCCATTGCCGTAGTCGGTGCCGGTCACGACAAGCCGAGTCCCAAGGTGCGTGCCTTCTGGGGCATTGCCATGGCGCTGATGGCGGGCATCCTGCTGGAGATGGGCGCCGGGCAAATCAACGCGCTGCAGCAGTTTATCGTGCTCACGGCGGTTCCGGTGTCGTTCATCCTGCTGCCGACGCTGTGGGAAGGCCCGAAAGCAGCCTATGCCATGGCCCGCGAGCAGGGCATCATCGACTAGCCCAGGAGGCCGGCTTCAACTAGCGTCGATATAAACGCCAACGGGCCGCTAAAAAGCGGCCCGTTGGCGTTTTTACGTCACGAAGCGGAAAAGGTAGGCTGAAGCCTCCGCCCAGGCAGGTTTATTCATCCACATCCTCCTCGGAGGGGCGCTGATAGTCGGCGCCTTTGCCCGACTGGATACCGCGACTCGGGTCGTCACGGCGCTCGGGACCCGTGTGCTCCACGGCGGTGGACTCGACCACGCGCAGGTTGGCCGCCGGCGCGGTGCCGTCCTTGCGCTCGCCGAAGTACAGCGTGGTGTGCGGCTGCGGGATCTCGATACCGGCTTCATCAAAGCGCAGCTTGACCAGCCGGTTATACGCACGGCCCACGGCCCACTGGTCGCCCGGCGTGGTCATGATCATCACGCGGATATTCACGGAGCTATCGGCAAGCGACGTCACACCGGCTACGGTCAACTCTTCAAGCAGCTTGGGGCCGTGCTCCTCGCTTGCCTGCAGGTCGCTGAAGGCTAGCTGGAGCTTCTCTACCGCGTGGTCGATGCTCTCTTTGTAAGCAATGCGGTATTCCTCAACATGGTAGGCAAAGTCGCGCATATAGTTGGACACCGTATCGATACTGGAGAACGGCACGATGTGGTAGGTGCCGGATAGGTCGCGGATACCCACCGAGCGAATGCTGAAACGCTCCGCCGTGCCAACCACGCCGCCGGCGCCCACGACGTCGCCGGTGTTCATGGCGTTTTCGATCTGGATGAACACCCCGGTGATCACGTCCTGGACGAGCTTTTGCGCACCGAAGCCGATGGCCAGCCCCAGCACCCCGGCGCCGGCGATCAGCGGCCCGATATTGATCCCGATCTCGGCAAGGATGATCATGCCGGTCATGGTGATCATGGTGATGATCAGCGCGTTGCGAAACAGGCTCAACAGCGTTCTGGCCCGAGCCGTCGGCTGCCCCTTGCCGGTATCGGGATTGAGCTTGTGCTCGATGAAGCTGGCAAGCCCCAGCCATATCGCCAGCGCCACGATCAGGATGATCGCCACGTGGATCAGCTTGCTTACCAGGGCGATACCCTGCTCGGAGGCGTACCAGGCGGCCAGGTCAAACAGGTACCAGGCGTCGAGCACCACCATCACTACGACGACCAGGATGATCCCCCGCAGCACTTTCAGCGCGGTGGGCACGTAGCTGTTGAGGCGCTTTTCCAGCATCGGTAGCTTGCGATTCACCTCGGCTGACAGATGAATGCGCCGGCCAATGGTCTGGGTCAATAGCGACGAAAGCAAAAGCCCTGCGACCACGGCGCCCAGCGTCTGCAGCGTGGCAAACAGCACAAACGGCAGCGCTTCGGCCGGGCGCAGCAGGGTAATGACAAACACGCCGATGAAATAGACCAGCGCCAGCAGATGCCAGGTGCGCGCCAGCAGATGCAGGGCAACGCGGCTGGGCGCCAAGGTCGCCCGCGACGCGCTGGCATTGATGCTTTGACGCAGGCGCAGGCGGTTTTTCAGCACCACGATCACGGCATAGAGGAAAGCGGCCAGCGTGATCAACGTGCCCAGCGCATCGCCAAGCGACGCGGCCAGGTAGTAGTTGACCAGCGGCACGGCCACCATTAGCCCGTAGCCGACCATGCCCACCAGCCGAGCGATCCAACGGTTCCAGTAGGAAGCCTCGAAAGCCGAAATCGGCAGCAGGCGCAGGCCCTGATAGCGCGATGAGAACAGCATGCGCACGGCGGCCTTGATCAGCTCGATTACCAGAAAAGCATTTAAAAACAGCGATGCTCGAGTAGAAAGGTCACCGGTATGGCCTATCGCAAAGGTAGCGATCAGGTTGCCGCCGACATAAGCCAGCGCGACAATCAGCGCATCGATCAGCGCGGCAATGATCACGCAGGTGACCAGCCGCAGCACCGGCGTGTAGTCGCCCCGGCGCGACCAGGTGCTGATACGGGTGAACAGCGGCTTGGCCAGCCGACGACAGGCGATGAACAGCAGAAAGGTCGCGGCAACCACCAGCCCCAGATTGATCGCCGCGCTGACAAAGGCGGCGGTGTCGAAACCGCCCGCCTCTTCGCCGCTGAACAGCTCGCGACCGATCTGGGCCAGCTGCTGGAAGTGCCCCCCCACATCGCTGACGATGCGGCTGGTGACTTCGGCAATCTGGCGCGGCAGTGACACCTCTTCAGGGGCGATATCGCTGCCCTGGGCGGCCTTCTCCGGCAGGTCTTCCGGAAGCTCGCGCGTAAGCTCGCTTTGGGGAAGCTCGCCGGCCTGCTGACGCAAAAACTCGATCAGCTCCTCTCGGGACTGATCGTCTTCCAGCAGGTTGGCAAGCGTTGCGTAGGTCGTCTCACCGTTTTCAGCGGCGGCGTCGGGCGGCGTCTGTGCCTGGGCCGTCAGCGGCGCAGCAAGCAGCAGTGCCGCCAGCAGCCACAGGCTTAGCACGGCCCCCAGCTTGGGTAGCAGTCGTAATGGCGTCACGCCGTTGTCTCCTTGGATCGAATAAACCTCTGACCATCAGCGATGGCCAATACGTGTCGTCGCCGTCGCAGTCGCTATTTAGCAGCAGCGGCAGCGGCGCGCATGGCGCCGATATTCTTTGGTCTTTGAAGGAGAATCAAGCTTTTGTCGGGTTAATATGCATTACGCCGAAGGCGCAACGAGCTTTAAGCCCGCAGCACCTCCGGAGGGCAAACAAAGGCAGGAGCTAGGGCTGGAAGGGCATGCGGAACGTCAGGCTGACATCCGAGGCGTCGTCGGTCAGCCCCAACCCCAGGCTGGTGACCACCGAGGTGCTGTCATTCAACGCATAAGTGCCGCCGAGGTTGAATACCCCGACGTTGGCATCACTGCCGACCACCTCGTTGGTCACGCCGCCCTGGGTGGTTTCGGATTTCTGGATATACTCGTGGGAGTAGGAGAGCGACAGGCTCAGCCGCTCGTTGAGCGCAAAGGCGGTGCCGAAGCCGGCACGAATGGAGTCGCCCAAGTCGACCTTGCCCGACTGTTTGCCGTCTGACGCCGAGATGTCGTCGAAGCTTTCCTCGATATTGTAAGTATAGCCCAGATTGGTAAAAACGATGGCCGGGTCCAGGGTCTTGAGCAGCGAGACCCCGCTGGTAACTGCCCAGACCCCGTTGCCGGTGGGCAGCTCGGTGGGCACGGTCAGATTCGTATTGACGTCATTACCCTTATCATCTTCATCTATTTTAATGGTATCCGTACGTGTGGAAATACCGTAGGGGTCGGTGCCGGTGGGCGCCCGAACTCCCAGGTTCAAGACTACGTCGGGGCGGGTTTGCGTCTCGGGCAGCAGGCGGTAGGAGAGCGAGGCGCTGATATCGCCGAGCCCCGCGTCATCCACCGATCTCTCGCTATTGAGCTGGGTCGAAAAGCCTTGGCCGATCGACTGGTAGGTACTGCTGCGGTAGACGAAAGGAACGTTGAGCCCCAGCTCCAGCCGGTCGGTCAGCCCGTAGCGGGTGCTCAGGTCGAAGGTGGTGATATGGCTCTGGACGTTATCGACGTTGATCTCGCCGAGGAAGATGGCGTCCAGCGCCAGAAAACCGCGCAGCGCCAGCTGGGAACGGTCGGAATAGGAGTAGTTGATGCCCGGCTCGAGGGTCAGGCGATCGGAGAACAGCGCGTGCTCTTCGCGCAGCACGTTCTCCACGCTCTGGCTGGGTCGGGCTTCCCGGACGACCTCGCCGCCGTCGTCATCGACCTGCGCCTGAGCCGCCGAAGAAACCCCCAGGGCAGTTGCCATGAGGGTAAAAGAAACCACCGATACCGGCTTGCGCGTAGAAATTATTGTGTCGCCCACACAGCTCTCCTTGGTATTTTTTGTTAACTGCTGCCGTATTGTTTTTATCGCACCGCCTGACTTATTGATAGCGGGGGGGGTAACGGCGGGTTACGCGCAGTGTAGACCAGTCGTGCGCTGACCGTCATCCTTCAGCGACGCAGACCTCGCGCCGACTCGACGGCGCCGCGCAAGCCGGACACCTCCGTATTAGCACCACGGTCGCCCATATAAAGCTGCAGCCGCGTCAGGTTGCGCACCTGCTGCGCGTCGCTGGTCAGCTGAATCGACTGCCTGAGCCCGCGGCCGGGCACGATGGCCTGGCTCACGCTGCCCATGCTCGGCACCTGCAGATTGACCCCGATTCCCCGGGCACCGCTGCTAACGGCCATCCGGGTACCCGAGGGCAGGCGTTGCTGCGTGTTGGCGGCGCCGGCGCTACCCGCCGACACGTCCCGCCCGGCGGCATCGAGAATGTCGATCTGCAGGTCGTTGGCCGCCGCGTTGAAGTTGCCGCCGGCCTGAATGCTCTGCACCACGCCGCGCGCATTGCCGGTGCCGGCGTCGCGCACCACCGCACCGTTGCCTGAAGACGCTCCCGGAAGGCTCGTTGAATTACCCACGGTCAGGTGGGGCTCGAAGCGAACCGTCGGCGACGCCCCGCGCAAATCGCCGCGCAGCGTCCCCCCGGCCCTCAGCTGCTCGCCCGCCGAGGTGCGCCATTCGCTGGACATCTGCACGCCGAAGAACATGATTTGGCCCTGGTCGACGAAGCGCCCGCGCAGCTGCGCGAGTTCAGCATCGCTGAGCTGGCGCTCCTCGGAGAAGGTCGCAAAGTCCGAGACTTCGGCCTGAACGGAGCCCGTCATCAGCCCCGCAGTGGCGATGACCGCCAGAACCGCTGCGCCGCGCGCCTTCCGGTGCATTGCTTTATCTTGTTGTTCTCGCTCGTGTGTCATCATGTTGGTGATCCTCTAAACGCTGACGAACGCTTTTAGCCAAAGCTCTATAGGTGACAACCCCGGGCTATGCTAGAAGACATCCGCGTGTCGAAAACCGAAATCGAGCAGTTTCTGTTTGGGTACCGGCGCAAAGATATCCTGCATGCGGTGCGCCGTAAGCGGCTGGCGGGGGTCCAACAGAGCGGTCTGCTGATCAAACCCCTCGCCGACGATAGCGAAGATGATGCCGTTCCACGAAGCCATGAACTTGTCGCGCTCCATGATCCGGTTACCCAGCGCCGGATCGCCGACATAAACCCGGTCCCCGCTGGCCTTCTTGACCACTACGAAGTGCTTGTAGCCCTCCAGGTCAAGCAGCACGATCACCGGAATCGAAACCGCATCCAACGTATCTGGCGCCACCTCGTAGCCCCGGCCGCGATAGCCGAGAGTCTGTACGTAGTTCTTCAGGTCCAGCAGCGAAAAGCCCCGTGCCAGCACGACTTCGGGATCCGATACCTCGAGCATCCCCGCAAGCACACCTTGCTCGGTGGTCCCGGGACGCTGGTAGGCATACTTGAGAATGGTGGCCAGCGACGCGGCTCCGCAGGAGAAGTCCGTATGCTGCTCGACCAGGTTTTCGAAGCGCCGCTCGCGAATCGACTGCACGTCTTTGCTGATCACCGTGCCAGAAACGACATTACCCAGACGCACGCTGGCGGCCTGGGCATCCAAAAAGGGTAGGGCAAGCCCGAGAAGCAGTAATGGCATCCAGCACCCACGGCTTGATTTCATGGCTGACTCCCTGGCTTACCCGATAAAGATTGGCAAGCCTGTAAAATATCAGAAGCTTGCAAAACCCGGCCTGCAAAAGCAGGCCGGGAAGGTTATTGCAGCATCATCCAGATGCTTGGCTGATAGGCGCTATCACTCAATTCGGGGGAGTCCCGGGAGAGCCGCCCATGGAGGAAGCAATCGACAGCGAGTTGCGCTGCAGGTTGTGTGTGCCTGCTGCTACGTTAACGCCGACGTTACCGCTCGCGCCCTGCAGGGCATTACTGCCAATAGTGGCGTTGTTCTCGTTGTTAATGTAGACGGTATTGGTGGTGGTTACACCGCCGGACAGGGTTCCGCCCATGGCCATCAGACCGGCTTCCTCAAAGCCCAGCTCACCGCCCTCGCTTCCTTCGAAGCGCCCGTCCTGACCCGAATCGCTCTTGTTATCGAAGTCAGCATGGCCCCAGTAGGACGAGCCGCCACCTTCCCGGTGGTTGCCATCAACACCCTCACCACCATCCTTCCAGATTTCGGGGTAGACGTCGTTGGTCTGATTCCAGCGGCCTTCGTAGTCACCGTTACCCTGACCCGCATATCCACCGACCATCACGCCGGAAACGGCCACATCAACCGTATCGGTGAACTCTTGGGTAAGCCCCTTGTTGGTTGTAGAGTTGCCGGTCGTCTGCTGGACGCCGCCTGTGGTGGCGCGGGTGTGGCCGGCATTATTGTTGCTGGAGGCTGCCAGCGAGTTCTGCTGGGCGTTGCCGGAACCTGCCGCGATGTTGGCGGTAATGTTGCCGCTGGCGCCATACAGCGCGCCGCTACCCAACCTCGCGTTGTTGGGGCTACCGGCGTTGGTCGTTACGTTACCCTCGGCGTGCTGCGCCGAATAAGCCGCGGACTGCCCGAACACATCCATGGCGTCGGAGGAGGCAAGCGCGGCGTCGTTAGCTTGGGCGTTGTTGTCACCCGCCGCGACGTTGATACCCACGTTGCCCGTCGCGTTCCCACCGGTGCCCGAACCGACGGTGGCGTTATTCTCGGAGGCTTTATTGGCTACCCCGTTGTCGGCAGTGATCTGCTTGCTGTCGACGGTGGCGCCGGAGTAGTGCGCGGCCTCATCGTCAACGCTTACGTCGATATCGAAGTCTTTGCGGGTATACGATTTATGACGCAGATCCACATGGATGTTATTCATGAATGTGGACTCAATGCTGCTCTCTGCGTCGATGCCATTGCCGTTGCCGCTGCCGTTTTCAGCAAATGCTACGGGTGCCACCATCAGCGCGGTGACGGCCAGTGCGAGTGGAGCTTTTTGGAACATTTTCATGGTATTTCTCCTGAATGAACCGATTCATTCTGATTACTGCGTTATTCGCTACGGTTTCAGCGCCATGTTCATGCGGAAGCTGTTGCTCGTAGCGTTCCCCGTGCCGGCTGACTGATTCACCTGGATAACGCCGCGGGCGCCCTCGAATGCCGTCTTGTCGATCTCGACGCGACTCGTGGAATGTCCCGAACGCTCACCGGTACCGGTCAGCCCTTGCCTGTCGGCCTGTACTCCCTGCAGCGTGGTGTCGCTGAGGTTGCTGGCCGATATGCCCATCGCCACTCCGAAGGAGTTGCTCTGCGCATTGCCTTGACCCGCCGCCTGGTTGATCGACAGCCATCCCTCCGACTGTTGAAAGGCGGCGCCCTTGATGCCCGTGATGTTTTGTTGGTTGACGAGCCACTCTTCGATCCTCGATCGCTGCTGCAGCTCGTTCGCCGAACTGGCGATGTTACCGATCGCCAGCGTGCCGACGTTGCTCTGCAGATTGCCGTCGCCGGCGGCCATGTTGGTATTGCTGACGCCGCTGATCTGGCTCAGCGCATCGCCACTTATCACGGTAGTGTTGCGTATGCCTGATAACTCTTGAGCCGCGACCGTCTGGATGCAGCCGATCATCAACAGAGTGCCTACTGTGGCCGTGACGCTTTTCTTCAGAGCGCCTGTATGAATATTCGCCATGATCAGTCCCGCCCTGTCAGAGGTGAGAGGGCCCGACCCACGGTGCCGGATATCCCTGAGGTCGCCGACGTCACCCGGCCCGCTACGCCGCCACCCCCACCGCCGCCGCTGCCACCCCCCAGGCTTCCCGCAGCTCGCTGGCTTGTGCTGCCGGCGGCGCCATTCATTCGCGAGCTGGTCCCCAGAGTATGGTGGAGCGGAGCCAGTGAGCCCTGCACGCTGCCACGGATACCGGCGGCCCGCTCATCGGTCAGCGATACGGCGTTGATGCCGTTGAGTCGCTGCTGAACCGTGTCCCGCACGTTGACTTTTGAGGTGATGGGCCCGCCATGCCGCTCGACGCGATTGATGGGGGCCGCTTCGACGCGACGCTGGATAACGATGTCACCGGGCCGCACGCGGGGTTTAAGCTGGTGGCCTGTCGCCGCGTCGGCAATGGCGACACCGGGGGCGCTCAAGGCAACCGTTAACAGGGCGACGCCCGCTGCTCGATTGATAACTAGACGCTTCATGGTTTATTGCTCCCGCCGCGTAGTTACGCTGGTGCTTTGCTGATTGCCAAGTCCGCGGGAATGCGAAGTCTTGGTATCGTTACCGCCGCCGCCCGTCGGGCGCTCATCCCAGAGGATGACGAAGTCGGCCTCACCGCCTGCGCTGCGCTGCTGCGTCCGAGCATCGACATAGCGGCCGCGGATCGACTCGAGTTGCGTATCGTCCAGGCTGTTTAGCGGACGAATACCTACCGATAGCTGAGCCGCAACGCTCGACTCTGAATGTGTTAGTGCCTCGCCGCCGGTGCTTTCTGCCTGTGTGCCCTGCGCCACTGCGACTAACAAAAGCCCGCTGAGCCATAGGCCGGTCGCGAAGCGGCGAGACGGCTGCCGTTTGGCGCTTGCCAGCTCTTGCCAACCTGCACCGTGGCAACTTGCCTGATTGTTCTGTGCGTTACGGGTCGGGTACATGGCAGCGCCTCCATAAAGTGCGGCTTCTCCTGATTATATACATGCAATAGCCGTGCCAACTTATAAGTCATTGATATTGCTCACCTCAAAAAAAACAGCCAGCATTAACTGTTACATAACTGAAAATTTCGATTGAAAAGAGGACTACAATTTCTTAAAGAAGTTAAGTAATCATTAAAAATCATATTGTTAAGGATAACCCCTCAGTGTTAAAAAAATGAGACGCTTGCTTCTTAATAAAAAAATCATTCAATATCAGAAAATTACGAAGTAAATCCAAATAATTAGAAAATGTTAATTATAATGATTAGCCATATAATCAACAATAGATAACTACATTGCCCTTAACCGAACAAGCCACTACAGTAATACCAAATACCGACCTATCACTTGATAAACATCTACTAATAAAGAAAGCTATAAAAATAGAAACTTAATTTACACCGGACTCGGGAACTTAAAACAAGGAGCACGCCACCACACCCAACAACTGGAATGAAAATAAAAAGAGGCGAGCCATGGCGGAAATCACAAATCATTGCTGGTTAATAGCTGAGCCTTCTAATAAAACGGAATCCCTAATAATGAAGACAGAAGCAATGGGCTGGGAACTTCATAAACTCAACATTTCTCTTAACAACTTCAACTTTTATCTTGACGACAAATGCCTTGTAGGTCTTGTCTTTCTTGACAGCATCAAAGAAAATCAGCTTAACCAGCTGGAATATATTATATTAAAAAACCACTGCTTATGGATTGCTGTATTAACGGATAAATCGCTACTTGAAGATAAAGACACTCTCAGCTTAGTGGCATCACTGTGTCATGGTTTTATGGAACTCTCAGCCAGAAGTGAAGATCTCAACTGCCTAATGAAGCACGCAGCATCGCTGGCACAGATTCAAAAGCAACACCTGGCTCTTCGCCGTAATACAGCTGCTACGTCAGCTGATTCGGCAGAATATGAGATGGTAGGCACTACGCCTGTGATGCATAAACTTTTCGAAACAATACGTAAAGTTGCCCCTGTCGAAGCTCCTGTTTTCATCAGCGGAGAGTCGGGCACAGGCAAGGAACTGACCGCTCTGGCCATTCACGAGCGATCGTCGCGAGCATCCCATATCTTTCATGCAATTAACTGCGGCGCGCTACCTGAGCAGCTGGTTCAGTCAGAGCTCTTTGGTCATGAAAAAGGGGCCTTTACCGGGGCTGCCCAACGCAAGATAGGTCGCATCGAAGCAGCTGATAACGGCACTCTATTTCTTGATGAGATAGGGGATTTACCATTGGAGCAGCAGGTTAATTTATTGCGCTTTCTTGAAACTCAGCGGATTCAACGGGTGGGAGGGATGAGCGAGATTTCGGTCAATGTGCGTATTGTTTCAGCAACCCACATTAACCTGGAAGAAGCTGTCAAGAAGGGGAGGTTTCGCGAGGATCTCTACCACCGTCTAAACGTGCTACAAGTTAAAGTGCCCGCATTGCGCGAGCACCCAGAAGATATTGAAATCCTGGCGCGCTATTTTTTCGATCGCTTCTCCAGCGATAAACCTTCTCAGTTAAAAGGCTTCTCGCGCGAAGCGCTTCAGGCTATGCGCTCCTATCACTGGCCGGGCAACATCCGCGAACTGCTTAACCGCATTCGCAGGGCAATGGTCATGTGTGATAATCGCCTAATTCAGCCTGAGGATCTGGATATAAAAAATAGCGAGAGCACGTTTTTCAACCAGTCTTTAGGGCAGGCCAGGGATAAGGCCGAGCGCGAAGCCCTGATCTTGGCACTTCAGCGAAGCGGGCATAAAGTTCATCCGGCGGCGCGAGAATTGGGCGTCTCACGTGTCACGATATATCGACTGATAGAAAAGCACGGTCTATTTCTATCCGCACGAAGCGCCCCTGGATAGGTAATGGCACTAATCAGGCACCCGTCCGCCCAGCTGGGCGGTAATGTCGGCGGCCGTTGCCTGCACCAGCCCGCCAAGCTCCATCAGTCGCGCTTCGGGAATGCGCGCCATGGGCCCGGAAACGGAAATCGCCGCCAGCGGCGTGCCGCGCTCGTCGTGTACGCAGGCGGCCACGCAGTGCAGCCCGACGGCATGCTCTTCGCGGTCGCAGGCAAACCCCTGGGCCCGGATACGGGTCATTTCCGTCTCCAGCGCATCCGTGGTGTAGAGGGTGTTTTCGGTTACCCGGGTAAGCTCGCGGCCTTCGAGCAGCTGGCTACGCTCGTCGTCGGGTATCCAGGCGAGCAGCGCCTTGCCCACGCCCGAGGCGTGCAGCGGCGCTCGAGAGCCCAGCCGGGTAATCATGCGCATCATCTGGGGAGATTCGTGCTGGGCCAGAAATACCGCGGTGGCGCCGTCACGAATGCCAAGGTTCGCCGTCTCGCCGGTGACGCTGGTCAAACGACGCAGGTAGGGCCGGCTGGTGGCGATGAAATCGCGCGCTTCCAGAAAGCTGTTGCCAATGCGAAACGTCTTGACGTCGATGCGCCACAGGCCCTGCTCGTTTTCCTGGGTGACAAATCCCTGGCTTTGTAGCGCCTGCAACAGGCGGTGCGTAGTGGACGGCGCCAGCTCCGCCATGTCGGCAAGCTCGGACAGCGAGAGCCCCTGGGGAATGGACGCAATATGCTCCAGCAGTTTGAGACCGCGCACCAGCGACTGGCTATGGCCGCCGCTGGCCTTGGCTGTACCGGCCGGCCGGCCGGCAGATCGACGCTTTACCTCACTCACCCGTCTTCCTCCTGAATCTCTGTGCCAAAAGCCGTCGTAAAACACGTGCGGCAAGCCCCCGCAGGAACGTTATGCGGGACAAAGAAACAGAATAACCTGCTTTGCCCATCGTTGTCGTGTTTATGGAAACAATTTCCACAAAAGTCGACACCGCAGCCTCCATGCTATCAGGCCGAACCCCTCTGCGAATCGCCCGCGCCCGCCGGACGACGCGGTGCGTTTTGCTCCCCGCTCTGTCGCGGATTGCGCCCCATGGGATGAGGCTCCCCCCGGGACCGGGCCAGCTCGATCTGGCGCTGGCGCTCCCGGGCGCTGGCGCGGGTTTTCTCGGGTAGCGAATCAATGCAGTGCGGGCAGCTAACGCCCGGCTCGTAGGCCGCGTCGCGCATGTCCTCGGCGGAAATCGGCCGGCGGCAGGCATGGCACTGCTCGAACCCGCCCTCGGCCAGGTCGTGGCGCACGGTCACCCGGTTATCGAACACGAAGCATTCGCCGCGCCACAGGGACGCGTTTTCGGGGACTTTTTCCAGATAGTTGAGCACCCCGCCCTTGAGGTGGAACACCTCGTCAAAGCCTTCCTTGAGCATAAAGCTCGAGGCTTTTTCGCAGCGAATGCCGCCGGTGCAGAACATAGCAACCTTCCTGTGTTTGGCCGGGTCGTAGTGCTCGCGCACGTAGTCGGGAAACTCGCGGAAGGTCGTAGTATTCGGGTCTACCGCACCCTTGAAAGTGCCGATGTCCACTTCGTAGTCATTGCGGGTATCGATGACCAGCACTTCCGGGTCGCTGATCACGTCGTTCCAGTCTTCAGGTTCGACGTAGGTGCCTACGGTATCGTTGGGGTCGATGTCGTCCACGCCCATGGTGACAATCTCGCGCTTGAGCTTGACCTTGGTGCGGTAAAACGGCGGCTCGTCGCAGTAGGACTCTTTGTGGTCGATATCGGCAAAGCGCGGATCGGCGGTCAGCCAGGCAAGCAGCGCGTCGATACCGTCGCGGCTGCCGGCCACGGTGCCGTTGATGCCCTCCCGAGCCAGCAGCAGGGTGCCCTTGATGCCGTTATCCAGCATGGTCTGGCGCAGGGGGTCGCGCAGGGCCTGATAGTCGTCAAGGCTAACGAACTTGTACAGCGCGGCAACGACCGTCTGCGCGGCCGCCGGTGATGAATCGCTCATGGGGTCTCCTGGAGTTCGCCCGCGTAAAGGGCGGCCTGGATGAAAAATCCGCGTATTTTACCCGATTACGCCCCGAGCGGCCATGGTGGCCGCCACCGCCACCGCCACCGGCGTCAGGGCGAGTACAGCACGCGAACCTTCAGCGTGTTCTCGACCTGGCGCAGCGCTTCCAACGACTGCTGGCTGTAGGCCTTGTCCACGTCCATGACTACGTAGCCCACGGCTTCGTTGGTCTGTAGGTACTGGCCGGAAATGTTGATGTCGTTTTCCGACAGCACCCGGTTGATCTCGGACATCACCCCCGGCACGTTGTGGTGAATATGCAGCAGGCGGTGCTTTTCCGGGTGGGCGGGCAGCGCCACCTCGGGGAAGTTGACCGAGGTCACGGTGGTGCCATTATCCGAATAGGTAATGAGCTTTTCGGACACCTCGACGCCGATGTTCTCCTGGGCTTCCAGGGTAGAGCCGCCGATATGCGGAGTAAGGATGACGTTTTCCAGGCCGCGCAGCGGGCTCTGGAACTCATCATCGTTGCTCTTGGGCTCTACGGGGAAGACGTCTACCGCCGCGCCGTGCACCTTGCCGGCCTTGAGCGCTTCGGCGAGCGGCTCGATCTCGACCACGCTGCCCCGGGAGGCGTTGATGAAGATCGCCCCGGGCTTGAGCGCGGCGATTTCCTTTTCACCAATCATCCAGCGGGAGGAAGGCACATCGGGCACGTGCAGGCTAACCACGTCCGAACGGCCCAGCAGCGCCTCAAGGCTTGCTACCTGGGTGGCATTACCCATCCCCAGCTTGGCGATGACGTCGTAATACAGCACGTGAAAGCCCAGCGACTCGGCGAGCACGGAAAGCTGGGCGCCGATGCTGCCGTAGCCGACGATACCCAGCGTCTTGCCCCGAGCTTCGTGGGAGTTTTTCGCCGACTTGAGCCAGCCGCCCTGGTGTGCCCGGGCGGTTTTTTCGGGGATGCCGCGCAGCAGCATGATCGCCTCGGCCAGCACCAGCTCGGCCACCGAGCGGGTGTTGGAATACGGCGCGTTGAACACCGCGATCCCACGCTTGAGCGCGGCGTTCAAGTCCACCTGGTTGGTGCCAATGCAAAAACAGCCCACGCCAACCAGCTTTTCCGCCGCGGCAAACACCCGCTCGTTGAGCTGCGTGCGCGACCGTAGACCGATAAAATGCACGTCGCGGATCTTTTCGATCAGCGTGTCTTCGTCAAGGGACGTCGGCAGGTGCTCGATATTGGTGTAACCGGCGTGATGGAAATTATCCACCGCGCTCTGGTGGACTCCCTCAAGCAGCAGAATCTTGATTTTGCTCTTGTCCAGGGACGTTTTAGCCATGGCTGAATCAACCTCTATAAACGGCGCGCGCCGCGTCTCGATACGTGAACAAGCACGGGAAAGTGCAGGATGAAAGGCCCGCATATTACCACAGCCGCGCCGAGCTGGCGGGGGCTGGGCAGATGAAAAGTCCGGGTTCAGCCCATGAAGCCGGCGCATATTCTCCTGGGCGGGCAGACGCGCCCCCGGGTGGTCGGTGTATACTCCCGGCCTGGCCGTCGGGTTTAGGTTTTTGTTCCATGTTGATTCAGCAGGCTTTCACCCATGAGTGATACACCAACGCCAACGCAGGATTTCGCCACGACAGTCGAGCAGCTTGAGACGCTGGTCGAACGGCTGGAGTCCGGCACGCTGTCGCTTGAAGACTCCCTCGCGGCGTTTGAACAGGGCGTGGGGCTTGCGCGCCAGGCCCAGACGCGTCTGGATGACGCCGAGCTCAAGGTGCGCGCTCTGGGCGAAGACGCCGCCGGCGGACTTTCCGTCACGCCGTTTCACCCGCCGGGTACCGGCGCCGAGACGGATGCCGGCACGGATAACGACCCACCCAGTGAGGAGACGCCGCCATGGTAGCCGTGCACGCCACGACGCTTGACGCGCATCGCCAAGCCAGCAGCGCCCGCGTGGAAGCCACGCTCACCGCGCTGTTTGACGACCGCCCGGCCGCCTCGCCGCGGCTTGAGGCCGCGATGCGCCACGGCCTGCTGGTGGGCGGCAAACGCCTGCGCCCGATGCTTGTGTACCTGGCCGGCCAGGCGCTGGGCGCCGAAGCCCGGGCGCTGGACGCGCCGGCCGCTGCGGTGGAGCTGATCCACGCCTATTCGCTGATTCATGACGATCTGCCGGCCATGGACGACGACGACCTGCGCCGCGGCCAGCCCACGGTGCACCGAGCCTTTGACGACGCCACGGCCATTCTTGCCGGGGATGCGCTGCAGGCGCTGGCCTTCGAGGTCATTGCCGCTGACCGCCACCCGCGCCTGGGCGCGCTGATCCGAACGCTTGCCAGCGCGGCCGGGCGCGACGGCATGGTCGCTGGTCAAGCGCTGGACATGGCGGCCATGGGGCAGTCCATTGATACCGCGGTGCTGGAAACCATGCACGCGCACAAGACCGGCGCGCTGATTCAAGCCTCGGTGCGCCTGGGCGGGCTTACGGCCGTGAGCGAGGACGATCCGCGCCTTGAAGCGCTCGAGCGCTACGCCCTGGCCATCGGCCTGGCCTTTCAGGTGCACGACGACGTGCTCGACGTCACCGGCGACAGCGCCACGCTGGGCAAGACTGCCGGTGCCGATGCCGCCCGGGCCAAACCCACTTACCCCGGCCTGCTGGGGCTTGACGGCGCCCGGCACAAGGCCCGGGCGCTGATCGAAGACGCCGTGGCTGCCCTGGCGCCCCTTGGCGAGCGTGCGGCCCCCCTCGCTGACCTTGCCCACTACATTATCGAGCGCGACCATTAAGCTATGTCTACGAAAGCTATGCCCATGAAGCTATGTCCATGAAGCTATGTCCATGAAGCTGTTCGACGAGATACCCCGTGAGCGCCCGGCTACGCCGCTGCTCGATACCTTTGACCATCCCGCGGCCCTGCGCGCGATGTCGCCGGATCAGCTGGCCCGCCTGGCTGACGAACTGCGCGCCTACCTACTGTACAGCGTAGGCGTCTCCGGCGGCCACTTCGGTGCCGGGCTTGGCGTGGTCGAGCTCAGCGTGGCGCTGCACCACGTCTACCACACGCCCCACGACCGGCTGGTGTGGGACGTCGGCCACCAGGCCTACCCGCACAAGGTGCTCACCGGCCGCCGCGACGCCATGCTGAGTATTCGCCAGCACGGCGGCCTGGCGGCGTTTCCCCGCCGGGCCGAGTCCGAGTACGACACCTTCGGCGTGGGCCACTCCAGCACCTCAATCTCTGCCGCACTCGGTATGGCGCTGGCCGCCCGAGCCAAGGGCGATACGCGCCGAGTCTGCGCGGTCATTGGCGACGGTGCGCTCACCGCCGGCATGGCGTTCGAGGCGCTGGCCCACGCCGGCCACGTCAACGCCAATCTGCTGGTGATCCTCAACGACAACGAGATGTCGATTTCGGAAAACGTCGGCGGCATGGCGACGTATCTGTCGCGGATCTTTTCCAGCGTGCCCTTTCTGAAGATGCGCGAAGAGAGCAAAAAGGTGCTCTCGCACCTGCCCGGCGCGCTGGAAATTGCCAGGCGCACCGAGGAGCACATGAAAGGCATGGTCAGCCCGGCCACGCTGTTTGAAGAAATGGGCTTTAACTACACAGGCCCCGTGGACGGCCACGACCTTGAGAGCCTGACCCAGACGCTTGATACCCTGAGCCGCACCGAGGGCCCGCAGTTTCTGCATATCAAAACCTGCAAGGGCAAGGGCTTTCTGCCCGCCGAGGCCGACCCCATCGGCTACCACGCCATTACCAAGCTGGAAAAGCCCGGCAGCGACGCCAAGGCCGCAGCCAGCCCCGCGCCGCCGGCACCGGCCAAGCGCAAGTACTGCGCGGTGTTCGGCGAATGGCTGTGCGACATGGCCGCCGCCGATCCGCGCCTGCTCGGCATTACTCCGGCCATGCGCGAAGGCTCTGATCTCGTGCGCTTCTCCAAGGAATACCCCGAGCGCTACTTCGACGTGGCCATTGCCGAACAGCACGCCGTCACGCTTGCCGCGGGCATGGCCTGCGAGGCCGCCAAGCCGGTGGTGGCGATCTACTCGACGTTTCTCCAGCGCGGCTACGATCAGCTGATTCACGACGTCGCCGTCCAGGCGCTCGACGTTACCTTTGCCATCGACCGCGCCGGGCTGGTCGGCGAAGACGGCCCCACCCATCACGGCAGCATGGACCTGTCCTACTTGCGCTGCGTGCCGGGCATGGTCATCCTTGCCCCGGCTGACGAAGCCGAATGCCGGGCCATGCTCAGCGCGGCCTATCATCATCCCGGCCCCGCCGCGGTGCGCTACCCCCGCGGCACCGGCCCGGGCGTGGCCGTGGCCGAAGACCTGAAGCCCCTGGCCATCGGTCAGGCAGAGACCCGCCGGAAAGGCGGCGACGGCGAACAGCCGCGCATCGCCCTGCTGGCTTTCGGCAGCATGAACGGCCCGGCCGCCGACGTGGCCGAGGCGCTTGACGCCAGCCACGTCAACATGCGCTCGGTGAAGCCCCTTGATCGCGACGCCGTGCTTCAGGCGGCCAGCGAGCATGACCTGCTGGTAACGCTGGAGGAAAACGTGGTCGCCGGCGGTGCCGGCAGTGCAGTCAGCGAGCTGCTGGACGCCGAGCGCGTCGACGCCGAGGTATTGCACCTGGGGCTGCCCGACGCCTTTGTGGAACACGGCACGCCGGCGGAGCTGCTCGCCGACTGCGGGCTCGACGCTGCCGGTATCGAACACGCCATTCGCCGGCGCCTGGCGGCGCGGGCATGATCGTCTGGGTGCCCTATCTTTCTTCTACCCGTTAACTTCGCAAACCCATTTGCAAACCCAAGAGAGACGCCATGTTGATAATTACCCTGATCGGCGCCTTCATCGGCTACCAGCTGGGCGGCCCGCTCGGTCTTTTAATCGGCGGCGGGCTGGGCTACTGGCTGGTCAAGTATCTGCGCCGAAAAATGGTGGGCAAGCTGCTGGGTGCCCAGCAGCAGTTCCTGTCGTCCACCTTTGCGGTAATGGGCTGCGTGTGCAAAGCCGACGGCCGGGTGTCCGAAGACGAACTGGAGGCCTCGCGCCAGCTGTGGGACAAGCTGCGCCTGAGCGAGGCCCAGCGGACCCAGGCCCGGGCCGACTTCAACCGCGGCAAGAGCGATGACTTTGACCTTGACGCCGAAGTCGCCAAGGTTCGCCTGATGGCCGGCAGCCAGCCGGCCCTGCGCCAGCTGTTTTTACAGGTTCAGCTGACCGCCGTGGCCGCCGACGGCGAGCTGCACCCGGCCGAGCGCGAGGTCATCATGCGCGTGGTGCGCGGACTTGGCTGCTCCGAGGCAGAAATTGCCCAGATAGAGGCCATGCTGCGCGGCGGTGCCCAGTCGGCAGCGCCCCAGGGGCCGTCACTCGAGGATGCCTACCAGGTACTTGGCGTATCAAAGGACGCCAGCGACGCCGAGGTGAAAAAGGCCTACCGCAAGCTGATGAGCGAAAACCACCCGGACAAGCTTGCTTCCAAGGGGCTACCCGAAAGCATGCGCGAAGTCGCCAAGGAGCGCACCGCGGAGATCGGCAGCGCCTACGAGCAGATCCAGAAGGCCCGGGGCAACGGCTAAGCCGCGACCCGGCTTCTAGCGGGGCTCAGCCTTTGCGCTCGACATCCACGCTGCTGGCGGGGGTGAAGTCATCCAGCGCCATCATGTGGCCAAGCTTGCCGGCCTTGGTGGAGAGGTAGCCTTCGTTGTGGGGGTTGAGCCCTGTAGTCAGCGCCACCCGCTCGGTCACGTTGACGCCGTCTCGGGTCAGAGCGTCGACCTTGCGCGGATTGTTGGTCATCAGCCTGAGCGCCTGCACGCCCAGGTGGTTGAGCATCGGCACGCAGAGGTCGTAACGCCGCATATCGGCGCCGAAGCCCAACCGCTCGTTGGCCTCGACGGTATCGGCGCCTTCGTCCTGAAGGTGGTAGGCGCGGATCTTGTTCAGCAGGCCAATGCCGCGGCCTTCCTGGCGCAGATACAGAAGCACCCCGTGACCTTCCCCGGCAATACGCTTGAGCGCTTCCTGCAGCTGATAGCCGCAGTCGCAGCGCATGGAAAACAGCGCATCGCCGGTCAGGCACTCCGAATGCACCCGCCCGAGCACCGGCGTTTCGCCGCTTACGTCCCCCAGGGTCAGCGCCACGTGATCCTTGCCCGTGGCTTCGTCCTCGAAACCGTGCATGGTGAATGTCGCCCAGGGGGTGGGCAGCCGGGATGCGGCAATGAAGCGAATCGTCACAGGTTACCTCGATGGTCGAACACGTCCGCGGAAAAAGCGCGCCGAGAAGCCTTTCCGGGTTTAACAGCGTATTTCACCGCCGCTTGCCGCGGCAGCAACGGTGCCGCAAGACGGGTATAATCAGGACGGCATTGCAGGGCGCATGGCCACACAAGCGCCGGATGGTAGCGCCCGAGTTTAGCAAAACACCTTCCATGCCATACAATCCATCTTACACCCTTGGCATGCCTCTCAGGCAGGCTATTTTTTCAAGAGCTTGTATTCTATGACTTCTGCTTTTGCCGCTCAGGCTTCACCGCTACACAATGACCGCTTACTGCGTGCGCTGGCGCGCGAGCCGGTGGACCGCACGCCGGTATGGATGATGCGCCAGGCCGGCCGCTACCTGCCCGAATATCGCGCCAAGCGCGCCGAGGCGGGCAGCTTCATGGACCTGTGCCGCAACCAGGATCTGGCCTGCGAAGTGACGCTGCAGCCGCTTGAGCGCTATCCGATGGACGCCGCAATCCTCTTCTCGGACATCCTCACCATTCCCGATGCGATGGACCTGGGGCTTTACTTCGTGACCGGCGAAGGGCCGAAGTTCAAAAAGACCGTACGCACTCCCGAAGAGGTCGAGGCGCTCAAGGTGCCCGACGCCGAGCGCGACCTGGACTACGTGATGCGCGCGGTATCCACCATCCGCGGCGAGCTCAACGGCCGGGTGCCGCTGATCGGCTTTTCCGGCAGCCCCTGGACGCTTGCCACCTACATGGTGGAAGGCAGCTCGAGCAAGGATTTCCGCCACATCAAGTCAATGCTCTACGACACGCCGGACGCCATGCACCAGCTGCTCGACAAGCTCGCCCACGCGGTGACCGACTACCTCAACGCCCAGATCCGCGCCGGGGCCCAGGCGGTGCAGATTTTTGATACCTGGGGCGGGGCGCTGTCCACGCCGGCGTACCTGGAGTTCTCGCTGCGCTACATGGAACAGATCATCTCGGGGCTGATCCGTGAGCACGACGGCCGTCGGGTGCCGGTGATCATGTTCACCAAGAACGGCGGCCAGTGGCTTGAGCATATTTCCGCCGCCGGGGCTGACGGCGTGGGGCTGGACTGGTCCACCGAGCTCTCCGACGCGCGCCAGCGCGTGGGCCATCGCGTGGCGCTCCAGGGCAATCTCGACCCCAACGTGCTGTTTGCTCGCCCCAGCGCCATTCGCGCCGAGGTCGCGCGGATTCTGGAAAGCTACGGCCAGGGGCCGGGGCACGTATTCAACCTGGGCCACGGCATCAGCCAGTTCACCGATCCGGACAACGTCACGGCATTCATCGACTCGCTGCACGAGCTTAGCCCGCAGTATCATCGCGACATTCCCGCCCACCAGAACGCCTGATCGGCAGGCCTTTCCCACCGGCTGCTCAAGCGCCCTGCAGGCTCCGCATTAGCGGGGATGCGGGGCGTTTTTCGTTGTTACTTTTCTTTCGGCCCGTGCTCTGCCGCGCCGTTACTTTTCCACGAACGCCCGCTCAATGACGTAATCCCCCGGCACGCCCATGCGCGGCGAGATCTTGAAGCCAAGCTCGTCGAGCAGCGCGCTGGTATCGTCAAGCATCGCGGGGCTGCCGCAGATCATCGCGCGGTCCTGGCTGGGGTCGAGGGGCGGCAAGCCGGCATCGGCGGTAAGTTTGCCGCTGCGGATATGGTCGGTCAGCCGCCCCTGGGTGTGGAAGGCTTCCCGGGTCACGGTGGGGTAGTAGACCAGCTTTTCGCTGATTTCCTCGCCCAGATATTCGTGCTGGGGCAGCTCCCGGGTGATGAAGTCAGCGTAGGCCAGCTCGGACACATAGCGCACGCCGTGCACCAGGATGACCTTGTCGTACAGATCGTAGACGTCCGGGTCCTGGATCAGACTCATGTAAGGCGCCATGCCGGTACCGGTAGACAGCAGATAGAGGTTGCGCCCGGGCAGCAGATCATCGGTTACCAGCGTGCCGGTAGGCTTGCGGCCGACCAGAATCTCGTCGCCGACTTCCAGGTGCTGCAGGCGCGAGGTCAACGGGCCGTCCTGCACCTTGATGCTGAAAAACTCGAGGTGCTCTTCATAGTGCGGGCTGGCGAGGGAATAGGCCCGCACCAGCGGCTTGCCGTCCACCTCCAGCCCGATCATGACAAACTGGCCGGACTTGAAACGCAGGGTTGGCTCCCGGGTAGTACGAAAGCTGAACAGCGTATCGTTCCAGTGATGAACGCTCAGCACTTCAGCCTTGGCGAACTTGCTCATGGCGGCTCCTTTTGACAATAGCGGTGACGAAGCCGGCCGCCGGGCCGGCCATTCTCTGGCGGCCTACTTTACCACTGAGTGCAACGTTTCGCGTCAGCCGGGATGCGACAGGCAAGCGCAGGCCAAAAGGAACGCGCTGCCTGTCCCGTAGCCGCAGACCCTGGCAAGCACTATGGGGAACAAAAGGGCTCGTTCAGGCCCTGCGATCTGGCAAGTGCTTCACTCAGTGCCTTATCTGGAATCATACGCCTAACTTACACCAAGGCCGACGCGAGCCATATTTATATACATGACCTATAACCCTTTGGTCGGCGGGTGCTTTTCATGCCAATGCCGAGCAATATCAGCCCGCCGGGCAATCCAGACATCGTGGTGTTGGGCTACGTAATCGAGAAACTTCTCCAACGCCAAAGCCCTGGCAGGACGACCCGCCAAACGGCAATGCAAGCCCACGGACATCATCCCCAGTGTCAGGATGAGTGTCGTACCCTCTGATACCCTGTTCTTATAAACCGACCAGGGGGCGAAAGGAGACACTCATGCCTCGTTACTCCGAGGAGCGCCGGCAAGCCGTCGTGACTAAGC
>NZ_JASSZF010000037.1:0-23903 GCF_031935715.1 Halomonas garicola | reverse complement strand
TACCTCGTTCGGCTTCAACATGAAGCTCCAGCCGGTGAGGTGACACGGTAGTATCCAGGTGCTGGTCCTTGAGAATCCAGGGCGCTTCAAGACCCAGGCCAAGGGTTAGAATCTGAGTGCCGTCCATGTCCTACCTCCTGTCATCGTGGAGGTCATATCCTGGCCTAGCTCAGGGGGTGAATTCCACACCCGACGTCGAAGAGCCCATTTCATACGGCGGGCTTCTAAAATCGGTTTGGCGGTACCTCAAGTATACCTGGCCGTTGTCTTCTGCCGGAGGCCCGCCGGCAGGGGTTAACCCACGCGCTTGACCCATTCGCTCACGTCATCGCCGCTGCCCATGCCGGGATCAATCAGGCCGTCGACCATAAAGGTGGGCGAGCCGTGGATGCCGTTCTGGCGTGAATATTTGGCGTGGCGTTTGATCTCGCGATCAAGGTCGGGGGTGTCAAACGCCGCGGTGAATGCCGCACCGCTGTATTCTTCCAGTCGCTGGAGAATCTCATCCGGCGTGGTGCGACGGTTGGCGCCCCGGCAGTGGTCTTCAAACACAAATTCTTCGCGATGCTGACCTACCGCATCCATAACCCGGTAGGCATTGCTTTTACCGCCCTCGAGCGTTGAGGCGGCAACGATTGCTCGGATAACAATGCCGGAATACAGGTGCCAGGGCTGGGAGTGCAGCCAGATTTGCACGCGGACGTTATCCTCGCCGGCCTGGCTAAGAAACTCGTCCAGCTTGTTGAAGGTCTTGACTGAAAAAGGGCAGGTCGGCTCCAGAAAAACCTCAAGCAGACGCGGGCCGTGGCCCCAGACGAGCGGATCGGCATGCCAACGATGCGCCATGGTAAACACTCCTTTTTGTCACGTACGAGCTGCAAAACGCCTGGTACAGGCGACTGTGCGCCCACCCTAGCATAGAGGCAGACAGGGAGCAGAGCCGCGTAGCAGGGTTGCCCAGCAAGGATGAAGCGCGGTGAATACCGGCTGGGCATCTGGCCATCCTTCGTTCCGCGACCCTACACGTTGGCGGTTCCACACAAGGGAGGTGGCGTTAGAGAGAGAAGCGGCGTTAGAGGGAGTTCCATACATGAGTGGATGGTCAGGCAGTAACTTGGTGCCGCTATCGACAAAAGGGCCAGAATGCCAGCAGGCCGTCGCACTGAAACTCCGCCTCGCAGGCCGCCAGCTGCCCCTGGTAGCGTGAGGCGGTGCGCGATACCTGGCGGGCTGCCCGCCGGACCGCCGGCTTGCCTCGATAGGAGCCGCGCTGATAGCCGCCCTGTCCTTCGTGATAGGCAAGGTAAAGGTGCTCGGGGTTGTGAAGGGATACCCCTGCCACGCGGTGCGTGCGGGCGTTATACCAGCCGATGAAGTCGGTGGCGTGCTTGATGTGGGTACGGCGCGCAAACAGGCGCCCGGCGTCGTCTTCGTATTCTTCCCAGACCGGGTCCTGGGCCTGGGCGTAGCCATAGGCCGAGGAGGGGCGCGTCCAGGGAATGAAGCCCAGCAGCCGGCGGCGGGGTGGCTTCACGTGGCTGCGGAAGCTGGATTCGCGCTGGATGAATGCCATCTGAGTGGCGATAGGCGTGCCCCACTTCTCCTGCGAGTCTTGTGCGTAGTCGTACCAGCCGGGCTGCTCGCGGAAGATTTCGCAAATATTCTCCTGGTTTGCGGGCGGCGACGGCGCCAGCATGGCGCACCCGGCGAGCATGGCGGCAAGGCTCAGCCCGCCCAGCGGCCGGAGCAACGGTGCCAGGCAACGGATGGATGTCACGGCCCTGGGATTCCTTGCGTTACGGTAGTCATCGTCAAGACAATTCCTGAGAAGTATCGCGAGCGTCTGAACGAAATGCGCGTTGCCGGTATTGAAGCACAGGGGTTCGAGAACCACGAACTTCCGTACCGGCATCCTGGGGGCGTACGTAAGGGTGACGCAGGGGGATGCTCAGCGCCGGGATGAAGGCCAGCGTCAGCCCTACAAGGGCGTAGATGCCCCAAGGGTGTAAACTCCAGTGAAGAAACGTCATCTCCATGGAAAACTGAGCGGTAGTAGCATCGCTGCTTAAATAAGGACGGAACGAGGCGTGAGAACAGCGTGGCTGCCGTGTCACCTTGCCAGCCAACAAAGATCAGTAGCAGGGCAATGACGGTGGCCGAGACGATAAACAGGCTCATTTTCCTGAGCGATGGCATAATGTCGGGCTTCCGTAACGTTATCGTGTTGTGCGCAAGGGTCGGCTGTTTTTAGAGAATGGAAATCCCGGCGCGGCAGGGACACTGTGTTATATTAGATTTATATAATATATTGATATGAGCGGCTAGTTTTGCTTTGCTGGCGTCGCTTAAGTGGAGCGCAAGCCTTGATAACCCCCATGCTGGTGGCAATGGCAGTATTCGTGACCAAGAGGTCGTGACATCGTAAAACTAACCGGAAGATGATGAGTGTATGGACACGCCTGGAAAAAATTCAGATGGTTGGATGATCAAGAAAGGAAACTGTAACCCGGCATGTGTTCAGAAACAGATCCGCTTTTAGCTGAAAACACGGAATCTGACATTTAACAGAAAGAGGTAACCCATGACCAAACGCGCCATTATCGTCGTAGACTTTCAGAACGAGTACCTTCCCACCGGTAAGCTACCGTTGGCCGGCTTGGAACAAGCGCTGACAAATGCCGCTCGCCTTATTGATACGGCGCGTACCGGGGGCGATAAGCTTTTTCATATTCGCCATGAGTTTGCCCAGCCCGACGCGCAGGTTTTTGTACCGGGAAGCGATGGCGTTGAGATTATTCCAGCCGTCGCGCCGGCCGAAGGCGAGCCGGTCGTCCTCAAGCATTCTCCCAATGCGTTTCGCGGCACGAATCTGCAGCAGCAGCTGGAGGAACAGGGTGTCGAGGAGCTGGTGATCATCGGTGCCATGAGCCATATGTGTGTGGAAGGGACCTCCCGCGCTGCCAGCGATCTTGGCTATGCCGTTACCGTGGTGCAGGATGCGTGCGCCACGATGGATCTTGAGTTTCAGGATACGAAAGTGCCGGCGGCCCAGGTGCACGCCACGGCAATGGCTGCGCTGGCGTTTGCCTATGCGACCATTGCCAGCACCGAGGCCTATTTGGCCGGCTGATGGGATAGTGATTCCCTGCCCTGTTACGAAAAGAAAACAGTGGGGTGCTGCGGTTCTGCTGTGATAAGCCCGTTTCTGCCCCTGGACAGGCGTCGATGGAGGTAATGTGGAAGTTCTGCTGATTGGAATGCTGCTGCTGACCGGGCTGGCGTTCGGTGTGCTGGGCAGCCGCTTTCTGCGTGTGCCTCGCGTGGTGGGTTATATATTCGCCGGCATCTTGTGGGCCCCTGACCTCCTTGGTGGGCCGCTGGGCGCAGAAACTACCGAATGGACCCGCTCTATTGTTGCCGTCACTCTTGGCATCATTGCTTATTTAATCGGCGGCGCGGCGACCGTCACGCAGCTTCGTCAGCTGGGCTGGGCCATTGTCACCGCGACGGTGGGTAAGGTTTCCGGTAGCTTTCTCGCGGTACTGGTGGGTTTTGCGCTGCTGGGCTCGGCCGTGGCCGATGTGCCCGGCTGGACGCTGGCGCTGCTACTTGCAGCGATTGCCACGACTACGGCGCCGGCCGCCATCGTTGCAATCATCCACCAGTATCGAGCTCGCGGCCCGCTGACTACCACACTGCTGGGCATGGTGGCGCTGGATGATGCGCTGGCGCTGGTGATTTTCTCGTTGGTATTGGCCGCCATGGACAGCACGGGCTTCGCCGCTGCGATTCCAGCCGTTATTTGGGAGATCGTCGCGGCCATCGGGTTTGGGGCGGCCGGCGGCTATGTGGTTGAGCGTACTGCACGTCATCTGCCCGAACCGGAACTGCAGCTGGTGGGGCTGCTGGGTGCCATCGTTCTGCTCACTGGGCTCGCCGACGCCTGGCATTTTTCGCCGCTGTTGGCCGCCATGGCGCTGGGTTTTTCCACTCGGTTTTTCGGCGGCGCCCATTCCGAACC
The DNA here is from genome assembly GCF_031935715.1 of Halomonas garicola. Classification (GTDB taxonomy): domain Bacteria; phylum Pseudomonadota; class Gammaproteobacteria; order Pseudomonadales; family Halomonadaceae; genus Vreelandella; species Vreelandella garicola. The sequence goes on along the minus strand of NZ_JASSZF010000037.1, from coordinate 19,882 downwards.
GCTATTCCGTCCGCTGGAACAGCTTCAGGAAGTCGTATTTGTGCTGTTTTTCACCCTGGCCGGGCTGCATTTCGCGCCCGGCGTGGTGTTCAGCCATGCGGGGCTGGTCGTGCTGTATTTTGTGCTGCGAGCGGGCGGGCAGATCATCGGCGCGATGACCGGCGCGCGGCTTGCGGGGGCGCCGCGGGTTATCAGCCATAACGTGGGGCTGGTCATGTTGCCCCAGGGCGGGGTGGCCATCGGGATGGCGCTGCTGCTGACCGGGGTGCCACGTCTGGAGGCGTCTGCGCTGGTGATCGTCAATATCGTCACCGCCACCACGCTGCTGACCGAGACGCTGGGAGCGGTGGCCGTTCGCTTTGGGCTGGCGCGAGCCGGCGAGCTTGATCAGGCGGCGAAAATCAGCGAGACGGAGAACACAAGATGAAGACCAGCGAATGGATAGCTGCCTATCCGACCAGGGCGTTGACTATCACCGGTGAATGCCGGCTGCAGGAGGCGGCCCGTATGCTGCTGGATAATCCGGAACGGCGCGATCTCTTTGTCCTCGACGCCGAGGGGCGTGTCTGCGGGCACCTGGGCTTGTGGCATCTGTCCAGCTTGCTGCTGGCCAAGCTACGGCCCACGCATAGCCTGCGCGAACTGGTGGAGCGGATCACGCTGGGCAGTGTGGCCGAACACATGGACGGTCGTGTGATGTGCGCCGGAGCCGATGAGGATATCGACAACATTTTATATCAGCATGACCTCTTCCAGCAGCACGTAGAGCGCCGCGTCGAGGACATCCCGGTGGTAGACGTGCAGCACCGTCTGCTGGGCGTGATTCGTCTATCCGACCTGCTGCGCAACGCACTCGATACAGGAGCGTGATGCCGCGGCCTCTATGTAGCGATAGCAGAATTTGAGCCTGAGCCCCTTGGCTTCGGCGACCGGAATGTTTCGCCTGGCCAAAGCAAGATAAAGGCCATGGCGGTATTCATGGCCGGGAGGATTCGACGTCAGAACCGGAGGTCGAGAGGGACTTCTCCTGCTTGTTTGCCCTGGCGGAAGCGCTGATAAGCACCAGGCAAGCCAGTATCAGCCCGATGCCGGCCCAGCCCATCAGCGGTAGACGTTCGCCGACGATGACCACCGCCAGGCCTGCCGCCACCACGGGCTCAAACAGCGTTATCGTTGTGGCGGTGCTGGCAGCAATACGTGCCAGGCCGTGTCCGAAGCAGAGATATCCCAGGAACATCGGCACCAGAGCCATGTAGAGCCCCACCGCGGCATTGCCCCAGGAGGCGAGCAGCGGCGCCCCGGTTATCAAAAGGACTGGCATCAGCATCAGGCCGCCCAGCCCGAAGGTGGCCCCCATGGCAGCTCGGGAAGCAATGCCACGCTGCATGAGGTGGCGTGCCGTCCATGAATACAAGGCATAGGTAAGGCCGGCCAACAACCCCAGCAGCACGCCGGGGATCACACCCGATTCCGTTCCGGTCGGTACATGGCCGCTGCCTTCGGCCAGGCAGAGTAACGCCATACCGGCTAGCCCAAGCCCAGCGCCGGTTATCCAACGCCGGGTGAGCCGAAGCCCGTCCAGATGATACTCGATCAGCGCCGAGAGCAGCGGTGCCGAGCCGATGGAGACGACTGTACCAATGGTGACCCCGGCCAGGCGCATTGAGGCATAGAACGCCAGCGGATAAATCGCCACGCCCAGCGCGCCCAGCAGCAGGTACTGCCACTGCGCTCGCAGCAGTTCGGCATGGCGGTAGATCCGCCCGGCAGAGAGGGCGGCCTGCATGAGGCCACCGCCGCCCATGGCCACGGCACCGATGGCGACGGCGCTAACGCCTGGAGCGAAGGTCGCCGCGGTACCGGTGGTCCCCCATAGGATGGCGGCCACCAGAACGGCGGCAATGCCCAGTAGGTGATCGCTGGCTCGCTGATTCATCGCGTTGTCGTGGCTCAATGAAATCGGATACTCATATGGGTGGTAAGTTGGCCATCCCAAACGAGGTGTATGATGGCGCGGAAAACGTCGTTCCTTTTCCATGAAATTCAAGCAGGAAGCCGCAAGCCTAGTGCTGGAACAACCGCCGATCAACCAAATGGGGCTTTCCATGAGTAACCTTGGGGTCTTAAACACCTGGGTCGCCATAGGTCTCATGGAAAGCGATGGCATAAATCGTTGAGTGCAGGCAGCCGCGAGGGCGATTACTGGCCAAAGCGCTGCAGCTGCATTTCCTGCAAGCGGCTCAAGGTACGACGGAAGGGAAAGGCCAGCGCGCCGTCGCGGTAGAGCTCATTTAACGGCACGGCTGCCTCCAGATAAAGCGGTACACAGCGGTCATAACATTCATCAACCAGCGCAATAAAGCGGCGCACACCATCGTCCTGATGCGTTAGCGCCGGCAGCTGGCGATCTCCGGCTTCCACCTGCAACACGCCATCTTCGGTGCCACGAGCTATCGACTTTTGCTGGCCACTACCGGTCAGCCGAGGCACCTCACTTAAGAAAATATAGGAAAAGCGCTCACACAGCTCAATAAAATCCTGTGATGCCAGCTTTTGCTCGCATAGATCATCGTAACGGCACCACAGCGCATGTTGGCTGCGCTGCACGACCGTGATCTGACGGTGCCCAAGCAGCAAGGATTCACGATGAGGCCGCTCGTCTTTGCTGAGCTGTTTGGCAAAGGCGTTTTCCAGCGCCTTTGGCTCATTCACCCAATAGCGTTGCTGACGCTCCCCGGGATGCAGCCGGTGATCCTGGTCACCGTCAACGCTCACCACCTGCATATGGTGTTTAATGGCCGCAATGGCCGGCAATAGTCGTTCACGATTAAAGCCGTCTTTGTACAGTTCATCTGGCGGCTGGTTAGACGTGCTTACTATGACCAGACCTTGAGCCAGCAACTGCTGGAACAAGCCACCTAACAGCATGGCATCGCCGATATCGCTGACAAACAGCTCGTCCAGACAGAGTACACGCGCTTCAGACGCCAGCTCCTGCGCAAGCAGGTCCAGGGGAGATTTCTGCCCGGTTAGCTGAAACAGGCGCCGGTGTACCCAGCGCATGAAGCGGTGAAAATGCTGTCTGCGGGCCGGCACGGTTAACGCCCGGTGAAACTGATCCATTAACCAGGTTTTACCTCGCCCCACAGGCCCCCAGAGATACACACCCTGAATATCCGCCTGGCCCGCCTGCAGCTGTTCATGGCAGCGCTGCAAGCCAAGGACTGCCTCATGCTGAGCCGGGTCGTCCTTAAAGCCCAGGGCCAGTGCCTGCCGATAGGCTGAGTGAGGGGAGGGCGGTGTCGCCGTTGAGCTGAGAGGCCTCATATCACTATCGAGTCCCGCATGATGAAAAATCTGCCTGTTCACGAAAGAAAACTGAATCGCCCCGAGTATTGAGACAAAACGCGCGCAGCAGAGCGACGTTGCCAGAAACGCTGTCCGCTCGAGCTTGGGAGTCGCTGAGCTATTCTATTCCTTGGGCCACATCCCTGCAGACCTGCCTATCCATATCTATTTTCATTCTCTCTGCTTAAAAGCGGTTGAGCGGCACTTTCAAATACACCTGGCCGTTGTCTTCCGCCGGGGGCAGTTCGCCGGCGCGCATGTTCACCTGCACCGAGGGCAGTAGCAGCCGGGGCATGCCCAGGGTGGCGTCGCGCTCGGTGCGCATCTTGACGAACTCGGCCTCGCTTACGCCGTCATGCACGTGGACGTTATGGGCGCGCTGTTTGGCCACGCTGGTTTCGTGCTGGTAGGTGTCCCGGCCGGGCGCCTTGTAATCGTGGCAGAGAAACAGCCGCGTCTCGTCGGGCAGCGCCAGCACTTTCTGGATGGAGCGGTACAGCGCCTGAGCATCGCCGCCGGGGAAGTCGCAGCGGGCGGTGCCGTAGTCGGGCATGAACAGAGTATCGCCGACGAAGGCGGCATCGCCGATCACGTAGGTGAGACACGCCGGCGTATGGCCGGGGGTATAGAGTACCTGTCCTTCCAGCTCGCCGATGGCGAAGGTGTTGCCTTCCTCAAACAGGCGATCGAACTGGCTGCCGTCCCGGGCGAACTCGGTGCCGGCGTTGAACGCCTTGCCGAAGACGTCCTGAACCACGGTGATGTTGGCGCCGATGCCGGTCCAGCCGCCGAGCTGCTCGTGCAGATAGGGGGCGGCGGACAGGTGGTCGGCGTGAACGTGGGTTTCCAGCACCCATTCCACGCTTAGCCCCTCGGCGCGGATAAAGTCGATAATGGCGTCGGCCGAGCGCACGTCGGTGCGTCCGGCGGCGTAGTCGAAGTCGAGCACCGAGTCGATGATGGCGCAGGCCGTGCTTTTGGGGTCGCGCACCACGTAGCTGAAAGTGCTGGTGGCGTCGTCAAAAAACGCCGTCACCGTCGGGATGGATACGTCTTGAATCGGCATGGGAAAGGCCCTCCGTCAAAGAATGGGTCAGGAACCGGGGGAGGCGCAGAACTGCTCGTAGAGCGTTTCAATCACCGCCATGGCCCTGTCGTCCTTGATCCGATAATAAATCTGCTTGCCTTCCCGCCGCGTGGCGACCAGGTCTTCTCGCCTCAGTACGGCGAGCTGTTGGGAAAGCGTGGGCTGCTCAATGCCCAGCTCGCGCTCCAGGTCGCCGACGTTCATTTCGTCCTGGGAAAGCTGGCACAGCAGTATCAGGCGGTCGGTATTGGCCAGTGTCTTGAGCAGCTTTCTGGCTTCTCCGGCGCTCTCGCGCAGGCGAGATAGCTCAATGGGGGTAGCATCCGGCATGGCGCTTGGGTCTCAGTGTCCCGGGGGAGTTATTTAATAATAGCATATTATATATTTACTGAGAGTATTGAGCGCCCCGGCTAACCTATAAAAACCACGCCCCTCTAGCTTGCCGGAGGGGGTTGCTACCACACCAGAGAGAGCCACCATGAACATTCGCCATCCCTTCGCGCTGGGATTGGCTAGGTGCATGGTCGATATGTCTTCTCGACTGGCGCGCCAATAAATGTCGTGGGCCGGGGTCGTTCCGGCCGAACAGCCAGGTGAGTTATTCCACGATCATCACCGATTTGACGTTGACGAACTCCTTCATGCCAAAGCCGCCGTGCTCACGGCCGTAGCCGCTGTCCTTGACACCGCCGAAGGGCAGCTGGGGCTGGGCGATGCGGTAGCCGTTGACGTTGACCATGCCGGTATCGAAGAGGTTGCGGGCGATATGGATGGCGCGCTTCTCGTCCCTGGAGAAAATGCCGCCGCCGAGGCCGTAGCGCGAGTCGTTGGCGACACGAATGGCTTCATCTTCGTTTGCCACACGAATCAGTGACGCGACCGGGCCGAACAGCTCCTCGTCGTAGGCGGGCATGCCGGGCTTCACATCTTCCAGTACGGTACTGGGGTAGAAGTAACCCGGGCCGTCAGGGATTTCACCGCCGAACACGCAGGTCGCTCCAGCGTCAACGGAGCGCTTGACCAGGTCATGCAGGGTATCCCGCAAGTCGTCGCGTGCGATGGGGCCAAGCTGGGTGTTCTTGTCGGTTGGGTCACCGTATTCGATCTGGCGCATCTCCTCGACGAACTTGTCGCGGAACTGCTGATAGACGGAATCCACCACGATAAAGCGCTTGGCGGCGACGCAGGTTTCGCCGTTATTGAAGATCCGTGCCTGACTGCAGGTTTTGACTGCCAGATCGATATCCGCGTCATCCAGTACCAGGAAGGCGTCGTTGCTGCCCAGCTCCAGCACGGATTTCTTCAGGCACTCACCCGCCTTGGAAGCCACGGCGCTGCCGGCGCGGGGGCTGCCCGTCAGGGTCACGCCGCGCACGTATTCGTGCTCGATGAGCTGATTGACCTGGTCTGCGCCAATGAGCAGGTTGCGGAATACGTTCTTCGGCAGGCCGGCCTCAATGAAGACCTTCTCGATCTCCATCGCCGATCCCCAGACGTTGGGGGCGTGCTTCAGCAGCACGGTGTTGCCCGCCATGATGTTGGCAATGCTGTAGCGAATGACCTGATAGAACGGGAAGTTCCAGGGCTGGATACCCAAAATCACGCCCATTGGCTGATAGCTGACCAGCGCACGGCCGCCGTCGAGCTCGCGCTCTTCGTCCGCCAGTTCTTTCCCCGCGTTATCGGCGCTGTACTCGCAGATCGCGGCGCACAGCTCGATTTCAGCGCCGCCCTGAGCAATCGGCTTGCCCATTTCCCGGGTCATCAGCGCTACGTACTCATCCTTTTTCGCCCGCAGACGCTTGGCGATATTGCGCAGGATGTTGCCGCGCTCCTCAAGGCTGGTCGTGCGCCATTCGAGGAAGGCTTGGTGGGAGTCACGAACTGCTTGCAGTGCCTGGTCGTCGCTGATCAGCTCATAGGTGGCAATAACCTCGCCGGAGGCTGGGTTGATGGTCTGATGTGTCTTTGCCATGTTATTCATCCTTTTTGCAATGGTTCATAGAGCCCGTTTGGAACGGGGTTCTGACGTAGGCCTGTTCTCTCGATCCTCAGGACCTGACTGACGCCATGCTGACGATAAAGTGGTAACGGCAAGCATTATAAGAAGTACAGCCAGACAATGGGAGCAACGTTTCTACGGGGTTTTTGCATATTCCTACTAATTTAAGGCGCCTATGCGGATGATAAGGGGATAAATTGGCATAATCGTCCCGCCCTCGTATCAAGGAGTCCAGGATGTCCGCAAACTCACCGACCGATGTTCTCATCGAACTGATTGCCCCCTTGGTCGAGCGTGACGGTTACACCACGACGTTACTGCCATCGGTGACGCTGATGGCGCTACGCCGGCCCGTCCCACGAACACCGCTGATATACGAACCAAGCCTGAATATCGTCGCCCAGGGCTACAAGGTCGGCTACCTTGGCGATCGCGAGATCCACTACGGCCCAGGGCAATATCTGGTGCAGACGCTGCCGCTGCCGTTCGAGTGCGAAATCCATGCGTCGCTCGAATCACCGCTGTTGGGGGTGTCGATACGCCTTGATCCGGCGCTGCTGGGGGAGCTGGTGGCGGCCATGGGGGAAAGCGGTGTCCCGAATAAAGCCTCGCCCGAGCCCATGGCTTCAGTGTCGATGGACGAGCGCATGCAGGGTGCCGTGGTGCGGCTACTGCAAGCGCTGCATGACTCCGGCGAGTGTGCAGCCATGGGCTCGCTGCGGGTGCGCGACGTGGTGTTTGAGGCGTTGAAGGGGCAGCAGGGGGCGGCACTGCGTGCCCTGGTGCATCATCAGGGGCACTATTCGCAAATCGTCCGTGTACTGTCTTGTCTGCACGCTAGCTACGCGGAGGAAGTGTCGGTGGAGAGTCTGGCACGTCAGGCCAATATGAGTCCCTCTGCCTTCCATCAGCATTTCAAGCAGATCACCCAGGCCTCGCCGCTGCAATATCTCAAGCGGCTGCGCCTGATCAAGGCCCAGCAGCTGCTCGTTCAGGACACGCATAATGTCAATCAGATTGCCGAGGCCGTCGGCTACCGCAGCGCTTCCCAGTTCAGCCGTGACTACAAGCGCTGTTTCGGCAGCTCGCCTCTGCGGCATCGCAAGGAAGAACATGCCCTGCAAGCGCCATGAGCTGTACTGGCCAACAACACTTGGCCCCTACAAGCGGAAGTAGTCAGACATACCGACCACACCATGCCTTCTGTCAGCGTGGGGAGCGTATTCTGGCTCAGATCGCGGCGGTGAATGTTGCATTTAATGGGGTGATTTTTTCTTGCATACATACAGGGATGTATATATATTTAGCCGCCCAGTTATTAAGTTAGAAGTGACTAATGAAAGTAATGAAAAATAGCACCCAGCTGATGAGCTCCCTCGTAATGCCATTGGCAATGCTGGCAATGGCCGGCTCGGTTCAGGCCGCGGCAGCCTCCAATGAATGGTCGGTAGGGCTGGGAGTGGGTGCCGCCTGGTCGCCAGAATATCGCGGCGCCGATAGCCATGAGTGGGAAGCGCTGCCCTGGATTCAGGCGAGTAAAGGTCGCTTCTCTTTAGGCCCTGTTGAGGGGCTGAGCTATGACCTGCTGGCGGGGGAAAATTGGACGCTGGCATCCTCGCTGTCTTATGCCAGGGGGCGTGATAACACGGGCGCTCTGGATGATTTTGACGACGTGCATGGCAGCCTCATGGCCGGCTTTTTGGCCAGCTGGACGAATGGCCCCTGGCAGCTAAACAGTGATATCGCCGGGCCGGTAACCGGGGATCTTGAAGGGGTGCGGGCGCGTGGCTATCTGCGCTATCGAGGCCAGTTCACCAAGCGTCTGCGGTTTGCCGTTGGTCCGGGCGCTACCTGGGGTAATGGCCGTTGGAATCAGGCTCTATTCGATATTTCCGCCAGGGATGCCGCGAACTCTGGTTTAAAGCGTTATCACGCCGGGGGAGACTATGTCCAGGGCAGCATGAATGGCCGACTCACTTACTTACTGACTCGCAAACTGAGTGTCTCGGCCGTCACTCAGTACAGCCGTCTGTTGGGTGACGCTGCCGACAGCCCGATCGTCGATGACGTGGGTGATAATAACCAATGGCTTGGAAGTCTGGCGATTAACTATCAACTCTGATTGCCAGCCGGTATATGCTGTTTCGATAAGAAAATCATGCAGCGGCCAAGCGTTTTTGGTCGCTGCCTTTTGAGCATTTCGCCACACAGATACGCAAAGAGGACGCTGACATGTATGATCCGAAAAATTTTACCCTGGAGGGCCAGGTTGCCGTCGTTACCGGGGCTGGGGCCGGTATTGGCCGCGCTATTGCCGAAACCTTTGCCGCTGCCGGCGCCGCGGTCATGGTCAGTGACCTCAAGGCAGAGGCAGCACAGGAAGTTGCAGACGGCATCAAGACGCAGGGCGGCAGGGCCACCGGTATTGCCTGCGATATCACCAAGGAAGATGACCTGGCCGGACTGGTCGACAGCACGACAAGGGAATTTGGCAAGCTCACGACTCTCGTCGGCAACGCGGGCGGCGGCGGCCCAAAACCCTTTGATATGTCGATGGACGAATTTCGCTGGGCCTATGAGCTGAACGTGTTTTCGCTGTTTCGGCTGTCCCAGCTTGCCGCGCCCGAGATGGAAAAGGCCGGGGGCGGCTCGATCCTTGCCATCACCTCAATGTCGGCGGAAAACAAGAACCAGCGCATGGCGTCTTACGGCTCCTCCAAGGCGGCGACCAGCCATCTGGTGCGCAATATCGCGTTCGACCTGGGGCCGAAAGGCATCCGGGTGAACGGTGTCGCGCCCGGCGCCACGCGGACGGATGCGCTGAAATCCGTCCTGAACGACGAAATCGAGACAACGATGCTGGCGCACACGCCGATCAATCGCCTGGGCGAGCCCGGCGATATGGCTAACGCGGCGCTGTTTCTGTGTTCGCCCGCCGCGAGCTGGATCAGCGGTCAGATCCTGACCGTGTCGGGCGGCGGTGTGCAAGAGTTGGACTGACGATTCCCCCAATTTGCTACAGAAGATCGGCCTTGCCGCTGGCGGTTTCCCTGGCGGGTGGTCGCCCACCTGATAACGATCCGAGCAAGCGTCGTGTCTGAACAGAGCCGCATTGGATTGATACCGATGGATGGGAGAGGTTTTTGTATGTTCAGGAGATAGGCCAAACAGTATAACATGCGCTTCCATCATCTTAGGAGACTGACCATGACGCAACGGCATCGATACGCCCGTGCTTCTCTGTGGCAGGGGGCGGCTCTTGCTCTGCTGTGCCTGCCGGCTATGGCCCAGCAGGCGGATACTGCCGCCGGCCAGGACAGAGCCCAAGCCGGCTGGATGCAAGGCTTCCCGCCGCCGGAAAACCGCACCATTCGCTTCACCGACGACGACTACTTCGCCCCGCCCAAGATGGGATGGACGGTATGCCACTTCCGCGAGCTGATGCCCACCGCCGGCGTGGATAACGGCACCGACTGCGCGCGCAAGCTGCCCAAAAAGCTGGATGAAGGCATCGGTGAGGTCAGCTTCACCCCCACCGGCGGCGGCGAGTCGATGACCTTTGACGAGGCTTTTACCGTCAACCACAGCGACGGCGTGCTGGTGATGCACAAGGGCGAGGTGGTCTACGAGCGCTACGCCGGCTGCCTGGATGAAAATACTCTGCACGGCGTGATGTCAGTGACCAAGTCGATCACTGGGCTGATCGGCGAAACCCTGATCGCCGAGGGCAAGCTCGACGACAGCGCCGAGGTCAGCGAGATCATCCCCGAGCTTGAAGGCAGCGCCTTCGGCGATGCCACGGTGCGCCAGGTGATGGACATGACCACCGCGCTGGACTACTCCGAAGACTACTCCGACCCTGACGCCGACGTCTGGACCTACGCCAAAGCCGGCAGCCCCCTGCCGCCGCCGGACGACTACGACGGCCCGCGCAGCTACTTTGCCTTTCTGGAAACCGTGGATAAAGACGCCAACCAGGCCCACGGCGACGCCTTTGGCTACCGCACGGTCAACGCCGACGCGCTGGGCTGGCTGATTGCTCGCAGCACCGGGCAAAGCGTAGCCGACTGGCTGGCCGAGCGGGTGTGGTCAACGCTTGGCACCGAGCGCGAAGCTTTCTACACCGTGGACTCTATCGGCACGCCCTTCGCCGGCGGCGGCTTTAACGCCACCCTGCGCGACCTGGGCCGGCTGGGGCAGCTGGTGCTCAACGACGGCGAGCTTGACGGCGAGCAGATCATCCCCGCGGCGGCCATCGACAATATCCGTCAGGGCGGAGATCAAAAGGCCTTCGCCAAGGCCGGCTACGAAGGGCTTCCCGACTGGAGCTATCGCGGCATGTGGTGGGTAAGCCATGACGACCACGGCGCCTTTTCTGCCCGGGGCGTGCACGGCCAGACGATCTGGATAGATCCTAAGGCCGAGATGGTCATCGTGCGGCTGGCCTCGCACCCCAAGGCCGCCAACGCCGCCAGCGACCCTACTTCGCTCCCGGCCTACCGCGCCGTGAGCGAGTATTTGATGGATCAGCCGTAACGCTTGCTGTCGGCTTGGCGCAGTGCTGTTCCACAACTTTCCGCACACCAGGGCACACCAGTAAGGAGTTAAGATATGAAACGCTATGACTACGTGATCGCCGGGGGTGCGGTGTGAGCACCGAAGCTGCAGACCCTGAACGACCTCCGGAGCACGCAGACAAGACAGTCCTTCCACCGGTTAACTGGCCCGTGTTCATCTGGGCCGCCATCGGGTCGATCGCCATCACCCTGTGGGCGCTTATCACCCCCGAATCTGCCCAGGAGGCGCTCGGTGCCGTGGTGGGGTGGACCTCGGGCTGGTTCGGGTGGTTCTATGTCCTGCTCGCAGGCGGGGTGCTTACCTTCGTGATCTACCTTGCCTTCTCCCGTTTTGGCAACACCAAACTCGGGCCGGAAAACTCCAAACCCGAGTTCTCCACCATCGCGTGGGCATCCATGCTGTTCGCCGCCGGCATCGGTACCGACCTGATGTTCTTCGCCGTCGCCGAACCCGTTACCCAGTACCTGCACCCGCCCTCGGGCGCAGCGGAAACGGTCGACGCCGCCCGTCAGGCCACCGTGTGGACCCTGTTCCACTACGGGCTCTCCGGGTGGGGAATGTACGCCCTGATGGGGATGGCCCTGGCGTATTTCGCCTACCGGATGAAACTGCCCCTCGCCGTCCGCTCCGCGCTCGCCCCGATCTTTGGCAGTCGCATCCACGGCCCCCTGGGGGACACCGTGGACTTTGCCGCACTTCTGGGCACCATCTTCGGGGTGGCCACCTCGCTGGGGATCGGCGTGGTGATGGTCAACGTGGGGCTCGCCACCGTGCTTGGGGTGCCGGTAAGTACCGCTACCCAGGTGGCGATCGTCGTCATGGGAGTGGGTGTCGCCATCCTCTCGGCAGTATCCGGGGTCGATAAAGGCATCAAGTTCCTCTCGCTGATGAACGTGTTCTTCGCGATCGCTCTGAGCCTATGGGTCCTTGTCACCGGGAAGACCCAGTACCTGCTGGACGGACTGGTGCTGAACATTGGGGACTTCGTCAACATGTTCCCGGACATGGTCCTGCAGACCTTCGCCTTCGAGGACACCGGTACCTGGATGAGCGACTGGACGCTGTTCTTCTGGGCCTGGTGGGTCGCGTGGGCCTCCTTTGTCGGCATGTTCCTCGCCCGGATTTCCCGGGGTCGCACGATTCGCCAGTTCGTCACCGGTACGCTGACCATTCCGTTCGTGTACATCCTCATGTGGATCTCCATCTACGGCAACTCCGCCCTGGACATCATCCGCAGCGGGGACGCCGCGTTCGGTGCCAATACCGTACTTAATCCCGAAAGCGGGTTCTACGAACTGCTCTCGCACTACCCTGCGTTCATGTTCATCGCTGGGCTTGCGACACTGACTGCGCTGCTGTTCTACGTCACCAGCGCCGACTCTGCTGCCCTGGTCATGGCGAACCTCTCCTCCCGCCTGCCTACCCCGCAGCACGACGGACGGCCTGCACTGCGGATCTTCTGGGCGATTGCCACCGGCGCGCTTACGATCGCGATGCTCATTGTGGGCGGGATCGGCGCATTGCAAAGTGCCACGGTCATCATGGGGCTGCCGTTTTCCTTCGTCATGATCCTGGTGATGGTCAGCCTGTACCGGTCGCTACGGGTGGAAGCCCGGCGTCTGGACAGCAGGGAGCAGGCAATGCCCGTGGCGGGGCGCGCCGCCCGTGGGGGGGAGGTACGCTGGCAGCATCGCCTGGGGCGGATGCTCACCTTCCCCAACGCAGGGCGAGCCCGGGAGTTCGAAGAAAAGGTTCTTCTGCCCACCCTCGGAGAAATCGTCGATGAACTCGCCGGGCGGGGGATCACCGCCACCTGTGAAAAGCACCTTGACGAGGAAGGGGAGAGATATATCGAACTCGAGGTAGACCCCTCCTCCGAACACCCCTTCCACTACCAGGTGTTCCGCAAGGAAGCACCGATACCGCATTTCGGCGGGCGCCCAACCCAGGTGGCAGACAAGTTCGTGCGCATGGAGGTTTATCTCGACGTCGCCGCCTCACAAGGTTACGACATCATGGGCTACACCAAGGGACAGCTGCTGGACAACGTGCTGGATCAGTACGAACGCCATCTGGAATTCCTGCAGATGCAGGAGTTTGTGCTCAATGCTCAGGAGGCGAGCTGACGTGTGACGTGAGCGCGCGAGTGAATGCGCAGACCTGACCATGGTAGGGAGGCCTGCAGGCCTCCCTATTGATCTACCCGGCACTGGTGCGCACCAATGCCGAGTAGATCACTTTTGAAAGCAGGGCAACATTCGGAAATCAGTCACCACCTGGGCACAGAGTGGGCACCGTTTGGGCACAGGCATAAAAAAAGGACCTACGCGTTAACGTAGGTCCTTGAAAAAACTGGTGCGCCCAGCAGGATTCGAACCTGCGACCCTCGGCTTCGGAGGCCGATACTCTATCCAGCTGAGCTATGGGCGCTTGATGGGTGCGTATCCTAACGGCCTCGTCGCCGTGTGTCCAGCGGTTATCGCCGGTTCAACAGCGCGTGGCCTGAAAAAATATTCTGCCCCCTACACAACATCGGCGTGGCGAGTCACCAGAGCTTATGCTCCAGCGCCGTCGTAGCACCCGGCAACAAAAAAGCGCCCGTAGGCGCTTGATTGTCTTGCTTGTTTGGTGGAGGCGGCGGGAATTGAACCCGCGTCCGCCGACACTCGCCCATTGGCTCTACATGCTTAGATTTCGTCTTTTGTTTTAGCGCGACTGACTCCGACGATCAGGATCCAGTCACGCGAGCCTTCAAAGGTTTAACAGTTGACGTGAAGACGCCGCCAACTGCGATCCTGTCAGTTTTAGCTCGTATCTCCGCAGCCATGAACAGGCACATGGCCTTGGAGCCGGACAAGAAGCTAGCAGTTTTTACGCTGCCAGCGCGCCCTGAGCATAGTTTTCGTCGTTTGCGACTATTTTTCGTGATGTTGGATTTACGAGATACATCACGCTCTCGGCATGCACCGCAGGGTTTGTCATCGGCGTCGAGACCATGTCGCCCCCTTAGCGTGTAAGCATTCTAACGTGCTCACCTTTCATTGACCAGCTATTCTTTGTTTTGTTCCCGCATGATACGACCTTTCTGCCGCTGCCAGTCGCGGGCTTTTTCGGTGGCGCGTTTGTCGTGCTGCTTCTTGCCGCTGACCAGGGCCAGCTCGCACTTCACCAGGTTGCGTTTCCAGTACAGTTTGAGCGGTACGCAGGTGTGTCCCTTGTCCTGGGTCCGGGAAAATATCTTGGCAATTTCCCTGCGATGCAAAAGCAGCTTGCGGGTGCGGGTAGGGTCGGCAGTCTCATGGGTGCTAATAGTGTCCAGCGGCATGATGTGGCTGCCCAGCAGCCAGGCTTCACCCCGACGCACCAGAATGTAGGTATCGGTAAGCTGGGCCTTGCCTGCACGCAGGCTTTTGACCTCCCAGCCGGCAAGCGCAAGCCCGGCTTCAAAGGTCTCGTTGATGTGGTATTCAAAGCGCGCCTTTTTATTCTGGGCAATAACGCTGCTGCCCGGCCCTTTCTTGGTTTTTCCCTTCTTTGTGGCCATATCACCTCGTCATTGATCTGTGGGTTGCCCTTCGTGAATGGAAAAGGCGTGGTACCATTCATGGAAAATTGCCCCAATGATACGCCTTGGGCACTATGAAGTCAGCGGAGAGGTCAATGCCAACCGTGAATCGTTCCGCCCTGGTGCGGCATACTCCCCAGCAAATGTTTGAGCTGGTGAACGACTTTGAGCAATACCCGCAGTTTTTACCCGGCTGCCGTCGTGCCCGGCTGCTGGAGCGTGACGAAACCCACCTAGTGGGGGAAATGACGCTTGGGCGTGCCGGCGTCGAGCAGACCATCACCACGCGCAATGACCTTTATACGCCCGAGCGAATTGAGATGTCGCTGGTAAAAGGGCCGTTCAAGCGTCTCAAAGGGCGCTGGCTGTTCATCCCCGTGGACGATACAACGTGCCGGGTCAGTCTGGAGATGGAGTTCGAGTTTGCCAACCGTCTGCTGAGCATGGCGTTTGGCAAGCTGTTTGAGCAGATTGCCGTCCAGCTGGTGGATTCCTTTACTCGCCGTGCCGATGAGCTGTATGGCCGCTGACAAGGAGGGAAGCTTGAGTACAGCGGGTGGTTCGTTGAGCGTTGAGGTGACGTTTGCTCTGCCGGACAAGCAGCGCCTGATTAGCCTTGAGGTTACGCCGGGCACGTCCGCCGCCCAGGCGGTTGCCCGGGCGGATCTGCCTGGCCTGTTTCCGGAAGTCCCCGCCGAGACGTTTCAGCGGCCGGATATGGGTATTTTCGGCAGGGCACTGCGCGAGCCGGCTAACTACCGGCTGCGCGAGGGCGATCGCGTTGAGGTCTACCGGCCTCTGGTGATTGACCCCAAGGCTGCTCGGCTGGCTCGGGCCAAGCGCCAGCAACGTTGAGCTAGCGTCGCGGCGTGCTGGCAGGGCCGGCATCCGGCGCCGAGACTCCGGTGCTTTCTTCGGGCATCGCCTCGAGGGGATCAGCGCCTTCACTGGCACCGGGCGCAGTGTTGATATCAAGCGGCAGGTCCTTGGCGATATTGCCCTCCTTTTCGATGTTGACCAGCTGTCCGGCGTCATCAAAGGTGAGCGTGAGACGCCGAGTTTCAACGTCGCTATAGGCCTTGTCCAACTGGAAGACATAGTCCCATTCGTGGGCGTCAAACGGGGCTTCCAGCAGAGGGCGTCCCATGATGCGGGTGACCTGGCGCTGGCTCATGCCGGGACGCAGCTGCTGGGCCATTTCCTGGGTGATCAGATTGCCCTGGGGGATATCGCGCTTGTACACACCAAAGGTGCTGCAACCGCTGACGGTGGCCAAGGTAACGGAAAGAGCGATGATTCTCGTCAGTTTTTGCATTTGCGCCTGTTCTTCACTATCGTGGTTTTGGTCGATCATACCCGACCTAACCTGTTACTGCGAAGAGTGACCATGGCCGATCAGAATCATGAGCTGCGTAAAGCCGGGTTAAAAGTGACCCTGCCGCGGGTAAAAATCCTGCAGATTCTCGAACACGCTTCGGGAAAGGATCACCTGAGCGCCGAAGAAGTTTACAAGACCCTGATTGATGCGGGTGAGGATGTGGGGTTGGCCACCGTATACCGGGTGTTGACTCAGTTCGAGTCAGCCGGCCTTGTGATACGGCATAATTTCGACGGCGGGCATGCGCTGTTCGAGATGGCCCAGGAAGAACACCATGACCACATCGTTTGCCTGGAAAGCGGGGAAATTTTCGAGTTTGTGGATAAAGTTATTGAGCGTCGCCAGCAGGAGATCGCCGAGGAGCACGATTTCGAGCTCGTCGATCATGCGCTTGTGCTGTACGTACGCCCACGCAATTCAGAATCGTCTCATCGAGAAGGCAGCGCACAGCCCAAGGGCGTTGCGCCCAAAAAGTAGCGCAAGCGCCTCAGCTGATTGCATCACGACGGCAGGCCAATGGCCTGCCGTTTTTCTGTGTTACAGCTTTTGTGCGCTCACGGCTTCCCAGAGGGCCTGCAGGCGCGGGCGCTTCAGGCGTCGGCGAAGCACGCAAAGTCCAACGTCGTAATGGGGGAGTTCGGGCTTGACGTTGAGGATCTGGACGCGGGCCGCCAGGGGGCTGTTATCCAGCACGATCTGCGGTACCACGCCTACGCCAAACCCCAGGCCGACCATGCTGACAATCGCCTCGTGCCCGGCTACCTGGGCGTAAATGTGTGGTGAAACGCCCAGTGCCTTGAACCAGGTGTCGGCGTATTCCCGCGACAAACCGGCTTCGGAAAGGATCATGGGCACAGTGCGCCACTGCTCGGGAGTTGAGCTGTCCGGGGCCTGTGGGAGCCAGCCTAGCGGCGCGTTGGGGGCAATGAAAACCAGCGGTGAGCGGGTTAGCGACTTGAATGCCAGCGCCTGCGGGGGCGTGCGCGGTCTCGGCGTGATTGCCATGTCGTCGTCGCCGGCAAGAACTCGGCTCATGGCATCCGCCGGATCTCCCGTACGCAGCTTGAGCTCGATGCCCGGGTGTTGGGCGCGAAAGTCGCTGAGCAGCGCGTAGAGAAAGCTGTAGCTTGCGGTCACCGAGCAGTAAATACTGATGGTGCCGGTCAGCTGGGTGGCATCATCGGCCAGGGTGCGTCTGATATTTTCCCATTGCTCAAGAGTGTCGCGCGCATAGCGCTGGAACATGAGTCCCTGCCGGGTCAGCGTTACGTGGCGGTTATCGCGCTCAAAAAGCGTAGCGGAGAGCGTCTCTTCGAGCTGTTGAATCGCGCGGCTGAGCGTCGACGGGCTGATATGGCAAAGCTCGCTGGCGCGACCAAAGTGCAGAGTGTCAGCCAGGGTCATAAAGTAATGAAGCGAGCGGAAGTCCATGGCGTCTCCGTTGTTGCAATATTTGCAATGTTGTATTGCAAATATAGCGTTTTACGCAATAAGCAGGATGGCGTAAAGTTTGTTCATGCCGCCGTGCGCATGTCGTAGCGTCTGCGCTGCTGAGGGTGGCTTCTGGCGCCGACGCTGCCCGTTTCGCCGGCACTTATTCTGTCCGTTCTGTTTCTATCTGCACCGTTCTGGAGCTTTAGCTATGCGCGTTTATTATGATAAAGACTGCGATTTGTCCCTGATCCAGGCCAAGAAGGTTGTGATTGTCGGCTATGGCTCCCAGGGTCACGCTCATGCCAACAACCTGAAGGAATCCGGCGTGGATGTCACCGTGGCGCTGCGTGAGGGCTCTTCTTCTGCCGCCAAGGCTGAGGCCGCAGGGCTGAAAGTGGCAACCGTGGCCGAGGCGTGCAAGACCGCAGACGTGGTCATGATGCTGGCGCCGGATGAGAACCAGAAAGCCATTTACGAAAACGAGATGGCGCCTAACCTGAAAGAAGGGGCGACACTCGCTTTTGCCCACGGGTTTAACGTTCACTATAACCAGATTGAAGCGCGCAAGGATCTTGATGTGGTCATGATTGCGCCCAAGGCCCCGGGGCATACCGTGCGTAGCGAGTTTGTCCGCGGTGGCGGTATCCCCGACCTGGTTGCGATCCACCAGAACGCATCGGGCAGTGCCAAGGAGCTCTCGCTGTCCTACGCCGCAGGTATTGGTGGTGGCCGCAGCGGCATCATCGAGACCACCTTCCAGGACGAGACCGAAACTGACCTGTTCGGCGAGCAAGCCGTACTTTGCGGCGGTACCGTTGAGCTGGTGCGAGCCGGTTTCGAGACGCTGACCGAAGCCGGCTACGCGCCGGAAATGGCCTACTTCGAGTGCCTCCATGAGCTCAAGCTGATCGTTGACCTGATGTATGAAGGCGGCGTTGCCAACATGAACTACTCCATCTCCAACAACGCGGAGTACGGTGAGTACGTAACTGGCCCGAAGATCATCAACGAGCAGTCCCGGGCGGCCATGCGCAGCGCCTTGAAGGATATTCAGACGGGCGAATACGCCAAGATGTTCATCAACGAAGGCGAGACCAACTATCCGTCGATGACCGCCCGTCGCCGTCTCAATGCCGAGCACGAGATGGAGACAGTCGGGGCTAAGCTGCGCGGCATGATGCCCTGGATCGCAGCAAACCAGCTGGTCGACAAAGAGAAGAACTAAGCGGCCAATGCTCTTTAACAGAGCAGCCAGGCGCTGCTCTGTTCTGCCTATCAAAGCGCGCACGATGCCAATCGTGCGCGCTTTTTGCGTTTTATCAACTGCGCGTTGAAGCCCTTTCGGTGGTGGTTGTGGCGCCACCATGTAAAATGCAGGGCGTAGCGCAACAAATTTGCGTTTAGGCCGTGACCCCGTGAATCGGAATACCATCCATGACGCAAGGTAACTGCTATGACTCAGGATAATCGTGACGCATCGTCATCCCCGGCATCGTCGCATGACGAACAGGCGGATACCCGCCGCAATGAAGATATGGCAGCCACTTTCATGCGCGAGACAGAGGTGGTCGAAGAGTCCATGGTCGAGGGTGAAAAGGTGCGTCGTAAGGGGATATATCTGCTGCCCAATCTCTTTACCACATCGGCGCTGTTTTCCGGATTTTTTGCCGTTGTGGCCGGTATTAATGGGGATTTTTCCGCAGCGGCCATCGCTATTTTCATTGCCATGGTGCTGGACGGGCTGGACGGGCGCGTGGCGCGTATGACGAATACGCAAAGTGAGTTTGGTGCGGAATATGACAGCCTGGCCGATATGCTCTCGTTCGGCATGGCACCGGCGCTGGTAGCGTTCACCTGGATTCTGCAGGATATCGGGAAGCCCGGCTGGATCGTGGCGTTTCTCTACGTAGCCTGTGCTGCCTTGCGGCTGGCACGCTTCAACGTCCAGATCGGCAGCGTGGATAAGAAGTGGTTTATCGGTTTACCCAGCCCCTCGGCTGCGGCACTGGTGGCGGCAAGCGTGTGGACCTTCAACAGCTTCGAGGCCAACGAATTCGGCTTCAAGCTGCTGATGCTTGGCGTGGTCGCTGCAGCCGGCATCTTGATGGTGAGCAATATTCGCTATTACAGCTTCAAGGATGTCGACTTCAAGAAGCCGGTGCCGTTTGTCGTGCTGCTGGCCGTCGTGCTGGGGTTTGTGATGATTTCCGTCGAGCCCTCGGCCATGCTGCTGCTGCTCTTTGGTACCTACGTGATTTCGGGGCCGCTGCAGGCCGTGTTACGCAAGATCAAACCCCGGCATTAATTTATTGGCTGAACCCCTTGCCAAACACCCTGTCAGATCCTATAGTACGCATCCGCTGCCGGCGACGCCAAGCGTCACCGGCGGTGAAGGGGCCCGAAAAGGCCTTGTTTGTCAGCAGGTTAGCGATCGGCAGAAATGTATTATTGCCGAAGCCGAATGGCTAAAGAAAGCATTCAGCCGTTGAC
>NZ_JASSZF010000036.1:0-25838 GCF_031935715.1 Halomonas garicola | reverse complement strand
CGCGACGACGGTAGTGGGAATAATGCACGCGCTTTCTTGGGTCATGGCGAGCACTTCACTTCCTGCGTCGTTGCGAGCGCAGCGAAGCAATCTCGGTTTTTCTCGCCAACGGCACGGCACGAGATCGCCACGTCGCTCCGCTCCTCGCGATGACGGTAGTGGGAGCAGCGCCACCGCCCGTACGAGATCGCCACGTCGCTTACGCTCCTCGCGACGACGGTAGTGGGAAAGTGCACACGCTCCCTTGGGCCAAGGCGAGCACTTCACTTCCTGCGTCGTTGCGAGCGCAGCGAAGCAATCTCGGTTTTTCTCGCCAACGGCACAGCACGAGATCGCCACGTCGCTCCGCTCCTCGCGACGACAGTAGTGGGAAAGTGCACACGCTCCCTTGGGCCAAGGCGAGCACTTCACCTTCCTGCGTCGTTGCGAGCGCAGCGAAGCAATCTCGGTTTTTCTCGCCAACGGCACGGCACGAGATCGCCACGTCGCTTACGCTCCTCGCGACGACGGTAGTGGGAGCAGCGCCAACGGCACGGCACGAGATCGCCACGTCGCTTACGCTCCTCGCGACGACAGTAGTGGGGAAGTGCACGCGCTCCCTTGGGCCAAGGCGAGCACCCAAAGGGCGGGTGTAAAGGCAGCTCGCGCTGCGCGACGGTATCCCCATCTCACTGGCCATGGGTACCTGGAGTCAAACTCCGGCAGGTTATGGGCCTCTTGCAAGCCTTTCAGCCGTACCTGCGTTACTATTTGATGGATGAAGGTCGCTATATATAGCGATGAAGAGCTGGCCGGGCGCAATAGCGTCAATAGATATCTGACGGTGCCGAACAGCGGCCGGCGATTAATCATCTTCGATGGAGGCAGTACATCGTAATGGAAGACGAAAACTCTCCGGCTCTGCGTGCCGGTGTGGATTTTCGCGGCAGCAAAAACGCGACTCAGCGAGTCTTGAAGCACGCCAAGCCGGGTAAGAATCGCGCTCCGCTGTTGCGCTACGTTCGTATCAATCTCCCGCGGACCACCCGGCTGCTGTTGATTGCCATGGTGGCCGTCATCGGCGGTGCGTCGGCGGCTTCCGCGCTATTGAGCCACGAGCCGTTTTTCTTCGCGACGCCAATTCTGTGGGCTGTTGTCGGGGCGTCAGCCGTGTTCGTCGCCGTGGGTTTGCTGACCTCTGCCCGCCTCTGGAACCGGGGGCTTGCGATCGCGCTGGCTTCCCTGCTGGTCTATCTTGGCGGTCTTTTGGGCAGTGCGCCGTATGTCTGGAACGGGGCCAGCGTCGCTGCCGCCGCGATCTGGAATCTGACGCTTTTTGCCTCTACAGGCTACATCGTGCTTTTTGCGGCGCTGCGCTACGGAATGATCGTCGCCGCTCCCGACAATCAACGTTTCATGGACTGACAAGGGCTTCGCAATGGATCTCGGATTTCCGTGGTGGCTTCGGGTAGAGCACTTCCTCAATATCATTTTTATTTCATTTCTGGTGCGTTCGGGCCTCGAGATTCTGGGTTCCTACCCCAAGCTTTATCGCTCGCAGCACAGCGTGCCCGGCTCATCCTGGGCTCAGTTTACGATTCGGGAGGAGTCTAAGCACAAGTACTACACGGTGGGCGAAGAGTACAACGACTATTCCCCGCGCATTTCTCTCCCCGGGCGTGGCCTGCTGGGGCTGGGGCGGTATTGGCACTTCATCACGGTGACGGGGTTTGTTAGCTGCTGGTTCACCTATTTCGTGCTGCTGCTGGCGACAGGCCAGTGGCGGCGCTACGTTCCCACCAGCTGGGACACTTTTGCCCAAGCGGGTCAGGATATGCTGGCCTATCTCGCCTTTACCATGCCCCACGCCGTCGACGGGGCGGTGTTCAATGCCCTGCAGCAGCTGTCCTACGGGTTCGTGATACTGATACTGACGCCGCTGGTCATTCTGACCGGTGCCTTTCAGTCGCCGGCCATCGCCAACTCTTTCTCTGTTATCACCCGTGCGCTGGGCGGCCGCCAGGTGATTCGTAGCGTCCACTTTTTCTGCCTTGTGGGGTATCTGGCATTCTTCGCCATACACGTGCCGCTGGTCTTTCTTCACGGCTACCTGCACGAGACGTCCAAGATGGTGCTGGGGCACTCCAACGATCCTGTGTTGGGCGGCGCTATTTTTACCCTCGGCCTCGCCCTTGTGGTCACCCTGCACGTGGTCGCCACGCGGTGGTCGTTGGCGGACGGCCGCGCCGTTGAGAGGTTGCACAACGTGATTGTGCGGCCGTGGTCGAACCTGCTGTATAAGCTGCCCGCGCGCATGCACTACGATCGCTCGAATATCACCGGCAGGGACGTGGGGCTTGCTAACGCCACCCATCACTTCCGTGGCAGCGGGCGCCCGCCGGAAACCGAAGAATACCTGGCGCTGATGGCCAACGGCTACGAGGACGACTATGTGCTCGAAATCGGTGGCTACGTTGAGCGCCCGCTGACGCTGACGATTGCCGAGCTGCGCGAGCTTGCTGCGGGCCACTCTCAGACGACGCTTCACCACTGCGTGCAGGGCTTCACTTCGATTGGGCGCTGGCGCGGCATTGCCATGGCGGACCTGCTGGATATGGTAGGGCCCTTGCCCGGCGCGACTGACGTCGTGTACATCAGCTTCCAGAACATGGGCCGCGATGACGCCCTGTACGAGGGGGGCACCTACTACGAGTCCACGCCGATGGTGGAGGCGCGGATGCCCCAGACGATGGTTGCCTTTGAGCTCAACGAGGAAGGCGAGATTCCGGCCAAGAACGGCGCCCCGGTGCGGCTGCGCCTGGAAACCTCGACCGGGTTTCGCAGCCTCAAGTGGCTGGAACGTATTGAGGTGGTCAACCGCTACGGTATTATCCTTGAGGGCCGCGGTGGCTACTTCGAGGACACGGACTTCTTCGACCGCAACCAGCTAATCTGACCGTTCGCGAGAGAAGAAAAGGAAGTCGCACTATGGTTCTGAAAAACAGTACGGTTCTGAAAAAAACACGCCCATGCACCCAGGCCGAGCTCGATGCTTATATGGCCGCGCGGCCCAGGCCGGTGCGCAACACCTTTGAAGGTATGTACCCGCTACACGAGGACCTTGAACTGTCGGACGAGCAGGTTCAGATCGTGCTGGACTACCTGCAGGAGGTGAATTTCCATCTGCCCGGCGCCGCGGCGCATGAGTTTCTGGTGGTCCGCTGGGCGCGCTACAGCGGGTTTCAGTTCATGCAGGAACCCCTGGAAGCCTATGCCGTCGGGCTGCGCTGCACGCATCCCGGCATGGAAGACCAGCACACCTTCATTCGTATGTCCTGGGGCCAGCTGATGGGGGACCCCGAGGCCGTCCGTCTGCCGGTCAACGAACCGGTGCTGGCGAGCGATACGATGACGCTGGCCCGCTATCGCGATACGCGTACCGGGCCTTCGCGAACGGGCGTTGACGCCTATGGCGCCGGGTCCGGTGGCTCTGTAGCTGAGCCGGTGCCGGGCGCCGACTTCGACCTGAAGCTGCTGAACGGAGCGCTCAACGACGTGCTGGAGCAGCAGCGTACCGGCAAGGGGCGCGAGATAAACTCATGGTGGAACCCGGCGCTTGATTGGGGCGTTGCGCTGGCCGGGCGCTACCCGCGGCTGAAGTACTTCGAATCCAGGGGACGCCTCGATGAGAACACCCTGGCGGCGTTGCACGCCTTCGAGGCGCGGGCAGCCCGGGCGGAGGCAGCGTTACAGGAACTCGGCCTGGCCACTCCTGCGTCCGTGGCCGCGTCTGCGCTTAGGCAGGCGGATAAAGCGGAGAGTGGCACATTTTTCCGCCGTCATCGTATCCGCGACCCGCAGTCGCTCACCGAATCAGAGCTCGACGACCCCGAAGGCTGAAACGCCGAGATGAAACGCCGAGATGAAACGCCGAGATGAAAAGGCGCGTACGCCCAGCTTTATAAAAATGCCGGCAGTGCCAGGCCGAGCGCGAACAAAAAAGAGTGCGCTGCGAGCAGCTTTGCGACCTGGGCAAGCGC
The DNA here is from genome assembly GCF_031935715.1 of Halomonas garicola. Lineage (GTDB taxonomy): Bacteria > Pseudomonadota > Gammaproteobacteria > Pseudomonadales > Halomonadaceae > Vreelandella > Vreelandella garicola. The sequence goes on along the minus strand of NZ_JASSZF010000036.1, from coordinate 21,819 downwards.
GGGATCAAGCGCCGCGCCGTCGGTCCTTTGCAGGATCGTGCGGATAATGGGGAAGGCGTAAGGCAGGGTGAGTAGCGGCGCGAGAACGAATGGGCCGTAGCCCAGGTACCAGAACAGGACCGGGATGGTGTAGGCAATCCCCGTCATGACTAAAAACTCGATCCGACTCCACCGATAGCCAATCAAGACCGCAAGCGAGTATTTGCCTGCCGCCCGGTCGGTTTCGCGATCGCGCATGTTATTGACGACGAGAATATTGGTCGCAAGCGCGGCGGCGGGAAGGCTTGCCAGAATGGCGGTGACCGGCAGCGTGTCAGAGGGCAGCCAGAGCGGGAAAGCGGGCACAAAAGAGGCCGCCTGTACGTAGTAGGTGCCGGTGACGGCGACGATGCCGAAGAAAATGAAGACGAAAAGGTCGCCGAGGCCATAGGAACCGAAGGGGTATGGGCCGCCCGCATAGAGTACCCCGGAGGCGATGCTTACTACTCCGATGACGATAATAGGGACGCCGCCTATCGCGACCAGGTAGCTACCGACCAGCACGGCCAGGGTGAACGTAGCGACCATGGCGCTCCGGACATCGGCCGGCTTGATGAGGCCGGACTGGGTCACTCGCGTAAAACCCTGGCGGTTTTCCGTGTCGACGCCGGACCGGGCGTCGTAGTAGTCGTTAGCGAAGTTTGTGCCGATCTGAATGAGCAGCGCGCCGAGTAGTGCGACAAGCGCCGGCAGCATGGCAAACACGTTCATGTAGACAGCCAGCCCCGTTCCCACGAATACCGGCGCGGCGGCCGCCGGCAGCGTATGGGGGCGCGCGGCAATCAGCCAGGCGCTTCGACGGGGTAGTTGCGGTTGTCCCTGGCCTGAAGACAACTCAGGAATCCGTCAAGGTCGCCGACGGCGACTCTTCGGCCAGCGATTGCCAGCCACCGCCCAGCGCTTTGTAGAGCCGGATCAGATTAGTGGTGATCTCGGCGTTGCTGGCGGCCAGCGCATCCTGGGCGGCCAGCTGCTCACGGTCGGCATCGAGCACTTCGATAAAGTCAGCGACACCGGCGTCATAGCGCGAGCGAGCAAGCGTCGCGGCGCGCGTTGCGGATTTCGCCGCGCTCTGCAGCGAGGCGTAGCGAATCTGCTCGTTGGCGTAAGCAGTGACCGCGTTATCGACATCCTCAAGCGCACCTAGTACGGCCGACTTCCAGCTAATGTAGGCCTGCTCCTGGACCTCGGACTGGGCCTCGATGCGGTTGCGTACCTGGCCACCGGAGAACAGCGGCCAGCTGACGACGGAACCAATGCCGAAGGTGCGGCTGGCTGACTCGAACAGGCTGCCGCCACTCAGCGCTTCCAGCCCTACCGAGCCATTCAAGCGAAGCTTAGGATAGAGCTCAGCAGTAGCCACACCCACCCGGGCTGTTTCGGCGGCTAGCATTCGCTCGGCGCGGCGGATATCGGGACGACGACGCAGTAGATCGGCGGGTACGCCGATGGCGACTTCTAACTGCGGGTTCGGGACTGACTTGGCTTGTGTGAAGACATCATCGAGCGCGCCCGGTTTTTCACCCAGTAGCATGGCCAGGCGATTGCGTGCGCGCTCGAGACGGGTTGCCAGCTGTGGAATGCTGCTGCGCGTCGTCTCCACGTTGCTGCGCGCACGCTCCAGGTCGATATCTTGTACCAGACCCGCGGCGTGGCGCGATTCGATCAAGTCGAAGGTCTCGCTCTGGCTTTCCAGGTTATCGCGAGCGATACGTAGGCGCTCCTGGAAGCTGCGCGCCTCGACGTAGTTTAACGCCACCTCGGCGAGCACGGACACTAAAATGTCACGCCGCGACTCGGCCGCTGCGTCAACGTCGGCCTCGGCCGCTTCCACTGAGCGGGCAACGCGGCCGAACAGGTCCAGCTCCCACCCGGCATCGAAGCCGGCGGAGTAAAGCTCGGTGGTCAAATCGTCGCTGCCGGAGACGTTCTCGCTGGAACGCGAGCGTTGAGCCCCGCCGCTGGCGTCCAGGGTGGGGAACCGGTCGCCTTCGGCAACGTTACGCAGGGCGCGGACCTGACGCAGCCGTGAGGCGGCGGCGCGCAGATCCAGATTGCTTGTTACCGCCTGGTCGATCAGCTGGTTCAGAGCCGGATCGTCCAGCGTCGTCCACCAGCGCGAAAGCTCAGTGGGCTGACCCGCCGTCAGCCCGGCGTCGCGGCGCAGCTGGTTGAATTCGGCATCAGTCTCGGCCTGTGGGGCCTTATAATCGGGACCGACCGCGCAGCCAGTGAGCACGACTGCACAGGGAACCAGCGCAAGGATCAAACGGCGAACCATCATGAAGCCTCCGAATGGCGGCCGCGCTCGCGCCCGCGTTGGATCAGGGTATAAAAGCCCGGTACTAGCAGAGTGCCAATCACCGTAGCTGCCGCCATGCCAAAGAATACGACGACGCCCACCGAGTGCCTGGCGCCGGCGCCAGCGCCGGTGGCAACGAGCAGCGGGAAGATGCCGAGCATGAACGACAGCGCCGTCATCATCACTGCCCGGAAGCGCAGCCGTGCCGCGGTAGCGGCAGCAGCGACGATCGACAGGCCTTCTTCCTCGCGCTGGGTGCGCGCAAACTCCACAATCAGTATCGCCTGCTTGGTCGATAGGCCGGCAAGCATGATGAGTCCGATCTGTGCATACAGCCCGAGACTGGTACCGGCCAGCAGGATGCCCGATAGCGCCCCGACCAGGGTAATTGGCACGATCAATAGTACCGCGACCGGGATAGCCCAGCTTTCATACTGGGCCACCAGGAACAGGAACACGAACAGTAGTGACAAGGCCAGAATCGGCGCCACGCTGCCGCTGGTTTTTTCCTGGTAGGACGCACCAGACCATTCGAAGCCATAGCCTTCCGGCAAAAATTCTGCAGCCAGCTCCTCCATTGCCTCCAGCGCCTGACCGGTACTGTAGCCCGGGGCCGGCGAGCCGTTGAGAGTCGCCGATAGGAACTGGTTGTAGCGATCCAGGCTTTCTGGGCCGAGCTCGGCCTCGACGTCGCCAAGCGCCGCTACCGGAACCATGTCGCCGCCGCGGCTGCGCACATACAGCTGGCTAATGTTATCGGGTTCGGCGCGACTGGTCGCCTCTGCCTGCATGACCACTTTATATAGCTGGCCGCTGAGGTTGAAGTCGTTGATGATCTGCGAACCGAGCTGAGCCTGAAGGGTGGTGAAAATCTCATTGATTGGCACGTCGAGCAGGTGCGCCTGATCACGATTGACGTTCAGGCGTATCTGCGGCACGTCCGGTGAGTAGGACGTGAATACGCGCGCCAGACGCGGATCCTGATTGGCCCGTTGGACCAGGCCTCTCGCCGTCTGTGCCAGCGCTGTCGGGCCGTGGCCGGCGTAATCCTGAAGCGTGAATTCGAATCCGCCACCCACGCCCAACCCCGGAATGGCCGGGGGCGCGAACACCGTGACGGTGGCTCCGGCGATATCGGCCAGGCGCTGCGAAACGCGCTCGGTCAGCGCTGCCGCCGACAGGCTCGCATCGCCGCGCTCATCCCAGGGATTGAGCTGCACAATGGCCATGGCGACGTTGGGGCCGTCGCTGCCGAGCAGCGAGGCGCCGCGGATAGAGATGATATCAGCCACGCCCTCCATCTCGCTGACCCGCGAGTCCACCTCGCGCATGATGCGGTCGGTGCGCTCAAGCGACGCCGCATCGGGCAGCTGGATCTGCACAAACAGTGCCCCCTGGTCTTCGTCAGGTAGAAAGCCCGTGGGCGCGCTTACAAACAGCACGGCCACCAGTCCGCCGGTAGCGGCCAGCACGCCCAGCGTGGCCCAGCCGTAGCGCGCAAAGAAGCCGGCAGCGTGGACATAGCCGCGGGTCAGCCGCTCAAACCCTGCGTTGAACCAGCGGAACCCTCGGCTCGGAGTCGCCTCTGTCCTGGGTTGGAGCAGCACCGCGCATAGTGCAGGGCTAAGCGTTAGCGCGACCACCGAGGAGATCGCCACTGAAATAGAGATAGTTAGGGCGAACTGCTGGTAGAGCTGACCGGCGATTCCCGGCATGAAAGTCACCGGCACGAACACCGCCAGCAGCACCAGCGTGGAGGCCACTACCGCGCCGGTCACTTCGCGCATGGTGGTGAGTGCCGCCTTCTGTGGCAACATGCCATCATCCATATGGCGCTGGACGTTTTCCAGCACGAGAATGGCGTCGTCCACCACCACCCCGATCGCCAGTATCAGCGCGAACAGGGTAATGGTATTGATCGAGAAGCCAATCAGCAGCAGCACCGCAAAGCTGCCGATCAGCGATACCGGAATCGCCAGCGCCGGTATCAACGTTGCCCGCAGGTTCTGCAGGAACACAAAGACGACGGCGATCACCAGCACAAGAGCAATCACCAGCGTGACGATCAGCTCCTGAAGGCTGACCGTAATAAAGTCTGTGGTGTCGAACGCCAGCTCATAGTCCATCCCCTCGGGGAAGCGCTTGGCGACCTCGGCCATTTCCTCTTCGGCGCCTTGTCCCACGTCCAGGGCATTGGCCTCGGGCTGTTGGAAGACGGCCATCAGAATCGCCGGCTGGCCGGAAAAGCGGCCGAAAGAGCTGTAGGACTGGGCGCCGAGCTCTACATCGGCCACGTCGCTGATACGCAGAATGCCGCCATCGGTGGTCGTGCGCAGGGCAATATTGCCAAACCCTTCGGGGTCATCAAGGCGACCCTGGGCGCGCACCGTGTACTGGTACTGCTGGCTGTCTGCCGCCGGTGGCGCCCCGACCTGGCCAGCCGCTGCCTGAACGTTCTGACTGCGAATGGCCCCGGCAATATCATTGGGCACTACCCCCAGGTCGGCCATGCGATCCGGCTGCATCCAGATGCGCATGCCGTAATCCTGGGCGCCGAAGATAAAGACGTCGCCGACCCCCGGCACCCGCGATAAACTATCCACCACGTTGGTGCTGGCGTAGTTGGAGAGAAACAGCGCGTCATGGGATTCGTCCGGCGAGTACAGCGCATAGATCTGCAGGATGGAGACCGATGCCTTGAACACCGACAGGCCCTGATCGGCCACGGCCTGGGGAAGCTGGGCCTGAACCAGCGAAACACGGTTTTGGACATCAACCGCGGCGATATCCGGATCCGTGCCCAGCTCGAAGGTGATGTTGAGCTCGTAGCGGCCGTTGCTGCTGGTCGACGACATATAGCTCATGCCGTCAACACCGTTGACCACGTCTTCGATCACCGTGGCTACGGTGGATTCCACCACGTCTGCGCTGGCACCGGGGTAGGTGGCCATGACTCGAACCCCGGGCGGTGTGATCTGCGGATACTGCTTGACGGGCAAACCGGTGAGCGCCAGTAGTCCGGCCAGCACAATCACCAGGGAGACGACAATCGCGAAACGCGGCCGATGAATGAAGAAACGACTGAACACGGCCTAATCTCCCGACTCATCGGTCAGGCCGGCACGGGGATTCCCCGGTTCGGCGGTGACAGTCATTCCGGGACGCACCTTCTGTAGCCCCTGGAAAATCACATTTTCCCCGGCACGCAGCCCCGATTCCACAACCCAATCGACCTTGCGGCGGTCGCCAAGCTTGACTTGACGACGCTCGACCTCGCCATCACCGTCGACCACCAAGACCTGGTAGCCTTCTTTATCCTGCTGAACCGCGGCCTGGGGGATGACCAGACGTTTTTGCGGCTCGCTATCGGATATCAGCGCCGTCACGAATTGCCCGGGGCGCAGCACGCCCTCCGGATTATCCACTACCGCGCGCATGGCTAGCGTGCCGGTTGATCGGTCGACTTCGCTTGCTACATAGTCCAGCCGGCCTCCCTGCTCGTACAGGCTGCCGTCCGACAGGCGCATGCGAAGGCGATAGTCATCAATATCTGCCTGGTCGTCATCCGCCTCGCGCCGCCGCTGGATAAAGCGTGTGGTTTCGCGCTCGCTGACGGTAAAGTCGACGTAGATGGGGTCCAGCTGCACGATCGTGACGAGCACACCGCTGTCTGGTCCAATCAGGTTGCCAACATCGACTTGGGCCTCGCTGATACGGCCGGCGATGGGCGCATGGATCTCGGTATAACCCAATTGCAGCTCGGCCGAATGCTGTCGGGCGCGGGCCTGCTCCAGCCGGGCTTTGGCGGTCTGCACGTCGTTGCGCGCCGTTTCCATATCCGAGGCTGCCACGCCACCGCTGGCCACCGACTTCAGACGATTGAGGTACTGATTGGCCTTGTCATGACTGGCCTTGGCTTCGGCCGCGCTAGCGGCCGCTGCGGCCGCTTCGGCCTCGTATTGATCCGGCTCAATCTCGAATAATAGCTGACCCTCTTCGACGTGTTCTCCTGCTGTGAAATTACGCGTCACCAGCGGGCCGGAAACGCGCGCACGCAGCTCCACCCGATGTACGGCACGGGTACGTGCCACCTTGGACTCGCCAGCGCTTATCGAACGCTCGACCACCGGCGCTACCAGCACGGCAGGCGGCGACGCCTCGGTGTCGTCAGAGGTTTGTTCGGCATCTGAGCAGGCAGCAAGCACGAAGCCCATCAGCATCAGGCTGGCAAGATTGAGCAGCTTGGTGAAAGACGTAAATACAGGTCTGGCAGAGGTTCGCATCGTGACTTGGCCCCCAAGGCGCGGTGTATGGCTGGGTTCTTCGCATTCCGCGCTTTGGCGGCAGTGGTAGCCCTAGCGAGGAGAAGGAGTATAGTGCAGCCGCCTACTTACATACAAGAATGTATGCCCGGCTACTGCTGCGAATGCTCAGTCGCTTATCAGCTGGGGCATGCCCAGGATGGCACCGACGATCTATCCGGACTTTGACTTTCATGAAGTGGCTCCGGTGTGGCGGAGCCACCAGTCGGTGTGCAGGCAAATAGCATTATTCAGCCTCTTGGGCAGAAGGCCCGGACTGCACGTCGGCGTTCGCTTCCGTACCGGCATCCTGGGGGCGTACGTAAGGGCGACGCAGGGCGATGCTCAGCGCCGGGATGAACGTCAGCAGCAGCAGGCCGAACGGCAGGCCGCTGGCAATGGCCGCCGACTGGAGGGTGTCCAACCCGCCGGCGCGCAGCAGAAAGGCGGTGACCAGCCCAACCGCCGCGACCCAAAAGAAGCGCTGTCGCCAGCTGGGGGCGTTGCCGTTTGACGTTAGCGTTGACACCACCAGGGCGCCGGAGTCGGCTGAGGTGACGAAAAATATCAGCACGACCAGTACGGCCACCCCCGTGGTGAAGGTGCTCAGCGGCAGGTAGTCGAGCAAGCGATAGAGGCTTTCGTCAGGGGCAACGGTAACGGTATTGGCAAACCCGGCATTCTCGAACAGCTCCAGAAACAGCGCGTTGCTGCCAAACACCGTCATCCACAGAAAGTTGAAAAGGGTCGGGACAAAGAGGACGCCAAGCAGGTATTCACGGATGGTCCGGCCCCGAGAGACCTGGGCGATGAACATGCCGACAAAGGGAGACCAGGAGATCCACCAGCTCCAGTAGAAAATGGTCCATTGCGACTGCCAGTGGGTACCGCTATAGGTCTCGTTCCAGGTGGATAGCTTGGGCAAGTCGTTGATATAGCCGCCCAGATGCTCACCCAGCGCCTTGAAAATAAACAGCGGCTCGCCGGCAAATAACACAAACAGCATCAGGCTGGCCGCGACGACCAGGTTCAGTTTGCTGAGTAGACGGACGCCGTTGCCCAGCCCGCTGAGCACGCTGACCATGGCCAGCGTACACACCACGCCGATAACGCCAAGGTTGAGCCCCAGGCTGGCGTCCAACCCGGTTAGCTCGGCGATGCCGGCACTGGCCTGGCTGGCGCCAAGCCCCAATGAGGTGGTAATACCAAAAATAGTGCCAATCACGGCTGCCATATTCGCCACCCAGCCCAGGCGGCGTGCCCAGGCAGCGGGCAGGAGTTCGCGTAGCGGCGCCTCAAAGCTGAGCTTGTGACCGGCGTTATAATGGAAGAAGGCCAGCGTCAGCCCTACGAGGGCGTAGATGCCCCAAGGGTGCAGCCCCCAGTGAAGAAACGTCATCTCCATGGAAAACTGGGCGGTAGTGGCATCGCTGCTTAAATAAGGACGGAACGAGGCGTAATGCTGCAACGGTTCGGAAACGCTGTAGAACAAAAGCCCGATGCCCATGCCCGCGGCAAACAGCATGCCAAACCAGTCAAGGCGGCTGAACTCGGGGCGTGCGTCGGGCCCGCCCAGGCGAATCCGGGCCAGCGGCGTAAACAATAGGTACAAGGCAAACAGCAGCACGGCGTTTATGATGAAAATAAGAAGCCAGCCGGTAGAGCCCGCCATGATGCCCTGTAGGCGTGAGAACAGCGTGGCTGCCGTGTCCCCCTGCCAGCCAACAAAGATCAGCAGCAGGGCAATGATGGTGGCCGAGACGATAAATAGGCTCATTTTCTTGAGCGATGGCATGGTGTCGGGCTTCCGTAACGTCATCGTGTTGTGCGCAAGGGTCGGCTGTTTTTAGAGAATGGAAATCCTGGCGCGGCAGAAGTGGCGTATTATATCAGAGAATTAGTATGTATTGTTACGTTTGGTGCTTAACGTTAGATGTATGTCCCAAAAAAGATGAAGCCAGAAAGGGGGGCGGGATAACCCAAGGCCTTCCGCCCGCAGCGCATAGCACTGCGGGCGGAAAGTGTTAGATATTGCTGGAAAGTATTCCCAGCAGCACCAGTAAAAGCGCAAGCAAGCTGAACAAGGTCGCAATGCTATAGGCGATGGTCTTGTTCGTTTTGTCACTGCCCAGCTTCAGATCATGCAGACCGTGACGAATACGGTGCATCGCATGATACAGCGGGAGGCAGATGACAGCGCCAACGAACATCAGGCCGAAAAAGCTGAACAGCATCGCGCGGCTGCGCTCGAAATCAAACGTTTCTGTTGGCAACACTCCCAGGGGAAATAGCAGGGCAATAAACAGAATGGCGGCTGGAACGAATACCGCAAAACAGACACCACCGGCGCTGAATAAGGCCCACCAGACAGGCTCGGCACTTTTCTTGATGCGATGTTCCATTACATGCTCCTTCCGATGAATACCCAGGCAAATAATACCGTTACCAGCAGTACGGCAAGCCACTGCCCCAGGACGATCCATTTCGCTGGCAATAATCGTTCCTTTACGCGAAGCGGCATAACTCGTGGGAAAAGCGTGAAAAATGTGGCGGCGTGGAAAAGGCTGGCAATGAAAGCCAGTAGATTAATCGCGATGACAACGGGATTTTGCATGAACTGTTGCCATCCTTGCCAGCTATCAGCCCCTTGCAAGAGGCAGTATATCCCGGCGAGTAAGCAAGCAATGAAAAAAACCAGCGGCAGGACCGTAGCTTCGCGGGCCATATAGGTCATGAAGTAACGGTGCTTTAACCACCAGGTGCGTTTAAGTTCGGGAAAATGTCCTGTTGATTTGTCCATGAAAGCCTCCTGCAGTTGAATAGCTAGCCTTTGAATAAATTGATCAAGAGATCTTTGGCCGATTCGACTTTGCCCTGGTTTATGGCCGCCGCTGGGTCAACATTTTTCGGACACACTTCTGAACAGTAACCGACGAAAGTGCAGGACCAAACGCCTTCGTCACGATTCATTTGTGTCAGGCGTTGCTTTTTACCCTGGTCGCGGTTATCCAGGTTATAACGCTGTGCCAGCGTCAGCGCTGCCGGCCCCAGGAAGCCGGGGTTAAGGCCAAACTGCGGGCACGCAGAGTAGCAAAGCCCACAGTTGATACAGTCGGAAAACTGCGCGTATTTGGCCATTTGCTCCGGGGTTTGATTATGGGGCTCTGCGCTTTCTTCCGACTCATTGATCAAATAAGGCTGAACGGCGGTCAGGTGCTCAAGAAACAGATCCATATCGATAATGAGGTCTTTCATTATGGGGAAGTGCGCCAAGGGTTCTATCTTGACGGTTTCCGGATATTCCCTCAAAAAGCTTTTGCAGCCCAGCTTTGGCACCCCGTTAACCATTACGCCACAAGAGCCGCAAATAGCCATGCGACATGACCAGCGATAGCTCAAGCTGGCATCTTGCTCGTCCTTGATATAGTTCAAGGCCTCAAGGATAGAGGTGCTGTCGTCATAGGGAACGTCGAAGTCCTGCCAGAATGGCGCCTCGCTCTGCTCGGGGAGATAACGTTGAATACTAAGCCGTTTGGTCGTCATTGCTATGCTCCTTTGCCCGCATCGCCATAAGCGCGCACCGCTGGCGCCGAGAAGCGAGTATCTACCTCTTGCCAGCGCAGCTCTGCAGGGGCGTCGGTTTTGAAGAACACCAGGCTGTGCTGCAAAAAGTTGATGTCGTCACGCTGTTGAAGGCCTTCGTCGAGGCGCTGATGGGCGCCGCGGGATTCCCGACGGTGTAAGGCGGCCAGACAGGTCGCCTCCGCAATATCCAACCCAAAGCCCAACTCGATGCACAGCAGCAATTCGGTGTTGTAAGCTTTGCTTCGGTCATTCAGCTGAATATCGTGATACCGTGACTTGAGCTCACGGATAGTGTTCAAGGCACCTTGCATGCGCTCCTCATCACGATAAACGCCGCAGCCATCCTCCATGGCCTGAACCATTTCGCGCTTCAGTTCAACCCGGTCTTCCGTGCCGCTGGCCTCACGTAGCCGGTCGATGTGTTGCCGCTTGGCTTGAAACTGCCGTTGAAGCGACTCGAGGTCGGCGAAGTGGGTAGTGGCTGCCCGCTGGCTTGCCTGTTCGCCTGCCAGGCGGCCAAAGACCAGCAGCTCCGTCAGTGAGTTCGATCCCAGCCGGTTAGCACCGTGCAGCCCCACGGAGGCGCACTCCCCGGCGGCATACAGCCCCTTCAGACGAGACTCACAGTTGGCATCTGTCTCAATGCCACCCATGGTGTAATGTACCGCCGGGCGAATCGGAATGGGCTCGTTGACCGGGTCAATATTGATATAGGACTTGGCCAGATCACAAATGAAGGGAAGGCGCTCATATAGGTAATCCTTACCCAGATGGCGCAGGTCGAGATAGACCACGTCGCTGTCAGCGAAGCGTCCGGTACGTCCTGCCTTTTGCTCCTGCCAGAACGCTTGGGACAGCTTATCGCGTGGCCCGAGCTCCATGTATTTGTTCTTCGGCTCCCCCAGCGGCGTTTCCGGTCCCAGCCCGTAATCTTGCAGATAACGGTAGCCGTCCTTATTCAAGAGTAGGCCACCCTCTCCGCGGCACGCTTCGGTAATCAGAATGCCCGTACCCGGAAGACCGGTAGGATGGTACTGTACGAACTCCATATCGCGTAGGGCCACACCGCTACGGTAGGCCATGGCCATGCCGTCCCCGGTCACGATGCCGGCGTTGGTATTGAACTGAAACAGGCGCCCGGCGCCACCGGTTGCCATGATCACCGATTTCGCGCGCAGCAAAATCAATTCGCCCGTGGCGACCTGTAGGGCAATAACGCCGGCAACAGCGCCGTCGACTGTTGCGACGTCAAGTACGAAATATTCGTCAAGACGTTCAATTTCGGGATATTTCAACGACGTCTGAAACAGGGTGTGCAAGATGTGAAAGCCGGTTTTGTCCGTTGCAAACCAGGTACGAGCCGTTTTCATGCCGCCAAAGCGACGCACCTGCACGGTACCATCCGCTTTACGGCTCCAGGGGCATCCCCAGCGTTCCAGCTGCACTAATTCCTGGTGGGCGTGACGGACGAAGTAATCGACAACCCCCTGTTCAGCAAGCCAGTCGCTTCCCGAGACAGTGTCTTCAAAGTGAGCTTCTAACGTATCTTCATCGCTGGTAACGGCAGCGGCGCCACCTTCCGCCGCGACCGTATGAGAACGCATGGGATATACCTTTGACAGCATCACGATGCGCTGCCGTTCCCCCTTGTTTCTGCCACTTTCTGCAGCGGCAATCGCGGCGCGTAATCCTGCACCGCCGCCTCCTACGATCACGATATCAACGTCTTGATGTTGCATAGCGGCTCTCGTCGGTTATTCGGTGATTCAGTCAGGCATGCGAACACTCTCATACCCGTCTATTAGAAATATTTGCATATAAAATAATTTCTTTCATTCCAAATAGAAATAAACTGGATAAATATTGATCTGGATCAATTTAAACTAATTAAATAGTGGATACGGTAGCAATAGGTAAAATATTTGAGCAAAAAATGTAGACCGGTTAATCGACAACCCATGGAGGCGTGACGATTACACTATGGACTGGATATTTCTCCTTGAACTTCTCACTGTGCTGGCCGTTATTGCACTGGGCGCCCGCAAGGGAGGCATCGCTCTTGGTATGTGGGGTGGCGTGGGCCTGCTTATCCTGACGGTGGTGTTCCGCGAGCAGCCTGCCGCACCACCAATTAACGTAATGCTGATTATCCTGGCGGTGATCAGTGCGGCAGCGGTAATGGAAGCCGCCGGCGGAATCAACTGGCTGGTAAACGTTGCCGAACGAATCATTCGCCGATACCCCAAGCACATCACCATCGTGGCACCGCTGGTTTCCTATTTGTTCACCTTCGGTGCCGGTACCGGTCATATTTTCTATCCGTTGCTTCCGGTCATCCATGACGTCGCTCACGGTAGCGGGATCCGGCCCGAGCGCCCGATTGCGGTCTCGACCATTGCTTCACAGCAGGCGATCACCGCCAGCCCGGTTTCCGCAGCGATGGCGGCCATCATCGTGATACTGGAATCCGAGGGCATGACGCTGGCGACGATTATGGCGATTTCTGTGCCCGCCACAGTGATGGGGATCGTATTGGCGGCGCTGATTTCCTACCGCCGCGGGAAGGAACTGTCAGAGGATCCGGTGTTTCAGCAGCGAGTCAGCGAGGGACTGGTAGAACCGATTCCCGAAGGACCCAGCGATACACAGGCTTCACAGGTTGCCGGATCTGAGAAGAGCCTTGTGACAGCCAATACCGCTACCTCGGACACTGCGGTGACTGATAAAGAGCCTGCCGAGTCTGTTCGGCCGTGGAAAGGCCGTGTTAGTGCGTTGATTTTCCTGCTGGGCGTAGCCTCCATCGTTGTACTGGGCTTCTTTGAGGGCCTGAGGCCAGCCTTTCCCGATACCAGCGGTGAACTGGTGCCGCTATCCATGTCTTTGACAATCCAGATCACGATGCTGGCCGTGGCAGCGATCATCCTGATGATCTGTCGGGTAGACGTTGAGGCTGTCCCGCGGGCTGCCACCGCTCGGTCCGGTCTGGTGGCACTTGTGGGTATTTTTGGGCTTGCCTGGCTCGGTCAGACGCTTATCGATGCCAATCAGGAAACCGTGGTGGGCGGACTTGGCAACATGGTAACTGCTGCCCCCTGGACCTTCGCCATCGGCTTGTTTTTTGCCTCGGTGCTGTTATTCAGCCAGGCCGCTACTACTCGGGCCTTACTGCCCCTGGGGCTGGCGCTAGGTATCGGTGGTCCCCAGCTGGTTGCCATGTGGCCGGCCGTTAACGGTTACTTTTTCCTCCCTACCTACGGAACGATCCTTGCTGCCATCAGTTTTGATCGCAGTGGTACTACCGGGATCGGCAAGTTCGTGCTTAACCACTCCTTCATGCTCCCCGGGCTGGTCGCCACTATTGGCACCGTCATTATCGGGTTGCTCATTTCCCAGGTCTTTTGACCATCGCGATTATTAGGAGAAGCGAGATGAACGTTAATGAAGTGTCCACTCAGGATCTTACTTCAGGGACTCAAATCGGTGATGCTGATCAACATATCGTTGATATGTTGCGCGAATATGGTGATGTCCAAACATTCTCCAGTGGTGACTGGATCAGCCAGGAGGGAGTGCCCCGGGAATGGTTCGGGGTCCTGCTTCAGGGCGAGTTGGAATTGCTGCACGGTCGCTATGCCGACATACGGCGTGTAGGGCTGCTGGGGCCAGGGGCCATGGTCTTTGAAGGCTTTCTCATGGGCGACCCCAACCCGCATCGGCTCTCTACTCGGGCGATGGCCGCTGGCCAGCTTTTGGTGCTGGATGCCGCCGCCAAGGAACGCCTACAGCAAGGGCAACCGGATTTTTGGCATGAGCTTATTCTACGCGTGGCAACACGCCTGCGTGCGCGGCTACGTGGCACCACGACCCGAATGGTCGAACATCGTGAGCCCGAATTTGCGATTGGCACGACCCGGGTAGAACACGACTCCCTGGGAGAGCGAGAGATTCCCGCCGATGCCTATTACGGCGTTCAGACGCTGCGAGCCATGGAGAACTTTCCCATCTCCGGGCATCACCTGGATGACTACGGTAATCTTTGTATCGGCCTGGCCATGGTTAAAAAGGCGGCCGCGCAAACCAACCAGGAGCTGGGTGTACTCGAGGCCGATAAGGCGAAGGCCATCGCGACGGCGTGTGATGAGATTATCGGGGGAAAACTGCGGCGACACTTTGTGCTGGATATGATTCAAGGTGGTGCCGGCACCTCAACGAACATGAACGCCAACGAGGTTATTGCCAATCGCGCCCTTGAGTTATTGGGCCATCAGCGTGGTGACTATACCCACTTGCACCCGCTGGACCACGTTAACCTGTCTCAGTCCACCAACGACGCTTATCCCACGTCGGTAAAAGTTGCCGTACTGCTCACCGTTCAGCAGACGCTGAACTCATTGGATGAGCTATCCAGCGCCTTGCGGATAAAGGCCGACGAGTTTGCCGACGTGCTGAAGATGGGGCGTACAGAAAACCAGGACGCCATCCCGATGACGTTAGGCCAGGAGTTTGGGGCGTACGCCGGGATGGTGGCATCTGCTCGCCGCGCGCTTTCGCATGCAACCCTGGAGATGCACGAGATCAACTTGGGCGCTACGGCCATCGGCACCGGACTGAACAGCCCGGCCGGATACGCGCCGCTGGTGGCCGAGAAACTCGCCGTTATCTCCGAGTTGCCCTTGACGCTTGCAAACGATCTTGTAGAGGCTACTCAGGACTCGGGAGCGTTTGCCTGCCTATCCGGCGCCATGAAGCGGGTAGCGGTGCAAGTCTCCAAAATCTGCAATGACCTCCGGTGGCTGTCCAGTGGTCCTCGGGCCGGGCTCAATGAGATTAATCTCCCACCTATGCAGCCGGGCTCTTCCATCATGCCGGGTAAGGTCAATCCCGTGGTACCGGAGATGGTCAACCAGGTTTGCTACCAGGTGATCGGTTTTGATGCGACGATCGGTATCGCCGCGGAAGCCAGCGAGCTTGAGTTAAACATGGCTGAGCCGGTCATGGCCTATGATCTGCTGCAAGGGTTAACTATTCTGAATAACGCCATGATCGTACTTAACAATCGGTGCGTGAAGGACATTACCGCCAATCGGGAAGTCTGCCAGAACTATGTGCAGCGCTCGATCGGCCTTGTCACTGCGCTGAATCCCGTACTTGGGTATGAACGCTCATCGCAAGTGGCCAAGGAAGCGTTGGACACCGGTGGCAGTGTCTATGATCTGGTCCTCGAAAAGGGGTGGCTGAGCCAGACCCAGCTCGATGAGCTTCTAGAGCCAGAGCATATGACCAGTCCCATGCAACCCTGAGTTTAATAAGCCACTGTCAGTTGGCCTCTTGGCCGCAGCTTCGATAGAGCGGGCAGCAGTCAATCATCTGTGTTGGCAAGGGTCCAGTCGACCAGCTGGATTGCAAGCTCGTCAGCGGCCAAGCCGAAAGCGTCGACTACCGACTCAAGTTGAGGAGAATCGCTTTGCTGACGGACGTCGAAACGCCGACTGGCGACCACGTTGCGGTTGCTTTCGTCGAGCAGCTGCACGTCTAGGCGGATGACTGCCTGCGGAGCCTGGTCACCGTTGTACTCGCTTTGGAAGGCGCCGAGATCGCTGCTTAGAGTGAGGTCGCTCTGGACTCGACTGCCTTCTCCTACCACTGTTGCCAGGCGCCCGTCCTGGCGAAAGGCCTCGATGAGACGATCGCGCAACAGCACCGGCGCATCGTCATTCCACCGTGTTCCGGCGTAGACGCTTATTTCCTGGCGATTGGGACGTACCAGAATGCGTGGGCTGGCGAGTAATCGGGCGGCGCGAGGCGTTTCCAGGCGCAGTGTCATGTCAAGCGAAGGCTCAGAAGAGGCAGGTTGCGTTGTGGCGGGTAGCAAGAAGGTACGCTGTGGCGTTTGATCGGGTAGTAGGCTGCAGGCCGACGAGGTTATTAATACGGCAAGGAGTAGAATGCCGAGGCGTACGCGCAAGATCATGGTGTGAACTCCTGGATCGGGTCGCGGCCAAGTAGGAAATCAGCCGGGCTTTCTTCGAGGCGACGTGTAATGCGGTTCAGCTGGCTCAGCGTACTACGTAGCTCGAACATGGCGGGAGCAAGTTCGCCAATGCCTTGCAGGCCCTGGGATAGCGATTCTTCATGTGTGGCGGTGAGCGTTGATAGACGCTCGGTGGTAGTGGCCAGGTCGCGCATGGCTTGGTGTGCAGCTTGCATGATGGGCTGTCCCTGCTCTTCCAGTAATCCGTGGGTAGATTCGCTTAGACGTGCGAAACTCGCCAGGCTCTTTTCAGCCTGTACGCTGGCACGGTGGACTTGGGTCAGCGTCTTGTCGATGGTGCCGCGTTCGTCGACTAGTGACTGCGAAGCGATATCAACGTTGCTCAAAATACGCGTCACGTGTTCGGCATTTTCTTCGGACAGTAGACGGTTCGCCTTTTCCAACAGAGTGTCTACCTGGGTGAAGAGCTCTTCGCTATTAGAGAGCAGCGAGTTTAGCGGGGAAGGTTTGGCCTCGATTAGCGGTGGATGCTCACGGTCGCCTTTTAGGCGGGGACTTTGCGGGGTCCCGCCACGTAATTGTATATTCATGCTACCGGTAATGTTGGCTAGAGCAAGGCTCGCATTGGTGTCTTGCTTGATGGGAATGTCGCTGTAGATACGTACCAACGCGCGTACATGTCGTGGGTCCTCGGGGTCGAGGCTTAATCTGACAACATCGCCGACCTCGATTCCGCTATATTGGACTTTGTTGCCTTCAGAAAGCCCGCTGACGGCCCGGCTGAAACCAACCTCGTAATAGGAGTAATCGTGTTCGACGCTGGTCTTGCCAAGCCACAGGGCAAACAGTAGAGCGCCACCGAGGGTGATTATCGTGAATAGTCCGATCAGCACGTGGTGAGCGCGGGGTTCCATGGTCAGCTTTCCTCGGTAGTGGGGGGAATATGGCGGGCAGCACGTCCCCGTGAGCCCTGAAAGTAGTCGCGAATCCAGTCGTCATCGAGCGTCGAGACTACGTCGAGCCGGCCGGCGGCCAAGACCTTACGGCGTGCCAGCACAGCGACCCGGTCGCAAGTCGCATAAAGGGTATCCAGGTCGTGGGTGACCAAAAAAACGCTGAGCCCAAGGGCGTCGCGAAGGGTCAGAATTAGACGGTCGAAGGCCTCTGCACCGATGGGATCAAGACCGGCGGTGGGTTCGTCGAGAAATAAAACCTCGGGATCCAACGCCAGAGCGCGAGCCAGGGCGGCACGCTTGACCATTCCGCCGGAGAGCTCGGCGGGATAGTTGGCGGCCGCCTGAGCGGGGAGGCCAGCCAGTGCCAGTTTAACCTGCGCTAGCATCTCTGCATCGTCCCGGGCAAGGCCGGCATGTTCGATCAGCGGCAGAGCCACGTTCTCTGCGAGTGTTAGAGAGGTAAAAAGTGCGCCTCGCTGAAAGAGCACCCCGAAACGCCTCTCCACTCGCGAGCGGTCCTGTGAAGTAAGCTGTTGTAGGTCCTTGCCAAACACCGTGATGGCACCAGCGTTAGGGCGCAATAGGCCAATGATACTACGCATTAACACCGATTTGCCGCTGCCCGAGCCGCCTACTACTCCGAGTATTTCGCCTTGCCGCAAGTCTAGGTCAAGGTCTTCGTGGACGACGTGGCTACCAAAGCGGTTTTCCAATCCGCGTACCCGAATCAGCGGTGATTTTATCTGAGCTTCTGTGGCCTGATTCACCAGCCCATCTCCATAAAGAAAAGCGCGGCGGCGGCATCAAGCAGAATAACCATGAAGATCGACTGTACCACGCTGGATGTGGTGTGCTCGCCTACCGACTGAGCGCTGCCGCTGACTTTAAAGCCTTCTTGGCAGCCGATTAAGGCGACCACAAAGGCGAATAATGGGGCTTTGCTTAAGCCAATCACAAAGTGTTTAAGCGGGATGTCACGTTGCAAAATAGCGAGAAACTGGGTCAGTGAGATATCCAGGGCCAGGAGGCAGACCAAGGCACCACCGATCAGCCCGCATAGCATGCCGACAAAGGTGAGTATTGGCATAGTGACCATTGTTGCCAACACCCGGGGGAGCACCAGCAATTCCATCGGGTTAAGCCCTTGGACGCGGATAGCATCGAGTTCTTCGTGAGCTTTCATGGCGCCGAGCTGGGCGGTGAAGGCGCTGGCGGTGCGGCCAGCAACCAGTATGGCGGCCAGTAACACACCAAATTCGCGCAGAAAAGCAAAGGCGACCAGGTTCACTGTATAGATTGTGGCGCCGAAGTCGCGCAGCACAGTGGCGCCCAAAAAAGCCATGACGGCGCCTACCAGGAAAGTCAGCAGGGCGACGATGGGCAGGGCATTGAGACCCGTTTGATGGATCTGTGCCACTAAAGACGTCAGGCGCCAACGGCGCGGCCGCCAGATACCGGTAGCAAGCGTTGCCAGAGCCTGGCCCATGAAGCCCATAAGCTGGCATTGCTGGTGCCAAAATTTTTCGACACGTCGGCCGGTTTCGGCCAGGAAGTCTTTCACGGGCCGGGTAGGGCGGGGCTGAGGAGGGGGGCTTTGTGCCATGGCATCGGCCACGGTATGCAGTAGAGCCCGGCGTTCAGCTGGCAGCGCGGGGGCCCAGTCATCAATGGCCGCGAGCCGCTCGGGGCTAATGAGTTTTGCCAGCAAAGCGGCGCCGGCCGTGTCAAGAGCCCCAAGCTGCGAAAGGTCCAGCGACGGAGGAATTTTCGTCTGTTGCTCAACCTCGCGCCTCAGTCGGGAAAAATGTGCCAGCGTCCAGTCGCCAACAAGGTGTAGGCAGCCATCTGACGGCAAAAGTTGCCCGGGTTGTGTCATACTTCCTCCTTGCCAAGCCATGTGGTCTCTGCTGGCGGAGACCACATGGCTGTTTGAAGATTTGAACGGCGGGAATCCGAAGCCGGGTACGGATTGGTCTATTAAAGCAGTGGACCAGACCGTGATCCCAAGCTAGGAAGAAGCTGGAGCTCGGGCGCCCGGTGGACGAGGCTAAAGGAGGCGGCTGACATAAAAGTTATCGGTTCCTAGCCTTGCGTCATCGTAAACGTTTCGCAATAAACAATCGCTGGTGACATGCCTGTAGCTTCCGTGGTGTGGGTCGTCCCCGAAATACTGGGCCCCAAATCTTGAGCGAATGGAGTCATGAGTGATCTTACCCAGCATTGGTGAACTGGCCGCCGATTGATGACCGTGGCCGGCATTTTCTGCCGCGCGCGGCGGTTGGGCGGAAAGCCGTCGGATTGTTAAAAGCCATGCCTACCGGTTCCTCTGCACATCCAGATAAGCCCGCACCATGTCATGTACAGCCCCACCATACCCCGCTCGTCGATGATCTGCACGGGAGTCGCCCCGTTAAAGGCTCTATTCGGTTGGGTCATCCACCCGTACACCAGCTCGCGGTTGTGAGGGAACAGCAAGCGAAGGGACTTGTGTATGTCCAGGAGTACGCTCGCCCGCTTCAACTTATCCCTTTCATGGGTGAGAGTCTTTTGCTTGTCTTTGGCAAGACCCAGCAGGCTGAGCTGTTCATCAGTAGTGATTTGCCAGTAGGCAAATAGGTTTATCAACATTTCATGGGTTAAGGAAATAAAAGCTCACTTGTTATTTAGTGTTGAAATGTATTCTCGAACTACTTTGTAAACATATTTCTGATTCGCAATTGCTGTATCTGCATTATAAGCGCCTTGGTTTGTTTTATTGTTCGATAAAATGCGAATCGCCAGGAATGGCACTTCGTATGCTTTTGCAATCATTGCAGCCGATGCCGATTCCATTTCCTCGACTGATGTGCCGTAATTTTCATGGAGCCAATTGATGCGATCTATTTCATTATTCCATAGATCAGCTGAACCAATTGTTCCTTTAACTACTTTCCCTTTTTTGTGGTTATTTTTTTCTTGGTTAGCTATGGCCAAAAGCTCTGGGTCTGCTTCATAATAGCGAGCCTTTTCAGCATTTGGGTCTTCACCGGCACTCCCTTCAGAAGCCATAATGTCCATAGGCTTCCAGTTTTTCGCTTCAATACCTTCTCCCTCCGCACGGTCCCCTGTTTTCATGGAACCGATATTAACCGTTCGCTCACCTAAGACAATGTCAAAAACATTGAGAGCCGGGTCATGTCCGCCAGATGTGCCTTGGTTGATAATGGCAGAAGGTTTATATTTATTTATCGCAACGGCAGTTGCTGCTGCCGTATTCTCCATGCCTTTTCCTGTTTTTGAAACAATGACCGGATAATCATCTACTGTGCCTATATAAAATATAAAGGTTGATCCTGATTTTTCTACTTTAACATTCTCCAAGCGACCAGCGAATTCTTTGGCCTCAATTGGCATGGGGGCCTGGACCAATATTGGATGCTTCATTTCGTCTTTTTTCTCGAACTCATCTGCCGAAATTTCTTCTGCCAATGCTACCAAAGATGCTATAGAAATTATGGGTGCCAAAACGCTATTGATAATAGTTATTTTGATTTTTTTCATTTTATTTATCCCTTAGATATATGCTGCATTCGCGATGTTTGATCACAGCGAAAGATTTAAGATAAGCGTAGTGAGCTAACGTTCGGCTCTGTTGAGCCAGAATATACATGCCGACTGTAATTGCCAAGTAAAGTCTGACGGTTCCCCACGAATTTGTGCCATTCGCCGCATATGCCTTCTTATCTGCAGATACTGAGAGTAACACCCGCCTATGTTGCTATGGTGTTGCCCCATGTCATACGTCGAACTCAGCATTGAAGAACGCGCCACCATCCAGGTTAGCCGTGCCCAGGGCATGAGCCAGAGGCACATTGCCTGGATTCTTGAGCGCGCTCCTTCTACTATTTCTCGTGAAGTGCGCCGCAACCTGACTGGCCAGCGTGCGTACTGTGCCCGGCAGGCTCAGCAGCAACGCCAAAGACGGCGTGCGCCATGTCGTCCAAAGCGCAAGCTGATACCCGGCACCGAGCGCTTTGAACTGGTGGCCCATATGCTCCGTCGACGGTTGTCTCCCGAGCAGATTAGCGGCAAGCTCAAGGCCATGGACATACCCGACCTGCGCGATGCTTACGTCTGCCGCGAAACGATCTACAACGCCATTTATGCCTTGCCCGTTGGCCAGCTTCGCAAGGAGCTGATCCACTGCCTGCGGCAGGGTAAATCCACGCGCAAGCCTCGCCGTGGCGAAGTGGATCGGCGGGGCCAGATCTCTGACATGGTCAGTATTCACCTGCGTCCTCCCGAGGTCGACACGCGTGAAATGCCCGGCCACTGGGAAGGTGACCTGATCAAGGGCAAAAACAACGGCTCCGCCGTTGGCACGCTGGTTGAACTGAGCAGCGGCTATCTACTGCTGGCGAAAATGCGTGACGCATCGGCTACGTCAGCGGTTGAAGGCTTCAGTGCGGCGCTAAACCAGATGCCTCTGGCGGCCCGCAAGACGATGACATACGACCAGGGCCGGGAAATGGCGCGTCATGCCTGAGGAATCCCCATGAAATGGGTAATAAAATCAGCATGATAGGATTGAAAAAGCCTGCATGAGTCATGCATGTTGTGAGTTACGACACACAACAACATGCGAAGGAGACCCATGCAGGCCCC
>NZ_JASSZF010000035.1:0-26702 GCF_031935715.1 Halomonas garicola | reverse complement strand
GCCTGATCTCGGTACTCGATACGGTAAGAGGGCTTAGCCGTTCTTCATGAACCGCCGTATACCGAACGGTACGTACGGTGGTGTGGGAGGGCGCCGGGGGTAACCCCGGCCCCTACCCAATTTCCCGCCTTGAAAGGGCGCCAGCGGTGGTCGCCGCGCGGCCCAGCGCCTAGAATGGCCGGGAGACTGAAAAGACGATGTATCGACAAGTAGATTTCAACGCGAAAGGAAGAAGCTGCCGTGAATCCGGTTAAAAAGACGTTCCAGTACGGTGACAGCACCGTTACGCTCGAAACCGGGCGTATTGCCCGCCAGGCGTCCGGCGCCGTCATGGTGACCATGGACGACACCGTGGTGCTGTGCACCGTGGTAGCCAAAAAAGACGCCAACCCCGCCCAGCCGTTTTTTCCGCTGTCGGTGCACTACCAGGAAAAAACCTACGCGGTGGGCAAGATCCCCGGCGGCTTCTTCAAGCGCGAAGGGCGCCCCACCGAGAAGGAAACCCTGACCTCGCGGCTGATCGACCGGCCCATCCGCCCGCTGTTTCCCCGAAGCTTCATGAACGAGGTTCAGGTGGTGTGCACGGTGCTGTCCGCCGACCGCAACCAGGATCCGGATATCGCCGCGATGCTTGGCACCTCGGCGGCGCTGGGGGTTTCCGGCGTGCCGTTCAACGGCCCCATCGGCGCGGCGCGGGTGGCGTTTAACGAAGATCGGGGCTATTTCCTCAACCCAAGCGTCGAGGAGCTCGCCGCTTCCGAGCTGAATATGGTGGTCGCGGGCACGCAAAACGCCGTGCTGATGGTCGAGTCCGAGGCTCGGGAGCTGCTCGAAGACGAAATGCTCGGTGCGGTGCTTTACGGCCATCAGGAAATGCAGACCGCCATCGGCGCCATCAACGAGCTGGTGGCAGAGGCCGGCAAGCCGCGCTGGAACTGGCAGCCGGTGCCGGGCAACCGCACTCTGGCCGCCACGCTTGCCGACGGCTTCCGGGACAAGATCGGCGATGCCTATCGCATTACCGACAAGATGGCCCGCCAGGACGCGCTTTCCGCGCTGAAGGACGAGGCCGTCGAGGCGCTGGGTGAGGGCGACGCCGGGCCTGAAGAAGGCCGCTTCCCCGAAGGCGAGATCAAGGGCTCCTTTGCCGCGCTGGAAAAGCGCGTGGTGCGCGCTCGGGTGGTGGACGGCGAGCCGCGCATCGACGGGCGCGACAACCAGACCGTGCGCCCCATCGCCATTGACGTCGGCGCGCTGCCCAAGACACACGGCTCGGCGATCTTCACCCGGGGGGAAACCCAGGCGATCGCCGTGGCGACCCTGGGCACCCTGCGCGACTCCCAGCTGGTCGAGTCGCTGGAGGGCGAGCGCAAGGATCGCTTCCTTTTGCACTACAACTTCCCCCCGTACTGCGTGGGCGAGGCCGGCTTCATGGGCGGGCCCAAGCGCCGCGAGATTGGCCACGGGCGCCTGGCGCGCCGGGGCGTGCAGGCCATGCTGCCGGACGAAGACGCCTTCCCCTACACCATTCGCGTGGTGTCGGAAATCACCGAGTCCAACGGCTCAAGCTCCATGGCCTCGGTGTGCGGCACCTCGCTTGCGCTGATGGACGCCGGCGTGCCGCTCAAGGCGCCGGTGGCGGGCATCGCCATGGGGCTGGTCAAGGACGGCGACAGCTTCGCCGTGCTCACCGATATCCTCGGTGACGAAGACCACCTGGGCGACATGGACTTCAAGGTTGCCGGTTCCGAAGAGGGCGTGACCGCCCTGCAGATGGACATCAAGATCGAGGGCATCAACGAAGAGATCATGGAAACCGCGCTGCAGCAGGCGCACCGGGCGCGCCTGGAGATTCTCGGGCAGATGAACGCCGTGATCGGGGCCAGCCGCGAGGAGGTGTCCGACAACGCGCCGTCCATGCTCACCCTGCAGATCGACGCCAAAAAGATCCGCGACGTGATCGGCAAGGGCGGCGCGACGATCCGCAAGATCACCGAAGACACCGGCGCCTCCGTCGACCTCGATGACGACGGCACCGTGCGCATTTACGCCGAGGACAAGAAGGCCGCCAAGGCCGCGATGGATACCGTGCTCGAGATCACCGCGGTGCCGGAGATCGGCAAGCTGTACCGCGGCAAGGTGGTGCGCATCGCCGACTTCGGCGCCTTCGTCAACATCATGCCGGGGACCGACGGCCTGGTGCATATTTCCCAGATCGTACCCGAGCGGGTAGAGAACGTCCGCGATCACCTCAACGAAAACGACGAAGTCGTGGTCAAGGTGCTGGACGTGGACAACCGCAACCGGGTGAAGCTCTCGATCAAGGAAATCACCGAAGAAGACAAGGCGGCGCTGGCCGCCGCTGAAGCCGAGGCCAGCGCCGACGACTGATTAGCGCCTGCGCCTCGCTTGCCGCCCTTGTAGCGCCGCGCTGCAGGGGCGGTGGTGTTTCAGGCGGCGTAAAATACTTTCGCCGCGTAGCGCAAAGGCGACGCGGCGGGGAACCGGACGGGAAAGCGCACCATGAAAGAACCACTACCCGAGGCTAGCGCTGCGGCCAACCCCTGGTGGGGCGTGGCGGCGGTGATGGTTGGCATCTTTTTGCTGGTCACCGCCGAGCAGCTGCCCATCGGGCTGCTCTCCCAGGTGGCCGTGGCGCTGGACGTCACTCCGGGTACGGCCGGGCTGATGGTGACCGTGCCCGGGGTGGTGGCGGCGTTTTCCGCGCCGCTGTTACCCGTGGCCGTGGGCCGGCTTGACCGCCGGATCATGCTCACGCTGATGCTGCTGCTGATGGTGATCGCAAGCGCGCTGTCGGCGATGGCCGGCAACTTCTGGCTGCTGCTCGCTGCCCGAGCGCTGGTGGGCATGAGCATTGGCGGCTTCTGGGCCATTGCCGGCGGCCTGGCGCCCCGGCTGGTGGCGCCTGCGCAGGTGCCCCGGGCGATGACCGTCATCTTTGGCGGCATCGCCGCCGCCTCGGTGCTGGGCGTGCCGCTGGGCACGCTGCTCGGCGAGTGGACCCACTGGCGGGTAGCGTTTGCCGCCCTCGGCGGGCTCAGCCTGGCGACCGCTATTGCCCTCTGGTGCTGGCTGCCAAGCCTGCCGCCCCGGGAGCCGGTGCGTCTCGCCACCCTGGGCGAGCAGCTCGCAACCCGGGGTGTGCGGGTGGCGGTGATGACCACCGGGCTTGTGGTGATCGGCCATTTTGCCGCCTACACCTTTATTAGCCCGGTGCTTCAGGAAATCAGCGGTATCGGGATCGGCCAGGTGGGCAGCCTGCTGCTGCTGTACGGCGCCGCGGGCATTATCGGCAACGTCGCCGCGGGACTGTTTGCCGGGCGGCACCCCTACACCGCGGTGCTTGTGATTCCGTGCGCGCTGCTGGCAGTGGTGGGCAGCTTTCCGCTGGCAGGCGTGGTGCCGGCCAGCGGCATCGCGCTGCTGATGCTATGGGGCGCGATCTTTGGCAGCGTGGCGGTGAGCATGCAGACGTGGCTGCTGCGCACCGCCCCCAACACCGAGGCGGCCAATGCGCTGATGGCTTTTGTGTTCAACTTCTCCATCGGTACCGGGGCGCTGTTCGGCGGCCGCCTGGTCGACGGCATTGGCCTGGCCGGCACCCTCTGGGCGGCATCAGCGCTGTTTCTGGCCGGGGCGCTGCTAATCATTGCCACGCCGTCGAAGCTGCTGGACGGTGAGCAGAAAGCGACCGGCTAGCGTTCAATGGCCAGCGCCACGCCCTGGCCGCCGCCGATGCACAGGGTGGCCAGGCCCCGGTGCGCTTCCCGGGCGAGCATTTCGTGCACCAGAGTGACGAGTATGCGACAGCCCGAGGCGCCGATGGGGTGGCCCAGGGCAATGGCGCCGCCGTTGACGTTGATGCGCGAGGTGTCCCAACCAAGCTCCTGGTTGACCGCCAGCGCCTGGGCGGCAAAGGCCTCGTTGGCTTCGATCAGGTCAAGTTCGCCAATTTGCCACCCGGCTTTTTCCAGGCAGCGCCGGGTGGCCGGTGCCGGGCCGATGCCCATGACCGCCGGATCCACCGCGGCGTTGGCGTAGCCGGCGATGCGCGCCAGCGGTTCAAGGCCCAGCGCCTCGGCCTTGGCGGCCGAGCACAGCATGACCACGGCTGCGCCGTCGTTGATGCCCGAGGCGTTGCCCGCGGTGACGCGGCCGTCGGGCTTGAACGCCGGGCGCAGACCGGCCAGCTTCTCGGCGGTCAGCGACCGGGGTCCTTCGTCGGTCTCAAAGTGGGTGACGTGGCCCTTGCGGCCGGGCACGGCAATGGGCGTAATCTGGCTGGCAAAGCGGCCGTTTGCGATGGCGTCGCGGGCCTTCTGCTGGGAAGCGGCGGCAAAGGCATCCATGGCCTCGCGGCTGATGTCGTACTGCTCGGCCAGGTTCTCGGCGGTGATACCCATGTGGTAGTCGTTAAACGCGTCCCAGAGGCCGTCGTGGATCATCGAGTCCACTGCGGTCCAGTTGCCCATGCGCTGGCCGTGGCGCGAGTGGGGCAGCAGGTGCGGGGCGGCGGACATGGTTTCCTGGCCGCCGGCCAGCACCACCTCGGCGTCGCCGCAGCGAATGGCTTGGGTGGCCAGATGCAGCGCCTTGAGCCCCGAGCCGCAGACCTTGTTGATGGTCATGGCCGGCAC
This sequence comes from Halomonas garicola, assembly GCF_031935715.1. Classification (GTDB taxonomy): domain Bacteria; phylum Pseudomonadota; class Gammaproteobacteria; order Pseudomonadales; family Halomonadaceae; genus Vreelandella; species Vreelandella garicola. The sequence continues at coordinate 22,044 of NZ_JASSZF010000035.1, read as the reverse complement.
GCCGTGGGGCAGCCCGCCGCCGATGGCCGCCTGGCGCGCGGGGTTCTGCCCGGTGCCGGCGGTGAGTACCTGGCCGAGGAGCACCTCGTCGACTTCCGCCGGGGCGACGCCGGTGGTGCGCATCACGTCTTCAATAACCTGGGCGCCAAGCTCGCTTGCCGGCATATCCGCCAGCGAACCGCCGAACGTGCCGATGGCGCTGCGCTTGGCTGCCACGATAACGACTTCTTGCATACCCGCCTCCTGGGCTTCGTTGGGTGATGTCTGACCTAAGCCACGCCGCGTTACGCCAGCTGTACGGGAATGGCGTTGCTGGTGTGGCTGACCTCGTTGCCCTCGGCCAGATAAACCAGCGAGGGCCGGTGCGAGTCCAGCTCGCTTTCCTCGTAGTGGGCGTAGCTGCAGATGATAACGCGGTGCCCGGGCTTACCGTGGTGGGCGGCGGCGCCGTTGATGGAAATCATCTTCGAGCCCGCTTCGCCGCGAATTGCGTAGGTGGTAAAGCGCGCGCCGGTGGCGACGTTATAGATCTGCACCTGTTCATTTTCGCGGATCCCCGCCATGTCCAGCAGCTCGCCGTCGATGGCGCAGGAGCCTTCATAGTGGAGCACGGCGTGGGTAACGCGGGCCATGTGCAGCTTGGCCTTGAGCATGACGGTGTGCATGGCAACATCCTTTGAAGCGGGGAAAGCCCTTGGGGGTAAAAGCCTTCAGGGGTAAGCAAAAGACCAGTGTAAACAATGGCCGCATCGGCAGAAAAGCCGGCGGCCCGCGCCTGCCGGAAAAGCGCGGCCTAGGAAGCCGGGAGTTCAAGGCTGAGGTTGTCGATCAGGCGGGCGGCGCCCAGCTGGGCGGCGGCCAGCAGTACCGCTTCGCGGGTGCGCGCGGTGACCGGTTCGAGATGGCGATCGCGCAGGGCCAGGTAGTCCGGGGTGAAGCCGGCCTCCTGCAGCGCCTGGTGGCCGTGTACCAGCACGGTATCCTGGTCCTCGCCGGCGGCGAGCCGGTCGCGCATGGCGCACAGCGTGCGGTAAAGCGCCGGCGCCCGAGCGCGCTCGTCTCCGCTTAAATAGCCGTTGCGCGAGGAAAGCGCCAGGCCGTCGTCGGCGCGCACAATGGGCACGCCGTGGATTTCCACGGGCAGGTGCAGGTCGGTCACCATCTGGCGGATCACCGCGAGCTGCTGGTAGTCCTTCTCGCCGAAGCAGGCAAGCCCCGGAGCGGCCAGGTTGAGCAGCATGGCCACCACCGTGGCCACGCCGTCGAAGTGGCCGGGGCGCGAGCCGCCGCAAAGGCCTTCGCTGACGCCGGGGACGTGGATGCGGGTGGCGCTCTCCAGGCCCCGGGGGTAGAGCGTCGCGGCGTCGGGGGCGAACAGCACGTCGCAGCCCGCCTCTGCAAGCGCCGCCTGATCGTCGGCGAAGGTGCGGGGGTAGGCGTCGAGGTCTTCGCCGGGGCCGAACTGCAGCGGATTGACGAATAGGCTGGCGACGACTACCTCGGCGCGCTGGCGCGCGTGGTGCACCAGCGCCAGGTGCCCGGGGTGCAGGTTGCCCATGGTCGGCACCAAGGCGATGCGCTGGCCGCGCCGGCGCGGCTCGGCCAGGGCGTCGTCAAGGGCCTCGGCGGTTTGCAGGGTATGCATAGTTAAAACCGTGTGCGGGAAAGCCGGGGCTTAAGCCCCGGACTTCAGAAACAGTGGGCGTCGGTGGGGAAGGTGCGCTGCTTTACCTCGCGGTGATAGCGCGTAAAGGCGTCCTGAATACTGTCCGCCTCGGCCAGGTAGTTCTTGACAAAGCGCGGCGTATGCCCGGTGTTGATGCCCAGCACGTCGTGCATGACCAGTATCTGGCCGTCGGTATCGGGCCCTGCGCCGATGCCGATAACCGGGACGTCCAGCGCCTCGGTAACGGCGCGGCCGAGGCTTGCCGGGACGCATTCGAGCAGGATGATCGAGGCGCCGGCGTCGACCAGGGTGCGGGCGTCTTCGATAATACGCTCGGCGTGGGCGGCATCGCGGCCCTGCACCTTGTAGCCGCCCAGCTGGTGGACGGTCTGCGGCGTCAGCCCCAGATGGGCGCATACCGGTATGCCCCGGCGGCTCATTTCGCGTACGCCGTCGGCCATCCACGCCTCGCCTTCGACCTTGATCATTTCCGCGCCGGCGCGCATCAGCGCCGCGGCGTCTTCCAGGGTGCGCTCGACCGTGGCGTTGCTCATGAACGGCAGGTCGGCCATCAGCAGGCTGGCGCCCTTGCCGGCGGCGGCGGCCCGGGTGTGATAGCAGATGTCGGCAAGCGTGACCGGCAGGGTGCTCGGGTGCCCCTGCAGCACCATGCCCAGCGAGTCGCCCACCAGCAGAACCTCAATGCCGGCCTGGCTTGCGGCGTGGGCAAAGGAGGCGTCGTAGGCGGTCAGGCAGCTGAACGTTTCTCCGCTGCGTTTGTGCGCGCGCAGGGTGTTCAGGGTGACGGTTTTCATGGCGTGCTCTCGATGATTAATGGAGCCAGTTAGCCGGCGCCCGCAGCGGGCACGGGGCGGTATCAACACGGGCTCGAACGCATAGGATACGGGCGCTAATTGTTACCCGAATACGCTACCGGTGTCGAGAGGTGTGGCGAACGGTAGCAAAAGCCGTGGCTCAGTCCAGCGGCGTGACGTCGTCGTCGAGGGCGTCCAGCCAGCGGCCGAGCGGCTGGCCGTGAAGCGTGAGGTGCGGGGCAATCTCCAAAAGCGGGCGCAGCACAAAGGCGCGCCGGTGCATTTCGGGGTGCGGCACCTGCAGCCGCGGACGGGTAACGGTGGCGGCGTCGAAGAGGAGGATGTCGAGATCCAGGGTGCGCGGCCCCCAGCGGCGTTCGCGCCGGCGGCGGTGGCGTTGCTCCAGCGCCTGGAGCTGGTCGAGCAGGGCCAGCGGCGAAAGCGGCGTTTCCAGGGCGGCGACGGCATTGACGAAATCGGGCTGGTCCTGGGGCCCCACCGGGCGGCTGGCATAGAGCCGGGAGGCGGCGGTCACGCGGCCAAGCGTCAGCGCGTCGAGTTCGTCAAGGGCGGTGGCCACCTGCTGGCGGGGAGTGGCCAGGTTGCTCCCCAGGCCGATGTAGGCAAGCGACGGTGAGCGCGACATACAGGGCCTCTACTCCGTTTTACTCGGTTTGCGGCGACGCTTGCGGCGCTTGCCCTGGCTTGCCGGGTCGCTGCCGACCTTGTTCAGCAAGCGGCGCTGCTCGTGCTCGTCGCCCTGCTGGAAGGCCGTCCACCAGTCGCCCAGCCCGCTGGGGATTTCGCCGGCCTCTTCGCGCAGCAGCAGCAGGTCGTAGGCGGCGCGAAAGCGCGGGTGCTCCCGGGTCTGGAAGGCGCGTTTGCCCTGGCGCTTGGTCAGGCGCTCCTGGAGGTCCCAGATGTCGCGCATGGGCATGCCAAAACGCTTGGGAATCGAGACGTGCTGCAGCTGGCGTGAAACGACCTGCTGGGCGGCAGCGTGCGTGGCCGGGACGCCGGGCATGCCGTCCTGCTCCAGGGCCGCCTTGCGCTGCGCCACCGCCGGCCAGAGAAACGCCGCCAGCAGAAAGGCCGGGGTGACCGGGCGGCCCTCGGCAATGCGACGGTCGGTGTTGGCAAGCGCTGCTTCGATCAGCTCCTCGGCCCAGGCGGCGTCGGCCATGGCTTCTTCGGCTTCGGGGAAGAGCATGCCGAACAGGTCGTAGTGGCTGAGCAGGCGGAAGGTCATCAGCCCGTGGCCGGCCATGAACAGCTTGAGCACTTCGTCAAACAGCCGCGCCGGCGGAATTTGCAGCAGCAGCGGCGCCAGGTCATAAATCGGTGTTTCGCTGGATTCGTCCAGCAGAAAGTCCAGCTTGGCGGCAAAGCGCACCGCGCGGAGCATGCGCACCGGGTCTTCGCGGTAGCGGGTTGCCGGGTCGCCGATCAGGCGCAGCGTACGGGTTTCGATGTCGCGCGCGCCGTCGGCAAAATCGTGCAGGCTGAAGTCAGCAATGCTGTAGTAGAGGGCGTTGACGGTAAAATCGCGGCGCAGCGCGTCTTCTTCGATGCTGCCCCAGACGTTATCGCGCAGCAGCAGCCCGGCATCGGACTGGCGGGCAATATGGTCGGCGTGTTCGTCCTGGGGCTTGCCGCGAAAGGTCGTGACCTCGATGATTTCGCGGCCAAAGCGCACGTGCACGATGCGAAAGCGCCGCCCGATCAGCCGCGAATTGCGAAACAGGTCGTGCACCTGCTCCGGCGTGGCGTTAGTGGCGACGTCGAAGTCCTTGGGCATTTTGCCCAGCAGAGCGTCGCGAATGCAGCCGCCTACGAGATACGCCTCAAAGCCCGCACCGTCAAGGCGGTAGAGTACTTTCAGCGCGGCGTCGCTGATGTGCTGGCGCGAGATGGGGTGCTCAGCGCGCGGAATGATGCGGGGGGCTGGCAGGCCGGGCTGGCCGTCTTCATCGTGGCGGGATTTCAAAGGGTCTCCGGGAATTAAAATAGCGTAATACGTTCTTTAAAAAAGCGGTCTGGAAACGCGTTCCTTGAGCGCGGCGGCTGGAAAGCTGCGCCGTGCACAGGCGGCGGTTTTGTCTCGCAGGATACAAGACATGACCTAACAAACGCTCAAGTGTAGCCGACGCTCGGAGCCTTGCAAAGCATCGGCGCCGACACCGCAGGGCTTACGGGCCAGGGGCCGTGTGCGCAGGCAACAAAAAGGGGAGCCCGGTGGGGCTCCCCTTGGAGGTGGATGCGTAGGCGTCCTTGCCGCTATTTTTTTTCGGCTGTTTTTCTTCGTGTTGGCGCATCGCCCTGAATACGCACCGCAGTCGGCAGGTGTGAGAGTCATGGTGATCCCGACCGCCTCGTATTCAAAGCAATAATCCAATCGCGAATACCTTCCCCCGGCTATTGTTATTGTTGCCGGGGCCACGTCGATGGCCGCTGTCTTTCTTGTTGTTGTTGGCTGCTTTATTGTCTTTTTTGCCGCTGGCCGTCGCGTGCTTCGCGTCCTCCTACCGGGCGTCTTGCTCATCGGCACCTGTTGTTATTGTTGGCGGTGCCGGGGGCAAGGCGAGAAAGTACCCGTTGTTGTTATTGTGCGGGTCCGTCTCTTTATTTTTGCGTGTTCTGCCGTGTTGTTGTTGTTCAGGGCAGAAGCGAAGGCGGCGATCGCATTGTTGTTGTTAGCGCTGCGGTTGAGCGTTTGGGTCGCCTGGCCCAGTGTGTTGGTTTATTTTTCTTACCCTATACGTTGCATGTCTCGTGCCAGTTTCTGGTATTTCTATTTTTATCAGTGAGTTATCGTTTTATGTAGAGAAAAAGGAAAAAGCGTTACCGCCGAGTGTTACCGCTTTGAGGGGGTGCGGATGAGGCCTCTGTGTGCTGGGGTAACAGGGCGGTCAGAGGCGCCGGTGCGAGAACAGGCAGAGCGCCGCCGGCCAATGGGACATTCGTCGAAGGCGGCGGGCGGCACCTGTGTCAAACGGTAGGGCGAGGCGCCCGGGAGACAGGAAAAAGGGGCGTCAGGAGGAGGCGCGCCGGGCGTTTTTCTTGCGCGGTATGCCCAGCCGCTGGCGGCGCTCCCAGAGGTTCTTGCGGCTGATGCCGAGCTTTTGCGCCAGCTCGGTTTCGCTCATGTGATCCTGATGCTCGAGCACAAAGTGCTGGAAATAGTCCTCGAGCGATACGCCTTCGGCGGTGTCGCCGGGGTGGGGGGCCTCGGCGGGCGCGTCGTCGGCTGGCGTGTCCGCAGGCGTAGCCGGGGCGGGCTGGGGGCGCGTGGCGGCCGGAGCCAGGCCCAGGTCGTCGGGATGAATCAGGTGGCCTTCGGCGAGGATGGCGCCGCGCTCCAGGGCGTTTTCCAGCTCGCGCACGTTACCCGGCCAGGGGTAGTCGCGCAGGTCCTGGCGCGCCGCCCGGGACAGGCGCAGGCCTTCGCGGTCGTGACGCTTGAGCGCCTTGTCGAGCAGAATGTCGGCGATCGCCAGGACGTCGTCTTCGCGTTCGCGCAGGGGCGGCAGGTCGATTTGCATGACGTTGAGCCGGTAGTAAAGATCCAGGCGGAACTCGCCGGTTTTGGACAGCGCCGCCAGGTCGCGGTGGGTGGCGGCGATCAGGCGGACGTCGACGTGGCGGGTTTCCACCGAGCCGATCTTGCGGATTTCGCCCTCCTGCAGCACGCGCAGCAGCCGCGCCTGGGCGTCCAGTGGCAGCTCGCCGATCTCATCCAGAAACAGGGTGCCGCCGTCGGCGGCTTCGACCAGGCCGGTGCGCGAGGCGCTGGCGCCGGTAAAGGCGCCTTTTTCGTGGCCGAACAGCTCCGACTCGATCAGCGTTTCCGGGATCGCGGCGCAGTTGACCGAGATCAGCGAGGCCGCGGCGCGCTTGCTCTGCTGGTGCAGGGCGCGGGCGACAAGCTCTTTGCCGGTGCCGGACTCGCCCAGGATCAGCACGGTGACGTCGGCCGGGGCGGTCTTGCGAATGCGGGTATAGACCTGCTGCATGGCGTCGCAGTCGCCGATCATGATCTGCTGGCTGCCGCCTTCGTCGGTGATTTCCGGCGGCTCGCCCTGGCGCATGGCCTGCTGATGGAGAATACGCGAGACGGTCTCCACCAGTTCGGCGTGATCAAACGGCTTGGCGATGTAGTCCACCGCGCCCTGTTTGAGCGAGTCGATGGCCGAGCGCATGCTGGCGTAGCTGGTCATGATCAGCACCGGCACCGGGGCGGCGCGCTCGATCAGCACCGTGCCTTCTTCGCCCGGCAGGCGCAGGTCGGTGATCACCAGGTCAAAGCGCTGCGGGTCCAGGGGCTCGGCTTCTTCGGCGCTTTCCGCTTCGCTGACGGCGTAGCCGTGGCGTTCGAGCAGGCGTTTGAGCGCGCTGCGGATGATCGCTTCATCTTCAACAATCAGAATCTGTTGCATGGGGCGGCGGCTCGTCCTGTTGATAAAGCGGTAGCCATAGGGTGATGGCGGTGCCGCGGGAATGGCCGGGGGGCGGCGAGGCAACCTCGATGTTGCCCTGATGCTCGCTTGCGATCTGATAGGCAAGCGAGAGCCCGAGCCCGGTGCCTTCGCCGGCAGATTTGGTGGTGGTGAACGGCTCGAACAGGCGGTGGCGTACGGTCTCGGAGATGCCGTGGCCGTTATCGGTGGCGCACCACCAGGCGTAGTCGCCCTGGCGGCCGGCGCTGACGGTGACCGTGCCGTCCGGGGCGCAGGCGTCCCGAGCGTTGCCGAGGATATTGAGCATGACTTGAATCAGCCGCTGGGCATCGCCGCGCACGATCAGGTCTGCCGGACAGTCGTTGTGGAAGCGGACGGCTTCGTCGGTACGCGCCAAGTGTAACAAATGCAGGGCTTCTTCGCTGATGCGGGCAAGCTCGACCGGGGAGCGTGGCAGGGCCACCGAGCGGCGGCCGCCGTGGGCAAACTCCACCAGCGAATTGACGATGCGGGTGATGCGTTCTGTCTGGGTCTGAATGTGCTCGGCGGTTTCCAGCACGATCGGGTCGTCGGTGTCGTAGCGCAGGTTTTGCGAAAGCGACGAGATGGCGGTGACCGGATTGCCGATTTCGTGGGCGACACCGGCGGCCAGCTGGCCGATGGAGGCCAGCCGGGCGGCGTGGACCAGCTCGTCCTCGAGCCATTTCATTTCGGTATGGTCTTCAATCAGCACTACGCTACCGCCGTGGCTGTCGTCGCCGTCCAGGGTGGCCTTGTTCAGAGTGAGAAAGTAGTCGCGCTCGTGGAGGCGCGCGGCCTGCTGGTAAAGCGTGACGCTCGAGCTCTCCAGGGCGTTTTGCATCAGCGTCGGCCAGGGCTCGGGCAGGCTGTCGCGGTGGGCACCGATGACGCTTTCGCCGCTGATGCCGGAGAGCTCGGCGAGCGCCCGGTTCCACATGACGATTTCGTCATCGTTGCCAAACAGGCAGAGCCCCACGGGCAGGTTGGTCAGCGTCTGGCGGTGGTGGCGGCGCAGGCCGTCAAGCTCCCGGGCAAGCCCGGTCAGCCGCGAGCGGTAGGCCTCGAGCCGGCTTTCGACGAAGTGGATGTCGTCGGTGACCGGGGCGTCGTCGTGGCGGTAGGGCAGGTAGCGGTCGACGATGTCCCGGGCCACCGACGGCCCCATCAGCCCCGAGAGGTTGGCCTGGATACGGTCGCGCAGGCGGCGCAGAGCGTAGGGGCGGTATTCCTGATGGGTGAGGTTGAGGGCCGTTAGCGCGCGGTTGACTTCGCGGTCGGCGGCTTCGTCGCCCAGCGCTTCGGCCAGCTGGGCGGTAAAGTCGGCCACCGTGGCGGCCTGGAGCGGCAGCCGCTTGGAGCGGATGACGGCGTCCACCGAGCAGGCCTCGGCCGCCGCGCTTTCGCCGTCGGAGGTGCGGCTGAACAGCGACACGACGATCAGCGCAAGAATATTGGCGGCAAGCGACAAGAGCGTTACCTGATACCACGTAGGCTCGCCGGGCAGCGGCGACCAAAGCGCCGGCAGCGGGATAAACAGCGGCAGCCATAGCCCCCAGAGCCACGCGGCGCTGCCGACGGCAAGCCCGGTAACAAGCCCCTTGCGGTTGGCCCCGGGCCAGTAGAGCAGGGCGAGCATGCCCGGCAGGCACTGCACCATGCCGGCAAAGGCGGCGAGCCCCAGCGCCATGAGGTCGTGGCGCCCGACGCCTGCATGAAACAGCCAGCCGCTAAATATCACCGCGACGACCAGCCCCCGGCGCAGCCAGCGCAGCCAGCCGTAAAGATCCGCCCGGGCCTCTGGCGGGCGCGCCACCAGCACGATGTGGTTGAGGATCATGCCCGACAGCGCCAGCGCAATCATGACCATGGTGCCGCTGGCGGCGGCCAGCCCGGCGATGAACGCCAGCGCGCCGACGCCCGGGTGCTCGCTCATTAGGTAGACGGCGTAGGCGGTGGCGCTGATCGGCGCGCCGGCCACTTTCTGCGCGGCCCACCAGATCAGCGGCACGGGCAGTGCCATCAGCAGCAGGTAAAGCGGCAGCGTCCAGCTGGCCTGGAGCAGGGTGTGGCGCGACAGACTTTCGGCAAAGGTGACGTGAAACAGGTGCGGCATCATGAAGGCGGCGGCGAAGAACAGCAGCAGCAGCGTGCGCCAGTGCGCCGGGTCGAGGGTGGGCGTTTGCGCAACCAGCGCCTGGCCGTCAGCGCTGGCAAGCCACTGCTGCAGCTGCTGGGGGCCGTCAAAGACCCCCCACAGCGCCACCGCGCCCAGCGCCAGCATCGCCCCGAGCTTGATCAATGACTCAAGGGCGATGGTAGCCAGCAGGGTGTTGTGGCGCGTAAGCAGGTGGCTCGAGCGGGCGCCGAACAGCACCGCGAAGGCGGCAATCCCCAGGCAGAAAAGCAGGGCGACCGAGCTTCCCGCCCCGCTCCCGGTTATGGCGTTGATCGCCTCGCTCAGGGTCTTGACCTGAATGCCCAACAGCGGCATCACGGCGAGGGTGCTGACCAGGGTCACCAGGGTGCCCGCCCAGCGGGTGCGAAAGCGGAAGGCGAACAGGTCGGCCAGCGAGGCCAGCTGATAGGTGCGGGTAATGCGCTGAATGGGCACCAGCAGCACCGGGGCGAGCAGGAAGGCGCCGGCCGCGCCCAGGTAATAGGCCAGGTAGCCAAAGCCGGCGCCGGCGGCAAATTCGACGCTGCCGTAGACCGCCCAGGCGCTGGCGTAAACGCCGAGCGCAAGCGTATACACCGCCGGATGGCGCGTTATCCGGGAGGAGACCCAGCCGCGCTCCACGGCGACGGCGCAGCCAAACAGCAGGGCAAGATAGCCAAGCCCCAGCAGGACGATTGCCGCCAACTCAACGTTCATCGAGCTTCCTTTTCTGTTCGAGCCACACGGTCAGGGCAATCAGCCCGCCCCAGATCAGAAAGGGCCGGTACCAGGCAACGTCGGGGTCGCCCCAGCCGCTCATCAACAGCGGCGAGAGCAGATAGCCCCCGAAGACCAGAAACAGCATGATGCGATAGACGTACACGGCTATACCTCCTCGGGGGCGGGGCGCGTGGGGGCCTTGGCCAGGCGCGCGGTTGACCAGTGGGAAACGGCCCAGGCCAGCTGCTCGGCGACAGGGCTTTCGGCAAGGGCCGCCGGCGGCGCCTGATCCAGCGCTTCAAGGGCGGCCGAAAGCTGCCGGCGAATGCCGTCCGGGCGTGTGGCAAGCGTAGGCGCGAGGTTCTGCTTGGAAAGCTTCTGGCCGTTGGGCGCGACGACCAGCGGCAGGTGCAGATAGCGCGGGTGCGGGTAGCCGAGCGCCTGCTGCAGCTGGCGCTGCCAGGGGGTGTTGTCGAGCAGGTCCACGCCGCGTACCACGTCGGTCATGCCCTGGTCGGTGTCGTCCACCGCCACGGCCAGCTGGTAGGCAAAAAGCGCATCCTTGCGCTTGAGCACTACGTCGCCAAGGGCGGCCGGATCAAAGGTCAGGCGGCCCAGCAGGCGATCGTCGAAGCGCGCCGGATGCTCGCCCAGGTCGCTTCGCAGCCGCCAGGCAACCGGCGCGTCCGGACGGCAAACGCCGTGGCGGCACCAGCCGGGGTAAACGGCGTAGTCTCGCCACTGCTTGCGCGAGCAGCTGCACGGGTAGGCCAGCCCCGCCTCTGCCAGCCGTTCAAGGGCGGCCTGGTAGGCGCCGTGGCGGCTATGCTGCCAGAGCACCTCGCCGTCCCACTCAAGGCCGAAGGCCTCGAGCTGGCGCAGGATGGTATCGCCAGCCCCCGCCGGGCAGCGCGGCGGGTCGATGTCCTCAATGCGCACCCGCCATTCGCCGCCCGCCGCCCGGGCGTCCAGGTGGCTACCCAGCGCCGCGACCAGCGAGCCAAAGTGCAAAGGGCCCGAGGGCGTGGGCGCAAAGCGGCCGCGATAGCCCGCGCCCGGGCCGGGGGATGATGAAGAAGGTGTCATGGCGGCCATGATAACAGCGCCGCTGCCCGAGTGAGGGGGTAAAAACGCCGGCGGGCACCCGCAAGTGCCCGCCTATCGCCTATTGTGAACGTGGCGCTTTTAGCTGCCGAGCTGCTTTTCCTTGAGCTCGTCCAGGGTCTTGCAGTCCACGCACAGCGTGGCGGTGGGCCGCGCTTCGAGGCGGCGAATGCCGATTTCGATGCCGCAGGCTTCGCAGAAGCCGTAGTCGTCATCGTCGATTCTCTCGATGGTTTCGTTAATTTTTTTCAGCAGCTTGCGCTCGCGATCCCGGGTGCGCAGCTCCAGATTAAAGCCTTCTTCCTGGGTGGCCCGGTCGGCCGGGTCGGCGTAGTTGTTGGCCTCTTCCTGAAGATGGCGAACGGTACGATCCACCTCTTCCATGAGCTCCTGTTTCCAGTCCAGGAGCAGCTGGCGGAAATGCGCCAGCTGCTGCTCGTTCATATATTCCTCACCCGCCGCCGGTTCGTACGGGGTGAAAGTCTTGGACGCTTCCGTATTGTTGTCCGCTACTGGCATGGAGTGCCCCTTACGTAAATGACTGCTGAACGACCATCAGGTGATCTAATGATGTCGCGCCAAAGGCATGCTTGTTTAGCGCAAAATCAGGGGGAATGCAAGCATGATGCCGCGGGGAAACCGTGGCAGGATAGCGCGCCCGGGCGTTTGCGCCCGATACGTAAAGGAGAACGGCATGACAAATCCCTTGCCCGGGAAGCCCGGCGAATGGCGCTATCCGGCGCTTGAGCCCGGCACGCTGCTACGCCGCTACAAGCGCTTTCTCGCCGATGTGCGCCTCGACGACGGCCGCGAGGTGGTGGCCCACTGCCCCAACACCGGGGCGATGACCGCGGTCAACAAGCCCGGCTGCCGGGTGTGGCTTGAGCCAAACGACAACCCCAAACGCAAGCTGGCCTGGACCTGGGAGCTGATCGAGCTGCCCGCTGAAGGCGACGGCGTGGCCACGGCCTCAGTAAACACCGGGCGGGCCAACCGCATTGCCGAGCAGGCGCTCGTTGGGGGCTTGATCGAACCGCTTGCCGGCTACGCCCGCTTGAAGCGGGAGGCAAAAGTAGAGGAGGCGCGGCTGGACTTTTTGCTCGACGACCCGGCCCGGGGGCAGGCCTACGTCGAGGTCAAACAGGTGACGCTGAAGGAAGCCGATGGCCTGGGCTACTTTCCCGATGCGGTGAGCGTGCGCGGCACCCGGCACCTGCGCACCCTGGCCAGGCTAGCGAGGGAAGGCCAGCGGGCGGTGCTGCTGTTTTGCGTGGCGCACGAGGGCATTGCCAGCGTCGGCGCGGCGGCGCATATCGACTCCGCCTACGCCGAAGCGCTGGCGGAGGCTGCCGCCAGCGGCGTGGAGGTGCTGGCCTACGGCGTGCGCTTTACTCGGGCAGGCGGCGTGCCCGTAGCGGTGGCGCTCGAGCGGCGCCTGAAGGTGCGGCTTTAACGCTCGAGGTAGAAGCGCTGGATGAAGCTTACGGTATCGGGCTCGGCGTTGCGGTCGGCGCGCACCTTGAGGGAGAAGTGCATCGGGGCGTCGTGCTCCAGGCGGAAGGTGGCCAGCTGGTAGACCGCGCCGTCATCGCGCACGGTGCGAAAGTCCAGCGTGTCGGGCGCCTTTTCCAGCAGGCCGACCTGGCCCTTGACCTCGGCGTTGACCGGGCGAATGGTGCCGTCATCCCGGTATTCGCGGACGCTTACGTTGACCAGCCCCAGCCCGGCACTGCGCTGTATCCCGTAGTCCTCGGCGACTTCCGGGGCCAGAAAGCGGGTGCCGATCGCGCTGTAGTGGATGACGTAGTTGCCGGCGCGCTGCTGCTGCTCGCCGTAAGCTCCAAGGGCGACCAGGCTCAGTGCCAGACAGGCGGTGATGCGGATCAGCCAGCGTTTCGCCATGACAGCGTACCTCCTCAATAAAGCAATGTTCGGGATTCCCGCCTGCGGCGCCCGGGCCTTATGGCTGCCGGCGGACGCGAAAAATCGCGATTTCGCCGAACAGGTTGGGCCACCAGCGGGACGTCCAGTGGCCCCGATGGTTGCCCACGCCCACCGCGCGGTCAACGATGACCAGTCCCTGATCCCGGCACAGATGCTCGAAGTCGTTGAAGGTCGATAGATGAATGTTGGGCGTGTCGTACCAGGCGTGGGGCAGCGACTTGGACACCGGCATGTAGCCGCGCAGCCCCAGGTGCACGCGGTGGCGCCAGTAGGCAAAGTTGGGGAAGGTGATGATGCCCTCGTCGGCCACGCGGAGCATTTCGTGAAGCATCAGGTCCGGTCGGCGCAGGGCCTGAAGCGCCTGGGTCATGATCACCTGGTCGTAGCTTTGATCGTGAAAGCTTGCCAGGCCGTCGTCGAGGTTGTGCTCGATGACGCTCACGCCCCGGGCCACGCAGCCGGTAATGCCGTCGGTGTCGATTTCCAGCCCGTAGCCGGTGACGCCCTTGTGCCGGGCAAGCGCCTCCAACAGCACGCCGTCGCCGCAGGCCAGGTCGAGCACGTGGGCGTTGGGGGCTATCCAGTCGTAAATGATGGTGAGGTCGGCGCGCATCATGGCTGGGGCTCCTCTGCAGTATCCTCGGGGCCGGACGCCGGCGCTGCGCGCCGCATGAAGGCGCTGAAGATCGCCAGATAGCGCGGCTCGGGCAGCAAGAAGGCGTCGTGGCCGTAGGGCGAGACGATGGTGGCGTAGCTGACCCGCTTGCCGGCGTGGATCAGGGCATCGACCAGCTCCCGGGAGCGCGCCGGCGGAAAGCGCCAGTCCGACGAAAAGCTCAGCACCAGAAACGGGCACTGCGCCGGGGCCAGCGACCGGGCCAGATCGCCGTCGTGGGCGGCGGCCGGGTCGAAGTAGTCCAGCGCCTTGGTCATCAGCAGGTAGGTATTGGCGTCAAAGGTGGTGGAGAAGGTGTCGCCCTGATAGCGCAGGTAGGATTCCACCTGGAACTCCACGTCGAAGCCGAAGTGCAGGTCGTTGCTGCGCAGGTCGCGGCCGAACTTGGAGCCCATGGCGTCTTCCGACAGATAGGTGATGTGGCCCACCATGCGCGCCAGCTTCAGCCCGCGCTTGGGCACGGCGTCGTGCTCGGCGTACCAGCCGGCGTGAAAGTCGGGGTCCGAGCGGATGGCCTGGCGGGCGACCTCGTTGAAGGCGATATTCTGCGCCGACAGCCGGGGCGTGGCGGCAATCACCGCCGCACTGGCGATACGCTCGGGGTAGTCGATGCTCCACTGCATGACCTGCATGCCGCCGAGGCTTCCGCCAATCACGGCGGCAAAGCGCTCGATGCCCAGCCGGTCGGCCAGCCGCGCCTGGCTTTTCACCCAGTCGCGCACCGTGACCACGGGGAAGTCCGGCCCCCAGAGGCGGCCGGTTTCCGGGTTGTGGCTCAGCGGGCCGGTGCTGCCGTGGCAGCCGCCGAGGTTGTTGACCGACACCACAAAAAAGCGGTTGGTATCCACCGGCTTGCCCGGGCCGATATAGGCGTTCCACCAGCCGGGCTTGCGGTCGTCCGGGTGATGATAGCCGGCGGCGTGGTGATGGCCGGACAGCGCGTGGCAGACCAGCACGGCGTTGCTGCGCTCGGCGTTGAGCGTGCCGTAGGTTTCATACACCAGGTCGTAGGCGGGCAGCGCCTTGCCGCAGGCAAGCTCGAGCGGCGTATCAAAGTGGGCGACCTCGGGGATGACCAGCCCCACCGAGTCCGGCGGCAGCTGGCTGTCCGGGTCGGCCGAATGTGAATCAGGCATGAAAGATCGTCGTATTAGGCAAAGGAAATCGTGACTCGGGACATTATAACCCGACCAGCCTACCGGAAATGCCGGCGGCGCGGGTCAGCGCACCCACGACCAGCCCGTCCAGCAGGTTGATGCCGATGAAGACCACAATGGGCGAAAGGTCGATCATGCCCAGCGGCGGAATGACCCGGCGCACCGGCGCCATGATCGGCTCGACCAGCTGCATCACCAGCAGCGCGCCCGGGTGGCTGGCGTTGGGCGCGACCCAGCTGAGGATGATCATCACGATGAGGGCAAAAAAGTAGATCTTGAGGATGGCCCCGAGCACCGCGGCCACCCCGGCAATCAGCACGCCGGCCAGGGGCGGCATGCCGATGCCGATGATCATAAAAATGGCGATGATGCTGAGCACCTTGAGCACAAAGCCGGCGGCCAGGGTGGCAAGGTCAAAACGCCCGGCCACCGGGCCGAGAAAACGCTGGAACGGCTGCACCACCGGCTGGGTGATCTTGACCACCGACTGGCTCATGGGATTGTAGTAATCGGCCCCTGATGCCTGCAGCAAAAAGCGCAGCATGAGAATAAACAGGTAAATGCCGATGAGCGTGTTGATCAGCATCAGCCCGGCGTTGCCGAGTTGGTTGCCCATGGTGAAATCTCCGTGGTGGTGGATGGTGCTAGGGGGTTGTCGGGTGTATCGGCACGGCTTTCGGCAATCAGCGTTCGCCGCTCAGCTCTGCGGCCATCTGCCGGGCGCGTTCGGCGCAGGCCTGCATGGCGTCATCCATGGCCTGGCGCAGGTTGGCATCTTCGAGCGTGGCAATGGCGCGCTCGGTGGTGCCGCCCGGCGACATGACGTTCTGCTTGAGCGTGGCCGGGTCGTGCTCGCTCTGCCCGGCCATGGTGGCCGCACCCAGCGCCGTTTGTATGGCCAGCCGGCGGGCGGTGTCGGCGGGCAGGCCGAGCCGGACGCCGGCGTCTTCCATGGCCTCAAACATCAGGAAGAAGTAGGCCGGCGCGCTGCCGGACACCGCGGTGACGGCGTCGAGCAGCGACTCGTCGTCGACCCACTCGACCAGGCCCACGGCCTGCATCAGCCGGGTAGCGGTGTCGCGCTGGGCGTCGCTGACGCGGTCGTTGGCGTACAGGCCGCTGGCGCCCTGGCCGACCAGCGATGGGGTGTTGGGCATGCAGCGCACCAGGGCGTTGCCGCCGCCGAGCCAGCCGTCGATGGTGGTGGCATCAAGCCCCGCGGCAATGGAAATGACCAGCGGGCGCGCCTGCTGCACGCTGTCGGCAAGCCCCTGGCATACCTCGCGCATGAGCTGGGGTTTGACCGCCAGCACCAGCACGTCGGCGGCGTCCGCAGCGGCGGCGTTGTCGGTCGTGGTGTGAATGCTCAGGCGCGCGCCGATGTCGGCCAGCTGCTTCTGGTCGGGCGCCGTGGCGGTAATGCAGCCTGCGGAAGTGCCGCCTTGGGTTAGCCCGCCGATGATGGCGCCGGCCATGTTGCCCGCGCCGATGAATGTTATTTGTGTGTCCATGTGGTTATCCTGATGTCATTATCCGAAGCGTTAGCGGGTGCCGAAGACGGCGGTGCCGAGTCTCACCAGCGTAGCGCCTTCCGCGATGGCGGCCTCAAGATCGCCGCTCATGCCCATGGATAGCGTATCCAGGGGGGCATCGAGCGTTTTTTTGAGGTCATGCAGGCAGGTGCGCAGCTCGGCCAGCGGCTTACGCTGGGCGTCGAACGTCTCGGCCGGGGCGGGGATGGCCATCAGGCCGCGAAGCGAAAGGCCGGGCAGCTCCGCCACGGCCCGGGCAAGCTCGCCGAGCGCTTCGGGCATGACGCCGGACTTGGAGGCCTCGTGGCTGACGTTGACCTGCAGGCAGATATTGAGCGGCGGCAGGGCGTCCGGGCGCTGCTGGCTTAGGCGGCGGGCGACCTTGAGGCGATCCACGCTGTGTACCCAGGAAAAGCGCTCGGCGACGGCGCGGGTCTTGTTCGACTGCAGCGGGCCGATGAAGTGCCAGACGATGTCATCCAGGTCGTCAAGCTCGGCCTGCTTGTCCATGGCTTCCTGCAGGTAGCTTTCGCCAAAGTGGCGCTGATTGAGCCGGTGGGCATGTCGGATCGCCGCTGCCGGCTGTGTCTTGCTCACCGCCAGCAGGCAGGCATCGTTCGGCGGCCGCCCGGCGCTTGCCAGCGCGCGAGCCAGGCGCTGGCGCACGCTGGCAAGAGAGTCGGGAAGGGCGTCGTTTGTCATGCTCAACACATTACCGTAGCTGGGGAAAAAGATGGATATTACTGAACTGCTGGCATTTGCGGCAAAGCAGAACGCCTCTGACCTGCACCTGTCGGCCGGTTTGCCGCCCATGATACGCGTTGATGGCGACATGCGAAGGCTGGATGTGCCGGAAATGGATAATACCGCGGTGCGCCAGCTGATCTACGAAATCATGAATGATAACCAGCGCCGCGACTACGAGGAGCATCTGGAGACGGACTTCTCGTTCGATCTGCCCGGCGTGGCGCGCTTTCGCGTGAACGCCTTCAACCAGGCGCGCGGGGCAGGCGCGGTCTTTCGTACCATCCCAAGCGAAGTGCTGTCCATGGAGGACCTGGGGATGGGACAGGTCTTCGAGCAGCTTGCCATGCTGCCGCGGGGGCTGGTGCTGGTCACCGGCCCCACCGGGTCGGGCAAGAGCACAACGCTTGCGGCCATGGTCGACCACGTCAACCGTCATCGCCAAGAGCATATTTTGACCATTGAAGACCCGGTGGAGTTTGTCCACACCAGCAAGCGCTGCCTCGTCAACCAGCGCGAGGTGCACCGCGACACCCGCAGCTTCGCCAGTGCCCTGCGCAGCGCCCTGCGCGAAGACCCCGACGTTATTCTCGTGGGCGAGCTGCGCGACCTGGAGACCATTCGCCTGGCCCTGACCGCGGCCGAGACCGGCCATCTGGTGTTCGGCACGCTGCACACGACCTCGGCGGCCAAGACCATTGATCGTATCATCGACGTCTTTCCCGGGGCGGAGAAAGGCATGGTGCGCTCGATGCTGTCCGAATCGCTGCAGGCGGTGATTTCCCAGACGCTGCTCAAGCGCCAGGACGGCGGGCGCGTGGCCGCCCACGAAATCCTCGTGGCCACGCCGGCGGTGCGCAACCTCATCCGCGAAGACAAGATCGCCCAGATTTACTCGGCGATGCAGACCGGCGGCAGCCTGGGAATGCAGACGCTTGACGCAGCGCTGATCAACCTGGTGCGGCACGGCGTTATCAGCCGCGAGCAGGCGCAGTCCCAGGCCAAGGCGCCGCTGGCGCTGTAAGACCACCGGGCAAGGACGGCTTCCAGGGAAGGCGCAAGGCAAGAGTGCGTAAGGGGAGAGCGCGTATGGAAAGTACCGCCGGCGCGTCAGCGGCACAGTTTGTTCACACTTTGCTGACGACCATGATCGAGCGTCAGGCGTCGGACCTGCTGATTTCGGTCGGCGTGCCGCCAACGCTGAAAATGCCTACCGGGCTTGAGCCCGTGACCGAGCAGCCGCTGGATGTCCAGCAGGTGACCGATCTTGTCATGTACGTTTTGCCCGCGGGGCTGCGCGATGAGTTTGAGCAGACCCGGGAGATCAACTTTGCGCTGAGCCTGAGCGGCACGGGTCGCTTTCGGGTCAATGCGTTTCAGCAGCGCAACCAGGTAGCAATGGTGGTGCGGCGCATTGCGCTGGAAGTCCCCCGGCTTGCGACGCTCGGGGTGCCCGGCTCGCTTGCCGGCCTGGCGCAAAAAAGGCGCGGGCTGGTGCTGGTGGTAGGCGGCACCGGCACGGGCAAGTCGACGACCCTGGCGGCAATGGTTCAGGAGCGCAACGAAACCGTCGGCGGGCACATTATCAGCATCGAGGATCCGATCGAGTACATGCACCCTCACAAGCGCGGTATCGTCAACCAGCGCGAGGTAGGCATCGATACCGAGTCGTTTGAGGTAGCGCTGAAAAACACCTTGCGCCAGGCGCCGGACGTGATTTTGATCGGCGAGATCCGCACCCGGGAAACCATGGAGCACGCGCTGACCTTTGCCGAGACGGGCCATCTCTGCCTGGCCACGCTGCACGCCAACAACGCCAATCAGGCGCTGGATCGTATCCTGCACTTTTTCCCCTACGAGCAGCACGAGCAGATCCTCACCGATTTATCGCTCAACCTGCACGCGATTGTGGCGCAGCAGCTGTTGCCCACCCCGGAGGAGAAGCGCTGTGCGGCCATTGAAATCATGCTGCGCTCGCCGCGCATTGCCGACCTGATCCGCAAGGGGCGAATCGGTGACATCAAGGATGCTATGGCCTCCTCGCGTGATGGCGGCATGCAAACCTTCGATCAGGCGCTGTGCGACCTGGCGCGCGCCGGGAAAGTCAGCGAGAGCGTGGCGCTGGTCCACGCCGACTCGGCCAACAATCTGCGGCTGATGCTGACGTTCGGCGCCGAGCCCGACGCCGTACAAAAAGGCACGACGCTGGAAAGCCGGGTGCCGAGCGGCCTTTCCCTGCGCGACGCCGACGACTTTTAGGTAGACGACGTTCGGGGAGCATAAACGCCGCCGAGCACCCGCTCGCCGGCCGCGCCGGTTACGCTCGGCAGGTTACCGGGCAGGTGGTGCAGGCGGCGGTAGGCCAGCCAGGCAAAGGCGCCGGCCTCGATCCAGTCGGCGGGCCAGCCCCAGTCGTTTGCCGAGCGCAGGGTGGCGCGCGGCAGGTGGGCGGCCAGCCGTTGGCGCAGGTGGGTGTTATGCGCGCCGCCGCCGCCGACTATCAGCGTAAGCGGCCGGTTATCCAGTAGCTGGCCAATGCCCTGGGCGACGCTTGCGGCGGTAAGTTCGGCAAGCGTGGCCTGCACGTCCGCCGGGTTTTCCCCACCGCTTAGATGAGCTTCCAGCCACCCCGGATGAAACAGCTCGCGCCCGGTGCTGCGCGGCGGCGGCTGGTGGAAAAACGGCTCCGCCAACAGGCGTTCGAGCAGTGCCGAGTTGACGCTTCCCGAGGCGGCCCAGGCGCCGCCTTCATCAAAATGGCCGTGCCCGTGGCGTTGGCACCAGGCATCCAGCAGCACATTGGCCGGGCCGGTATCAAACCCCAGCGGCGCGCCGCCGTCCTGGGGTAGCCAGGTAATATTGGCAAAGCCGCCCAGATTCAGTACCACTCTATCTTCCCGGCGATCATGAAATAGCGCCCGGTGAAACGCTGGTGCCAGCGGCGCGGCCTGCCCGCCGGCGGCCAGGTCGCGACGGCGAAAGTCCGCCACCACCCGGCAGCCGGTGAGCTCGGCCAACAGGCTGGGGTTATCCAGCTGCAATGTATACGCCGGCCCACCGCGATGACCGCCGGGAGCGTGCTCGACGGTTTGGCCGTGACTGCCAACGGCCGTCACGGCGTCGGCGGCAACGCCGTGGTGCCCAAGCAGCGCCGTTACGGCGCGCGCCTGGAGGTGGCAGAACGCATGCTCCGCGGCGGCCAGCTCGGCAAAGCTGACGGAGTCGGCGTGGCACAGTGCCAGCAGCTGCCCGCGAAGCGCGGCGGGCATGGGCTCGGCGTGGGTGGCGAGCAGGCGCGGCGGCGCGTCCGGCGCCAGGGCCACTAGCGCGGCGTCGACGCCGTCGAGGCTGGTGCCGGACATCAGGCCGGCGTAGAGGGCTGGAGGGTTTTCCATAAGGCGGTCCTTTCTCCCGGGCGAAAGCTTAACCACAAAGGCTGGGCATGATAACATCGTGCGCCGTTTATCATCGTCGCCCGCTATCAGGCGGCCTGAACAGTCAGTGGAGAGAAACAGATGAGTGAGGTGGATCAGGCCTTGGCGCTGCTGGCGCGTGGCGCTAACGAAATCTTGCTGGAAGACGAGCTCAGGGAGAAGCTCGCCTCCGGCCGCACGCTGCGCATCAAGGCGGGGTTTGACCCCACCGCGCCGGATCTGCACCTGGGCCATAGCGTACTGCTGACCAAAATGCGCCAGTTTCAGGATCTGGGCCATACGGTGATTTTTCTGATCGGGGACTTTACCGGCCGCATCGGCGACCCGTCGGGCAAGAATGTGACGCGCAAGCCGCTAACCGAAGAGGAGGTCAAGCGTAACGCCGAGACCTACAAGGCGCAGGTGTTCAAGATTCTTGACCCGGCCAAAACCGAGGTGCGCTTCAACGCCGAGTGGTTCAGCGAGCTCAGCGCCGCCAAGATGATCGAGCTTGCCGCCCAGAGCACCGTGGCGCGGATGCTCGAACGCGACGACTTTGAAAAACGCTACCGGGCCAATCAGGCCATTGCCATCCATGAGTTCTTGTATCCCCTGGTGCAGGGTTACGACTCCGTGGCGCTGGAAGCCGACATCGAGCTTGGCGGCACCGACCAGAAGTTCAACCTGCTGATGGGGCGCGAAATCCAGAAGCATTACGGTCAGGCATCGCAGGTCGTGATGACCATGCCGCTGCTTGAGGGCCTCGACGGCGTGCAGAAGATGTCCAAGTCGCTGGGTAACTACGTCGGCGTGAACGAGGCGCCGGGGACCATGTTCAACAAGCTGGTGTCCATGCCCGACAGCCTGATGTGGCGCTACTATGACCTGCTTTCGCTCAAGTCCAACGAGGCCATCGACGCGCTGAAGCAGCAGGTCGACGAGGGCGCCAACCCCCGGGATATCAAGATGGAGCTGGCCCGGGAGCTGATCACCCGCTATCACGGCGAAGAGGCCGCCGCCACGGCGCACAGGTCGGCGGGCAACCAGCTGGCCGACGGCGAGCTGCCGGACGACCTGCCCGAGGTAGAGGTTGACTTCGAGGGGAGTCCGGAAGCGCCCCTGGCCTCGGTGCTTAATCGCGCCGAGCTGGTCAAAAACAGCGCCCAGGCGAAGGACATGTTGAAAAACGGCAGCGTCAGGGTCGACGGCGAAATCGCTGCCCAGGACGCTATGCTGGCGACCGGCCAGGCCTACGTGATCCAGGCCGGCAAAAAGCGCTACGCTCGGGTCACGCTCAAGTAGGTACGGCTTCCCGATAGCCATATAAAAGGTCTGGGCAAAACTTTTTGCCCAGACCCCTTGTCAAACACCCTGTCAGATCCTATAGTACGCATCCGCTGCCGACGACGCCAAGCGTCACCGGCGGTGAAGGGGCCCGAAAAGGCCTTGTTTGTCAGCAGGTTAGCGATCGGCAGAAATGTATTATTGCCGAAGCCGAATGGCTAAAGAAAGCATTCAGCCGTTGACAAGCGCTTCAAGGCGTGTAGAATACGCCTTCCTCGCAGCCGCCGCGGCAGGTCATCGCCGGCGAGTGGTGTTAGCGAGACGCTCTTTAACAAGTTGATCAGGTAATTCATGTG
>NZ_JASSZF010000034.1:0-30657 GCF_031935715.1 Halomonas garicola | reverse complement strand
CGCTTCCAAGCCCAGGCCGAGGGTCAGAATCTGGGTGCCGTCCATGTCATACCTCCTGTCGTCGTGGAGGTCATATTCTGGCCCAGCTCAGGGGGCGAATTCCACACCCAACGACGAAGAGCCCTATAAGCAAACCCCGAGATAGCCACGCTTCGCTCGCTATGACACAGGAGGGGGTTCTCGCCACGACACAACAGCCTTGTGCACGCCTCCCATCACCGTCGTCGCGAGGAGCGCAGGCGACGTGGCGATCTCATACTTGCGGTGGACTTTTCCCTCTACCGTCATCGCGAGGAGCGCAGGCGACGTGGCGATCTCATACTTGCGATGGCACTTTTCCCTCCACCGTCATCGCGAGGAGCGCAGCGACGTGGCGATCTCATACTTGCGATGGCACTTTTCCCTCCACCGTCATCGCGAGGAGCGCAGCGACGTGGCGATCTCCTTGCTATGCTCTCTTCTACCGCCCCCAGACCACAAAGTGCGGGTTCAGCGTTTGTTTAGGGTTGGCATAGTTGAGCGGCGTACCGTCCAGCTGGGCGACGCAGCCGCCGGCCTGCTCTACCACGGCCTGGGCGGCACCGGTATCCCACAGGCTGGTCGGCCCCAGGCGCGGGTAGACGTCGGCCTTGCCTTCTGCCACCAGGCACAGCTTGAGCGAGCTGCCCATGGGGTGCAGCTCGTGTTTGCCCAGCCTGTTGAGCCAGGCTTGCAGTGCCCGGCTGGGGTGAGAGCGGCTGCCGACCACGCGCCAGGTCTCGCCGAGCGCCGGCTTGGCTGCGGCGTGAATACGCTGGCGCGTGCCGTCGGCTTTTCTTTTATACGCGCCCAGCCCCAGCGCGGCCGCGTAGGCGGTTTGTAGCGCCGGGGCCACCACCACGCCCAGCACCACGCGCCCCTGGGTCACCAGCGCGATATTTACGGTAAACTCGCCGTTACGCTTGATGAACTCCTTGGTGCCGTCCAGCGGGTCCACCAGCCAATAGCGGCCCTTTGCGTCCGGACCGTCAAAGCCGTCCACGTCCTCTTCGGACAGCACGGGAATGCCGTCCTGGCGCTCGGCAAGCTCCTGGACAATGATGTTATGAGCCGCTTTATCCGCTTCGGTCAGCGGGCTCTTGTCGTCTTTTTCTTCCACGCTGAAGTCGCGCGCGTAGATATCCATGATGGCGTTGCCTGCCCGGCGGGCAATGGCTTCAATCGACTCCAGCAATCTCTGGTCTACTATTTTCATATCAGCCGCCTTTGTCAGGTCACCGAAGCCGCCGGCATGTCGATTGGCCGGCGGCGATTGCTTGGTACCCGTTTCGGGTCGCTTTCCCTCTGTTACCAACTAGCGTATCAGATCACGCTCGCGCAGCACGGCAATCACGGCATCGGCCGCCTCTTCTTCGCTCATGCCGGCAGTGGGCAGATGAATTTCCGGCGCCTCCGGCGCCTCGTAGTCCGAATCAATGCCGGTAAAGTTCTTCAGCTCGCCGCGGCGGGCCTTGAGATACAGACCCTTGGGATCCCGGGACTCGGCGACGTCCAGGGGCACATCCACGTGTATCTCGATAAATTCGCCGTCGTCAAGCAGGTCCCGCGCCAGCTGGCGCTCATCACGAAACGGCGAAATAAACGCCGACAGCACGATCAGCCCCGCATCCACCATCAGCTTGCCCACTTCGGCAACCCGGCGGATATTTTCCACGCGGTCGGCATCGGTGAAACCCAAATCGCGGTTGAGGCCGTGGCGCACGTTATCGCCGTCCAGCAGATAGGTATGTTGCCCCTGGGCGTACAGCCGCTTTTCCACCAGGTTGGCAATGCTTGACTTGCCTGCCCCCGAAAGCCCGGTGAACCAGAGCACCGCCGGCTTCTGGTGCTTGGCAGTGGCGCGCGCCTGCTTGTTGATATCCACGTGCTGCATGTGGATGTTGTCGCTGCGCCGCAGGGCAAAATGCAGCATGCCCGCGCCCACGGTATTGTTCGTCATCCGGTCGATGAGAATAAAGCCGCCGGTATCCTGGCTCTGCTCGAACGCGTCAAACGCGACCGCCTTATTCACGCTCAGCGTGCACACGCCGATGCCGTTGAGCTCCAGCTGCTTGCCCGCGGTATGCTCCAGGGTATTGACGTTGATCTGGTATTTGATGTCGGTCACGGTAGCGGATACCAGCTGCGTGCCCAGCTTCATCAGGTACGGCCGGCCGGGCAGCAGCGGCTCGTCGTGCATCCACACCAGCGAGGTTTCAAACTGGTCGGCGGTGTGGGCCGGCTGGTCAACGCCGGAAATCACGTCCCCGCGGGAGATGTCGATTTCGTCTTCCAGCAGCAGCGTGACCGACTGGCCGGCCACGGCCTCGTCGAGATCACCGTCGAAGGTATAAATCCGCGACACCTGGCTGCCGCTGCCCGAGGGCTGAACGCGAATCGCGTCGCCGGGCTTTACCACCCCGCTGGTAATCATGCCGCTAAAGCCGCGGAAATCCAGGTCAGGGCGGTTGACCCACTGCACCGGCATGCGCAGCGGCGCCTGCTGCAGCGCTTCGTCCTCGATCTCGACGGTTTCCAGGTAGCCCATCAGCGTGGTGCCGTGGTACCAGGGCATGTTGGCGCTTTGCTCGGTGATGTTATCGCCCTTGAGCGCCGACAGCGGAATAAAGGTAATATTCTCGAGCCCCAGCTGCTCGGCAAATTCGCGATACTCGTCGACGATGGCGTTGTAGCGATCTTCGGCGTAGTCCACCAGGTCCATCTTGTTGATCGCCACCGCCACGTGGCGCATCCCCATCAGCGCCATCAAGAAGCTGTGGCGCCGGGTCTGGGTCTGGATGCCGTGGCGCGCGTCGACCATCAGGATCGCCGCGTCGGCGGTCGAGGCGCCGGTGACCATATTGCGGGTGTACTGCTCGTGCCCCGGGGTGTCGGCCACGATGAACTTGCGCTTGTCGGTGGAGAAAAACCGGTAAGCGACATCGATGGTGATGCCCTGCTCGCGCTCGGCGGCCAGGCCGTCGACCAGCAGCGCCAAATCCAGCTCGTCGCCCTGGGTGCCAAACTTGCGGGAGTCCGCCTCGATGGAGGCCAGCTGGTCTTCAAACAGCAGCTTGGACTCAAACAGCAGCCGGCCGATCAGCGTGCTCTTGCCGTCGTCCACGCTGCCGCAGGTGATAAAGCGCAAAAGCCCCTTGTGCTCGTGCGTCTTCAGGTACTGGTCAATATCGTCGGCGATCAGGTTGGATGCGTGCGCCATTAGAAATACCCCTCTTGCTTTTTCTTCTCCATGGACGCGGCGCTGTCGTTATCAATCACGCGGCCCTGGCGTTCTGACGTATGGGTGAGCAGCATTTCCTGAATGATGGCCGGCAGCGTATCGGCGTCGGACTCGATCGCTCCGGTTAGCGGATAGCAGCCCAGGGTGCGAAAGCGCACCTTGCGCATCATGGGCACTTCGCCGGGCTCCAGCGGCAGGCGCTCGTCGTCCACCATGATCAACGTCCCGTCGCGCTCGACCACCGGTCGCTCGGCGGAATAGTAAAGCGGCACAATGGGAATGCCCTGCAGGTGGATGTACTGCCAGATATCCAGCTCCGTCCAGTTGGACAGCGGGAACACGCGGATGGACTCGCCCTGGTGCCGGCGGGTGTTGAACAGCTTCCACAGCTCGGGGCGCTGGTTTTTGGGATCCCAGCGGTGCTGCGCGGTGCGGAAGGAAAATATCCGCTCCTTGGCCCGGGACTTTTCCTCGTCACGCCGGGCGCCGCCGAACGCCGCATCAAACCCGTACTTGTCCAGCGCCTGCTTGAGGCCCTCGGTCTTCATCACGTCGGTATGGATCGCCGAGCCGTGGGTAAAGGGGTTGATGTCTTTTTCGATGCCTTCGGGGTTGACGTGGACCAGCAGCTCCATGCCGCTTTCTCTGGCCATCCGGTCGCGAAACTCGTACATCGCGCGAAACTTATAGCGCGTATCCACGTGCAGCAGCGGAAACGGCGGCGGCGCCGGCGCAAACGCCTTGCGTGCCAGGTGCAGCATCACCGCGCTGTCCTTGCCCACGGAATAGAGCATCACCGGATTTTCCGTCTCGGCGACCACCTCCCGCATGATCTGGATGCTTTCGGCTTCCAGCCGTTGTAAGTGGGTCAGCGATGTCATGTCATGGATTTCCTTGATTGATAAAGCGTTCTTCGCAGTCTGCTACACCAGGGCTATTGCCCCAGCACCGGGATAGAAAATTATTGCCCCAGCCCCGGCGGCAGTGTGGGGAAACTGTTCCCCCAGCCTCGATATCAGGGTGGGAGCGCACTTCAGTGCGCGAATGCAGGCCGCAGGCCTGCCATCCGCCTGGCGGCACTTCCATCGCTGACTAAAGTCAGCTCCCACCACCTTCTGCTGCCACCAGGGCTATTGCCATAACCTATTCCCAAAGTGGAAAACTATTGCTCTCCCCCCGGCACCAGGGTGGGGAAACTATTGCCATAGCCCCAGCGGCAGGGTGGGAGCGCACTTCAGTGCGCGAATGCAGGCCGCAGGCCTGCCATCCGCCTGGCGGCACTTCCATCGCTGACTAAAGTCAGCTCCCACCACCTTCTGCTGCCACCAGGGCTATTGCCATAACCTATTCCCAAAGTGGAAAACTATTGCTCTCCCCCGGCACCAGGGTGGGGAAACTATTGCCATAGCCCCAGCGGCAGGGTGGGAGCGCACTTCAGTGCGCGAAAGCAGGCCGCAGGCCTGCCATCCGGCTCCCACCGGGTAGAGGGCTGGCCGCCGCAGTACGACCTCACTCACTTCCCCTCAGCCTGAACACATAAAATTCCGGCTGCTCGGCAAGCCAGGCCTGAATCTCCGAGCTCGCCGCCAGGTCCGCGCCGTGGAAAACAAGCCCTGCCGGGGCGTTTTGCGCCAGCGCCTCAAAGGCCAGCAGGTAGTCATCGGCGACCGGCGGGTGTGCCAGGCAGCGCATCCACAGCCGCCCGCGGGGGCCGTGAAAATACAGCTGATATACCGGGCGCTGGGGGTGCCGAATACGGCGCGCCCCGCCCTGCCAGCGCTGGGTGGCCCGCGGCAGCCGCTGCCAGATCGGCGCTACCGTCTGGCGGAGCCAGCGCCCGCGGGACGAGCGCTCGGCGCCCCACTGCTCAAGCGGCCAGGCCGGGAGTTTCAGCCCCTCGTCTTCCCACCAGTGCTCCACGCTGCGCCGGGTGAGCGTAACGCCCTGCTCGGTGCCAACGTCCGCGGCCAGCGCAGCGCCGGTCCAGCCCGGCTCGTCTGCCGGCGGCGGCGCTTCCATCCGCTGCCAAAGCGCCTGCTGCACGCCCGCCGTCAAGCGCGGCGCCCGGCCCCGGCGGCGCCCGCGTTCGCGCACCGGCACGGCGGCCCAACCCCCCTGGCAAAACGCCTTCCACGCCGCCGTGACCGTGGGCGCCGACAGGCCGGTTCGGCGCGCCGCTTCGGCCACCGTGACACCGTCCAGGCGCAGCCTGACGGCTTCCAGACGGCGCTCGCTAACCGATTCAGGCGAAAAATGTTTTATGCTCAACCAAGTTATAACCTGTTGTTTATAAACGCTTATAAAAAATTTAGCGCAGCGCTTATGATGCCTTCATGGACGCCATCATAAAAGCCCGCGTAACATACGGCAAGCCAGCCTACCGTTGTTAAGGATATCGTCATGATGGCCTGGGCCGTTCTTGTTTCCCTGTGCGTCTTCCTCGCCGTGCTGGTCAGCGGGCGCGTCAAGCCTGCGACCGCCTTCACCGGCCTTGCCACGCTCTACCTGCTCACCGGCCAGGTGGATACCGCGACGCTTTTGCGGCAATACACCAACCCGGCGCTGGCCACCCTGCTGCTGTTGCTGCTGGTCTCTCTGGCGCTGGAGCGCTCGCCGCTGCTTGACTGGCTGTCCGACCGCCTGCTGAGCGGCAGGCCGCGCTTGGCAACGGCCAAGCTGATGGGGGCCGGCGCGGTGCTGTCGGCCTTTCTCAACAATACCGCCGTCGTCGCGGCGTTTCTGGGGGCCGTTTCGCGCCAGAAACGGCTGGCGCCTTCGCGGCTGCTCATCCCGCTTTCCTACGCTTCGATACTGGGCGGGGTCACCACGCTGGTAGGCACCTCGACCAACCTGGTGGTCAACTCGTTTTACCTGAACGCCACCGGCGAGGAGCTGGGCATGTTCCAGTTTGCCCTGGTCGGCCTGCCCGTCGCGCTGATATCTCTGGGCGTACTGCTTTGGCGGGCGGGCAAGCTACCCAGCCATCCGGCAGAGGACATCCACGACCGGCTGGCCTACTTTCTCGCCGCCGAGCTCGCCGACGACTCGCCCATGGCCGGCAAAAGCATCGAAGACAACGGCCTGCGCAGCCTGGAGGGCCTCTATCTGCTGGAAATCGAACGCGACGGCAGGCTTCTGAGCCCCGTTGCGCCTGAGGAGCTGCTGGAAGCCGGCGATACGCTGGTGTTTACCGGAGAGGTGAGCAAGGTACAGGCGCTCAAGCGCTTTCCCGGCCTCAGGCTATTCGGCCACCAGGCGAGCGACCTGCTGGCCACCAACCTGGTCGAGGTCGTGCTGTCGCACCAGTCGGAGCTCCCGGGCAAAACGCTGCAGGAAGTGGACTTTCGCAGCATGTTCAGCGCCGGCGTGGTAGGTATCAGAAGGGGGGAAAAACGCCTGGAAGGCCAGCTGGGGCATATCCCGCTGCGCGTGGGCGACTGCCTGCTGCTGGCCGTCAGCGCGGACTTCCGCCAGCACCGCAACCTTGATCGCAACTTCCATCTGCTAAGCGGTAGCTTTACTCGGCCGCAGCTTGGCCGGCGGCAAAGTCTCATGGCGCTGGGCGGCTTCGCCGGCGTCATCGGCTGCGCGAGCCTGGGGCTAGTGCCTCTGTTTCACGGCTTGCTTCTGCTGATGGCGGGGCTGCTCGCGACCCGCATTCTCACCGTGGACGAGCTCCGCCGGCGCTTTCCCTTTGCGCTATGGCTGATCATCGGCTCGGCGCTGGCCATGGCCCAGGCGCTGGAAAACTCCGGCGCCGCCGCCTTGCTGGCTCAGGGCATGCGGCAGCTATTCAGCGGCTACGGCGTGTATGCGGCCTTTGCCGGCTGCTATGTGTTTACCCTGCTGCTGACGGAAACCGTCACCAACAACGCCGCCGCCGCGCTGGCTTTTCCCGTTGCCTGGAGCACCGCCCAGGCCTTCGGCGCCGACCCGCTGCCGTTTACCCTGGCCGTGGCCTACGGCGCCAGCGCCTGCTTTTTCATTCCCTTCGGCTATCAGACGCACCTGATGGTGTACTCCCCCGGGCGCTATCGGATCAGCGACTTCCTCAGGACCGGCCTGCCGGTAAGCCTGACCTACTCCGCCGGGGTGCTGGTGCTCACGCCGCTGGTGTTTCCATTCTAGCCGGGTGAGCGCTTCGCTTGTGAATGGTTAGTAGTGAGCGCCGCTTCGCGGCTTGTGAATTGTTCTTCTCACCACTCACTATTCACCATTCACCATTCACCCCACTAAAGATGCAACCCACACTCCCGCTGCATGCCGAAGAAGCGGGTTTCTTCTTCGGTCATGCCGGGCTGCAGGGGCTGGCTGGTGTGCCAATCGCCGACCGAGGTGTAGCCCTGCTCCCACAGCGGGTGATAAGGCAGGTCATGCTCGGTGAGGTAGCGGTGTACGTCGCGGTTGTGCCAGTCGATCAGCGGATAGACCTTGTAGCGGCCATCGTCACGCTGCTCGACTACCGGGCGCTGCTCCCGGGTGCTGGACTGCTGACGGCGCAGCCCGGCAAACCAGGTGCCCACGCGAAGTTCATCCAACTTGCGCTCCATCGGCTCGACCTTCATCAGCCGGTTGTAGCGCGTCAGGCCTTCCTGGCCCTGTTCCCAGAGCCGGCCATGGCGCATCTCCAGGTGCCCCGGTGACAGCACCGGACGCGCCACCTTCAGGTTGAGGTTCAGCCGCTCGGCCAGCTCATCGACGAAACGGTAGGTCTCGGGAAACAGGTAGCCAGTATCCACCAGCAGCACCGGCATGTCCGGTACGATGCGTGTCGCCAGGTGCAGCAGCACGGCTGACTGGATACCGAAGCTGGAGCTGAGCACGAAGCTGCCGGGCAGGTTCTCCAGCGCCCACTCGACACGCGCCTCAGTCGGCAACGACTCAAGCAGTGCGCTCGCCTGGGCGGCGTCGATCTCACGCTGTAAGGCCGATAACGCCATAAGGGATTCCTTTCGAATACTGGGTATGGGCCTAGGGTAGCGTCGCAACTCAATATCCAAAAGGAATCAATATTTATCTTTTAATACTCGATTAATCTATGGTTGCCTCGGCGGCCACGCCCTCGCGAACTGAAACCGGGGCGCGGGACCGCGACTTCTCCTCACCTTCAAGCCACTTGACTCCCAAAACGGGAGAGGCCACACTTACCCCCAAACAGGGAGAATCCATGCGAGTCATTGCCAAGCGCACCTTGAGAGAGTTCTGGGAACAGGGTCACAGCGACGCCAGGACACCGCTCACCGAGTGGCACAACATGATGCTTAAAGCAGCATGGGCAACCCCGCAGGAACTGAAGGCCGAAATACGCACGGCCAGCATCCTCAAGGGTGGCCGAGTCGTGTTCAACATCGGAGGTAACAAGTACCGAGTTATCGTGGCCATCCGCTACACCCAGCAGATCGCTTGGGTGCGTTTCGTTGGTACACACGCGCAATACGATCACGTCGATGCGGAGACGATATGATGCACATCACACCCATTCACAACGAGGCTGACCTGCAGCGTGCATTCGCTCGACTGGAAGCGCTGTGGGCGGCAGAAGACGGCACCCCGGAAGCAGACGAAGTGGAAGTGCTCTCTATCCTGATCGAGAAATACGAGGACCAGCACTACCCCATCGGGCCTTCGGACCCGATTGAGGCCATCAAATTTCGCATGGAGCAGCAAAGCCTTTCACAGCGCGACCTGGAGCCCTTCATCGGCCCAAGCGGTCGCGTCTCCGAGGTGCTGAACCGCAAGCGCAAGCTCAGTCTACGGATGATAAGAAGGCTCCACGAAGGCCTCAAGATCCCCTATGAGAGCCTGATGAGTGAATCTGCTGCATGACAGCGGGCATCCAGGCGCCCGTGGATCCACGGCCCAAAGCGCGCTGGTGAATGCTCATCCCTCATCATCATTCACCATTCACTATTCACCATTCACACCTGACCACTCCCAGCCCCGCAGCCCGCTCGGCCGCAGCCTCCGCCATCCCCCGCGCCGCCTCGGGTTGCTCCAGCAGCCAGGTGATGCAGCGCTGCCAGTCGCCAGGGTCATCTTCGGCGAGCAGGCCGTTGACCCCATGCTCGACGATCTCGGTGTAGGGCGCGCGATTCGAATAGACCCCCACCCCGCCCATCGATGCGATATCCAGGAACTTGATGAATGACTTGCCCCGGTTGAATGGCGTATCCAGCAGTGGCGCCAGGCCGATATGCACCCGGTGGCGCGCTTGGTAGTCGCGAAACTTCGACCAGGACAGCGGCGCCGGGCAGTGGGTGCGCGGCAACTCGGCAAGCACGGGTGGCGCATGTTGGCCCAGCATCAGCTCCAGCTCGCTATCGTCACGCTCCCGCTGCAGCGCCTCAAGCGCCGGTGCGATCTGTTCAAGATCCGAAAGATGCGCTCGGGTACCATGAAAACCGAGCCGCCAGGGCTGCTCTGCCGAGGGGGCGGCAGCGAAATGGGTGAGATCCGGTAACGGTGCGATCAAGGGCGGTGTCATCACCCTGACGTTGCCATGGCACTTTCGCAACCGCTCGGCCAGCCCCGTGCTGCAGGCTACCACCTCATCGGCCAGCGCCAACAGCCGCGGCTGCTGCGCCGCCGCCCTGGCCATACGCGTCCGGTAGGCAGCAGGAAGCGTCTCGTCGGCTGCCGCGGCCGCCAGATCGTCATCGATCACATAAACGATTCGCCCGAAGGCGCCACACTCGCGCTCCAGCCAGCGCAGCGCCCCCTCCGGCAGGGTGCGGCACAGCACCAGGTTGGCCCCGGGCTGGCGCGACAGCACCCAGCGCGCCAGCCGCCACCGCCAACCACGCACATCCAGCCGGCCGCCATCGTGACCCTCACAACGCAAATGGGGCGCGACCGACTCGAGAAAGTAGATATCCTCGGTCGGCCGCGCCCCATCGCTCAGCACCAGCCAGCGCTCACGACTTACCATTCACAATTCACCATTCACCATTCACCATTCACCACTCACTACTCACCACTCCCCATTCACCAGCAAAGCACTCAGCGCAACGAAAAATCCTCATGCACCAACGTCAGGTTAGGGTTATAGGCTGGGTCGGTATCCAGCGCCCTGCCCCAGGTGCGGCGCATATACTCGGCCTCGCCGTTGGCGCGGGCTCGCTTGGCGGAACTGTCATCGGCCCCGCGCGAGACCGACTCATGGTGATAGAGCTCGGCGTAGGGGGTCCACAGGTTGCGGTAGCCCGCCTCGCGCACCTTCAGGCACAGGTCAACATCGTTGAAGGCGATCGATAGGTGCTCCTCGTTGAGCCCTCCGACCTCTTCAAATACTGACTTTCGCACCAGTAGGCAAGCACCGGTGACCGCCGACAGGTTGTGCGCCAAGTGCAGGCGGGTGAAATAGCCCGGCGCGTTGCGGTGGAAATACTTGTGGGCGTGGCCCGCCACACCGCCGATCCCCAGGATCACTCCCCCATGCTGCACGGTATCGTTGGGGTAGTAGAGCTTGGCCCCCACACAGCCGATCTCCGGGCGGCACGCCTGGCGCACCATCTCGTCCAGCCAGTCGGCATTGATCGGCTCGATATCATTGTTGACCAGCCCCAGGATCTCGCCACGGGCATACAGCGATCCATAGTTGTTGATCGCCGAATAGTTAAACGGCTCATTCCAGCGCAGCACCCGCACTCGATTATCGCGCTCGGAAACCTCGTGCATATAGTCCAGGGTAGCGCGGCACTGGCTCTGGTTATCGAGGATCAGCACTTCCAGGTGGGGATAGTGGGTGCGTTCGAGAATCGCATCCACACAAGGCTTGAGGATCTCCACCCGGTCGCGGGTCGGAATCAGCAGGCTGACCAGTGGCAGGCGCCGGGGTAGCGGCCAGTGCACCCGGTAGGTATTGGGGTAATGCCCCGCCTCGACCCGCGCACCGGGCACCCGCTCACGCAGATGATCGCGCACCGCCAGCAGGCCGGCATCGGTGGTGTAGCTTTTCTGCTCGCTACCCAATGCCGTGGAGCCCGCCGCGGCACGCCAGTGATAGAGTACATGGGGAATATGCACGATCTGCTCGGGCAGCAGGCGTGCCGTTACCCGCAGCACCAGGTCGTGATCCTGACTGCCCTCGGTGCCCTGACGAAACCCGCCCACCTCGCGTACCAACCCGGTACGATACACCCCCAGATGCGAGATATAGTTCTGGGCCAATAGCAGGTCGGGGTTCCACTGTGGCTTGAAGTGCGGATCGAAGCGCTCGCCCGCCTCGTTGAGCTTGTCTTCATCGCTATACAGCAGACCGGCATCCGGATGGCGGTGCAACGCCTGGGCCACGCGAAACAACGCACCCGGCGAGAGCGTATCGTCGTGATCCAGCAGCGCCACGAACTCACCCTCCACCAGCTCCAGGGCGCTATTGCTGGCCGCGCAGATATTGCCATTCTCCTCGCGAAACACCACCCGCACGCGCGCATCCCGTTCGGCATACTCGGCCAGTACCTGGCGCACCTCGGGATCGGTCGAGGCATCATCGACAATGCACAGCTGCCAGTGCGGGTAGGGCTGTGCCAGCACCGAATCCAGACACTCGCGTAACCACTCGAGGCGCGGATTGAAGACCGGCACCAGCACCGAGATCAGCGGCGTGTGCGGCAGCTGGTCGATCACCCGGCGTGCCCGCTCGGTCGTGAGCTCACGGCGCCCCTCCAGCCACTTACGGTAGCTATAGCGCGCGGTACGTCGCTCGAAGGTGGCTTCGTATTGCTCAAGGGCAAACTCGCGCCAGTGTCGCCCCGCCTCGCGCGCCTGGCGTTTCAGCAACGGCAGCACCTCGGCCTTGGTGACGCCGCGAAACTCGTGGTGCATATTGGCCAGGCGATGGGCCAGGCGATCGTGGGCAAACCCGGGGCTCAGCCAGGCAATACGCAGATGGGTGATGGTAAAGCGACCCTCGCACTCCATAGGATCGAAGCGCAGGCCCTTCAAGCGCCGCGGCACATAGAACAGCCGCTTGGTGACCCGCCCGCTCTTCAGCGGCAAATAGAAGCAGAGCTCCTCGTTTAACCCCTTGCCGGTATCCAGGTAGAGCTTGACCGCGGCGCTGGGCTGGTCGTGCTGCATGGCGACCTCCAGCATCTGCCAGCCCGGCAGCGGCAGTCCGCGCTTGAGCAGAAATTGGGGGTCGTCACCGGTCGCCTGCCACGCATAACGCGAACCCGGTGCGTCTACAGGTAGCAACTGGTGGTGAGGCGTGAGCCGATCAAGCGGAAAGCGCGCCAGAAAGGTTTCATTCAAGCCATGGGCCAGCCAGTGCGAGCTCTTGTCGAGGCGTTTGCGATTCCTTGCGTTCATCTTCCATCCGGTTTCGGTACCCGACGCGGCTTCAACGGAAACCACTGGCCAGTGAGGGAAACGCGGCATTGTACCTGATCACCGGGCTTGAGTTTTACCGGCAGATGAAAGCCCACATAGCCTCCCCGCGGCGGCAACAGCCGACACAAACCAGGGCGCAGCTCTACCGCGGTGACGGTATCCAGGTGCTTGCCGTTAGCCCATACCTCCACGACCACTGGCTCGTCACTCTCACCTTCCCACCATGCCCAGCCAGCGATACGCCCCGGCTTGACCTCCACCAGGCGCGCATGGGCCCAGGGCGAACCCTCTTGGTGCATCGTGTAACGCTGATCAAATAACGCTACGGCCTGCTCATACAGGCGGATATCGCGCTTGTTCAGCTGCTTCAGCTCGGCCTCGTCCTCGGCGGAGATCTCATGCACGGCATCCAGGCTTTTCTTGCCGCGATTATCTTCACGCTGCGGAATCGCGAGGCCATAGCGGGCGTTGAGCAGTTTCAGGCTATCGGTGTAGCGCTCGGTCAGTCCGACAAAGCCCACGGCCTCGACATCCACCCCATGCAGGATCTTGCTTTGCCGGTTATGCATTATCGGCCGTGAATAGAAATCGTGGAAGCTGCCCTTGTACTCGTAGTGACGCACGAAGTGGGCATATTCGGAAGCCATGCGCTGCAGGGGGTCGCGCAGGAACGTCAGCGTGTTACCTACACCGAAGAGGGAAACGAAGCGGCTGGCATTGACATGCCCCCCCACCATGGAAGCCCCTTGCTGGGCGCAGGCGCTCCTGAAACTCCAGAAATCTTTGGGTTCTGCATAGAGGGTATCAACGACCACCGGCGTGGTAGCGGGTGACTCCTTGCCGTAATCGTAAACAACGTTTTCGCGATTGAAGTAGCGCTCGGCACCAAGGCGAAAGCTGGTGCCGGCAGTCTTGGGAATATGGACAAAGGATAACAAGAAGGGCCACTCTACCTAGATTGAAAAATCAAACAATTTCACCGATATTCTCTGCCGTTGCAATCCCCAACTCGGCAGCCCACGCTTGCCAGCCCACCACCTCGCTCCAGCCGCTCAGAAACACGAAGTCCAGCCCGGCGGCGCTGGCCGCCTGATAATCGTACTTGCTGTCCCCCAGGAACAACGCCGGCTGCTGGATATTGGCAGAGGCCAGCTCTCGGGCCAGGATCTCGTCCTTGGTATCCGGGCTGCCGAAGATACCGCCATCGAACCACGCGGCGATGCCGCGTTGGGCGAATACGTCGCGCAGCTCGGCCTGGTCGCCACCGGAAACGATCAGCCAGCGAGCATTGGGAGTCTGTTTGCGCAGTGCTTCAAGCCCCGGGGCCACCTCGCAGCCCAAGAGCCCCTCACGCACATGGCCGGCATAGGCCTGCAGCAGCGCCTCCAGGTCGGGGCCCCGCTCGGCGGGATTCCGCTGCTCGGCGTAATTTGGTGAGGTGGTAGGTGCGATCTGTTCCAGGAAATGAGCAAACTTCCTGTAGCGCGACACCCCGCCGTTGGCGACATGGTGATCGACCATGGCCTGGGCGGCGGCTTCCCCGTAAGGCAAGGTGGCCCGGTAGAAGGCCTCGGTCTTGACCTTGTTGGAGTCCAAAACCACACCGTCGCAGTCGAAGATATAAGTGGCATATTTCATCAACTAATGACCATAGAACGAGCAATCACGCTTGCAAGACTGAAATCTTCTTCCCAATCTATGTCCAACTTTTTCAAACCTTCGCACTCATAAAGAAAAGGATTTACACCAATCCTGTCCTCCAACTCCAAATAGTTTTTTATGCTAGATATATAAAAAGAATGATTTATCTCATAAAGCGGATCCAAGTCTTGTGTGTTTGGCCAAGGGTTGATAGATCTATCAGTGTTGATAACTTTTTTTAGCTTATCACTCCACAAAAACTGCTGTACCTTATTGACAGACATCAGAGAATCATAACTTCCATTGATGACATTGTCGAAATACAATTCGATAGCTTGCTTATAGTCGGCGACAACCATAAAAGGAGAGGTCACATGCATCCAAAAAACATGATCTCCCTCTACCACGTTTGGAACATAGCTTATAAGATCCAAAACTTTCGTAGAGGAAGAGCAAAGCTTATCAGGCCTTTCATCAAGCTTGATGTTTTCTGAAAGGAAAGGTTGTGCTTGAGCTATAACCTGGGTGTCGTTTGTTGACACGACGACCTCATCGACAGCGCCAAGGTCAACAAGCTCTTTTATCTCTTTTATCTTGCACTCAAAAAGACTCTCCCCTGACTCCAAAAAAGGGCGCGTGTTTTTGTTTTTTACCCTTTGGCTTCCTGCCCGCATTGGAAGAAAAACAGAAACTCTCATTTCACACCTCGCCATAAACAGAAATCTTATTTACTGGATATCGAGTAGGCAAAATTGAGAAAAGCTCCAGACTATCTGCAGATTCTAAATATCCACCAAAAAGTTTTTCCAACTCATAATTCCTAGGGTCTCCGGCATCAAACCCATCAAACCCAGCCATCAGCACTCGGCTCGCTTGCCCACTTGTTGCCACCGCCAGGGCATAGGCCACTACCAGCGAGGTAGGCGCCGTACAGTGCGTCTCGGCAAACTCGAAACCATCCGCCTGCACGTTGAGGCCGAAGTCCAGCACCTGCTTTTCACCCAGAGAGTCACGCACATCCGCCGGCAGCATGGAATAGGGGGTGATCAGCGGCTGAGG
Source organism: Halomonas garicola (assembly GCF_031935715.1). Lineage (GTDB taxonomy): Bacteria > Pseudomonadota > Gammaproteobacteria > Pseudomonadales > Halomonadaceae > Vreelandella > Vreelandella garicola. Next base: position 15,368 of record NZ_JASSZF010000034.1, on the reverse strand, counting down.
TAGGCGCGTGTGGGCCTCGCAGTCCGCCAGCAGGCGCACGGGGTGGCAAGCCACGCGCAGGTCGATCAGCTCGGCATCGATGGCGCTCTGAGTGTTGAGAGCCAATACCAGCGGCTGATGGTCGCGAATATAGCGCTCCAGGGCATCCCGGTGGCGGGCCACGCCCGGCCCGGTTCCCAGCAGCAGCACCTCACGCCCGGCAAAGCGCTCCTTGGGTGACCACTGGCCGGTAGACTCGCCCCGGTAGAAGTGGCGTGCCGCATCCAGGGTGTTGAGGCTGAACTTCTTGCCGCCCTCCACCCGCAGGTGCTCGATCACCGCCAGCACGTCTTCCTCGCTGTAGCGGGAGTCGCTGAGCATTTCCTGGATATAGGTGGGGTGAATGCCGTACTTGCCGGCCAGGTAGTAGTAGGGGTTGGTGCCCCAGCCGTAGTGAGCCTGCATGGGCGTGAAGTGCTCGCGCAAGAGCACCATCAGCGGCACCATGTTGACCGGCTTGCCGCGGCGCTCGGCGATCTCGATGGCCAGCTCCTCGGTGCGGGCATTGCCCGGTCCGCGGCCCATGCCGGTGACGGTGGAGTCCACCCAGGTCACGCCCTCCTCCAGCGCCCGCAGGGTGTTGGAGAGTGCCAGGCCGAGGTTGTCGTGGGTGTGAATGCCCATGGCACCGGACCACTCGCTGCGGAACCACTGGATGATTTGCGCCGCCTGTTCCGGGTTCATGCTGCCCATGCTGTCGGCGAAATAGAGCGCATCCATCGGATAGGCCTTGGCCTGACGGGCGAGTGCCTTCACCTCCGCTTCGGTGCGATCCGCCACCTGCATCAGGTTGAAGCCGACCTGATAGCCACGCTCCTTCAGCCAGATGACCGCCGACAGCGCCTTCTCGAACTCATGCACGTGGCAGGCGATGCGTACCAGGTCCACAGGCGAGTCTGCTGCCGCATTGGGGAACAGCCGCTCAAGAGCCTCCTGCTGGGGCACTTCGCCCACCAGCTCGTTGCCGTTAACCATCACGCCAATCGTCAGCCCGGCCGGTATCATCAGGCTGCGGATAAACTCATCGGTGGTGAAGGCACAGGGCCCCTGGAAGCCCTGGTTCTTCAGTGTGCGGAAACCCAGTTCCACCACATCCACCCCGGCGGCCTGCATGGCGTCGAGATATTGGTGGATCAGCGCAGAAGAGAAATCCCAAGCGTTGTAGTAGCCGCCATCGCGGAGAGTACAGTCGAGAAAATTGGAAGATTTTAAATCCATAACTAACCACCGACCCCTAATAAAAATAAATTATTGAATTTTTAAAATTGATTTATATTCTTCTAATTTTTTCTTTATTACCGGACCATTCGGTCTAAGAACATAAGCCTTCTCCATCACCTTCATGGCAGTTTGAATATCACCTTCCGCCTCAAAGGCTAACGCCACTTCACGTAGAACAGCAGGTGAATTAGGTTTTTTCCCCAACCTAGCACTTAGATTAAAGAAATGCTGACTTGCAGACTCATGTTTCCTTTCAAAATTATTAAAACCATTTTTACCAACACTTTCAACAGGTGGAACATCCAGCTTGGGTATTGCCACATTTTTTATCTCACTCAGAACATCTGAAGCAAGATTAAATATATGCTGCCATGGGACATGGTAACTAATATTTTGCGCTGCAGAAGAGCTATCGCTATCAAAAAAATCTACAACATAATTTTTGCTAACCTTTTTTACGGATGAAGGGTATTCGTCAGGAAATGAAAACAGCTTGGTATTGCTATGCAGGACACCAGGCTTCCTTGCAAACCTTAACGGCACCATACAACCAGTGCCAGCATTGGCAATAAACAGATCAACAGAATCACAATAGAGAATTTTCTCTCTGTAATCCAAACCAATGAGAGAATTTATGGTTATTCCTTCAATGTCTAAAAGCCTCTTTCTTATCTCTTGAAATACTGCCTCATCCTCTTTATTTTTAATTCTTTTTCCCTGAATTGCAGTCATGCCATCCACGTAAAGAGAAACAGTATCAAAGTAAGGCTTAAGCAATTTCACAATACATATACAGCCTTCCACTTGATCTAACCAGCTTCTTTTCTGACCTGTCACACCAAACCAGAGGCAAACTGAGCTTCCCGATTCCCCTTTAGCAAACCCCTGACCTTTAAGCCTTATGGACTCTTTATAAACAAGTCTTTCCATAAGCCTATCTTTTTCTCTGGAAAGCAGAACCCCACTACCACTAATATGCAGGCTATTTATTGCATTAGGGTATAAAAAGACATGATCGCCTGGCTCAACTTTAGAAAGCTCTTCGGGAATAAAGAAAGAACCTCTATCGAGAACAGGCTTATCATGATCAAGAGCCGTTAAAACTTTCAATTGATCATAAAAATGATGGTATGGCCGGGGGTGAGAAAGAAGGAATCCAAACCCTCCTTTTTTCAAACTTATTTCAGAAGCATTAATGCTAGACAAATTTTTAATATGCGGAAATATTGGCTTTTCATTACTAAAAACACTTCTATATATATTTTTAAAAGTTATCGCCAAGTTGATCATTAAAGCACTTTGCGCCAACAGCCAAACATTCTTATTATTTTCATCTGCCATGAAAACAAAGTTCACCACACCATACTTTACATTATATAAAGCAGTTGTTTTTACACCAGTCTCTGGATGCGCCAACTCAAACTGATTGCTTCTGACCTTTTCTTGCCATAGATTAAAAAGACCTTTAAAATCACCTTTTTTTTGCATGCAAAAAATTTTAGCAGTATCGCTATATTCACCCTCTCCTTCATGGGTAATTATATTAAAACCATCTGCCCCGTTACCAAGGCATCTTAAAAAATCAGTGAGATTACTCATGAACACCTGAAAGAATTAATAAAAGAAGATTGGCTATAGATGTAAATGACGATTTTATGGTTCTTCGTCACTTCACGTGGATTTGGCCTGAAGCGCATGCAGCAGACTTACTTTCTACAGAATTTTCATGAACTAACCGAAGCTCAGGCAGGCCAACTTGGTGCTGGCGAAACGATGCAAGCTCAGAGTTAACGGGTCACTAGGACTTGGATCTACTCTACCAGCTTAAATAGGCATACTTTCAGTGAAATTAAGATGGTGAGAAACCCTCTTCGATGCGATAATAGATTTATCTTGAGGTTTTCTGCCACTCGGACGTTACCTTATCAGGAGCTATTTATTTCTTTTTGACAATACCATTCGCTAAGTACTGCCCAGATTCCGCCACGCGTGCAGACACGACATCACCAGGCTTTAATGGAAGGTTCTTACTAAAACCAACGTGTCCATTCTTTGGAGCACCGATCAAATGCAGGTCCTTTCTGTATTCCTTGGCTGGAAGGGAGCTTACAACTTCGCCGTTAACTAATACCTCAACAGCCACATGCTCAAGCCCCTGATGACTATCATTGAAGAACGCAAAGCCTTTGACTTTCCCTTCTTTAGATATCGTGACCTGGCCGTTGACTACAAAATGACCACCCCTAAAGGCCTTGAGCCTTTCCTTGAAGTAGGCTACTGCGGAATCATACAGGGTGATGTCTTGACGCTGTGTCTCTGTAGCAATTTTCCTTTCATCATCAGTAAGAGAGTATGCCGCACCTTTTTTACTGGTATTTTTATTTTCTTCTACACGATCAAGACTTACACCCTGCCAACCCTCAAACATCTCCAGACTCTCACTGTAAAACTCAGTAAGCCCTAAAAATCCAAAAGCCGGCCAGACTGCCCCCTTAAGGTGTCGAGACTGAACATTACAGAATTTTTTTACATTACAATAGTCTTCAAAACTCCCCTCAAACCTATCAAACGATCGCCTCTTCCTGTGACAATACTCCGAATAGACCCTTTGAATGGGGTCGCGAAAGAATGTACAGTATTCTGTAACACCATATATTGACTGGTAGCGAACGGCTGGATAATGCCCAGAAATAACACGAATCCCTTTAGAATCAGCCAACCTCTTTAGCGCCCACATATCATGTTGTTTATGAACATACTCCGCAATGGGCTCAGAGGTCTTCGAAAAGGTTAAGCTATAGTCATACCAAATCTTTTCGCTTCCATACTGGGAAGATAGCGCTTTCCCAAAGCTTGTTCCGGCAGTTTTCGGGATATGGACAAAAACAATCAAGCAATCACCTCTGGCATTGGGGATTAGTCATAAATGGCGCAACAAAGCTTCAATATCAACTCTATAATTATCCATACTTCCCGAGCCCGGAAAAACTGAAAACTCTACACCCGCAGCTCTCGCCACAGAGAGATGGCGAAGGTTAATGCGATCAGAACGCCCCCACATCATCACTTGGGTACCAGGCTGGCAAAATGCAATATTATGAAGCGCTGACCCATCTTCTCCAACAACAATCGAAGCCGTGGAGAAAATACGCGCCTGTTCAGCCAAGGAGTACTCCTGCGGATCGACAGATATGAAACCTATCTTCTCTAGTTTCTCTCCAAGCTCCCTTTGATTACTGGCGTATGGTGGCTTTCTTCTTACTATAAGAACCTTATCAAAGCAATTATCACCATATCTCTCCTTCATTCTTTTATATCTGGTAGCCGGCTGAGAGAAAAGATACTGTCTCAACTGGGAAAAAGCCTCAAACAATGCAGACTCTGAGTAGACTTCACCCTCTTTGGCTACCAAGGGAACAATAGCCTCTCCAAGGACGATACCTCTGTATTTATCATGCTCACTGATATCATTACGCAAGTTGAGAGCATCGATAAAAGGCCAAGCCCAGGGCGGTATTTTCCTCGTTATTATTGGAACTTTTTCCTCGGATCTATCAAGATACTTTTTTGCCAGCACCAACCTTGGCAGAAAATCAAGAAGCCAATGCCCATACACCCTGAACCCAGGAGCCGTCAAGACTATGCCACGCTCCAGGTAACATAGGTCAGATACCTTGGCGTGGGAGATCGAAGGGTCCGATAGATCACTTTCCAGCAAGGGAGCATGCCAGTTCACGGATGATCCCAAAATATATTGCCTTTCAGGAAGGCTATACATCGTAAACCGAGGACCAGTCAGCAATAACTGCTGCGCAATCAACAGCCGCTTAGGCCAGGCTTTGATATGAGCGCTACGGCCAAGTACCTTGTAATAGGCAGGAGCCCCAGGGCCGCTGCAACTAAGTTTTTCCTTATCGGCCCAAAGGTTATCGACTTCTTGGTAAAAAAGACTATCGGCCTTACCCCCTGCCTCTTTTTTAGCGTGGGATGAAATCTTAAGTGTGTTCATACTTTTTTCGCCGAAGCATTACTCATATGCTCTTCCAGCTTGATTCCTGGCGGCAAAACCTTCACGGGACGATATTCTTGACCTTGAAGAAAGCCAATATCGCCACCAAGGAACTCAGACAGCCTTGCATTATCACTCATGAAATAATCGTTCAACGCCTGTTGCTCTGGAACAGAGAAAATAACGAACTTATCATGAATATTGGGCACTTTCTCGGATAGCGCTAGGACTTCATCACGTATCCGTGAAAAACTCGCCGCATCGTTAGCCTTCCTTCCTCTCGCCTGCAGCACCGCCAGGCACCTTGTCGGGAGCGAGGGATTAACGATCCTTGGACCTGGTTCTGTCTCGGCAACATCTCGAACAGGAAGCCCGAACTTATCAAAGAAATCCTTCACCACGTTCTGGCTGTAAGGAATCACCATGATGTTTTCCCTGCCCACCACATCACTCCACTGCCTGATGTTCTGGTAGAAGTTCAGCCAGTGAATATTGCGCATGGCCAGGGTAAACAGCGAGGCGCCGTAGCGAACGTTGGGATCCTTCACCAGCTGGTTGAAGAGTGACAGCAGCAGCTCGGATTGGGCCCGAATGGTAAAGATCACTACCACTCGGCTGAAATGTTCACTCACGAAAGCGCTGAAGCGCGGGTTGTTGAAGTAGAAGGGAGACAACTCAGATGAAAGCAGCACGTTCTCGGCCGGGCTCGACACCATTTCCAGCCGGAGCTTCTCTAGGGCCTGCTCCGGGGTCATGTCGCTTTGATAGGCCCCGCTGCCCTTGAACGATAGCGCAAAGGGGTGGTGGGAGTGATCAGGCCACTGGAGGCTCTGAGGGTAGAGGATCCCCTTCTGCAACAAGTCGTCCTGCTGGAGCTGCAGCTGCAACTGGATGGCAGAGGTCCCCGTCTTGGACCAGCCAACGTGGAGATAAAGGGTGTCTTTTTTCATCATTCACCAATAAACGGATTACGGCCAACCTGGCTCACCAGCTTGCCCCACTTGAGAATCTGACCTTCATCCAGCGCATCGGGCCCTTGCAACACCTTGGGAAAGCCCAGGGCCTGCCACTTGTCCATGGGATGAAGGATATGGAAGGTCGTCAGCCCGAGATCACCGGGCAGCTGGGCATCGGCCACCACGTTGTCGCCGATGTGCAGGTAGCGGGTGATCCCCTCCTCCGCCAGGTCCTGCTTGACCATATGCCACATGGTGCCATTGTCCTTGCGTTTCTGTTCTGCGCTGGAGACGAGCAGCCGGTAGGGCACCGTGATGCCGGCCTTCTTGAGCATCAGGCCGACCTGCCCACGGGTATAGTAGGTATCGGAGATGATCCAGAGCTTGTGCCCCAGGCTGCCCAGGTTGTTGAACAGCTCCACCATTTCGTTCTTGGGCAGAATCATCTTGAGGTCGAGTTCGAACTCCTGTTGCATCCAGCGTTTGCCTTCCTCAGCAGTGACGTCAAGCTGCTTGGCCAGCTCGGCATAGATGTCGATTATCGACACATCACCCTTGAACTGGGCCCTCTTCCTCAAGGTGAACTCGGCTTCATTGCGCAGCTTGACGAAGGCTTCCGCCGACTCGACCTTCCCCGCCTCGGCAAGCTCCTGACCCAACTTCAGCTTGGCGTAGTCGGCCTCGGTATATTCACGGCGAACCAGGGTATCAAACACATCGAAGCTGATGCACTCATGGGCGCGGATGGCAGGCAGCTGCGCATCAATGCTGCTTCCCTGGTAGCTTGAGAATATATAGGTCTGGTCGCTGGTAAACTGCCCGGTGGGCGGATAGTAGTAAAACTCCCGGTAACCACGTGCTTCTGCCAGCTTGCCGATAATACGCTCCAGCGCATGTAACATGGAGCCATCATTGGGTAGCGGCTCTTCAGGGAAGTCCTCGTAGCGCCAGGAGGAAGCAAGCAGATCCTTGAGTGCGGCAGGGCGTGCCCAGAACATCCCCCCAGCCGGGTAGCTGAGAAAGCCCTTGCAGGGCTCGATGCCGTACCTATCTGACCACTCCTTCATGAAGCCCGTGTTCATGGTCGCATGATTCACCCAGGAGGGCATCATCCAGAAGGTCGTGGGGTAATAGACCCCAAGCTCATTATGCTCGGCAAACAGGTTCAGCACCCCACTGGCAACCGCTGGGTCACGGAGCAGATACTCCGTCAGATAGTCGGCCCACTGGGTCTGCTCACGCCCTGAGTAGAGCGACTTCTTGGAGTGGAGATGGCAGAAGAGGTCATACTGCTGAAGTTTCTCGGCATACTCCACCAGCCAGGGTGCAAAGTTTCGACCGCGATTGGGCACGACCCGAATCTCGACGTGCCTGACCCTGGGGTGCGCCTCGAAGACCTTCCGGGCAGTCGCAATATGCTCTTCCTTCGCAAGGGTCAGCAGTACATCCAGTTCGATGGGAAACTCGTTAAGTGCCTGAGCGAAGCGATGGATATAGTCTTCGTAGAAGATATGTAGGCAGGCAGCGATCTTGAGCTCTTGGGCAGCACCGGTAACCTGTCGCTGAGGCTCCAGGATCTGGCGCGGCGCCCAGCGTGGCTGATGCGGTGCGAACCCCCTGCCCTCTTCCCTGCCATGCATCAGGTAGTGCAGCAACGGGCTGAGTTGCCCATGGTACACATCCATATAGGTACGGTGATAGGTTTCACCATCGAAGGCCGGTGACGGATTGATGGGTGAAAAGGCAGACTTGCGAACATAGTCTCTGAAGGCATCGAGGTCGCTGTCGAACTCTCTGCCATATTGCACTGCATACCACTGCGGATCGAAAAGCCCTGAACGGATTGCCTCCTGGGAGAGGGCTTCATAGTCAATTCGTGGGCTCCCCGTCGCTCTCTTCAGACTTCTTTGCAGTGACTTAAGGCTATTGATCATGAAGGCACCTGTTTAGATTCCGAAGATTTGCAGCGGATTGACCATGCCGTTGCCGGTAATATCATCGTCGGCAGTAAACAGATGCCAGACCGCCTGAGGAATGGCGCCTGGGCGCGTCGCAAAGACCTCATAAAGCGCCTCGACCTCCTCGACGCTGTAGGTCACCTTATTGCGCAATGCTTCGGTCACGGCCTCTCTGGCGCCTTCCAGCACCGCCTCCAGGTTCTGATAGTAGCGCTGGCTGGAGGCCTCTCTGCCGTAGAAGAAGAGATAGTCGCCATCCTGGCTCTGCCGAATATCCACCACCTGGCCATGGGGCGCCGTCATCATGCATTCCAGCAGCAACGAACGCTCCAGCAGGGTATAGTCTTCCTTCCAGGCCACCCCTTCACGGAAAACCCCCTTCATGGTGGCCACCTGGTCGCCGAGAGACTGCTTGCCCGGCTTGGTGGCAACGAAATAGAGGCCCGCCGTATCGCGCTGGACAAAATGTGTGCAGAGCTTCTGGATGGAGCCGGCGTAGCCGACATCCAGCATTAACGGCATCACGCCATCTTCAGTCAGTCCCTGACTCTTGAAGTAGCCATAGGCAGCCTGACGAGTCGACGCGACCTGCTTCTGCAAACGTTCGGCATGCGGCCTCAGCCACTCCTGTACCTCATCCGCCTGTTCGGGAAGCGAGAGCTCGAAGCCAAGCACCTCGGCAGGCACTGACGCGAAGGCTTCATGCATCTGCAGGCCAAAGCGCTTCATCAGCAGCTCGAGAAGGGTGCCCTCGAACTCCATCTTCAGGGCAATATCCCAGGTCGCTGCCTCGCCCAGCATGGCCCGGAACAGCAGGGTACGCGACACCTTCAAATAAATGGGCGCCCTGTCCAGGTGAATCAGCCCCTCATCATAGAGGTGTGTGAGTAACTGGTGCAGCAGCCACCCTTCCCTGGCGAGGCATACCGGCAACTTGTCGTCCGCCTCCTGCTCAACCGCTCGTGCATACATCGTCAAGGCGGGTCCCAGGAAGGTGGCGCCAAACTCCCTCAGTGCCGTATAAGTCTCTTTCATGTTATCCCTTTCATAGAAAGAAGCTCGCTATTAGGCAAACTTCACCGCATCCACAAACGAGTCGCCCTGCCCATCCTTCTCGGAGACCCGTGGCGCCTTGTGGTCCACCAGTGGCCAAGCGATGGCAAGCGTCGGGTCATCCCAGCGGATGCAGTATTCGTCGCCGGGGTTGTAGTAGTCGGTGCACTTGTACTGGAACTCGGCCTCGTCACTGGTGACGTAGAAGGCGTGGGCGAAGCCGGGCGGTACCCACAGCAGCTGCTTGTTCTCGGCGCTCAGGGTGGCGCCGACCCACTGGCCGAAGGTGGGACTAGACTGGCGCAAGTCCACCGCCACATCGAATACCTCGCCACGGGTCACCCGCACCAGCTTGCCCTGGGGTTTCTCCAGCTGGTAATGCAGGCCGCGCAGGATGCCGTGGGCCGACAGGCTGTGGTTATCCTGAACGAAGGTGTAGTCGCCGCAGTGCTGCTCGAACTCGGACTGGCGGAAGATTTCCATGAAGAAGCCGCGTTCGTCGCCGAAGACTTTCGGGGTGAGCAGGACGACGTCGGGGATGGCGAGTTTTTCGTAAATCATAAGGACCTTAGCTGTAAGCTTTAAGCCGTAAGCTGTAAGTAAAAACCAACCGCTCGGCTCAGGTAAATGTGGGTAGTCTACGATTGATCGGGGACACCTGCGGCTATCGCGCAGCGGCACTGCGTTCCTACAGGGCGGTTTCGAGCAGGGCTTGGGCGTCGGCGATCAAGGCATCGAGGTGTTCCTCGCCCTGGAAGCTTTCGGCGTAGAGCTTGTAGAGCGCTTCGGTGCCGCTGGGGCGGGCGGCGAACCAACCGTTGGCGGTGGTGACCTTGAGCCCGCCGATGGAGGCGCCGTTGCCGGGGGCCTGGGTCATGATCTGCTCGATGGGGTCGCCGGCCAGGCTGCTGGCGGTTACGCTTTGGGCACTCAGCCCCTTGAACCCCGCCTTCTTCTCGGCGCCGCAGGGGGTATCGATGCGGCGGTAGTGCGGGGTGCCGAAGAGCTCGGTCAATCGAGCATAGTGCTGACTGGGTGACAGACCGGTGACGGCCATGATCTCGGCGGCCAGCAGGCACAGGGCGATGCCGTCCTTGTCGGTGGACCAGGGCGCGCCTTGCCGGGTCAGCAGGCTGGCCCCGGCGCTCTCCTCGCCGCCGAAGGCCAGCCAGCCCTGGTGCAGGCCTTCGACGAACCACTTGAAGCCCACCGGCACCTCGTGCAGCTCACGGTCATACGCTGCCACCACGCGGTCGATCATCGACGACGACACCAGCGTCTTGCCGATCTTGAGCTCCCGCGACCACTCGGGTCGATGCCCCAGCAGGTAGGCGATGGCCACGGCCAGGTAGTGGTTGGGGTTCATCAGCCCGCCGGCATCGACGATGCCGTGGCGGTCGGCGTCGGGGTCATTGCCGAAGGCCAGGTCGAAGCGATCCTCGATGGCCAGCAGGTTGGCCATGGCCGCGGGGCTGGAGCAGTCCATGCGGATCCTGCCGTCGTGATCCGGCGGCATAAAGGCGAAAGCGGGGTCGATCTCGGGATTCACGATCTCGAGATCGAGGCCATAGCGCTCGGCCACCCGCCGCCAGATCGGCAGCGCCGTGCCGCCCATGGGGTCCGCCCCCAGGTGCAGCCCGCTGGCCTGGATGGCGGCCATGTCCACCACCTCGCCCAGGCTCTCCACATAATGGCCAATCAGGTCCTGCTCGCGGGCCGCCTGGCGCGCCTGGACCAGCGGCAGGCGGGCGATGCCCTCCCCCTGCTCATCGTCCTGTGCCTCCAGGTAGCGATTGGCCCGCGCCTCCAGCCAGCCGGTGATCTCGGCCTCGGCCGGACCACCATGAGGCGGGTTGTACTTGATGCCACCATCTTCCGGCGGATTGTGGGACGGGGTGATGATCAGGCCATCGGCGCGCGGCGCCTCACTCTGCGCGTTATGGCGCAGGATGGCATGACTGATCACCGGCGTGGCCAGCACCTCATCGCCGGTGGCGATGACGACGTCGACGCCGTTGCCGGCCAGCACCTCCAGGGTGGTCTCCCAGGCGGGCCGGGAGAGCACATGGGTATCACGGCCCAGGAACAGCGGGCCGGTGATACCGGCCTCGCGGCGGTGATCCACCACCGCCTGGACGATGGCGGCGATATGCGCCTCGTTGAAGCTGCCGGCCAGCGAGCTGCCGCGATGGCCGGAGGTGCCGAAGCTCACCCGCTGAGCGGGGTCGTTGGGGTCTGGATGATCCGAATAGGCTTGAAGAAGAGGGTTGGGCATAGTTACCAGGATAAATTTCGCCCGATAAATCGGGCTCCTACGAGGTTGTGTGCCAGGCAGGCATTGTAGGAGCCGAATTTATTCGGCGATTGGAATGGGAACCTATCAAGGGTTATCGGCTGATAAATCGCGCGCTACGATTTCGCTATACGCAGCAGATACTCGCCATAGCCGGTCTTCTTCAACGCGATGCCGCAGGCCACCAGCTGCTCGGTGGTGATCCAGCCGTTATGCCAGGCGATCTCCTCCAGACAGGCGACCTTCAGGCCCTGGCGATGCTCGATGGTCTGAACGTACTGGGCGGCCTCGAGCAGGCTGTCGTGGGTACCGGTATCCAGCCAGGCGAAGCCGCGGCCCAGGCGCTCCACACGCAGATCGCCACGTTGCAGGTAGGCGTTGTTGATGCTGGTGATCTCCAGCTCGCCGCGTGCGCTGGGCTTGACCGCCTTGGCAATCTCGACCACATCGTTGTCGTAGAAGTAGAGGCCGGTGACCGCATAGGGTGACTTCGGCTCCTCCGGCTTCTCCTCGATGGAGATGGCTGTGCCCTGTTCGTCAAATTCCACCACGCCGAAGCGCTCGGGATCCTTGACCAGGTAGCCGAACACCGTGGCGCCGGAGGGCTGCGCGGCGGCGCGCTGGAGCTGGTCGCTGAAGTGCTGACCGTGGAAGATGTTATCGCCAAGCACCAAGCACACCGGATCGTCGCCGATAAACTCCTCGCCGATGATAAAGGCCTGGGCCAGGCCATCGGGGCTCGGTTGCACGGCATACTCGAAACGCACGCCGAAGTCCTCGCCGCTGCCCAGCAGGTTCTCGTACTGAGGCAGGTCTTCCGGAGTGGAGATGATCAGGATCTCGCGGATGCCGGCCAGCATCAGCACCGAGATGGGATAGTAGATCATCGGCTTGTCGTAGATCGGCAGTAACTGCTTGGAAACGCCGCGGGTAATGGGGTGCAGGCGAGTGCCGGAACCGCCGGCGAGGATGATGCCTTTACGTGCCATAAGAGTTTCTTCCTTGAGTGGTGCGTCGTAGGAGCCCGATTTATCGGTGGTCCGACATTTCGGCGATGGTAGCCTCATCGCGCGATAAATCGCGCTCCTACGGGGTGTGGTGGCAGCATTGCCAATGTAGGAGCCGGATTTATCCGGCGAGGGCAGTCTCTTCGCGCGATAAATCGCGCTTCTACCTGTCGAGGTGTTCGGCCAACGTCAGTCCCAGCTGCTCTTGCCAGCTGGGCAGGGTGATGCCTAGTACACGCTCCAGCTCCTGGCAGCAGAGCCGCGAGTTGAGCGGCCGGGTGGCCGGGGTCGGGTATTCCGCAGTAGGGATTGCGGCTACACCTTCGGGCGTAATGGCCAGCTCCTCGCCCAGCACTGCGGCCTGGCGGAAGATCTCCTGGGCGAAGCCATGCCAGCTGGTCTCGCCGGCGGGGGCCAGGTGGTAGATACCGGCTGGTGGCCTTGTAGGAGCCCGACTCTGTCGGGCGATGCCATCGGAGAGCGCCATTGCCGTGACCTGGGCGATCAGGCGGGCCGGGGTGGGGGCACCGACCTGGTCGCTGACCACCTTGAGCGCATCCCGCTCGCGGCCCAGGCGCAGCATGGTCTTCATGAAGTTGTTGCCACGAGCGCTATATACCCAGCTGGTGCGGAAGATCAGATGGTGACATCCACTGGCCTGCACCGCCTCGTCGCCCTCCAGCTTGGTCTGGCCGTAGACACTGAGCGGGCCGGTGGCGTCCTGCTCCCGCCACGGGGCCTCCCCACTGCCGGGGTAGACGTAATCACTGGAGTAGTGCACCAGCCACTGGCCGCGGGCGGCGCTGTACGCGGCCAGCTGTGCCGGCAGATCGGCATTCAGCCGCCGCGCCAGCGCGGGCTCCTCCTCGGCCTTGTCCACCGCGGTATAGGCCGCGGCATTGACGATCAGTGTGGGCTGGTGGGCTTCCAACCACTGTTCGACGGCTGATGCATCGGCCAGATCCAGCTTGGCCCGATCAGGCGCCAGCACCTCGCCGAGCAGACAGAGCTGACGCTTCAGCTCGAAGCCGACCTGCCCATTACCTCCCGTTACCAGAATCTTCATGCACCAACCCCCAGTCGCTCACCTTGATAGCTGCCGTCCAGCACGCGCTGCCACCAGCTCTCGTTGGTCAGATACCACTCCACGGTCTTGCGCAGACCGGTTTCGAAAGTTTCTGCAGGCACCCAGCCCAGCTCGCGTTCGATCTTGCCGGCGTCGATGGCGTAGCGCAGATCGTGGCCGGGGCGGTCTTGGACAAAGGTGATCAGGTCGCGGTAGTGCTCAAGCACTGAGCCATCCGCTGATCGCCCGATGAATCGGGCTCCTACAACATCATCGGAGTGGGTTGCCGTCGCCTTGTAGGAGCCGGATTTATCCGGCGATTCAGTATTGGCGGTGTCATCATGGGCAGGGAGAGGGCGTAGCTCCTGCAGAATCTCGCAGAGCGTCTCCACCACCTCGAGATTGGTCTTCTCGTTATGGCCACCGATGTTGTAGGTCTCGCCTACCTCGCCCTCGCTGGCGACCTTGATCAGCGCGCGGGCGTGATCGTCGACATAGAGCCAGTCGCGGATCTGCTGACCATCGCCATACACCGGCAGCGGCTTGCCGGCCAGGGCGTTGAGAATCATCAGCGGAATCAGCTTCTCGGGGAAGTGATAGGGCCCGTAGTTGTTGGAGCAGTTGGTGATCAGGGTGGGCAGGCCGAAGGTACGCTGCCAAGCGCGCACCAGGTGATCGGAGCCGGCCTTGCTGGCGGAGTAAGGCGAGCTGGGGGCGTAGGGGGTGTCCTCTGTAAACAGAGAGCTTGAAGCTTGAAGCTGGAAGCTGGAAGAAGCCCCCTCCTCCGCCAAATCTCCATACACCTCATCGGTGGAGATATGGTGGAAGCGGAAGCCGGCGGCCTTCTCGGGTTCACTCTCTTGCAGCGCCTTCCAGTAGCCCCGGGCGGCCTCCAGCAGCACCGAGGTGCCCACCACATTGGTCTGAATAAACTCGGCGGGGCCATCGATTGAGCGGTCCACATGGCTCTCCGCGGCCAGGTGCATCACCACATCGGGCTGATGCTCGGCGAAGGCGCGCTGCATGGCCGGCGCATCGCAGATATCGGCCTGAATAAAGCTATAGCGCGGGCTATCGGCTACCTCGGCCAGCGACTCCAAGTTGCCGGCATAGGTGAGCTTGTCGACGTTGACGACGCGGTGGTCGGTGTTCTTGATAAGCTCGCGCACCACCGCGGAGCCGATGAAGCCGGCGCCGCCGGTGATCAGAAAGGTCTTGGGCATGATCTGCTTCGTGATTGGTGAGTGGTGAGGGGTGAGGGGTGAGTCGTGTGCAGGCACGCTACCGCCGACCAAAGCCTCGATGAGCTTCGGCATAAGTGCCTTTGGGTGGCATGGTAACCCAGTCGACCCGGGCCCCGAACCCCACTGCGGCCTTGAGCATAATGTTCGGGCGCGTCAAGAGGAGATCGCCGACAGTGAAGGTAATCCGTTATAGCCGATGGAGAGGATCGCCCGGCCAGTCATGCACAAGCCCAGGCGGCTGCCTGGGCTTGTGTTGAGCTCCGCCGCTGGCGAAGCCATTCTCATAGTATCGAAACGATACTTGCTGCCGGCCGTCAGGCCTTCGGCTGTGCCGGGCGCAGGATCACGCGCTTGTTGCGCAGGATCTGGCCGTCCTTCTCACGCTCCACCTCGCGGATGTTAGGGCCTGTTGACGTTTCACATTGGTAGCCATAAAAAGCCGCATGCCAAGGCCACCATGCTTTCGTAATTTCGTTTGAGCTTATCGTAGCGCGTCGCAATGGCGCGATACGGTTTCAATCG
>NZ_JASSZF010000033.1:0-32042 GCF_031935715.1 Halomonas garicola | reverse complement strand
TTCATCCGTGAGCATTTGTCGGGGCATGGCAGGCTTGCAGTTTGTTGGCTTAGGAACCTTTATTCTGTGAGCTTGCCCCTATCCTGCCAATACCCCTGCCATGAAACGTCAACAGACCCTAATACGGCCAAAGCCGGGCACGCGCAGGCGGCCCGCCTCACGCTCGTTTACCTCGGCGGCCAGCGCCTGCAGGGTTCCGCGCACGAGGGCGGCCATGCGCTTGTCGTTCATCTTGCCGGCCAGGTCGGGGTTCTGCGCCTTCATGCGCTCCACCAGGTCGGCGGGCTTGAGGGTATCAATCTCGGTCGCTTGCCGGGTACCGACAGTTGTCTCGGTCATCATGGTCTCGTTCCTTGTCTGGGTCGTTGGGGTTGGCCTTACTCGAGAAGCCCACGCTGATTAAGAGTCCTGCGCAGCTGCTTGATGCTGCGCATCGTCTCCTCGGCCAGCACCCGCGCCGCTTCCTGGTTCTCCGCGCACTGCTGCTGCTCGAACCACTCCCGCGCCTGATCGATCTGCTCGGCCAGGGTCAGCGCCGCCAGCTCCTGCTTGAGCTGATGACTGCGGTGCTGAGTGGCCACCCAGGTATCGAACTCGGCGACCTCTTGCGCGGTCAGCTGCTCGCGCAGCTCGGCGGGCAATATAGGGCTCGCCAGCTTGACGCTACCCACCACCTGGGCCCGCCCCCGCTTGATAGCGGGGTCATATTTCATGCGGACCAGCTGGACGACCTGCTTGCGAACACGGAAATGCATGGGAGCTCCTCAAAGGCTTACACAGGCAATATATTGCCCGATCAAAAGGAGCGCAAGGTGTTTCACCCGCCAGCGCCGTGAGCTTGGAGCTGGAAGAGCGCCGCTGCGCGGCTGGAAGCTGAAAGAGAGGGCCGTGGGGAAAGAGCAACTTGCTGCGCGAATAGCGGTGTTACGCAGCCGGCTCATGCGGGCGAGCCGTCAGGTCAACGCCAAGGGCTCGCATCACGACCAGCATGGTTTTCAGCGTGGGGTTCCCCTGCTCGCTGAATGAGCGATACAGCTGCTCGCGGGAAAGCCCGGTTTCCCGGGCAAGCTCGCTCATGCCTTTGGCACGTGCTGCCACGCCCATCGCCTTGGCAATGTAGGCGGAGTCGCCCGTTTCCAACGCATCCGCCAGAAACACCGCAATCGCCTCCTCGCTTTCCAGGGCGGCTGCCGGATCGTAGTCAAAAATCTTATCGCTCATGACGCCTCCCACTCTGCTGCAAGCCGCTGTGCTGTCTCGATATCGCGCTGCTGCGTACTCTTGTCGCCACCGCAAAGAAGAATGACGATTTCGCTGCCGCGCTGCTTGAAATAGACACGATATCCAGGGCCATGATGAATGCGTAGCTCGCTGACACCCTGCCCTACGGGCTGAACATCGCCTGGCAAGCCATTGGCGAGACGGAAGACACGCGCCGCTATCAGCGCCTTGGCGCGTTGATCCCGCAACTTGCGCTCCCATTTCCGGTACGTGTCGGTCTGTTTGATATCGAGCATGATGCAAGTGTAGTTTATAAACTACAGCACCTCAATGGCTGCCTCGCTCCGGCTCGTTGGCCGCGCAGCCGGGCACTTTCCGCCTACGAATGCTTCAACAAATGCTCCACCATCGCGCGGGTAGCGGCATCATCAACCCAGTCGCCGGCGGCGTCGCCTTCCGCCAGGCTCTGCTCCAGGCCCTGGGCCAGGCGCTTACCCAGCTCCACCCCGGGCTGGTCGAAGGGATTGAGCCCCCACAGCAGCGATTGAACGAACACCTTGTGCTCATACATGGCGAGCAGGGCGCCCAGGTTCCAGGGCGTCAGCTCCTCCATCACGAGCACCGAGCAAGGCTGGTTACCGCGATAGCCGCGAGCCATATGGGCCTGCAGCGAGGCAGGTATGGCGTCGTCGCCCAGGGCCATCAGTTGCGCCTGGGCCAGGCAGTTGGCGAGGGTCAGACGCTGCTGCGCACTCAGGGTCTCCCGCAGGGCCTCGGGGGCTTGGGCATGGCGGCGCGCCACAGGGAAAACGCATGAAAGATCCTACACCGCGAGAATGTCTGCCAGATAGGTCTCATCCAGCGCCGCTTTCTTCTGTTTCCGCCGGATTCCGCCCTTGAAACGCTTCTCCCCTTTCAGGTAATTCAAAGCGATATGTCGGACCCTGGCGAGATTTTCTGCCGCCCGTCCGCGATGGATTTTGCAGGCATCCTCTCGCAGTGCCACGTCCAAGGACCAGTGGAGCTTCGCCTCAATATGCCAGTGCTGACGAGCCGCTTCGGCGAGCTTCTTGGCGCTCAGGTCGGCAGAGCTGATGTAGTAGCGGATCATCGGGGCTTCCGGCACCTCATCACCTTCCTGGCGGAAACTCATCACCACGCCTACCGATTTCAGGCCCGGCCATTCATAGCTAAGCTTCTGAAATTCTTCAGTAACCTCGCTGACAATATGGTATCTGGTCTCTTGCCGGCCTCGGTTCTTCTCATCCGTGACATAGGCGTCACCCTCGAAGCTGGCGACCTTGGCCATGGGGAATGCGGCCTCGAAGGCGTCAGCCAAGGCCGGCTGGTTGTCCTTCACGGACAGCAGGTAATCGGCGCCCTTCTGCAGGATCTGAGTGGCGATCTTCTTCTGGCACCCCATGGCATCGATCGTCACCAGACAGCCTTGCAGGTTGAGAAGCTTGAGCAGCTCGGGAATCGCCGTTATCTCGTTGGATTTCTCCGCCGTCTTGATCTGCCCCAGCACCACACCATTCGCCGCACTGAAAGCGCTGACCATGTGGATTGCCCCTTTGCCCTTCCCTCGGCAGTACGAGCCGCGCAGGGTCTTGCCATCGATGGCAACCACCGCCCCATCGGTGACGTCATGACAAGCCTTCATCCACTCGGCAAAGGCGGTTTGGACCTGCTTGGCATCCACCATCGCCATCACCCGGGCCAGGGTGTCATGGCTCGGTACGCCAGCCTCAAAATCACCGTACTGGCGAAGAAAATCCAGCTTTGCGTGGCCAAAATCCTCTATCTCGTCCCACCCCTCCGCACCACAGATCACTGCACAGACCGTCAGGAAGAGAATATCCGACAGCTGATGCTGCACTTTCCACGCCTGACGGAAGTCGGGAACGATCGATAGATGGTGCATAAGGGACGGCGTCAGCATCGGGTCATCCATGAGAAAAAGTCGTTAGATGACCACATTAGCTCCTACTGGTAAAGCGCTACGAAGCCCGTCGTAGAGCGGTTTTTCATGCGTTTTCCCTGCGGCGCGCCACGGCAATGAAGTCGGCGCTCACGGTATGGCTGCCCTGGTGCAGCAGCTGGTAGAAGGCGTGCTGACCGTTGGGCCCTACGTCGCCCCACAGGATCGGGCAGGTGGTGTGCTCGACGCTCTGCCCATCCCGGCCCACGCTCTTGCCGTTGGACTCCATCTCCAGCTGCTGCAGGTAACCGGGCAGGCTGGCGAGCCGACCATCGTAGGGAAGCACCGCATGGGAGGGGATGCCCAAAAACTGACTGTTCCAGGCGCCCACCACGGCCATCAGTACCGGCAGATTGCGTACGGTGGGCGCCTCGAGAAAGTGGCGATCCATGGTATGGGCACCGGCCAGCAGTTCATCGAAGGCCGGCATGCCGATCTGAACCGCCAGGCTGATACCAATGGTCGACCACAGCGAGAAGCGCCCGCCTACCCCCTCCGCAAAGGTCAGCCGGTGCGCCTCGGGAATGCCCAGGGCAGCCATCTTCTCCGGCCGGGCGGAAACGCCGATCAGCTGCTGGCGGCAGATCGCCTCACGGCTTGCCCCCAGCGCACTGCTCAGCCATGTCAGGGCCGTTTCCAGGTTGTAGCGAGTATCGGCGGTAGTGAACGACTTCGAGGCCATCACCAGCAACGTGGCCGCGGGGTCGAGTCTTTCGAACAGCACCACCAGCTGGCTGGCATCCATGGTGGAGACATAGTGCACCGAGGGGCCGCGGGTCGGGTGCGTCTCTTCCAGCGCCTCTGCCACCAGCCGCGGGCCGAGATCCGAGCCGCCCACGCCGATATGGATCACATGACGAATCGGCTGCCCCGTCACACCACGCCACTGCCCGGCACGCAGCCGTTCGACCAGCAGCGCCATACGCCGGCGCTGCTCGGCAGCAAAGGTCACCTCCGCCTCACTGCCCGCTACAGGCGGTGTTTCCTGTGGCCAGCGCAGGGCGGTATGCAGCGCCGGGCGTCCCTCGGAAGGGTTGACGATGCCCGCGGCGAACAGCGCCTGGCGCTGCTCGGCCAGGCCGCAAGCCTCGGCCCACTCGGCTAGATGCTCGAGCGTCTCCGGCTGCAGGCGCTGGCGAGAGAGATCCAGCCGCCAGTCACCGAACGAGACCTCGAGTCGCCGTTGACGCGCCTCGGCCTCTGGCTACCTGTCAGCAGGTCGGCCTGGCAGAGCGATGACAGGTGGCCGGCCTCCCCGTGCAGTTTGTCGATAGTGGCAGTGGTCGTCACCGCTGCTAACTCCTCTTCCTTGAAACGCATGCTGATATCCTCTCCGCTCTGCCCTGCTTGCGGGCGCGTTGTTACAGCTGCCGAGCTCTGAGCCGCTGCATCGTCAGGTGTGCACCGCGCCACATGCGATAGAACATGCCCGCGGCCTCGGCCAGGGCCTTTTCATGGCGCATGGCCTGCCGATGCGCCTCAAGTGCCTCGAGCCGCTCGCCGTTGGGCAGGGTATGCTCGATACGCTCCAGCAATTTCATCAGCTGTGGACGCAGGCGATACGCACCTCGCTACACATCGGGCAGCTCACGCATGAAAGCGACTCCCTCGACGTAGCCCTCTACCAGCTCGGTCGCCAGCTGCTCGGCGCTGCGTGGCGTGCGGCTGCAGCGGCCGGAGAAGTTGTACCTGGCCGCTCGCTCGAGATTTTGCGCATTCAGGTAGCCCGGCCCGGCGAAGTGGTCATAGATAAATACCGGCGTACGCGAGGCCAGGCAGTACGGCACCGTCTTGCCGATGGAGATGACGACATCGGCATCCAGCAACGCCCTTGGGCCAATGCGGCCATAGCTGTCGCCGCCACGCCCATGCCCCCACTGTCAAGCTAGTTGGAGTGTCAGCGGCTGGCCCACGAAGTTGGCGGTGATCACCACCTCGTGGCCGGCATGGATGAACAGCTCGGAAAACTCCTGGATCACCAGCTTGGAGCCGGCGATCTCCTGGAACTGGTTGGTGCCCAGCAGGATTCTCATAGAGTTGTTACCCTAAGCGACCTGTTACCCTTCAGGCCCACCACACAAACGGGCACTCAGTGCACGCAATCCCGCGACATCGGGCCGCAGTGCACTCGCAGCCTCTGCACAAAGGCAGGCCTGTTCACGGTGACCATTGCGCTCGAACGCTACCGCCAACTCCCGTAGCGCCGCGGCTGGGCCCATTTTCTGGCCGGTCAAGCGCTGCACCTGCTCCCGTGTAAAAAAGCTGCTTTCTGAGCACGGTGCCGGGGTGACACCATTGGAGGCTCTGCCGGTGACGGTGACGCGCAGTTTTTCCATCCAGTTGGCGATCTGCTGAGGGGTCGGCTCGACCGTATGCGCCTGCTCGCGGACGAAGACCTCCAATGCCTGTCGGGATTCCTTTGCCACATCCAGCAGATCCTGCTCACAGGTGATGGCATCGTCATCCGTCGATCCGGCATCTTGGAGTGGCTGCCCCAGGCGCGATTCGATCCATTCCAGGTCGGCTGCCTCACGTTCCAAAATCGGCCTAACCAGGGAATCGGCGAAACGCAGCTTGCGTTCGCCGAAGCCAGCGAGCATGTTCACCAGACGGTTGTTATCACTCGCCTTTCCAGGATAGGGCTGGTAGCACGGCCCCTCTTGGCGAAAGAAAAACAGCGCAGCCGTTGCCTCCAGGCTGAGGGATTCGTTGACCCGGCGGATTTCCGTGGGATCAATAGGGGCACCAAGGAACTGGAAGAAGTCCTGCACCACATCGCCGTCGGCCAGTTTTTTGTGATCGAATGGCCGCAGGGTGACATGCTCCCGGCCAAAGATCTGGTCAAACTTCTCAAGCTTTGCGCGATACCGAGGCCACAACTTGTTGAGATCCAGTCGTGATTGACCATGATTCTTGACCAACTGGACGAAGGCCGAAGCAATGAATGAAGCAGGCGGTCTGATGTAGCCGATAATCTCGACACGGTCGAAGGCCCTGCTAAACTCATCACGCAACCGCCTCAAGCCCTCTTCGCCAAGGTGATAAAGATCCTCGCCAGAGATGACCTGCTGCCCCCCTTGGGCCTTGATAGCAGAAACTTCCCGCCCAACAGCCTCGTTGAAGGCCTTTACCTGATCGGGCGCCCGTCCGGCAGCTCGATGACCGGGCCATTCATATGGATCAGTACTGAAATACGAACGTAGCTTGCCCCCTTGGTTAGCCACGCCCAGATCCGCGTAGCGGAAATCCACATGCCTGCCCTTGGCAAACAAAGTATCCTGGATAGAGGACGAACCCGTCTTGGGCATGCCAATATGAATGACCAATCGTGACATCAGCTAGCCCCCTTTGTGCTCGGATGCGTCGGTGCCAAGTTGCCGGCAACCACCTTGCGAGCCTGCGCTCTTGCCGGACCGATCAGGCGGCGAAAAGCGGTTGCGGCCTCCGGTTCACTCTGCGTGAACAGGCCTGCAGCTTGTTCTAAAATTGATACGGGATCTGCTTCACGAAAACCGCCTAAGACCTCGCTCGAATCAGCAGTACCTTGTTCCTGATAAACTAGTGCGTTTTGGGCAGTCAGCAAGCCCAAGCGATTGACCAATTCAGGTGTGGATGGCTCGCCGTTATGCTCTATCGCTTCGTCTTCCAGAAGCTGCCAGAGCGATCGCCCATTGGCTACCGCCACCTCCAGCAAATCCGCTTCGGTTCCAATACTGGCCTTTGCAACACGTGGAGCGTCCTCAATCGATTGGCCCAGTCGGTCATTAATCCAGTTAAGGTCAGCTTGGTGTGCCTGCAAAACCGGCTGAACCAGTTTCTGTGAGAAGACGAGCTTTTCCGAACCCAGCTGAGAGGCCGCCTCTACCAGGCGGTTGTTATCGGTTGTGTAGCCACCATACGGTGCGGCCTTTTGCAGCTTTCGCATTGCAAACAGGGAAGCACATGCCTCGAGAGAAATAGACTCATTAGTACGAACCAAGTCCTCTTCTGTTAATTCGACCCCTGCTCTCCGGGCAAAATCAAGCACCACATCACCTTGATATAGCGAGCCTGGCAGGAAAGGTACAAGGTCAACCTTCTCTTTTCCAAAGACTCGGTCCAGTGTCTGGAACCTCTTGCGGTAATGCGGCCAAAGTTTCTTCACATCCAGGCCGTACTGATCTCCACCTTTCAAACGTTGCTGAAATGCAGACTGCATATAAGCCACTGGAGGCCGAACATATCCGACAACCCGTACTGAGCAACAATAGCGCGAGAGTATGTTTTTTAGGCGGCCTAACATATTCTCAGTCATGCCAGGTGCACTTAGATCTTCGGCCGAAATAATAAGCACACGAGAATCAAATACAGAAAGAGCATACTCAAGATCTCGCTCAAATCGTTTTTGAATCTCTTTAGCCTCTTGTTTCGTTCGACCATTTAGCTTGTGAGCATGGTACTCCTCTGGCTTTTCAGACAGTAGAGTCATAAAAAAACCCGAGTGATTCGGGGAATTCAGCTTCAAGTAACCCGCCGGCGCACCAGGCTCCGAAGCAAGATTATGTAGGGTCGCCTGGATAGAGCTCGAACCGGTCTTATGCATCCCGACATGCACGATGGCCTCTTCGATCATTCCGTGTCGCCTTTTTTTTTCAACTGCGCCTTCAAGTCTTCAACCTCGTGCCACAAATGAGTGATGAGCTGCATCATCGCCCGGTTGGTATCCAGCGGCGTAGTGGTGTAATCCTTGAAGCGTGGCGTTGCCAGGTCGAAACCACTCTGCCCGCCTGTCGCGAACAGTGTGTTTATCCGTTCGATTTCATCGCGGTGTCTTTCGACGTACTCAGCCACCTCGGCTTCATCCGGAAGCAGGCGGTTGTAGGGCGGAGACTTCGGCATCTTCTCATAGAGCCCGGCCTGCTTGAGGAGCGGCTCCAGCTCGTCAGGAAGTACCGTCCCTTCGGTCATGGAGTTATGATAGGCGAACAAGGCCATGGCTGCTGGAGGCGGGGTGTCGTTTTCCCGCAGTGATGGGACCTCTTCTTCGCTTAGGCCGAGGGCGTCACGCACGAACTGAGCGCTAACGTCATTGATGTCATCGAAGTTGAAGAAACGAGCCTCGTCGGCAAGAGCCGCCCATTGCTCTGCCATTGGTGTCACGACATACGGCTTGTCCTGTACCCAGGCGCGGAAGGGCTTGAGCGGGCCTCGGTAGGCCTTGTGCTTGATGCCCCATTGCAGGTAGGCGGAGAGGATCCAGCTGTCAGGCCGCCGAATATAACCGATGACCCGGATGTCATAGCGATCACGCAGTGCATCGAGTGCCGGCTGCACGTCCTCGAACCGGTCGAAGAGGGATTCGTTAGACCAGATGAGAGTGTGGAGCTCGGTGGGCAACTGGTCATCGGCGTATTGAAGGGCATGGGCCAACTCAGAGTTAGCTTGCACACGCTCCTTGTTAGTGTACGCGAACCAGCCATCCACGACATGCCAATCGTATTGTGCGGTCGGTAGGTTAAGGTGTTCCAGCATCAGTCCGAGGTACTTGATGCCATGCCGCTCCAAGGTGGGCCGCGCCACCCGCAGCGTCTTCTGGATCGAGGAGCTGCCGGTCTTGCCCATTCCGACGTGGATGATCAGCTTACGCTTCATTATTATCACCAATGCGTTCCATGAGTGTAGACTCGGCGTACCTCATATTCGTTCTCCATCACCAGCTGCGGAAGAATACGTTCGAAGGCATGCAGGACACTGCCATCGTAAGGAACTGGCTCGTCTAGTGCAAAAATATCATCTTTCCATTCCAATAGGTCTTTCAGGGCAGAGGCACGGGCCCAGAACATCGTTCCTAGGGGAAAGTGTCGATAATGTGTCCAGCGCTGGTAGCCTAGTGGCTCAAGCAACTGCTCTATCCAGGGACCATTAGAGGCTTCGTCAACCAGATGGCTATCCTCAGCAAAGACAATCCCTACCTTGTCATCCTTAAATAAGCCAAGAACCTCATTGGCTGCTTCCTCTGAACCAATCAGATTGCCTAGCAAATAGCGGCGCCAACGGTCCCCTACCCCATCCGCATTATCGCTCGACTTCTTAGTATGAAAGTGACCTACAACATCGTAATTACCATATATTTCTTCAACAAACTGACGATGAAATGGATAAACATCCCGGCCACAATTATCAATCTTTCGTGTAAAGACCCGCCCAGTTACTGACTCTTCTAGCGCTTTCAAGGACCCTTCTGACAGCTCAACAACATGCGACACGAAGAGATCGACATCAAGGTGCTTCAAAGCTTTAAAGTAAGCACAATATTCAGGAATCAAGTCGGCAAAGAAAACATGAAACTGGAGAGCAACGCTTCCTGAATACTCGTGGACACCGCTACCCGTCAGTATTTTCACTGACATGCCAGGCACATCAGTACTCAACACGCCCCGCGTCAAGTCTTCGAAACTAATAGAAGTTTCTTCCAAAGAATCTAGAACTCGCTGTATATCTGAGCCAGGGAATGGTTTTGCAAGGGCAATACCTTTTCTTAGCAGATTGAGAAAATGACTCGCTTTATTTCCTTCTTCTGTGAAAGCTAACCCGTAAAAGCCCGTGTTGAATTTCACAAGAAACTCAGGGGAAAGCTCAGCCTCTCTCGTTTCGGCTCTGCGCAGCCTGGCCTCATCGATAGACTTGACAAGTCCATCGACATATTCATCGAAATCAAGATGCTGACGACAAATTTCCGAGTTTTTCCCATCCCTAGACTTGAGATTATCAAGATTGTCTGCCAGCAGCATACCAAGATGGTATGGATCACCGTAATCAGCAATCACAGCGCGAGCAGAATGCTTTTCAACGAAATCGGCGATGCCGCTTGAGTCTCTGAACACACCAATACCACAGTCTACATTCAGTGCATCAACAGCGACATTGGGAAATGGATCAAGCCGCGAGGTGAGCAGATAAATGTCGGCCTCACGTAACGCTGCCGACACATCCTTCACGGCTCCTGGAAAATGTACCTGATGTTTCATTCCTGTACGATTGATGTAAGCGTCTAGCCACACACTGACCACGGTATCATCTTGATGATACCCATTGCCGAGCCAAACGAATTGCAGTCGTTCGGCCACAGGGTCCTTCCTGTCAGAGAGAATCTGATAAAGATGATGGCAAGCTTCGAGAAACCAGTCGACGCCCTTACGGGGCTGCACATGACCGGCACCTGCGATGATCACCGAGTCTTCCTTTAGTGAAAGTGCTTTCCTGAGTGACCACTCGTGATCTTCATCTGATCGATAGCCGAGATAGCCTTGTGGCCGAATTCTTATATTATTGATTGAGTGCTTTACCCCAGCTTTCTCTCTCAGCTCATGAATCCCGGAACGAGCCAAGCTCTCTGCTGGGTAAATCACGATATCGGATGTCATCAGCATTCGGCCTATCTTGCCGACCGGCCTTGTATACTCTGCGAACTCATGTACAAGGCTTAGAGTCGGCAACCCCATGCTCGCCGCAGCATCAGCCATGCTCATCGACTCTACCGAGTTTAACACGACTGCCTGAATATCGTGGAGAGAGAGCAAGTGCCGCAATGTATACTCCAGTGCCGCTACCCCGTTCTCGGCAGGAGCATCCAGATGAAGCATTCCCGCTTCAACAAAATACGGCCGCAAATCACCTCCCTTCAACGTTGCGGTTATTACATTAAAGCGCTCCGACAGCCTGCGTGAAACTTCGAGAGCCACAACAGGAGCCCCCGTCGCTGAAGCCTCATGGCTAACAACCAACAATGTATCAGTGTTTTCTTTTTCTTTTTCCTTCCCTAAGGTTAGCCTTTCATCAATATCCAGCCATCCAGTGCGCCCTTCTCCATGGCCATGTAAAATAAAGTGCTGAAATGAGTTGATTGGTGCGTTCTTAATATCTGGGTATACTGCTTCATAAAGCTTTTGATCAAAGAACCCTTCGATTCTTGCCACCGAGAGTTCCGAGTCTTTTATCAAGTCATCCAGCCATTGGGAAAGCTCCTCTTCTGCAGCATCTTTCGGAAGCACTTCACTCTCGAAAAGAAGCTTCCTGAGGTGGTGCTTCATCGGATTTTCTACAGGCTCTTCACCTTCAACTCCAGACTTACTTGCATCTTCCGAGATTTCTTTATGAGCCCCTTCTTCTTGTGGATCACCGTCTTCGCCTACATATCTTTCATCATGTACAGGCTCTTTGTCTTCAGGTGATACAGGAAGGCTCTCTCTCCCCTCACCTTCCCCGAACAATATATAATGAACGAGAGGGTTGACGCCTTGCTTCTTAACATCGGGGTTCGCTTGGAGGTAGAAACTAGAGTCGAAATACCCTGGAACGACTAGCGGATATTTTTCATACTGATCAAGAAAAAGGAGAACCGGGTCTTCGACATCCTCCGACAGGTTTCGTCTATATTCAGCCCAGTCAACCCCACTATTCCTGAGAATTTCATAGTGGACTTTTTCCAAAACTCATCCGCTCCTGATTTATCGTATTTTAGCGTTAAAAGTATGTAGCTTTTCTTTTAAATATTCCTCTGGCGTCATTCCAGAAGTTTCAACACAATAGTTTTTTTCCAACTTTTCAGTTGCGACAGCGCTAACCACAACATCTGAAGCTTTCGGCATCACACGCTCTATGCGTGCTTCAGGAAGCATCGTCTCAACAATTTTGACTATACTATTTAGGTTTGTTTGCTTTCCCGAACCGACATTAAATGTTCCTTGGACCAGGCCATTAGCCATCTTGATCAGAGTCTTCGCCATGTCCGGTGCAAACATGAAATCTCTACAGGCATCCGGGTGAAACCCTACCTTGATAGGCATCCCGTGGGTTGCCCTATGCAATAAGACATCTATCAGTCCGTGTCGAGGATGGTGAATATTTCCGAAAGGATTCGACACCCTTGCACAACTTAATCTCACCCCCGTGTCGGCCGAAAACTGTTGATAAAGTGCCTCTTCTATGACCTTAGCCTTACCATACCAAGACCGAGGATTAACCATATCAGTTTCACGACTTGGCCTTCCAGGAGCTTCACCATAGACAGTGCCAGCTGATGAAATATGCAGCATACCGGCGGGAGGCACCGAACGGAGAAGCTGCATCACTTGATGTGATGTTCCCCAGAATTCATCCATCGCGGCCCTAAGGTCATTTTCAAAGTCATTTGGCTTTAAGCCACCCATAGCATTTATTACGACAGGATGACTCCGCAACCATTTTTTTATCTCAGCCTCATCGCCCAGAGGTACCACATTACCCCTTTCAGCAACTGGCCTCCTTGCCACCCCCAACCATTCAATTCCCTGAAAATCCAATTCTTTAGCAATGTTTGAGCCAATGAATCCTGTGCAGCCCAGCAATATTACGCTTGTCATCGCAACTCATACCTTTCTTTGCTGGATCTCTCCCGAAGCTTATCCACCACCAGCACTCCCATTTCGCCTTCGCGTGATATATTTCAGAAAAATGAAAGAGCCTGTTCCTGGCTTTTACCCCAGCACTTAAAAACAAGAAACCGACTCTGCATTACATCATTTCTTAGATTTTGCTCACACGTAATAGGTATTGACCGTATCCAGTCTTCTTAAGAGATTGACCACAGGCCACCAGATGCTCGGTACTGATCCAGCCGTTGTGCCAGGCGATCTCCTCCAAACAGGCGACCTTGAGGCCCTGGCGGTGCTCGATGGTCTGCACGTACTGGGCAGCCTCCAGCAGGCTGTCGTGGGTGCCCGTATCCAGCCAGGCGAAACCGCGGCCCAGGCGCTCCACCCGCAGGTCGCCGCGCTCCAGGTAGGCGTTGTTGACGCTGGTGATCTCCAGCTCGCCACGTTCGCTGGGCACCACCTGCTTGGCGATCTCCACCACGTCGTTGTCGTAGAAGTAGAGCCCGGTGACCGCATAGGGTGACTTCGGCTCGTCGGGCTTCTCCTCGATGGAAATGGCCGTGCCCTGGTCATCGAACTCCACCACGCCGAAGCGTTCCGGGTCCTTTACCAGGTAGCCGAACACCGTCGCTCCGCTATCCTGGGCGGCGGCGCGCTGGAGCTGCTCGCTGAAGTGCTGGCCATGGAAGATGTTATCGCCAAGGACCAGGCACACCGGGTCATCGCCGATAAACTCCTCGCCGATGATAAATGCCTGGGCCAGGCCATCGGGGCTCGGCTGAACGGCGTACTCGAAGCGCACACCGAAATCCTCGCCGCTGCCCAGCAGGTTCTCGTACTGAGGCAGGTCTTCCGGAGTGGAGATAATCAGGATCTCGCGGATGCCGGCCAGCATCAGCACCGAGATGGGGTAATAGATCATCGGCTTGTCGTAGATTGGCAGCAGCTGCTTGGAGACGCCGCGGGTGATGGGGTGCAGACGGGTGCCGGAACCGCCGGCAAGGATGATGCCTTTACGTGCCATGGGGATTCGTCCTTGAGTGGTGAGGAGTGAGGCGTTAGCGGCCAGCGGGGTTGAGTCCGATGCGCTGGACGAGCTGGCCATCCTTGGGCCTCTCGACCTGGCGAATGACGAAAGTGCCGACGCCATCGATACGCAGGCGGCGCTCGGGGACTTCGTCCAGCTCATTGCGCATCGCACGCAAGGTGCTTTCCACCAGGGCGGCGGCGCGCTTGTCGCTGATGCGCTTGAGGGCCTCGGGCTCCTCGGCCTTGATCCGCTCGACCAGGGTGGCGGGGTCGAGCTGGTCCAGCGGAAGCTCCTTGGCGGGGGTGGGCTTCTTGGGTTCTGCTGCTGGCTGGGGGGTATCAGTCATGGTTGGTCTCCTGTGAGTTGTGAATGGTGAGTGGTGAATGGTGAATGGTGAGTGGAACTATTCACTATTCACCATTCACAAGCGAAGCGCTCACAAGCCGCGAAGCGGCGCTCACCATTCACTCAATCCCGGTGATCACGGATGATCAGAATCATCATGCTGGCGATCAGGGCGAGGAACAGCGTGACGATGGCGAAGACGCTGGCGTTGTAGAGCCGATCCGGCTTGGTGGCGTATTCCGGGAACAGCGGGCTCTGCAGCACGCTGACCTGCTTGAGCTTGCGGGCGGCTTCCAGGCGGGTGTTCTCCAGGGCGGCCAGGGCGCTGGAGTAAGTCTCCTGGGCGAACTGAGCCTTGAGCTCGAGGGTTTCGTACTGGGAGGAGATGCGGTTGAGCGATTCGCCGGTGGCCTGGGCCAGGCGGTCGCGCTGTTTCTCGATCTGCTCGCGCAGGGCCTCGATCTCGGACTGCACCCGACGCATATCGGCGGACTGTACGCTCTGGTAGCTGGAAAGCGCCTTGCGCTGGGCCTGGATACGGGCCAGCTCGCCCTCCAGGGTGGCGACCACCTGGTTGATGCTCTCCACCGTGCTGGTCGGCGAGACCAGGCCTTCCTTGTTCTGGAAGGCGAGCAGATCGGCGCGCGCATCATCGAGGCGGTCCTCCAGGCGGCGCAGCTGCTCCTCGAGGAACTCGACCTGCTCGAAGGCGAGGCGCTGGCCCATGTCGTTCATATGCGCCTCACCGGCTTCCAGCAGCAGCTGCACCATCTTGTGGGCGAACTCGGGAGTGTAGGCCTGCACCTCGACGTTGAGCACGCCGGCGTATTCGTCCATCTCCACCGTGACGCGGCGCAGGTAGTACTTGTGGAGGTCCTCGATGGGCGCTTCGGCGTCACCCAGGCGCGCGAACACATCACCGTTCTCGCTGTAGTGGCTTCGAAAGTCCAGCTCCTCTTCCACCTCCTTGAGCATATCTACCGAGAGCAGGTACTCGCGCAGCAGCAGCAGGTCCTTGTCGCCGGAGGCGCCGGTAAGGATGGAGGAGAAGCTGATGTCGGGCTGGGCGATCTGGGGGCTCTCCAGCACCACGGTGGCACGGGAGAGGTAGCGATCCTCGGCCCACAGGAACCAGTAGAGGCTAACCAGCAGGATGGCGAACAGGGCCGCGGCCCAGTGAGGTTGGGACTTGATGAATCCTTTCATGGGAAAAGGCTCGGTTCGAATTGTAGGAGCCGGATTTATCCGGCGATGAAGTGGATTGGATGGTTACGGAGCCTGGATCGCCCGATAAATCGGGCTCCTACGAGGTGGTCAACCATCGTTCTGCGGCGGCTGCAGTGCCTGCACCCTACGCCGGGCCTGCATCAGCCTCTCGCGGGCAGCGCGGAACTCATCGCCATAGGGCTTGCGTTCATGAGGAGGCAGATCGTCGGCCTTGGCCTGGTCGAAGGCGGCCTTGGCGGCATCGAATTCGGCCTTGATCTGGCGGAGTTGCTGGCGTGCCTGGGGGAGCGTCAAGCCTGTGGGGATCTCGACGTCGTCTGGCTGGGCGGCCTGGACTGCAGGCTTGGCCTGCCCGGCGGGCTTGGCAGCGGCGCCCTGCCCTGCCGCCTTGGGCTTGGCCTCCGCCTTGGGCTTGGCGGCGGGCGGCTCGGGGGCGGTGCCGTTTGCCTGGCGGGCGGCGTCGGTCTCTGCGTGGTAGGCGGCGATGGCGTCGTTGATATCGTCGTACCAGGTGGCGCGGCCATCCTTGAGGTAGATGCCGGACTGGCAGAGGTCCTTGAGGATGCCTTCGCTGTGGCTGACCATCACCAGGCTGGCCTGGCCGACCTTCTCCTTGAAGGCCTTGGTGGCCTTGGCCTTGAAGGCGCGGTCGCCTACCGAGGTGGCCTCGTCGGAGAGGTAGATATCGAAGTCGAAGGCCAGCGAGAGGCCGAAGTTGAGGCGAGCGCGCATGCCACTGGAGTAGGTCTTGATGGGCTCATCGAATGCGTCACCGATCTCGGCGAAGGCCTCCACCTTGGCGATGATATCGTCGACGTTATAGCGGCCACCATGCACCCGAGCCACGAACTTGACGTTCTGGCGTCCGCTCATGCTCCCCTGGAAACCACCCGCCAGGCCGATGGGCCAGGAGACCCGGCTATAGCGATGGATCTCGCCGCGGTCAGGGGTATCCATGCCAGCAATCAGCTTGAGCAGTGTCGACTTGCCCGCGCCATTGCGACCCAACAGGCCAACGCTGACGCCGGTAGGGATGGTGAGGTTGATATCCTCCAGCACCCAGTCGTAGACCTTCCGCTGGCGGTGATAGCGCTTGTAGAGGCCGTTTATCTGGATCATTGGTAGTGAGTGGTGAGTGGTGAGCCCGGCCAAGCCAGGAGATAGTAGTTTTAAGCTTGAAGCTGGAAGCTTGAAGCTGGAAGAAAAATCCTTAAACCGATGTTGGGATTGGGTTACTTCCAGCTTTTAGCTTCCAGGAGCGAAGCGACGCTCTTCCAGCTAAGTAGCCGGGCTCCGCCCGGCTACTTGGCCTTCAGCTTCTCCTTGAATCGGACATGCATCAGCAGCCCAAGCGTGAGGGTAATCAGGGTAAACATCCAGAAGTAGCTGGTACTGGTACCGTGCACCACTTGGTAGCCTTCGAAGAAGCCGAGACGCAGCAGTTCGAGGCCATGCACGATGGGGTTGTACATCAGATACTCGAGCAGCCAGTGAGGCAACTGGTTGAGCGGGAAGATGACCCCGGAGAGGATCAGCAGCGGCATGTTGACCATCTTGATGACCGTGCCTACCTCGGGCACCAGGGTGCCGGCCACCGAGGTGATCAGCCCCAAGCCAAGACCCAGGCACCATAGCGAGATCCACCAGATCATGGCCCTGATGGCGTTATCGGGGTTCATGTCGACGCCAACCATCAACCCGCCGACGATAAAGATCAGGAAGATGAAGGTGCGCAGCATGCCCTCGAGGAAGTGGCGCACCAGCACCGGGTCGAAGGGTTGCACCTGGCGGTAGGCGAACAGCGCGCTGTTGGCATCCACTGCGCCCAGGCCGCGCATCATGCCCTCGCGCACCAGAAAGAAGCCCATCAGGCCGATGATCATCCAGGGGATGAACTCGGCGTTGACGATGAAGCGGTCCACCCCCCGGATATAGGTACGAATACCTACCATGATCAGGGTGAAGGCCAGCGGCTCGAAGATCATCCAGAACCAGCCCATGCGGTCGGCCATGGTGCGCGAGATTGCCTCGCGCATGAACATGGCGTACCAGACGCTGCGGGTTACCTGCCACGGCGTGCGGGAGTTGTGCTGATCTGTGGGCATGATCGCGCTCGTTTCCCCGTTAAATATCCAGCGCCACCTTGGTGGCCACCGCGATCTGGTAGAGGATCTGGGTCAGGCTCTTGGTGAGCTGCAGGTTGTGCGTGGGCGCCTTGGGCATCACCAGGATTTCATCGCCGGGATGGAGCCTTGCACTGCTCGCGCTGACCACGGCGCCGTTCTGGCGTACCAGCAGGATATTGTCGTCGTCAGCGCGCTGGGTAAAGCCGCCGGCGCCGTCAACGTAGTCCTCGACGCTCATGCCCGGACGATAGACCACGGCCTGGGGCACGACCACTTCCCCGCTGATGAGCAGCGAGTCGCTTTCTTCGGGAATCGTGACGGTATCGCCGTCGCGCAGGCGAATATCGGCAATTCTGCCGTCGTGGGCCACCACCAGCCGGCCGCTG
This sequence comes from Halomonas garicola, assembly GCF_031935715.1. Taxonomy (GTDB): domain Bacteria; phylum Pseudomonadota; class Gammaproteobacteria; order Pseudomonadales; family Halomonadaceae; genus Vreelandella; species Vreelandella garicola. Next base: position 14,334 of record NZ_JASSZF010000033.1, on the reverse strand, counting down.
GGCTCAAGCTCCCGGGCGCGCTTGATGAAGTCCTGAATCAGTTCGGCTTCCCGGGCGCGCACCTGAGCTTCTTCATCGGTGCTTGAGGGCGCGCCGAGGTAGGTGGTTTCCAGGCGCCGGAGGCTGTCTTCCAGCGACTCCGCCTGCTGTTTTTTCACGCTTTCGCGCTGCAGGGATATGTTGTTGACTGCGGTCATGTCCTTGGGCACGGCAACGGCGTCCAGCAGCTCGCCCAGACGGGCGTTGCGCGGCAAAGCATAGCGCGACGGCCCGAGGTAGCTGCCCTCAAGCTCGACCACGATAGTTTCGTTGCGCTCGTCGGCGCTGAACATGACTTCATCGCCGCTTTGCACCGTCTGGTTACTGAAACGCGGGAGCGGAAAGTATTCGGCAATGGGGCCGCCGCTACGGCTGCCGCGTAGCAGCACGTGGGATACACCGCTTTCCAGCCGGGCAAGTTCAACAAGCCGGGAGCCGCTCAGCGCGCTGCCTTCCAGCTCATAGCGGTACTCCTGGCGCACGTCACCGGTCACGGCAATAGCCGGCCCACGCTCTTCCACCACGATGGTATCGCCGTCCTGGAACTGGATTTGCTGGATGTCACCGCTGAGCAGAAAATCGTAGAGATCCACCGTGGCGATAACGCGACCGCCGCGCTTGACATGCACCTTGCGATAGCTGCCCAGGTCCTGATCGATGCCGTTGGCCTGATCGAGGAAATACAGCAGAGAGTCGCTTGGCGTACCGGCGTAGCGGCCGGGGTTTTCCACGTAGCCGGTAACATAGACGGCAACCGGCTGCACGCCCTGCAGGTTGGTGTATACCTGCACCTGCTCGGGGTACATCGAGGTAATGGCCTGGCGTACGCTGGAATCGACCTGGGCGCTATTCTGCCCTTCGATATCCAACGGCCCGTAGCCGGGGATGAAGATGTTGCCCTGAACGTCAACCGGCAGGGCGCGATCCAGGCTCACCGCACCCCAGGCCCTGACGGTGACCTGATCGCCGGGTTTAACGCGATAGCGCGGATTCATGCCGTCCCCCATGGCGCCGCGGAATCCGCCTTCAAACAGATTGGCGCCAAACGGCTGCAGGCTGTCAATCAGCTCGTCCTGCTTCTCCTGGGAGACCGGGCCGTAAGTCCCGCTCCGCCAGTCAGCCCTGGGCTCGTCGGCCTCGCCCTGTTGGTTACGCTCGCGGTCCTGCCTGGCACTGCTGGCCTGGCCGGTGCTATCGCGCTCGGACTCCTGGGGCACAATGCTGTCGGGGAGGCTTAGCGTCTGGGCGCTTGCCGTGACAGGCAGCAGCGCGCAGCCCAGGGCAATAACGGCCAGCCGCGCGGCGGCCTGACACGCCTTACCCGCCGGCCGGCGATGGGGAGCGTGCCTCGTCGAAACTCTGGATAAACGCGATATCATTTACAGGCGCCCCTCTGCCGTTTGCGTGACCAGGCGCTGCTCTACCCAGCCGTTGTCCGTGCGACATACCAGCGCTTTGCGTGTTTCCCGGGATGGCGTCACGATGCGTAATTTGCGGCACTCGCGGCCGCTGGCGGCAAAATAGCGCGACTCGGCCACCACTTCCACGTTGTTGCCCCAGGGGCTGGTCGCCACGGTCACGGCGCTGTCGCCCGGTGTTTGGTCAAGAAAACCGTTGAGCGTAGCGTTTTCGATCGGCCGGGCGCCGTCGTGACTTAGCACGTAGCCGCGATCACCGCCCGATGCGCCGTAAGGCCCCTGGGCACAGCCGGTCAGCAGTACGCCGGCGGCCAGCACGCTAGCCATACGGTAAACGATCAGGCGCACGCTCAGGCGGCGCGTCGGTGAAGACATTAGATTATGTTTGAACATGCGGGGGATTCCATCAAAAAGGCACGCTACCGCCCGGGGATTGTACCGGGCGCATTCCCTTGCCCTACCGATATGACGATGTTTGGCTGAAAAAAGGCTGCAATGTACTACATTCAGTTACCGACGTCTTCCTCCCGAAAACGCCCGCACGTAGTGTATGGGCATAGGCGAGTGAATGCTACATCTATGGCAAGGGGTAAAGTAATGAGCGATGCGGCCATACGGCCATGAGGCGCATTCACTCACCCGCTGCGAAACATGCGATGAAACCCGCCTGGCGCTGCGTTATGATGACCTTCTGGTTTATTTCTGTTTGCCCTTCGTTACGAGGTTTAGCGCCGATGTTTAGCCGCAGCATGACCATTGCCGGGTTTGATGACGCCCTTTACGACGCCATGCAAAAAGAAGTGCAGCGTCAGGAAGATCACATTGAACTGATCGCCTCTGAAAACTACGCAAGCCCCAGGGTGATGGAAGCCCAGGGCACGCAGCTGACCAACAAGTACGCCGAAGGCTATCCGGGCAAGCGTTACTACGGCGGCTGCGAGTTTGTGGATATCGCCGAGAGCCTGGCCATTGACTATGCCAAGGAGCTTTTTGGCGCGACCTACGTCAACGTCCAGCCGCACTCCGGCTCTCAGGCGAACGGCGCGGTGTTCCAGGCGCTGGCCAAACCCGGCGATACCATCCTTGGCATGAGTCTCGATGCCGGCGGCCACCTGACCCACGGGGCCGGGCCCAACTTCTCCGGCAAGCATTACAACGCCGTTCAGTACGGCCTCGATGAGCAAGGTCTGATCGACTACGACCAGGTGGCCGAGCTTGCTCGGGAGCATAAGCCGAAGCTGATCATCGCCGGTTTCTCGGCCTATTCCCACGTGATTGACTGGGCGCGCTTTCGCCAGATCGCCGATGAAGTGGGCGCCTACTTCCTGGCGGACATGGCCCACGTCGCCGGGCTGGTCGCCACCGGCCTCTACGCAAGTCCGCTACCCCACGCCCACGTCGTCACCTCGACCACGCACAAGACCCTGCGCGGCCCCCGGGGCGGTATCATCCTTTCCGCCGAAAACGACGAAACCATGGAGAAAAAGCTCCAGTCGGCCGTCTTCCCCGGCGGCCAGGGCGGCCCGCTCATGCACGTTATCGCCGCCAAGGCGATCTGCTTCAAGGAAGCCATGGCGCCGGAGTTCAAGGCCTACCAGGAGCAGGTGGTCAGAAACGCCCGGGCCATGGCCGACGTGTTCATTGAGCGCGGTTTTGACATCGTCTCCGGCGGCACCGAGGATCACCTCTTCCTGCTGTCGCTGATCAAGCAGGGCGTCACCGGCAAGGACGCCGACGCGGCCCTTGGCCGGGCCAACATCACGGTCAACAAGAACGCCGTGCCCGGCGACCCGCAAAGCCCCTTTGTCACCTCGGGCCTGCGCATCGGCACCCCGGCGGTCACCACCCGCGGTTTCACCACCGACGAATGCCGCCGTCTGGCTGGCTGGATCTGCGACGTGCTCGACGTCCTCGCCAACGGCGACGACACCGCCACGATTGAAGCCAGCGTAAAGGAACAGGTCGCCGAGCTGTGCGCGCAGTTCCCGGTGTATACAGACTGAGAGCAATGCTCACCGCGCCCCTGCCCTGCAGGGGCGAAGCACTTTGCTTCCTGCATCATGGCGAACGGATCACTTTACTTCCCGGGTCGTGGCGAACGGAGCACTTTACTTCCCAGTCATTGCGAGCGCAGCGTGGCACTCCCTGTGTCATGGCGAGCGAAGCGTGGCCATCTCGGGTTTCGTTGCCGGCGGCGCCGCATGAGATCGCCACGTCGCTGCGCTCCTCGCGATGACAGTAGTGGGCAAGGCGCACACGCCGTCTGTGTCATGGCGAGCGAAGCACTTACTTCCTGCGTCATGGCGAGCGCAGCGTGGCCATCTCGGGTTTCGTTGCCAGCGGCGCAGCATGAGATCGCCACGTCGCTGCGCTCCTCGCGATGACAGTAGTGGGTATGCGCTCCTCGCGATGACGATAGCGGGAAAGGCGCACACGCCGTCTGTGTCATGGCGAGCGAAGCACTTACTCCCTGCGTCATGGCGAGCGCAGCGTGGCACTCCCTGTGTCATGGCGAGCGAAGCGTGGCCATCTCGTTCTTTCCGGCCGCTCACAAAAAGCAGATCGCCACGTCGCTGCGCTCCTCGCGATGACAGTAGTGGGTATGCGCTCCTCGCGATGACGGTAGTGGGTATGCGCTCCTCGCGATGACGGTAGTGGGTATGCGCTCCTCGCGATGACGGTAGCGGGCAAGGCGCACACGCCGTCTATATCAGGCCGCAGGACTACCGCTCTTTTGAAGCTAAATAATACGGGAGGAAAAACTGGCGCCCCTACCAGGATTCGAACCTGGGGCCTTCCCCTTAGGAGGGGGACGCTCTATCCGGCTGAGCTATAGGGGCAAACGGGCAGGTGCTTGAAAAAGCGCGGGCAGTATAACGCCACCGGCGGCGCGCGCCAACCGCTGAGGGCGGTTTCTTATACCCAGCCGGCAAGCTGCAGGGTAAAAATGCCGAGGGTGACGGTCACGCTTGCGGCCAGGGTGGTCATGGCGATGATGTTGGCGGCAAGCGGGGCATTGCCGCCCAGCGCCCTGGCCATAACGAAGCTGCCGGTGGCCGTAGGCGCGGCGAAGTACAAAAACAAAAGGCCCAGCTCGCGACCGTGAAACCCGCTTGCCAGCGCGGCAAGTGTGGCCAGCGCCGGCAGCCAGAGCATCTTGAACAGGCTGGCGCTCACGGCGCTGCGCCCGCTGGTGCGCAGCGCGGCCAGGGAAAGCGTACCGCCAATGCAGATCAGCGCCAGCGGTAGCGTGAGCGAGGCGAACAAGTCGCCGGTGTGCATCACCCAGCCGGGCAGCGTGATATCCAGCGCGGCAAACGGCAGCGCCGCGATCACGGCGATGATCAGCGGATTGGTGGCAATGTTGCGCCCAAGGGTGGTGGCGCTGCCGGTAGGCCCGGGCTGATGCACGATCAGAGCAACCACCGACAGGCTGTTGTAGAGCACGATCACCAGGCCAAGCAGCACGCTGCCGGCCGACAGGCCGTAGTCGCCGTACATGGCATGAGCCAGCGCCAGCCCCACAATGCCGCAGTTGCCGCGAAACGCCCCCTGAATATAGGTGCCTCGGTCAGAGGGCGGCACGCGGTAGCGCGCCCACCCCCAGCAGAGGGCAAACTGCACCAGGGTCGCCAGGGCAAAAAAGCCCAGCAGCGGCAAGTTAAGCGCCTCGCCAAGGTCGGCGCGAATCAGGCTGAGAAACACCAGCGCCGGCAGCGTGGCCTTGAAAATCAGCGACGAGGCGGTCGCTACAAAGGCCGCGTCGATCCAGCCGATGCGCCTTAGCCCCATGCCCACAAACACCATGACGAAAACCGGCAGCGTCACCTCAAGCGTGCGGGTCAATATCTCCAGCAGCGGCATCAGTCGGGCTGCCCCGGCCGGTCGTCACCGTCGGGCATGCTGACAATCAGGGCGTTACGCCCCAGGGCCTTGGCCTCATAGCTGGCGGCGTCCGCCCGGGCAAGCGCTTTTTTTACCTCCTGGTCGCCGGGGCTGAAGGCGGTGACGCCCATGCTCAGCGTCACGCGGAACTCCCGGCCCTGGGCGGACACGGCAATATCGGCAACGGCCTGGCGCAGGGACTCAGCTATGGGCTGCGCCTGGGCGAGCGTACAGCTGGGTAGCAGCACGGCAAACTCATCGCCACCCGGGCGAGCAGCGTAATCGCTTCGGCGTACCTTACGGTTCAATACCAGGGCAATGCGGCGCAGCATCTCATCGCCCAGGGCGTGGCCGCCCTGGTCATTGATAGGCTTGAAATGGTCAAGGTCAAACATCAGCAGCGCCGAAGGCGTGGCGGTTTTCTTGTATTCGGCAAAGGCTTCGTCCAGCCGACGCTCGAATCCGCGGCGGTTCAGCAAGCCGGTGAGCGGGTCGTGCTCGGCCTCCCAGCGCGCCAGCGCTTCCTGTTCGCGGCTTTGGGTAATATCTTTCATGGTGCCCACCAGGTCCAGCGACTGCGCACCCCGGGAAAGCACCACAAACCGGGAATGAATTTCCAGCCAGAGTATGATGCCGTCCGAGCGAATAAAGCGCAGCTGAAGCACAAAGTCGTTGCGCGTCGCCAGGCTGTCGCGCCACATGTCGACAATACCGTCGCGGTCATCGGGGTGAACATGGTCGAGCCAGCGGGCCGTCGTCAGGGTGGCGGTAAAGCCCAGCATCGCCAGCAGAGCGGGGTTCATATAGGTGATGTCGCCGTCGAGGTTGGCCACGAACATACCCTCGGGCGTGGCGTTGAGCATCTCGTCAAGAAAGGCCCCGCGCTCCTTCAGGCTATGCAGCAGCGTCTTGCGCTCGGCCTCGACCTGGTTGAACGTGCAGGCAAGGTCCTGAAACTCCACCGCCCCGCCGGCGAGATCGATGCGCTCGCGGCGCTCCTGGCCGACTTCGCCAATCTGCTTTTGCAGGTGCCGCAAGGGCTTCAGCATATGCCCCAGTACCCACCACAGCAGCGGCAGCATGCAGAGCCCCATTAGTACCCAGACCCACCATAGCTGGCGGATAAAACCGGCAAGCGGCGCCTGAACCTGGTCAAGAATCGTAAAGCGCCCCACTATCCAGCTGGCCGGCCATACCTGCTCGTAGAGCTGCAGCCCCTTTTTGCCGTTAAAAAGCTCGCCGACGGCTTCGCCCTCCCAGCCGTGCATAGCACTGACAAGCTCGGGATTATCGACAAGGGTATCGACGCTCGCCATGATGTTGTCGTGCTCGGGGTGGTAAAGCACCTTGCCCGACGCGGTGAAGACCGCCACGTAGCTGCCGTGACTCACCTGCCTGGCCAGGCGAGTAAAGAGCCCGCCGCTGTCCAGGCTCATGAAGCCGCCGACCATGCCGGCAAAGTTACCGCCGGCGTCCCGGCGCGGCACGCCGATCAGCACCAGAGGCACCCGACTAGCCCGGCCGATAAAAGGCTCGCTGACGTAAGGATAGCCGGTGCCCTTGACCATGCGGAAGAATTCGCGGTGGTTGATATTAAAATCGCGACGCGCGGCGAGCACCGGCCAGTCGGCCACCAGATTGCCCTCGGCATCGCTGATCACCAGCCCTTCGAACCACTCAAGCAGCGCCTCGTTGTGCCGCAGCCGGCGCTTCAGCGAGTCCGTGGTATCCGGCGTGTCGGCCACCTCGGCCAGGTGCTCAAGGGCACTGATGCGCGAGTTGACCTGCTGCGTGATTTCATCGGCCAGCATGGCGGTTTCGTAGCGCAGGTGCGCGACGCTGGTTTCCTGGGCCATGTGTTTGCCCAGGTACCAGGCGATGCTTAACACCAGCGCCACGACAATCAGCCAGGTACAGGCAAGGCCGAACAGCATCCGCCCCCGAAGCGAGCCAAACGCCCTGGCGGCTTTCAGCCGCCTAATGGCAGGCCGCCATGGCGTATTGAATCCCCATCCCGGCAAACGCACCCCATCCTGGTCAGTCGAGCTGGCGCACCTTGAGCTCGTAGTTGTTCACGCCGCTTCTGGCGCCGCTGAACTTCTGCCCCTTGACGCGGACGCGGTACTCGCCCGGCGCCAGCTCGGTACGCAGGTCGACATCGCCGTCGAAGCCTTCGCCGGCGTCCCTGGCGACCACGTTGCCGTCGCTATCCAGCACTTCGGCTTCGATGCGGTAGCTGCCTTCGTTGCCGGGAAAGGTCGAGGTCGTGACGGCCACGGTGCCCTTCTCCAGCACTTCAAAGGTCATGACCTCGCCGCTGGCACGGATTTTGACGTCGGCGACGACCTCTTCAAAGCCCTGCTGCCGCGATGCCTGAGCCGTCTGATCGGCGCCGGTATCCGGGGCCTTGCCCGCCTCGCTCTGATTTTGCGCGGCCGGCGCGCTCGTGCCTGCCTCGGCTTCAGCGCTGGCCGCTGCCGGCGCTTCTGCCCGGGGCGAGCGCGACGACGGCGGCGCTACCGCGGCCACTGCGCCTGGGCGGCGCACCATGGCGGTTTTACTGCCGCCGGGCCGGCCGCCGGAAAAGGCGATGCCCTCGCCGCGGGATACGCCGCCGGCCACGTCAGTACCCTCTACCGTCACGTAGAAGCTGTTGCCCTCGGCGTTGCCGCTGGAGCCAAACTTGTGGCCCTCGACCCGCAGCGTGTAGTCACCCTTTTCCAGCCGCTGGGTAAGCGTAAGCCCGCCGGCGTTGCCCAGCCCTTTATCGCGCGCGACCACGCTGCCGCTGTCGTCCAGCAGCGTCGCGGAGATGCGGTAGTCGGTGGTCTCGCCGCCCGGCACGTGGCTGGCAAACGTATAGGTGCCGTCTTTTTCCACGGTGAAGTCGTGCTCGTGGGCCCGCCCGTAGAAAAAGCTGCGGCTGCGGGCGTCGTTGTCGGCCTTCAGGTAGCCCGTCAGGTCTATCTGCTTGCCTTCTTCGCGGAAGCGCTCCTGCACGTCGCTGGCAAGGGCCGGGGTGCTGGCCACGCCGAGGCCCAGCGCCAGCGTGATGATAACTGCGGGTTTCATGGGCGGTACTCGCTTGTCGGGTAACGGAAAAGAAAACGTTCGGCTTAACCTAACAAAAAAAGCCGGCCCTCGGGGGCCGGCTTTGCTTTTTTAAACCCTGGGTTTAAACCCAAGGGGCTTTCTATCATCGATAGTGCCGCCCCTGCTACCGGGTTCAGGGAAGCGATTTAGAACAGGTAAACCGCACCTACGGCAACGCCGTCGTCTTCATCGTCGTTGCGATCGTACAGGGCGCCTTCAACGAAGGTGTACATCGCGTCGGAGACGTTGTAGGTCGCGCCGAGAACGACTTCGTTGTAGCTTTCGTCTTCGCGCTCGCTGGGCCAGTCGCCGTGCGTAGTGGCGTCCTTGAACGTATCGGTGAAGCTGTCGCCGCCGACGTCAACGTACTGGTAGGCGCCGTAGATGTCGCCCATGCCGTAGCCGTAGCGCGCGCCCAGGCCGTAGTAGTTGGTGTCGGCCTGAAGGTCGTTGCCAGCCTCGAAGCGCTCGAGCTTCAGCGCCATGCGCAGGGTGTCGACGGTGTACTGGGCGGTAATGCCGTACTGCTCGCCGGCGTCAAAATCGCCGCTAACGTCATTGCCGTTGGTGTCTTTGCCAGCGTAGGTACCGTCGTTGTTGTTGAGGTCGTCGTAGACCGCGGCGATGGAGAAGGCACCGGCGGTGTACTTGGCGCCGCCGAAGAAGGAAGCGCTGCTGCTGCTGTCATCGCTAATGGTTGCTTTAGCATCCCCATTAAAGTCGAATTCTTTATTGCCACGATCTTCAGCGTCGCCTTCGTACTGGGTGCCCACGGCGAACTGGAAGCCGTTGAACGACGGCGAGGTGTAGGTCACCTTGTCGCCTTCGCGGTTTTCGAGACCCGCGATGCGGCCGTTGGAGTCGGATACGTCGAAGTATTCGTTGTTGGTGATCGGGTCCTGGATCCAGTCGTCGATCAGCGGATCCCAGGAGCCCACGCGCAGGTCACCGAAGTTGCCCTTCAGGCCCAGGTAGGCCTGGTCGCCGTCGGTCAGACCGTTGCCCGGCCCTTTGGCTTCGTCGGCCTCGTGCTCGAACTCGGCCTTGAAGTAGCCCTGGAGATCGCGGGTGATCAGGTGCTCACCGGCGAAGCCCACGGTAGAGCCGTTGTCGAACAGCTCGTCGTTGGATTCGACGCTGCCGTCGTCCTGGCGGGTTTCGATGTCCTTGTAGGCAAGCTGGATGTTGCCGTAGAGGTCGAGTTTGGTGCCGTCTTCGTTGTAGATGGTGGCAGCCTGGGCGCCGGCAGAAACGAAGGCAGCACCCGCGATAGCAGTCGCCAAGAGTGTCTTTTTCATGGGATCAGTTCCTTAACTAGCCTACTGTTTTGATCGTCTATGGGCGCTTGGCCCGCTACTGGCTTGAAAGCATGCTGTTCTTTTATTTCCGCCGCGTCGCAACGCCGGAATACGTCATGTTTTTGCTCAAGCCTGGTGATATTCCAATGCTCGCAGGAAGAACTCTATACCGGGTTTCGCGGGAACGCAATAGAAAAAAACACTGTTTTCTTATGATTTGCCTACTTCCTACGGAACCCGCGGCCGCTTTTCTTTGTCTCATGCGCGCCTAATACCTCACCCCCGCCCGCCAAAGCGGCGCTGCAGGCTAGCGAGCTTTTCTTCCAGGCTCGGCTCTTTTTTTGCCGGCTGCGACATTTTGTCGTTTTGTGGCGCTGCCGCCCCGCCTTGCTTTTTGCCGGCCGGGGCGTCGGCCCTGGCGGCCTTGCCCTTGTGCGGGCGGCGAGGTTTTCCCCCGGGCGCCCCGGCGTTCCCCCGGCGGGCTTTCGCCTCTGCCCACCGGCGGTATTTTTCCTGCGCGGTCCGGGCCGCGGTGGCGTCCACCGTGCCGGCGGGGTTGCCGTCAAGGTCGATACGCGGCGCGCCTTCCTTCAGCGCCCTGGCGTAGCGGGGGCGATTGACGTAGCCGGCGAGCGCTCGGCGGATCAGCTTGTTGGACCAGGGCTCCCGGGCGGCCAGGTCGTGATGAATGCCCACCTTCAGCGGGCGGACCTCGGCGGCGGCAAACGCCTCGGGGTAGCGCGACTGCCACTGCTTGAGCAGCGCCTGGGGCGCCGGCGGCGTTTCCTCGGTGGCGGCGTTCTTTTCCGCAGCGGCTACCGCTGCCGAGCCCTCTGCTTCGCCCGGCACTGACGTTTCTTCCGCCGCTGCGGCTTCTTCCGTTGCCGAGCTTTCTTTTGCCGCCGACGTTGCTTTCGTCGCCGTTGCTTCCGTCGCCGCTGAAGGGGCCGCCGCTTCGTTGAGCTCGCCGGTATCGGCCGTCGGGCGCTGCGCCAGGCGGCTTTTCAGACGCCGGTTTTCGTCGCGCAGCGTCGAAAGCTCGGCCCGGGCCTCCCCCAGCCGAGCCTCCAGATCGTCCAGCAGATGCGTCACGCGTTCAGGCATCCGTCGCTTCCTCTTTGTTCTTGAGCCGTTCGTGGGTCGTGTCACTCGTGTGGGCGCCGTTGCACGGCATTTTTGCTACTTTCCCTACTGCTTTCTCAAATGCCAAATCTGCCCGGCTGCTATCCATTCTCCTGCGACTCTGCCCGGCGCTGATATACCACAAAAGCATAGTCGGGCTGGCCCTTTGCTGCCGCGCCGGCGTCGCGCCGGGTTTCCTGCCACTGCGCCGGGTCAACGGCGGGAAAGTGCGTGTCACCCTCGATGTCGATGTCCACTTCGGTGAGGTAGAGCCGCTGGGCGTAGGGCATCGCCAGGGCGTAGATTTCACCGCCGCCCATGACCATGATCTCGTCGGCCGCCTCGACGGTGGCGTAGCGGTCGGCCAGCGCCAGCGCATCCGCCAGGCTGTGGCACACCTCAACGCCGGAGTGGGCAAACGCCGTATCCCGAGTAATAACGATATTGCGCCGGCCGGGCAGCGGCCAGCCAATGGAGTCAAACGTCTTGCGCCCCATCACCAGCGGCTTGGCCTGGGTTATGCGCTTGAAGAACTTAAGGTCCTCGGGCAGATGCCAGGGCAGCTCGCCGCCTACGCCGATGACGCGGTTGCGCGACATCGCGGCGATCATCGCCACGGGGACCAGCGGCGCCGGGTCCGGGTTTGTCAGCGCAGCACCTTGACTGTTCCGGGAATTCATACGGCTACCTGTGCCTTGATGGGCGGATGGGCATCGTAGCCCTCCAGCTGAATATCATCGAAGGTAAAAGCCAAAAGATCGTCCACTTCCGGCGTCAGCGCAAGCCGGGGCGGCGCCTTGGGCGTGCGCGCGAGCTGCTCCCGGGCCTGCTCCAGGTGGTTATCGTAGAGGTGGGCATCGCCCAGGGTGTGGATAAACTCCCCCGGCTCAAGCCCCACCACCTGCGCCACCATGCTTAACAGTAAAGCGTAGCTGGCGATGTTGAACGGCACGCCGAGGAAGATATCCGCGCTGCGCTGGTAAAGCTGGCACGACAGCCGGCCGGCCGCCACGTAAAACTGGAACAGGCAGTGGCACGGCGGCAGCTGCATTTCGTCGACCTGGGCCGGGTTCCACGCCGAGACGATGAGCCGGCGGGACTGGGGGTTATGGCGGATCTGCTCCACCACCCGGCGTATCTGGTCCACGTGGCCGCCGTCCGGGCGCGGCCAGCTGCGCCACTGGTAGCCGTAAATCGGGCCGAGATCGCCGTTGTCATCGGCCCACTCGTTCCAGATGCGCACGCCGTTGTCCTGCAGGTAGGCGATGTTGGTGTCGCCGCTCAAAAACCACAAAAGTTCGTGGATGATCGAGCGCAGGTGCAGCTTTTTGGTGGTCACCAGCGGAAATCCGCGGGCGAGATCAAAGCGCATCTGGTGGCCGAACACCGAGCGCGTGCCCGTGCCCGTGCGGTCGTCGCGGTCGGTGCCGGTCTCCAGCACATGGCGCATCAGGTCGAGATAGGGTTGCTCAAGAGAGGGCTGTTCGAGGGCCGGCTGGTTGGCGGACACAAGGCGCTCCTGTTGACAAAGACGAGTGACAAAGACGAGTGACAAAGACGAGTTAGCGGTACGCCGTGCCGGGCCGTTACGGCAGGCGCGCGTCCACCGGCTGCTGGCGCGACCAGGCCACCAGCAGGAGGCCAAAGGCCATCATCGGCAGCGTAAGCAGCTGGCCCATGGTCAGCCAGCCGAAGGCGATAAAGCCGATATGCGCGTCCGGCAAGCGGACAAACTCCACCGCGAAGCGAAAGACGCCGTAACCGATGAGAAACAGCCCCGACACCAGCCCGCGGCGGCGCGGTTTGGCCGAAACCCACCACAGCAGCGCAAACAGCACCGCGCCTTCCAGCAGCGCCTCGTAAAGCGCCGAAGGGTGGCGCGGCTGCCCGTCGGTGCCGGGAAACGGCATGCCCCAGGGAAGCGCGGTCACGCGCCCCGGCAGCTCGTGGTTGATGAAGTTGCCGATGCGCCCGGCACCCAGGCCGATGGGCACCAAGGGGGCAATAAAGTCGGTCAGAGTAAAAAACGCCAGCTGCTTTTTACGCGCAAACCAGCCGGCCGCCAGCAGCACGCCAATCAGCCCGCCGTGAAAGCTCATGCCGCCGTCCCAGACGCGGAAAATCCACAGCGGATCGGCGGCCCACTGGCCCAGGCCGTAAAACAGCGCGTAGCCCAGCCGGCCGCCGAGCACCACGCCCAGCGCGGCGTAGAACAGCAGGTCGCTGACGTCATCGCGAGTCAGGCCAAAGCGCGGCGCCCGGCGCCCGCCCAGCCACCAGGCGGCAACAAAGCCGATCACATACATCAGCCCGTACCAGTGCACCTGCAGCGGCCCGAGCGATACGGCAACGGGGTCAATATCGGGGTAGGCAATCATACGAATCTCGAGCAGCAAACAGGGAAGGAAATCACGGGCGTTAACTCATGATAAAGCGCACGCCGACCACGATCAGCAGGACGGCAAAGGCGTAGCGCATTATCCGCGCGGGCAATACGTGGGCGAGCTTCACGCCCACCCGGGCGAAGGGCACGCTTGCCAGCACCACGCCGAAAAACGCCGGCCACATGACAAACCCGGTGGCGGCATCGGGCAGCAGCGGGTTGCCCCAGCCCACGACGATGAACGTCAGCGCCCCGGCCAGGGCAATGGGCAGCCCGCAGGCGGCCGAGGTGCCCACGGCCCGGGTCATGCTCGCGCCGCAGCGCGAAAGCCAGGGCACGCTGAGCGTACCGCCGCCGATGCCGAACAGCGCCGAAATACCGCCGATGACCACACCGGCCACGCCCATGGCGAGACTTCCCGGCGGCGTACTGCCGGGCTTGGGCGCCAGCCCCAGCAGCATCCTGATGGCCACCAGCACCACGAACGCGCCGAACAGCGTGCCCAGCACGGTGGCCGAGAGCCCGCCGGCGACGAAGACCCCGAGCACCGCGCCCAGCACCAGCCCCGGCAGCAGCACCTTGAGCCAGGGCAGGTGAATGCTGCCCCTATGCCAGTGGCCGTACGCCGACGACGCTCCGGTAACCACAATGGTGGCAAGCGAGGTGCCCACGGCCAGATGCACCACTACGTCGGGGGCGATGCCCTGCAAGCCGAAGGCAAACACCAGCGCGGGCACGATGATGATACCGCCGCCCACGCCGAACAGGCCGGCGAGCGTACCGGCCGCCGCGCCCAGCGCCAGATACCCCAGCAGGGTCAAGGCAATACTCATGGCACAGGGGCCTCCTCTGTTACGCTGTCGAGCATGTGATGATCCATCAATAGAAACGCCGGGGGATGCCGCGCCGCCCGGCGTTGGGCCGGCCAGTGTACCCGGCTCCCGAAGGGCTGTCACGATGCCCCAACAAGGCAGTGCTAGGGTGTGTTAACAATCATTAGTTTCGTTTAAACTGATTTAGTATTCATAGATTTTGGTGGGCCATGAGTCGGTTGAAGTTACGCGATGATCAGTGGGAGCGAATCGAGCACCTGCTC
>NZ_JASSZF010000032.1:0-33378 GCF_031935715.1 Halomonas garicola | reverse complement strand
GTTCAATCTGAGCCATGATCAAACTCTTCGGTTTACGATCATTGTGATCCTTGCTTTCCGCTGCCCGAGGGCATTGGAAAAAGCGGATCAAACTTGGCTCAAGGTTTCAAACGTTCTCAAAAAATCCAGAAATCGAGATTTCCAAATTCTGACGAGTCGCTTGCCTTGATAGTAGGTGATTTGTCACCCACCCAGGCAAGCGCCCACATGAATTACCTGATCAACTTGTTAAAGAGCTTGAGAAGTCGCGCTTGGCGCTGCCTCTCGATGGGTGCGTATCATACCAGCGATTAAACCGGCGTCAATTGTTCGCCGCGCTTTTTTTACTTCCCCGACGCCCACGCCAGGTCGGCGAGGCGGCCCAGCAGCGTTTGGCGCCTTGCTTCGGGCATAAAGCCTGCGCTGATAGCGCTTTGGCTGAGCGACAGGAACGTCGTTGCGTCCCAGCCAAACGCCTCCGCGCACGCCAGATGATTGCTTAGCATGCCGCCGCCGAAATACGCCGGATCATCCGAGCTGAGCGTAACATTGAGACCCGCCTCCCGCATGGCAGGCAGCGGATGCGCCGCCATCCTGTCGACGATGCCAAGGCTGACGTTGGAAAGCGGGCAAACGGTGAGCACCGTTTGCTCACGCCTCAAGCGCTCTACCAGCGTGTCGTCGGTCATGCACTGTATGCCGTGATCGATGCGCTCAACGCCAAGCTCGTCAAGCGCCTCGCGCACATAGGCAGCCGGCCCCTCTTCGCCGGCATGCGCCACCCGGGCCAGCCCGAGCTCGCCGGCCCGAGCAAATACGTCGGCAAAGCGGCCCGGCGGATAGCCACTCTCCGCGCTGTCCAGGCCGACGGCGTGCAGGTCCGGCCAGTAGTCGCGCGCCTGCTCGAGCAGAGAAGCCGCCTCAGCCACCGGGCGATCGCGCAAAAATGCCATGATCAGGCCTACGCTCAGATCAAGCGCCTGCTCGGCCTGGCGCACCGCGCCCAGCAGGCCCTGCATCACGCTTGCCAGAGGCACGCCCCGCTGTATATGCGCCTGGGGGTCAAAATGCATATCGATATGCATCACGCCCTCATCCCGGGCACGAATGAAATAGTCCATGGCCAGGTCATGAAAGTCCTGCGGCGTGCACAGCACGTTCATTCCCTGGTAATAAAGATTTAGAAATTCCTGCAGGTGACGAAAGCGGTACGCCTCTTCTACCTGCTCGATATCGGCGTAGAGCAGCGTAATACGGTTGCGCTCGGCCAGCCGGAACATCAGCTCCGGCTCAAGCGTTCCCTCGATATGCAGGTGCAGCTCCGCCTTGGGTAAGCGTTGCAAAAAATGCCGCATGGTCGTTTCCTTTTTTGTTATTGCATCGCCCAGAATCGCGTCAGGCGATGACCATGGATACCATGTAGGTAGTGTACGCCACGAACAGGGCGAGCAGGATGCCCCCTTCGAGGCGATTAATCTTGCGCGGGCGCCCGCGCCAGGAAAACGCAAAGATGATCATCAGCAGGGTCATCACCGTCATCACGATCCAGTCCCGGGTAAGCACGTCCGGCCCTGCTTCAATCGGAGTAATCACCCCGGCGAGCCCTACCACCCCAAGCGTATTGAAAAGGTTGGACCCCACCACGTTGCCCAGCACCATATCGTGCTCCTTGCGCCGCAGCGCGCTGACCGATGAAGCAAGCTCGGGCAGCGATGTGCCGATGGCCACCACGGTAAGCCCGATAACCAGTTCGCTGACGCCAAAGGCCGTGGCAATATCGACCGCGCCCCATACCAGCAAACGCGAGCTGCCGATCAGCACGACCAGGCCAGTGAGCGTCCAGCCAAGCGCGGCGCCCCGGGACATGGGCTGGCTATCCAGCGAGTCGCTGACCTCATCCATCAGCGCGTCGTCCTTTTGCGCTCGCGACTGCAGGATGCTCAGCGTCATGAAACCGCCGAGAATCAGCAAGATCATCGCCGCTTCCCAGCGGGCCACAAAACCGTCGAGCAGGATAACCCCGGTCAGCACCGTGACCATCATCAGCACCGGCATTTCCTTGCGGATGACGCTTGAGTGCACGGCAAGGGGTGCCAGCAGCGCCACCAGCCCCAGCACCAGACCAATGTTGGCAATATTGGAGCCGTAGGCGTTGCCCACGGCAAGCCCGGGGCTACCCTGTAGCGCGGCAAGCACCGACACCATCATTTCCGGCGCCGAGGTGCCAAAACCGATCACCAGCATGCCGATGAGCAGCGGCGACAGCCCGAGCCAGCGCGACGTCGCCGCCGCGCCGTCAATGAACTTGTCGGCACTCCAGACCAATAACACCAGGCCGGCTATCACGGCCAGGACGGGAAGCAGCATAACGTTTCCTTCGTGGGTTTATCTGGGTACTATCGCCGCTGCATCGTTATGGAAGCGGCCGGGCGCGTCAAGCGCTGATCCACGCTCAGGAAAAAAGCGTGCCGAACATGCCCCGAGGCTTGCCAACGCATTAGCGCGTAGTAAGGAGAAGGATTGGTTCAGTATCGTCTGCTCAAACGGCCTGCGCTCCCCCGCCAGGCCCCCTATGTAGACCGTTCGCCGCCCGAGATCCACACTCGGCGCCGGCGGCTGCGCGCCTGTCACGAATGCGACTGGCTCTGTGCTCTGCCGCCGCTGAGCCCCGGCGAAAAAGCCGCCTGCCCGCGCTGCCACCATGCGCTGGTCAGGCGCCATCACCACCCGGCCCAGCGCAGCATGGCGCTAGCCTTTGCCGCCTTCATCGCCCTGCTGGTAGCCGTCTCGTTTCCCTTTATCAGCTTCAGCGTCAGCGGCGTCAGCAACCGTATCGAGCTGCACCAGACCGCCACGGCGCTCATCAACTTTCATCAGCCGGTAGTAGCCGTTGTGGTTATCCTGACCATCGTGGTGCTGCCGGCCTGCTACCTGCTGGCCGTCATGTGGCTACAGCTGGGGCTGATGCGCTATCGCCCGCTGCCGTTCAGCCGCGATATTGCCCGGGCGCTCACCCACCTGACGCCCTGGATGATGGCCGATGTCTTCATCATTGGCGCCCTGGTTAGCCTGATCAAGATTTCCGGTCTGGCGCAGATATCGCTGGGGCTATCGTTCTGGGCGTTTTGCGTTTTCGCCTTTTTATTGCTGCTGACCAGCCAGTCGCTGGATGCCGACTGGCTGTGGTTTTCCCTCGACGGCGAACCCCTGGCACCGGAAGGCGCTCAAACAGGCGCTCCCGCCGCGGCCCAGCAGCTGACCGGCTGCGCCACCTGCGGGCTGGTCAACCGCCTGGAAACCACAGGCAAGACGCGCTGCCGGCGCTGCGGAGAGCGCCTTCACGCCCGCCATCCGCACAGTATTCAGCGCACCTGGGCATTTCTCGTCGCCGCGGCGATCCTGTATATTCCGGCTAATCTGTACCCGATCATGAACGTGACCAGCCTGGGGGAAGCCTCCTCGTCCACCATCATCGGCGGCGTCGTTGAGCTCTACCAGTCAGGCTCGTGGCCCATTGCGCTGGTTATTTTCGTTGCCAGCGTCATGGTGCCGGTCGGCAAGCTGTTCGCCCTTAGCTGGCTATGCCTTGTCACCCGTCGAGGCCGCACGATCAACGCCCAAAGCCGCACTGTCCTCTATCGCGTCACCGATTTTATCGGCCGCTGGTCGATGGTCGACGTCTTTGTTGTGGCCATCCTTGTGGCGCTGATCCGCGCCGGGACGCTGATGTCGATCACTCCCGGCCCCGCTGAGCTGGCTTTTGGCGCGGTGGTCATCCTTACCATGCTGGCCGCCATGTCGTTTGACCCGCGCCTGATCTGGGACGCTCCCTTGCCGGCTGCCAAAGCGCAAACTCACACCGCCTTTCAGGGAACTGTCGATGGCTAATGAAACACCAAATGACCACCGCACGCCCAATGATCCCACGCCGACCTCGGGGCTGGATCGGGCCAAGGCGTCGGCTCAGGCAAGGCTATCGCCTATCTGGATCATTCCGCTGATCGCCGTGGTCATCGGCATGTGGCTGGTTTACGACAACTACTCCAGCCGCGGCACCCAGATCAAACTCACCATGGAAAACGCCGAAGGCATCGAGGCCGGTAAGACCCTGATCCGCACGCGCAACGTCGAAGTCGGCCAGGTCCAGAGCGTGCGTCTGTCCGACGATCTCTCCCACGCCGTTATCGGCGCCCGGATCCATCCCGAGGCCGAAGACATGCTCACCGAAGACAGCCGCTTCTGGGTGGTCAAGCCGCGCATTGGCCGGGAAGGCATCAGCGGGCTTAACACCGTGCTGTCCGGCGCCTATATCCAGCTTGAGCCGGGCAGCTCCGACGAGCTCAAGCGCGAGTTCACGGTCAGCGACGTGCCGCCGGTAGCGCCAACAGGCGTCGCCGGTCTGCAGCTCACCCTGGTCAGCGAGCTTGGCAACTCGATGAAGGTAGGCGACCCGGTCTCCTATCAGGGCTACACCGTAGGCCGCGTCGAAGAAGTCAATTTCAAGCCCGAAGAGCGCCAGGTGTCGCACAACATCTTTATCGAAAAACCCTACGCCAGCCTGGTCACCGACAACACGCGGTTCTGGAACACCAGCGGCATTGACTTTCGCCTGGATGCCGACGGCATCAGGGTCAACCTGGAATCCCTCGAAGCCCTGCTGGGCGGCGGCGTCACCTTTGGCGTCCCCGCCGACCTGCCCACGGGCCAGGCCGTCGACTCCAACACCCGCTTCAGCCTGTATGCCGATGAGGACAGCGCGCGCCAGGGCACCTTCGATCGCTACATCGAATACGTCCTGCTGGTCGACGACACCGTGCGCGGCCTGAAAAAAGGCGCTCCGGTCGAGTTTCGCGGCGTCCGCGTGGGGACCGTCGCCGCCGTGCCCTGGAACTTTACCGCGCCTCAGCCGGACTCGCGCTCAAGCTTTGCCATCCCCGTGCTGATCCGGATCGAGCCTCAGCGCCTGGGCATTGCCGATGAAGGGCTCGACCTTGACGAGTGGCAGACGCGCTTTCGGCAGATGTTCGATATCGGCCTGCGCGCCACCCTCAAAAACGGCAACCTGCTCACCGGTGCCCTGTTTGTCGACCTGAACTTCCAGGATAGCGAAAGCGACGACTACGCTGCCGAAACCTTTGCCGACGTGCGCGTCTTCCCCACTACCACCGGCGGTTTCGCGCAGATTCAGGCGCAGATCACCACGCTGCTGGAAAAGCTCAACGAGCTCGATGTCGACCCGTTACTCGACGGGCTGGACCGCAACATGCAGGCGGCCGAAGCCACGCTCAACGAAGTACAGGGCGTCTCCGAGTCGCTCAACAACCTGCTCGACAGCCCCGAAACCCAAAACATCGGCAGCAATCTGAACGAGACGCTCAAAGAGCTTCGCACTACGCTTGAGGGCGTATCGCCGAATTCGCCGGCGTACCGGGACATTCTTTCGACCATGGAACGCATCGAACGCTTGCTGCGCGACCTGCAGCCGCTAACCAAAACGCTGAACGAGAACCCGCGGGCGCTGCTGTTTGACAACCTTGATACCGAAGATCCCGTGCCGCGGGCACCGGAAGCTCCCTGATCACGCACCGGCGCCCGATGTCAACGCCACTAAAAAGGAAATGCCATGCTTGTCTTCCAGCGCCTTTTGCCATTGCTCGCCGTGCTGTTGCTGGGCCTCGGGCTTGGCGGCTGTGCCGGTAAGGTGTCGCCGTCCTCGCGCTACCTGCTGCCGGCCGCTACCCCTGAAGTGCCCAGCGCGCCCGAGGCGACGCTGGCGCTTGGGCGGCTACGCCTGGCGCACTACCTGGACGTCGAGGGCATCGTCATGCAGCTTGACGACATCGAGCTTCGCGAAGCCCGAGAGCACCGCTGGGCCGAAGGCCTTGATCAGCAGCTGACGCGCAATCTCAAGGCGCACCTGTCCCAGGACTTGCCGGCCTGGCGCGTCACCCAGGCAAGCCCGGGCGACAACGACGCCTATAACTTGGACGTCAGCATCGACCAGTTCCAGGGACGCCACGACGGCTACGCCGTGGCCAGCGGCCAGTGGCAGCTGCGAAGCGCCGAGGGCCGCCTTTTGCACATGGACAGCTTCAGCGCCCGCACCGCCCTTGAGCAAGACGGCTACCCCGCCTTGGTGCGCGCCCTGGGCCAGAGCCTTGAGCAAGCCGCCGACGAGATTGCCGCCGGCATCCGGCGCGCCGTGTTATGATGCGCGACCGCGTTTAGCGCGCGACGCTTTTATTATTGTTGACTACGCCGGGCAGCGCTTGCCGGCGTTTTATCACACGGCGATCGTTTCCGGCGCCGTGCGGAGATACTATGGATTTTTCTGACCTTGGCTTAACGGCCGAACTGCTTGAAGCGATCAACGCCGAAGGCTATACCACGCCCACCCCTATTCAGGCCCAAGCGATTCCTACGGTCCTTGCGGGCCACGACCTGCTGGCCAGCGCCCAGACCGGCACCGGCAAGACCGCCGGCTTCGGCCTGCCCATGCTTCAGCTCCTTGAGCGCGGCCGGCCGGCGAAAAGCCGCCAGGTACGCTCGCTGGTGCTGGCGCCGACCCGGGAGCTCGCCGCCCAGGTGGGCAAGAGCATTGCCGCTTACGGCGCCGGGCTCAAGCTGCGAACTCAGGTCATCTTTGGTGGCGTGGGCCAGAACCCCCAGGTCGAAGCGCTCAAGCGCGGGGTCGATATCCTCATCGCCACGCCCGGGCGGCTGCTGGACCTGCACCAGCAGGGCCACGTCGACCTCTCGAGCCTGGAAATTCTCGTGCTTGACGAAGCCGACCGCATGCTCGACATGGGCTTTATTCACGACATCAAGCGGCTGTTGCGGCTGATGCCGACCAAGCGTCAGAACCTGATGTTCTCCGCCACTTTCTCCAACGATATTCAGGCGTTGGCCAAACAGCTGCTGGACGACCCCAAGCAGATCGACGTGGCGCCGCGCAACACCACCGCGGAAAAGATCGAGCAGACCGTCTATCAGGTCGACCGGGAGAAAAAGCGCGAGCTGCTGGCCCACCTGATCGACACCCAGCAGTGGTATCAGGTGCTGGTCTTTACCCGCACCAAGCACGGCGCCAACCGCCTCGCCGAACAGCTCTCCAAGCGCTCCATCCCCGCCATGGCCATCCACGGCAATAAAAGCCAGGGCGCGAGAACTCGGGCGCTGGGGGCCTTCAAGAGCGGAGATCTGCAGGTGCTCGTCGCCACCGACATTGCCGCGCGCGGGCTGGATATCCACCAGCTGCCCTACGTGGTCAACTTCGATTTGCCCAACGTCGCCGAAGACTACGTGCACCGCATCGGCCGCACCGGGCGCGCCGGCAGCCAGGGCGAAGCCGTCTCGCTGGTCTGCATCGATGAAGCCCAGCTGCTGAAAAACATCGAGCGGGTGATCAAGACCTCGCTCGAGCGCCGGGTGGAGCCGGGCTTCGAGCCGGATCCCAACGCCGTCGCCCAGCCGATTGAAAACGGCCGCCGCTCCGGCAAACCGCGCAGCGACAGTCGCGCGCCCAGCTCCGACCGCAACCGCAAGCCGCGGCGCTCGCGCAACCGTCAGCGCAGCTCCCAGAGCCGCTAGCGCCCAGCGCGGCCTGCCCTTTTTTATTGACACAACGTGGAGTGACTATGGCGTCGTCCAGCCTAATTGCCGATTACCGCCGCTGGCTCACCTTTCAGCGCCAGGAACAGCTGAGCCGGGAGCACGCCGGCATCGTCCAGCGCCTGGAAGAGGCCCACGCCTCCTCCCGGCAGGTCATGCAGGCCTACCGCAGCATGGCGGAAAAAGCCGCCGCCGAAGGCGCCTGCTACCGCACGCTGTTTTTGCGCACCCGGGAAGACGGCGAAGCGCTGGTATGCGAAGGCTGGCTGTTTATCCGCCGCCTGCTCAGCGAAGGCCAGCAGGCGCGGATACGCGCCACCCTGCTGGAAACCTTCACCCTGGAAGACGGCGTCATCGCCCCCGGCGACAAGCCCGCGCGCAAGGTCACCCTGGAAATTTTCGATCGCGTGCACATGGACAAAGGCATGCGCACCAACGTTCAGGTGGACTGCCTGGATAACGACCACGACTACCACTTCATCACCCTGCTGGACGCCGTGCGCGGCGACCTGCGCCCCCACCTCTAACCGAGGATCAGGAGAGCCGCATGGACGATACCGTTAACCGCCGTCAAGCCCTGCCGGTGCGGGTCATCTATACCGGCGGCACCATCGGCATGCTGCCCGGCGAGGGCGGCCTGGCTCCGGGCGGCGACTTCGCCGCTCGGCTGGAAAAAGCGCTGGCCACCCTGCCGGTAGACAGGCGTCGGGCGCTACCGGCGCGGGCGGTACACAGCTACTCGCGCCTGATTGACTCAAGCGCGGTCACGCCGCGGGACTGGCACACCCTGGCCGAAGATATTCGAGCGCATCGCGCCGACTACGCCGGCGTCGTGGTGGTGCACGGCACCGACACCCTGAGCTGGACGGCGGCGAGCCTTTCCCTGCAGCTGCGCACCCCGGGCTTTCCGGTCATCGTCACCGGCGCCATGCAGCCGCTGGAAGCGCCGGGCAGCGACGCGCTTGATAACCTTGAGGGCGCGCTGCGCTTCGCCGCGGAGCCTGGCCTTGACGGCGTCGCGGTGTATTTTGCCGGCCGCCTGCTCCACGGCGCCCGGGCCATCAAAGAGCACGCCTCGGCGGCGGATGCGTTCGCCAGCCCCAACGCCCGGTTGCTGGGCGAATACCGCGGGGCACCGCGGCTGTTCGCCCCTCCCCGGAACACCGGCCCCGACGCCGACGTCGTCAGGCTGTTGACCCGCGCGCCGGCGGACTATGGCCAGGTGAATCAGGGTGAGGTCGCAAGAATCGTGCTGTGGCCGGGCATGGCAGCCTGGCAGCTGGGCGCCTGGCTGGAGGATAGCCGGGTGGCAGGGGCGCTTTTAGAGCTGTGGGGTGCGGGCAACATTGCCGACGACCCGGCGCTGCTCGAGGTGCTCAGGCGGGCGGGCGACCGGGGCAAGCTGATGGCCGCAGTCAGCCAGTGCCCCCGGGGCAGAGTAGCCATGGGAGCCTACGCCGCCGGCCAGGGGCTTAACCGGGCCGGGGTGCTTTCCGGCGCCGATATGACCCCGGAAGCCGTCTACACTAAGCTTGTTCACCTGCTCGCCCTGCCGCTTGACAGCGCCGCGCGCCGCCGGCTATTCATCGCGCCCTGGGCCGGGGAGCGCAGCGACGACTAATCGCCGTTGTCGAGCCTGGCTTCCACCCGCTCGAGGATTTGCCGGCTGACCTTGCTTACCAGCGGCGTCGCCGCCCGGTTGACGGCCTTTTCCATCAGCCGGCTGCCGATCTCGTAGCTCAGCGTCAGGGTCACCTCGGTCCCCTCGGGCACGCGCTCCAGGTGATAGCGCCCCTGGTTTTTCACCCCGCTCAGCGATTTCCAGGCAAGCGTTGTCGGCGCGCTGGCCTCCACCACCGCCACGTCGAAGGTCCAGTCCATCTTCAGCGCGTGGACGTACCAGCGGTAGCGCTCATCGCCCAGCGGCTCGATGCGCTCGATCAGATCCGAATAGTCGGCAAAATCCTCGACCCGGCGCAGCAGGGCAAACACGCGCTCGGGGGCGGCGCTGACAATCTCGCTATGTTCAATAGTGGCCATGAGGGTTTCCCCGGGTAAAAGTCTTTGGCGTAGGCACAGGGCCATGATGCCAAGCCTAACACGCCGGCAAGGCGGGCCTCACAAATCCCGCCTCGGCAGGGCAAGCTCAGGCATCGCGCCTTTTATGGGCTGCCTGACTGGCGTAAACTGCCCGGCGCCGGACCGGATCCCGGATGCGCCCCGCCGCCCTCGGGGCCTATACACTCTCCGCCCAAGGACACCGTATGCCTGCCCCGAACACGCCTGAATCAAACGCCGCCGTCGTCATCTATTCCGGCGGCATGGACTCCTTTACCGTACTGCACCGCGCCCTGCGCGAAGGCCGCCGGGTCCATGCGCTGTCGTTCGACTACGGGCAGCGCCACGCCCGCGAGCTGGAAACGGCTCGCCGGGTGTGTCAAGCGCTGGACATACCGCATCAGGTGGTGGATATCCGCGCGATACACGGCCTGATCGATAACTCCGCGCTCACCGACGCCTCCCGCTCCGTCCCCGAAGGCGACTACGCCGAGGACAACCTCGCCGCGACGGCGGTCCCCAACCGCAACATGATTCTTTTATCGCTTGCCATTGCCAAGGCGGTCAACATCGGCGCCGACCGCGTCGACTACGGCGCCCACGGCGGCGAGCACGTCCTCTACCCGGACTGCCGCCCCGAGTTTGTCGAGGCCATGCGCCACGCCGCGGGCCTTGCCAACCTGGCGCCGGTCGAGGTGCATGCCCCCTACCTGGACCGGACGAAAAGTGACATTCTGGCGGACGGCCTGGCCATGGGGCTTGACTACGCCGAGACCTGGACGTGCTATGCGGGCAGCGAGCTCGCCTGCGGCCAGTGCGCCAGCTGCCGGGAACGGCTCGAGGCCTTCGCCGCCAACGGCGCGCGCGATCCGCTGGCCTACGCAAGCGCTCCGGGCCACTCGTGAGCCGCCCTGCTACCGACAGCGCGGCCGGCCGGGTATTTTATATCGCCCCCGCCGAGGCGCCGCCGGCGTCGACCTCTGACGGCTGCCGCCCGGGCTGCGGCGCCTGCTGCATCGCGCCTTCCATCAGCTCGCCGATTCCCGGAATGCCCGACGGCAAGCCGGCCGGCGAGCGCTGCGCCCAGCTGGATGATGATAACCTCTGCCGGCTATTCAACGACCCTCGCCGCCCGGCCGTTTGCCGGCAGTTCGACTACGACGCCGCCGTCTGCGGCGAGCACCGCAACGACGCCCTGGACACGCTCACCGCGCTTGAAACCCTGACCGCCTGAGCCGGTCATGATTCAGGGGAAGCCGCGGCCAGCCGCCGCTCGGCAAGGCTCATCCAGCGCAGCAGCACCGGCGCATCGCTGTGCCGGACCTCTCCCAGCAGACGCCGAAAGTCGTCAAGCGCCGCCTCATCGTCCGGGGCAACCAGGGTCAGCCACAGCTCGAGCGCGGCAAGCGCCTGGTGGCGATTGCCCTGCTTGCGCGCCCGTCCAAGCGCCAGCTCGGCGAGCGCCGTTACGTCCGCCGTCGGCCGCCCCTGGCGATCGCGCACGTAGGCCAGCTGAACGGCAAGTTCGGGCAGAAACAGCGTATCGCGCTTCAGGGCAATCTTGAGGCACCGGTCGAGATAGCCTTCTACCGTATCCAGCTTGCCCAGCGCCAGGCAGGCGTCGGTGTACCACAGCACCGGGCGCAGGTAGCGCTCAAAGCCGGTGAGCTCGGCCATGTGCGTCAGGCACTCTTCCAGCTCGGCAAGTCCTTCGCCATCGCCGCCCAGCGCCCGTTGCCAGCCACGCACACCCCGGGCCGAGATCTGCCACAGCGCCAGATCCGCCGTATTGGCAATGGCGGCGGCCCGTTCGGCATGGCGGCTGGCCAGGTGCACGTGCCCCAGCTGGCGGTACAGTGCGGCCCCCACCAGGTGCGCCATGGCCTGCGTGCCCGGATGATTGATCCGCGCGGCCAGGCGTATCGCGCTTTCCACCTGGCGCTCGGCGCGGGCATAGTCGCCGTACAGGCACAGCGCCCAGCTCTGAAAGCACGCCGCGGACACCTGAGGGTGATCGGAAAACGGCAGCCACTCGATCATCATCGGCGCATTGAGCGGATCCAGCGCTTCCAGCCGGCGGTGCGCCTCGTCGACGTTGGCCGTCCAGTAGGCGCTGTGGGCCCGGGCGTAGCCCGCCAGCCGGCGGTAGCGCGGCTCTTCAAGCCGCCCCGCCAGATCCATCAGGGTCGCCACCAGGGCCTGAGCCTCCCGGTGGTCGTAGCGCTGGCTGCGCGCGACCCAAAGCCCCCAGCTGACCAGAAATTCCGCGCCCGTATCGGCGGGCGCGCCGTCTTCCCCGGGCGTTTTTTCCAGCAGCGCGCGGGCGCGCTGGAAGCTTTCCAGCGCCATGGGTGAGCCGTGGCCCTCAAGGGCAAACGCCGCCTGGCCGCGCACCGTCAGCAGGCTGACCTGCCGGGCGGGGTCGTAGTCCACCCGCGCCAGGCTTTCCAGCCCCGAATCCGCCATGCGCAGCGCCGTGCGGTTAGCGCTGACCTTGAGCGCCTCCCGGGCGGCAAGCTCGAAATAGCGGGCGCTGCGGGCATCGTGGCCGCTTCGCGCCAGGTGCACGGCGAAGTCGCCCGGATGGCGGCTGATCCAGATCGGAAAGCGCGCTTCGATCAGCGCGACGACCTGCCGGTGGAGAGTCACGCGCACGTCCCGCGGGCACGACAGGTAGGCGGCTTCCTGCAGCAGCTGATGGCTGAACTGGTACATCTTGGCACCCCCCTGCGGGTCGTCCACCGGCTCGATGATTTCGAGCTTGAGCATGTGCTCGAGCGCGCGGCCAAGGGCCGTTGCGTCCAGCTCGCTGCTCGCGGCGAGAAAATCCTGGCGAAAACGGCGGCCGAGTACCGCCGCGACATGGGCCACGTGACGATCGCCGCCCAGCTGGTCGATACGGCTGGCCAGCAGGCCAAAAAGACCGTTGGGCAGCGCGTCCAGCTGCATCGGGCGGCCGTCGCGCCGGTCCATGTCCAGCCGCCGGCAGATTTCCTGCAGGTAAAGCGGCACCCCGTCGCAGCGCTCGATGATACGGGAGCGCAGCCGCGGGCTCAGGTGCAGGCGGTAGCGCTTTGCCAGCAGCGTTAGCAGCCGCGACGACTGCAGCTCATCCAGCGGCCCCAGCGCTATCTGCTGGTCCCAGTGCAGCTTGCCCGGCAGCGCTTCGCGACCGTGATGGCTGGCCACCAGCATGAACGCCGCGTTGATGGGCAGGCGCGCCTGCAGGGCCGCCAGCATCTTGAACGACGGCTCGTCGACCCACTGCAGGTCGTCAATCATCAGCATCAGGCTGCGTTCGGCGGCCAGGCGCTCTATTAACCGCTGAACCAGCGCCACCACCAGCTCGGTGGCCTCTGCGCTGCGCGTCAGCCGAGCTACGTCGGTCGCCTCACTGGCCCCCAGCGCTTCTTCCAGCAGCCGCTGGCGCCCGGCTTCCAGCTCGGGCATGGCCAGCCGTCCCTGAAGGGCACGCAAGTGGGCGGCGTCGGGCCGTGCATCAACGTGCCAGGCCACCAGCCGGCGGGCCACGGCGTACGGCTCGAGCACCGAAAGGCGCGTCATCGGCTGCCAGCAAACCGCCGCGCCGCGGCTCAGCTCCAGCTGGCGGAACCCGACCATCAGCGCCGATTTGCCCACGCCCGCGGCACCGCTCACCAGCACGCTCTGGCGCAGCCCGATACCGGCCCGGGCCAGCGCATCGCGCAGCTGGCGCAGCGCGGTTTCGCGCCCCACCAGGCTCGGCGGCACCGCCTCCCAGCGGCCCTCGCCCCGGCCCAGCGCCAGCGCCCGCAGGCGTACCCGGCCGTCGCTTGCCACCCGTCGCGTGGTCAGCCGCGGCTGCAGGTCCAGCGCCGGCGGCATGTGCTGGCTGGCCTCGCGGGAGATCACCAGCTCGCTGCCTTCCGCCGCGCCCATCAGCTCGAGCGACGTTTGCGTCACCTGGCCCAGCGGGTCCGCCAGCTGGCGCTCGGGCAGGTAGATGACCCGGCCGCTGTGCAGCCCGGCCGCCAGGGTGAAACTCGGCACCTCCCCTTCGCCCTGCCAATGGCGCGCCGCCTCCTGGGGCAGCGCGTGGCGGCAGTGTTCGTAAAGCGCCACCAGCTCGGCCAGCTGGTGGGCCGGCCCGTGGGTGCCGAAACAGGCAAGCCCCAGCCCGCCGGTGGCGCCGGGCAGCCAGAAGCCGCCGAGGTGATGGCACTGCTGCTCCAGCCAGCGCAAAAGCGCGCGCTGCAGCGCCAGGCAGTGCTGCAGCGCGCCGCGCTCCTGCCATTCGCCTTCAAGCGTCAGGCGGATGGCCATGACCGACAGCTGGCGCAGCTCGATCTCGTCTTCGCGCAGCGGCTCGCTATCGGCGGCAAGCGCTCGAGAATAGGCGCCCTGGTGCGTCACCGCCTGGGGGGCGGCGGCGTCCGACCAGTAGCGGGCCAGCTGTAGAAACGCGGGCTCGGGCTGCTGGCCGGACAGCGCCAGCAGCTGCAGGTAGGCATTGTACTGCTCGTGAGCCGCGGCCAGCTGCCCCTGCTCGGCCAGCTGTTTGACCCGACGCTGATGAAACGGCCCGTAGCCGGAAAAGCGGCGGGTCAGGGTTTCCAGCACGGCATTGGGTACCGGCTCGCAGGTATCTAGCGCCTGCTCGGCAAAGCGGATGACCCGCTGGCGCCACTCGTTGCGCACCTGCACCAGCCAGCGCTGAAAAGCCGCGCAGCTGATCAGCTGCAGCTCTTCGACCAGATCCCCCTGATAGCACGCCAGCACCGCCTCAAGGCCGGCCAGGTCCCGGGGACCGTCGAGCAGCGCTTCCAAGCGGTAAAGGTCGACCTGCCAGGCCTCCGGCAGAGTCAGCGCAATGGTCTGACGCGATACGCTCAGCACCTCATCGCTATGCGCTCCCAGCGCCTGGCGCAGGCTGTGCAGCGCGTGACGCAGGTTGGTACGCCCGGAAGAAACGCCCTGATCCGGCCATAAAAGCTCGGCAAGCGCTGCCCGGCTCACCGGCTGGCGGTTAAGCAGCAGGTACACCAGCAGCGCCTTGACCTTGTCGTAGCTGAACCGGGTGAGCACATCTTGATCCAGGGTGAGCGAAAAGTGCCCCAGGAGGACAAGCTGGTCCGTCTTGCAAGCATCGCGCATGGGTAAGATCCTGGCGTCGACAAGCGGCGGGCTAGGCGGGCACGCCGCTATGGAAACGAAAATCCGGGTCGGGTGAGCGTATCAGCTCCGCTTCGCGGGCGGCGAAAAACGCAATGCGCTCGTCAAGGGGCGCCTCGGTCTGCTGTCGGGCCAGCAGCAGGTAGTCCTCGTAGTGGCGGCCCTCGGCCTTGACCAGGGAGCGATAAAACTGCGCCAGCTCGGTATCCAGATAGGGGATCAGCCGGGCAAAGCGCTCGCAGCTGCGCGCCTCGATCAGCGCGCCGACAATCAGAATGTCGATCAAACGCTCGGGGTCACTGCCCCGCACGTAGCGGCGCAGCCCCTGGGCGTAGCGCGAGGCGCTCAGGTGGCGATAGGCCACGCCGCGCTTTTCCATCAGTTTAACCACCTGCTCGAAATGCAGCAGCTCTTCGCGCGCCAGCTGGGACATCTTGCTCAGCAGCAGCGGCTGATCGACGTAGCGGTAAAGCAGGTTCATGGCCGTGGAGGCGGCCTTTTTCTCGCACTGGGCGTGGTCGATCAATAGCGTCTCGGGGTTTGCCAGCGCCTCAACGAGCCAGGCCTCAGGCGTCGGGCAGCCGAGAAACGCCAGCAGGCTCTCGGGCAATAGCCCCTCGGCGCTCATGCCGTGGTCGGCTGGGGTCAGAAGGCCGTCCGCCGCGGCCCCGGCGGAAGAAGATAGCGTATGCGTCATGTCAAATTACCGAAGCGGGCCGGCAACCGGCCAGCGTTGATGTTGGGCATATGTCAGGTAAAAAGTCGTATCATCGCATGGTAACGCGGCGCTTGCGCAATCACATCTGCCGGACATGCCCGGTTTGTAGTCCGGTTTCCAAAATGCCGCACAAAACGCGCCGTCGGCGTTATTTTACGCCACGGGCTGCGTCCAAAGTGCAACGGCCGGGCCGGGAGGTTCGCTTAACATTGTCAACGGTTTACCGTAATATTACGCCGTTCCGTCGCGCCGCCTCGCCGCGCATGCCGCCTGCCCGGCTGTGCCTGAAGCCTGCCGTATCTGCCGACACCGCGCGTCGCCGCGCCTTTTCCAGCCAAAGAGGGTCCCCCGTGCTTGAAGCCTACCGCCACCATGTTACCGAACGCGCCGACGCCGGAGTTCCGCCCAAGCCGCTTGACGCCGAACAGACCGCCGCTCTGGTCGAGCTGCTGAAAGCGCCGCCGGCGGGCGAGGAAGAGTTTATCCTGGACCTGATCACCGAGCGCATCCCCCCGGGCGTGGACGAAGCCGCCTACGTCAAGGCCGGCTTTCTGACCGCCGTAGCCCGTGGCGAGGCCGAATCGCCGCTGATCGATAAGGTCCATGCGGTGAAGCTGTTGGGCACCATGCAGGGCGGCTACAACATTGCCTCGCTGGTCGAGCTTTTAGACGACGCGGGCCTTGCGGCCGAGGCCGGCGAGCAGCTCAAGCATACGCTTTTGATGTTTGACGCCTTCCACGACGTGGAGGAGCGCGCCCGGGCCGGCAACGCCGTCGCCCAGGGAGTGCTTGAATCCTGGGCCGAGGCCGAGTGGTTCCTGTCCCAGCCGGCGCTTGCCGAGAAGATCACCCTGACGGTGTTCAAGGTGCCCGGCGAAACCAATACCGACGACCTGTCCCCGGCGCCGGACGCCTGGTCGCGCCCGGACATTCCGCTGCACGCCAACGCCATGCTGAAAAACCCGCGCGACGGCATCGAGCCCCAGGTGCCCGGCGAAACCGGGCCGCTTGCGCAGATCGAGGCGGTCAAGGCCAAGGGCCACCCGGTGGTGTACGTCGGCGACGTGGTGGGCACCGGCTCCTCGCGCAAGTCGGCCACCAACTCGGTTTTGTGGTTTTTCGGCGACGACATTCCCTACGCGCCCAACAAGCGCGCCGGCGGCTTTTGCTTCGGCGGCAGCGTAGCGCCAATTTTCTTCAACACCATGGAAGACTCCGGCGCCCTGCCCGTTGAGATGGACGTGGAAAACCTCAACATGGGCGACGTGATCGACGTCTATCCCTACGCCGGCAAGGTTTGTCGCCACGGCACCGACGAGGTCGTCACCACCTTCACGCTCAAGACCCAGCTTTTGCTCGACGAAGTCCGCGCCGGCGGCCGGATTCCGCTGATCATCGGCCGCGGGCTGACCGCCAAGGCCCGGGAGTCGCTGGGGCTTCCCGCGACCGACGTCTTCCGCCTGCCCGAGCAGCCGGCGGATACCGGCAAGGGCTTTACTCTGGCCCAGAAAATGGTGGGCAAGGCCTGCGATCTTCCCGGCGTGCGCCCGGGTATGTACTGCGAGCCGAAGATGACCACCGTGGGCTCTCAGGACACCACCGGCCCCATGACTCGGGACGAGCTCAAGGACCTCGCTTGCCTCGGCTTCCAGGCGGACCTGGTCATGCAGTCATTCTGCCACACCAGCGCCTACCCCAAGCCGGTTGACGTGGACACCCACCATACTCTGCCGGACTTCATCATGAACCGCGGCGGCGTCTCCCTGCGCCCGGGCGACGGCATTATCCACAGCTGGCTCAACCGCATGCTGCTGCCCGACACCGTGGGCACCGGCGGCGACTCCCACACCCGCTTCCCGATGGGCATCTCCTTCCCCGCGGGCTCGGGGCTGGTGGCCTTTGCCGCCGCTACCGGCGTCATGCCGCTGGACATGCCCGAGTCCGTGCTGGTGCGCTTCAAGGGCAAGCGCCAGCCCGGCGTGACCCTGCGCGACCTGGTCCACGCCATCCCCTACTACGCCATTCAGCAGGGGCTATTGACCGTCGAGAAATCGGGCAAGAAAAACGCTTTCTCCGGCCGGGTGCTGGAAATCGAAGGTCTTGAGGATCTTACCGCCGAGCAGGCGTTCGAGCTCTCCGACGCCTCGGCCGAGCGCTCGGCGGCGGGCTGCACCATTACGCTCTCCGAGGACAGCGTCAGCGAATACCTGACCTCCAACATCACCCTGCTCAAGTGGATGCTGGCCAACGGCTACGGCGACGCCCGCACCATCGAGCGTCGCATCAAGGGTATGGAAGCCTGGCTTGAAGACCCAAGCCTGATGCGCGCCGACAAGGACGCCGAGTACGCCGAGGTGATCGAGATCGACCTCGACGAGCTCAAAGAGCCGGTCCTTTGTGCGCCTAACGACCCGGACGATGCCCGCCTGCTGTCTGACGTCGCCGGCGAGACCATCGATGAAGTCTTCATCGGCTCGTGCATGACCAATATCGGCCACTTCCGCGCCGCCGGTAAGCTTTTGGAACAGCAGCCCGCGGGCAGCCTGAAAACCCGCCTGTGGCTCGCGCCGCCGACCCGAATGGACCAGCACCAGCTCACCGAAGAGGGCTACTACGGCATCTTCGGCCGCGCCGGGGCGCGCATGGAAATGCCCGGCTGCTCGCTGTGCATGGGCAACCAGGCGCGGGTAGCGGCGAAAAGCACCGTGGTCTCAACCTCCACGCGTAACTTCCCCAACCGCCTGGGCGACGGCGCCAACGTCTACCTCGCCTCCGCCGAGCTTGCCGCGGTGGCCGCGGTGGAAGGCCGCCTGCCCACGGTAAGCGAATATCGCCGCTACATGAGCGAATTTGACGCCATGGCCGGGGAAATTTACCGCTACATGAATTTCCACGAGATCGAGGAATACCAGAACGCCGCGTCGAACATGATTCCGCTTGCCGAAGAGGCTTGACCGCAAGCGCTCATGGCGCTGAGCCTTTAACGCTCCGGCCCGATCTGCTCGGGTCGGGGCTTTTTATTGTCGGTCAACCATTCCCTTGAGCCTGTCTAACCTGGAGGTAGCTCGCCATGGCGACACTTGATCCAACCCGCATCGTAACCCCGGATATCTGCGACGCCTACCCGGACGTTCACGCCATTCAGGCGCCGTTCGCCCG
Organism: Halomonas garicola; assembly: GCF_031935715.1. Lineage (GTDB taxonomy): Bacteria > Pseudomonadota > Gammaproteobacteria > Pseudomonadales > Halomonadaceae > Vreelandella > Vreelandella garicola. The sequence goes on along the minus strand of NZ_JASSZF010000032.1, from coordinate 14,702 downwards.
CTTTGGCGGCGTCACCGCCTTTGCCGGCCCGGTGCGCACCGTAACCTGCTTTGAAGACAACTCCCGGGTGCGCGAAGCGGTAAGCGAACCCGGCGACGGCGCCGTGCTGGTCGTCGACGGCGGCGGCTCTCTACGCTGCGCCATGCTTGGCGACATGCTCGCCGAAAAAGCCGTCGCCAACGGCTGGGCCGGCATTATCATGTACGGCTGCGTGCGCGACGTCGACGTGCTGGCGACTCTGCCCATCGGTATTCAGGCCCTGGGCCGCCACCCGCGCAAGAGCCACAAGCGCGGCGAGGGCACCCGGGATATCGCCGTGGACATCGCCGGCACCGACGTGCGTCCCGGCCAGTGGCTGTACGCCGACAACAACGGCATCCTGATTGCCGACCAGGAACTTTCGCTGTAAGCCCAGGGTCCCCCACCATGCCTTTCATGTCGTCACGCGCCGGGCCGCTGAATCAGCTCGGCGCCTCTCTCTGGCGTATTTTTCGCGGTCGCCTGCGCGCGCTGATTGCCTTTCACCTGCTGTTCACCCTGCTGGCTTCCACCCTGGTGCTGCCGGGCATCGCCGGGATCACCCGAGCGATGTACGCGCGTATCGGCACGGACGTGGTCACCACGGATACGCTGGTGGCGCTGCTGTTCACCCCCGCGGGCCTGAGCGGTGCGCTGGCCATCCAGGGGCTCGCCTTTGGCCTGCTCTATTGGCAGCAGGCGGGCATGCTGCATATTGCCCTCAGCCAGCGCCGCCAGAATCACTACCGCCTTACCCTGGAAGCCCTGTGGCACGGCACCCGGCGCCTGCCGGCGCTCATCGGGCTGGTGGTGCTGCAGGTAGGTAGCCACCTGCTGCTGCTCGCGCCGTTCATGTTCGGCATTGCCTGGCTTTACGACGCCTGGCTTGGCGAGCTTGAAACCTACTACCTGCAAAAAGTGCGCCCGCCGGAGCTATGGTATTTCATTGCCTGCGCCCTGCCGCTGCTGGCCCTCTGGGCCTGGCTTGCCGGCCGGCTGTATCTGCGCTGGCTGCTGGCGCTGCCGCTGGTGGCGCTGGAAAACGTCTCGCCCCGCCGCGCGCTTTCCCGCAGCGTCGCGCTGACCCGGGGCTGGCACCGCTCCATTGCCGCCGCCGTGCTGGCGGTGCTCATCGGCATTATCGCGCTGCCGATACTCGCCACCCTGGCGTTCGATGCGGTTTTCACCCCGCTGCTGGACTGGCTGCCCGAGTACCACAAGGTGCTGCTTCCGGCGATGCTGGCCTATCTCACGGCTTACGTACTGCTGACGCTGGCCCTGACCTTTGCCGGTATTGCGATCAATGCGCTGCTCTCGGCGTGCCTTTATATGCAGCTCGCCCGGGGCCGGGAATACGCCCCCACGCCGTCGGGCACCCGAGCGGGGAGGCTGGCCTGGGCGGTGGAGCTTGCCGTCATTGTGATAGCGGCGCTCCAGGCCTGGTGGATCGTCAACAGCTTTGAGCTCAACGATGACGTCGCCATCATCGCCCACCGGGGCAGCTCCAAGCGCGCGCCGGAAAACACGCTGTCGGCCTTTCGCCAGGCGGTAAAGGACGGCGCCGACGCCATCGAGCTGGACGTGCGCTTAAGCGCCGACGACGTGGTCATGGTGTATCACGACAGCAGCCTCGCTCGGCTGACCGGCGATCCGCGCCACGTCGGCGACCTCACCCGCGAGGAGCTTGCCAACTTCGACATCGGCAGCTGGTTCGGCCACGACTTTCGCGGCGAGCGTATTCCCACCCTGGATCAAGCGTTTGACGCAACGCGCGGCCAGGCCGGGCTGATGATCGAACTCAAACCAGCCCCCGGCCGCGGCCCGGCGCTGGCCCAGGGGGTGCTGACCGCGCTGAACCGCGAAACCGATACCCGCTACGCCTGCTGGGCCGACGCCGCCGAACCGGTTACCGCTCTGGGCCGCTGCGGCTATCCCGATGCGCGCCGGGAAATGCGCATAGCCTCCCTGTCGCCGACGCTGGTGCGCACGGTCAAGCAGCTGGCGCCGGAGCTGCGCACCACCCTGCTGGCCCAGCTGGTACTGCCCGGCACCCTGGACCGGTACGGCTTCGATGCCCTGGGCCTGCGGCACAACCGTATTACCGAAGACGAAATGCGCCTGGCCACTACCTACGGCTACGAAGTTCACGCCTGGACGGTCAACAGCCCCAAACGCATGGCCACGCTGATCGACATGGGCGCAGACGCCATCATCACCGACTACCCGGAACGCCTGGCTGCCCTGCTCGCCGAGCGCCGCCAGCTCAGCGACGCCGGCCTGCTGCTGCTCAAGTTTCACAGCTGGCTGCGGCGCTAGCGGGGTCAGTCGGGCTCGTCTCCCTTGACCACGCCTTCCCGGCGGGGGTCGGCGCCGCCAAACAGGGTATTGTCCGGCTGGCGGACCAGCACACCCAGGCCGCTGGTCAGCTCGCGCTCGCTGAGCGTATGGCCGCGCTCGCGCAACGCTTCCCGGGTGATATCCGGAAGCCGCTTTTCCACGTAGACATCGCCGCCCAGGGTTAACGCGTGGGGCAGCTCAAGCGCCCGCTGGGCGTCAAGGCCCCAGTCGCGCAGCGCGACAAGGGTTTGCGCCACGTAGGGGATAATCGCCGCGCCGCCGGGGCTGCCAAGGGTGGCTATCAGCGAGCCCGTTTCGTACTCGCCCTCGCTTTGTGCATCGTGCTCGAACACCAGCGTCGGGCTCATGCTTGAGCGCGGGCGCTTGCCCGGCTGCACCCGGTTGGCCACCGACTCGCCGTCGACGGCCGGGGTGAACGAAAAGTCGGTGAGCTGGTTGTTGAGCAGATAGCCACCGTCAAGGCCGGTGCCGCCGTCGGCCAATATCCGCGCGCCAAAGGCCTGCTCGATGGAGGTGGTCAGGGCCACGGCGTGGCCGTCGGCATCGATGATGCTGACGTGGCTGGTACCGTATTCCGACTGACGCGGCGGCGTGGCCAGGCTCGCCTCAAGCTTGCCGGGATGGCCAGGCTCAGCGTCATCGCCCAGGCTGTCGTCACTGACGACCATCCCGGCGCGCTGCTCCAGATACGCAGGCGCCAGCAGGCTCTGCCAGTCGCCGTCGGGGGCCTCGACAAAGGCCGGATCACCGATATAGCGGTTGCGATCGGCAAACGCCAGCCGCGATGCTTCCACAAAGCGGTGCAGCCAGTCATCGCTGGGCGCGCCGGCATCCAGCGGCGCCTCGGCCATGGGCTCTTCGTCCATCATGCCGAGGATCTGCATCACGGTCAGGTGACCCGAAGACGGCGGCGGAAAGCCGCATACCGTCCACTGCTGCCAGGGCGTACAGAGCGGCTCGCGCGCCTTGGCCTGGTAGTCTTCCAGGTCCTTCACCGTCAGGGCGCCGGGCACCTTTTGCGACTGCACCCGCTCGGCCAGATCCCGGGCCACCTCGCCCTGGTAAAACGCCTCGCTGCCGTGTTCGGCGATATCGCCAAGTATGGCGGCAAGCGCCGGGTTGGTCAGCGTCTCGCCCACGGCCAGGGGCTCGCCGTCCTTTTGATAGTAAAACGCCCGGGCCGCCGCGTCTTCCGCCAGGAGGTCGTCATCGGCCAGGCTCTGGTGCAGCCGCTCGCTCACCTCAAACCCGTTTTCCGCCAGGGTGATGGCCGGAATGAACAGCGTCTCCCAGTCAAGCTCGCCGTATTCGTCGTGGACCTTTTCCAGCATCCTGACGATGCCCGGCACGCCCACCGAGCGGCCGCTGGCAACGGCTTCCCTGAACGCCAGAGGCTCGCCCTGGTCGTTGAGAAACAGCGTTTCATCGACGCCTGCCGGCGCGGTTTCCCGGCCGTCAAACGCGGTAATCTCGCTGCCGTCAAAGTGCATCAAAAAGCCGCCCCCGCCAATACCGCTGGACTGCGGCTCCACCAGCGCCAGCACCATCTGCACGGCAATGGCGGCGTCAACGGCGCTGCCGCTGGCCTCAAGTATCTGCTTGCCGGCGTCCGCCGCCAGCGGGTTGGCAGCCACCACGGCAAAGGACTTCGTCGCCCAGCCGGGCTTTTCCTCAAAGCCCGAGGCCAGCTCGGGGATCAGCGCCGGCGTTTGATAGTCAAAGCCCGAGGCCGCAAGCGGCAGCAGCAGGCCAAGCGGCAGCAGGTAGTTTCCCAGGCGCGGCATGAGGATCGTCCTCCGTGTAAGGCCAAGCGTATAAAGCAAAACGCCCGGCGCATGGCCGGGCGTACGTTTAGCGCTGCTGACTAGCGTTGGGTTTCCCCGGCCAGCATCAGCCAGGTGTCCAGCACCGCATCGGGGTTGAGCGAGACCGAGTCGATCCCCTGCTCCATGAGCCACTTGGCAAAATCCGGGTAGTCCGATGGCCCCTGCCCGCAGATGCCCACGTACTTGCCCTGAGCCTTGCACGCCTGGATCGCCATGGCCAGCATCTTCTTCACCGCTTCGTTACGCTCGTCGAACAGGTGGGCGACGATGCCCGAATCGCGATCCAGCCCCAGGGTCAGCTGGGTCAGGTCGTTGGAGCCGATGGAGAAACCGTCAAAGTGCTCGAGGAACTCGTCCGCCAGCAGGGCGTTGGCCGGCAGCTCGCACATCATGATGATCTTCAGGCCGCGTTCGCCGCGCTTGAGCCCGTTGGCAGCGAGCAGCTCAACGACTTCCCTGGCTTCGTCCGGCGTACGCACGAACGGCACCATGACTTCGACGTTCTCCAGCCCCATCTCGTCGCGCACCCGGGCAAGCGCCCGGCACTCGAGCTCAAAGCACGGGCGGAAGGCGTCGGAGACATAGCGCGAGGCGCCGCGAAAGCCGATCATGGGGTTTTCTTCGCCGGGCTCGTAGAGCTTGCCGCCGATGAGATTTTCGTACTCGTTGGACTTGAAGTCGGACAGCCGCACGATGACCCGCTTGGGGTAAAACGCCGCCGCCAGGGTGGAGATCCCCTCCACCAGCTTGTCCACGTAGAAGCTCACCGGGTCGTCGTAGCCGGCGGTACGCAGATCGATGATCTGCTGCAGGTCGGCGGGGAGCGTGGCGTAGTCCATCAGCGCCTTGGGGTGCACGCCGATCATGCGGTTGATGATGAACTCCAGCCGCGCTAGCCCCACGCCGGCGCCGGGCAGCCCGGCAAAGTTGAACGCGCGGTCGGGGTTACCCACGTTCATCATGATGTCGAACGCAAGCTCGGGCATGGCGTCGATGCTTGATACCTTGCGGTCAAACGACAGCAGGCCTTCGTAGACCTGGCCGGTATCGCCTTCGGCGCAGGAGACGGTGACCTCCACGCCCTCGTGCAGCTGTTCGGTGGCGTCGGTGCAGCCCACAACGGCGGGGATGCCCAGCTCCCGGGCAATAATCGCCGCGTGGCAGGTGCGCCCGCCGCGGTTGGTGACGATGGCCGAGGCGCGCTTCATCACCGGCTCCCAGTCGGGGTCGGTCATGTCGGTGACCAGCACGTCGCCGTCGTGGATCTTGTCCATATCGTCCGGGCTTTCCACCACCTTGACCGCCCCGCTGCCGATGCGCTGGCCGATGGCCCGGCCGGTGATCAGCGTGCGGCCCTTCTCTTTCAGGGTGAAGCGCTCCAAGCGGCCGCCTTCCTGCTGGGAGACCACCGTTTCCGGGCGCGCCTGGACGATGTAGAGCTCGCCGTCGTCGCCGTCCAGCGCCCACTCGATATCCATGGGCCGCTGGTAGTGCTCCTCGATGGTGACCGCCTGGCGGGCCAGCGCCATGATCTGGTCATCGCTCAGGCAAAAGCGGTTGCGATCCTGGGGATCGACCTCGACGGTCTCCACCGATTTGCCGGCGCTTGTGTCTTCGCCGTAGACCATCTTGATACGTTTGGAGCCCAGGTTGCGGCGCAGCACCGCCGGCCGGCCCGCGGCCAGGGTGGGCTTGTGGACGTAAAACTCATCGGGGTTGACCGCCCCCTGGACGACGGTTTCGCCAAGCCCCCAGGAGGCGGTGACAAACACCGCGTCGCGGTAGCCGGACTCGGTATCCAGGGTGAACATTACGCCCGCCGCGCCGGTTTCCGAGCGCACCATTTTCTGGATGCCGGCGGACAGCGCCACGTTCTCGTGGGCGTAGCCGCGGTGCACGCGGTAGGAAATCGCGCGGTCGTTGAACAGCGAGGCAAAGACTTCGTGCACCGCGCGCTTGATGTTGGCCAGGCCTTCGATGTTGAGGAAGGTTTCCTGCTGCCCGGCGAAGGAAGCATCGGGCAGGTCTTCGGCGGTAGCCGAGCTGCGCACGGCGGCCTTGAGGTTGGGGTGGCGCGTCTGAAGCTCGGCGTAGGCGGTCTCCAGCGCCGCTTCAAAGGCCGGCGGCAGCGGCGTATCGATGATCCACTGGCGGATATCGCGTCCGGCCTCGGCCAAGGCTTTGACGTCGTCCACGTCGAGCCGGCTGAGCCGCTCGTTGATGCGCTCGTTCAGCCCCTCGTGGGAAAGGAATTCGCGATACGCGTGGGCGGTCGTGGCAAAACCGCCGGGGACGGTGACCCCCACTTCCGACAGGTTCGAGATCATTTCGCCAAGCGAGGCGTTTTTACCGCCGACGCGCTCGACATCGGCCATGCCCAGTTCATCGAACCATAGAATGTAGTTTTCCACGCAACCCCCTCGCACTGATATTTGCCACGACATTTTGACGGCGACACATCCGGTCGCCGAGCCGCCAACGGTTTAGGCCGGCAACCTTAACACCCGGCCGGCGTCTTAACCATTGGTCGAATCGCTAACGCGGTGGAGGAGATTTACAACAGAGCGGCAATTCGCGCCTTTCTTGTAGTCGGCGGCCGGCGGCGCTGCCGTGCTACCCTGAGCCACCGCCCTTAACCGAAAGCTTCACACCGCACGAATCAGGACGCTCAACATGACCCGCACCGCCTTTTTTATTTCCGACGGCACCGGCATTACCGCCGAAAGCCTGGGCCGCAGCCTGCTGGCGCAGTTCCGGGGGATCGAGATCACCATGCTGACCAAGCCCTACATCGACACCGTGGAAAAGGCCGAGGCGCTGGCCGGCGTGATCGAAGCGACCGCCGCGCGCGACGGCAACCGCCCGATCGTCATCGACACCATCGTCGACGAGGTCATTCGCGAGGTCATTCGCGCCGCGCCGTGCTTCAAGGTCGACATTTTCTCCACCTTTCTCGCCCCGCTGGAAGAAGAGCTCGCCACCCACTCGTCCTACAGCGTGGGCAGCACCCACGCCATCGGCAGCGACGACGTCTATATGGACCGCATCCACTCGGTGCACTTTGCTCTGGATAACGACGACGGCGCGCGCACCCACCAGTACGACGAGGCCGACATTATCCTGATCGGCGTGTCGCGCTGCGGCAAAACGCCGACGTCGCTGTATCTTGCGCTGCAGTTCGGCATCCGCGCGGCCAACTACCCGCTCACCGAAGACGACCAGGACGAGGACGGCGTGCTGAAGCTGCCCCGCTTTCTGGCCAAGCATCACCACAAGCTGTTCGGCCTGACCATTGACGCCCGCCGGCTGGCCGCCATCCGCCACGAGCGCCGGCCCAACAGCCGCTATAGTTCCATGGACCAGTGCCTGCAGGAGGTGGAGCAGACGGAGTCGCTGTACCGTTCGCTGAACATTCCCAGCATCGATACCACGCGCTTTTCCGTGGAGGAAATCTCCACCCGCATGATTGCCGAAACCGGGCTTGTGCGGCGCTTTTCACCGCGTTAGCCACCGCTGGCGGCGCTGGAAGACGCGGCTAAAGCCCCTTGGGGGCAAAGATTCCCGGGGCGTTGCGCCAGTAGCCCTTGTAGTCCATGCCGAAGCCGAACACGTAGCGGTCGGCCACAGCCAGGCCGCAGTAGTCGGCGCTTAAGTCGGGCACGGCCTTGCGGTCGTGGTGCTTGTCCACCAGCACCGCGGTGGTCACGCTGGCCGCCCGAGCCTTTTGGCAATAGTCAAGAATCGCGGCCAGGGTTGCGCCTTCGTCGAGAATGTCATCGACGATGACCACGTGGCGCCCGGCCATGGGGATCTCCGGCGACACCCGCCAGAACAGTTCACCGCCGGAAAGCCGGCTGCGGTAGCGGGTCGCGTGGAGATAGTCTACCTCCAGCGGAAAGCCCAGCCGGGTCAGCAGATGCCCGGTGGTAATCAGCCCGCCGTTCATCACGCAGTAGAACACCGGCAGCTTGTCCCCCAGGTCCCGGGTGATGGCCTCGGCCATGCAATCCAGCGCCTGCTCCACCTGGGCCTGGGTGATCAGGCAGTCGGCGTCGTTCATCAGCGCGCGCATCGAGTCCCGAGACTCGAGCGCGTGTTTATCCAGCTTGGCCATGTGCAGGTCTTGCATGTGGGGTCCTGGGTGTTGAGAAAGGAAATCGACAAGGAACGTCGAAAAAGCACGGCGAGCAGAAAAGCCGCTCAATCAGCCAAAAACGGCCGCCCGCAGTCAGGCGTCGGTGTCTACCAGCGCCTCGAGGCGAGCGTGGGTACGGCGCCAGCGGTTGAGCGCCGGCAGCGCGTCACGCTCGGGGCGTGCCCGGCCGTAGCGCAGCTTGGCCGGGCGCCGTGTCTGGCGCTCCCGGCAAACCCCCACCACCTCTTTGGCGGCTTCGCGGTCGTTGCACACCACCAGCGTATCGCAGCCGGCCTTCAGCGCCGCTTCGGCGCGCGCCGCCGGGTCGCCCGCTTCGCGGGCGCCGGCCATGCTCAGATCGTCAGAGAAGATGCAGCCCTTGAAGCCCAGCGACTCGCGCAGCATGCCAAGCCAGCTGGGAGAAAACCCCGCCGGGCGCTGGTCAAAGGCGCTATAGATGACGTGGGCCGGCATCACCCCGTCGAGCTTGCCGGCCAGCCGGGCAAAGGGCACCAGGTCCCGAGCCTTGAGCTCGGCCAGCGGCCGCTCGTCGACCGGCAGCTCCCGGTGCGAATCCGCAGCGACGCCGCCGTGGCCGGGAAAGTGCTTGCCCACCGCCGCCATGCCGGCCTCGTGCAGCCCCAGCACGAAGGCCTCGCCCAGCACCGCAACGTGCTCCGGATCGCTGCCAAAGCTGCGATCGCCGATGACGCTGGAAAGGCCGATATCGACGTCAAGCACCGGGGCAAAGGTGACGTCCAGCCCACAGGCGGCCATTTCCATTCCCAGCAGCCAGCCGGTGTCACGGGCAAGCGCCGTTCCCTCCTCGAGGGCGGCGGCAAAACGCTCGCCCAGCCGTGCCATGGGCGGCAGGCGCGTTACCCCCTGGCGAAGGCGCTGCACCCGGCCGCCTTCCTGGTCCACGGCGATCAGCAGATCGGGGCGCTGGCGGCGGATGGCGGCGCACAGCCGGCTGACCTGGGCGGCGCTTTCGACGTTGCGGGCAAAAAGGATCACGCCGCCTACCGCAGGATCGCGCAGCAGGCGTGCTTCGGCGGCGTCAAGGGTGGGGCCCTCAAGGTCGAGCATGACCGGGCCGATGGGTTGCGTCATGGTGAGAGTCCTGCAAAAGGGAGCGTAATTTTAGCCGATCACTGCCGGCTGTCAAAAACGCCGCATGCCGACTGCCTGAAGGGCGACCCGGCTCAGCCGTCGCCGCTGTGTAGCCATACCGGGGTGCCCGGCGGCGCCTGTTCGAACACCTTGAGCAGGTCATCCAGCCGCAGGCGCACGCAGCCGTGGGACTCTGCCACGCCCACGGGCTCGCTCGGCGGCGTGCCGTGCAGGTAGATATAGCGGCGCTGGGTATCCACGCGGCCGCCGCGGTTGTGCCCCGGCTCCAGCCCGCATAGCCACAGAATACGGCCCAGAATCCAGTCGCGCCCGGGGTGCGCCTGCGCCAGCGCCTCGGAATAGACCTCGCCGGTCGGGCGCCGGCCGCGAAACACCGCTTCCCGGGGCGCGTTCGCGCCAATGGCGGCGCGAACGTAGTGCCAGCCCAGCGGCGTCTGGCCGCTACCCTCCCGCTGGCCGGTACCCGCCACGCCGGTGGAAACGGAAAAATGCGCCTTCGGCGTACGACCGTGCCACAGCACCAGCTGCTGACGGCTGATATCGATTTCTGCCCATACCGCATGCAGCGGCGGCAGATCGCCAAGTGTCGGAGTATGCATGATCCATCCTCTGCGAACCGTTAACGTAAAGCGGTATCCTGCTGGCCTTGCAGCCGCATGCGCATGGTACGGTCGGTGACCCGCATTGCCCAGGCCGCCAGGCGCCAAAACGCCTCTGATCACGCGCCTGTCATGACGTACCGGTCACCCCGTAACGTACTTATCACCCGAATATTGGCAACCAACAGCAGGTATTTCATGTCTCATTACGCTAACGCCTGGACGCTGAAGGAAATCGATCAAAGTCGCGGTGCTCCCAAGGGAACGGCCTTTCGTGCGTTCAAGCGACTCAAGAGTCACTTTGTCGAAGGCGACGACTTCTTCTATCTAAGCGCCAGCCAGGACGCCGAGACCATCGAGTCATTACGCCGCTCCAGACGTATTTATGCCTCCAGCATTCATGTGGTGCTGTTTCCAGATGCGAGCTATCAGGCCATTGTGCAGTATCTGAACGCCACTTAGCTGGGAACGCTCACCCATTCTCCCCGGCTGGCTGTGCTTCGTCGGGCAGCGGGGCATTCATGGCGGCCACGACCACCGGGCGCAGCCGCCGCACCAAGTCGCGCACGGATACCTGCTGAGCATAGTCCTTTTCGGCGATGTCCTTGAGGGCATCGAGCCCCGAAAGGGTAAAAATCACCGTGCCCAGCATGAAATGCAGCCGCCAGAAGCGCTCGGCATCGGGCAGATCCGGCGTTGCCCGGCGCACAAGCCCGGTAAAGCGCGTGAACACGTCACCGTAGTGCTGCTGAATGTGGCGGCGCAGGTGCCCCTGGGCCTGGCTGTAAGCAAGACCCAAAAGGCGCATGAACACCTTGAGGCTGTCGCGCTCGGCGGGCACCGCCAGCACCGTTTCGGCCATGCTTTCCAGCAGCACCTCGAGCGGAACGGTGCCGCCCCGGTAGCGGGCTTCAAGCGTGTCGAGCGCGTCGTGAAAGCGCACCGAGAAGGGGTCGAGGTAGCGCGAAAACACCGCCTGGATCAGCGCTTTCTTGGAGCCAAAGTGGTAGTTCACCGCTGCCAGATTGACCCCTGCCCTGCCGGTAATCGTGCGCAGCGACGTTTCGGCAAAGCCGCGCTCGGCGAACAGCACCTCGGCGGTATCCAGGATGCGCGTGGTTGTATCCGCCTGAGCCATGCGGCGCTCCTCTATCAACGACGGCTTAAAACATCCGAGGATACTACGTCAGCGCCCGGTGCGGCTCAATCGGCAGCGCTCAACGCCCGGACGCTATACTGGACATAGAACCATACTGTATACTTGATCACTGAATACGCCGACCCTTTATCCTGCCGATGGCTCAAGCGGCCGGCACAGCCGGTTCCAGGCACTTTCGACACGGGAGTTTTCCATGACCCAGCGTTTGACCGCTCGCCAGCAGAACGTCTACGACTTCATCGTCAAAACCATGGGCGAATACGGCTACCCGCCCACCCGTGCCGAGATCGCCCGGGCGCTGGGGTTTCGTTCGCCCAACGCCGCGGAGGAGCACCTGCGCGCCCTGGAACGCAAGGGGGCCATCCGCATCATCCGCAACACCTCCCGGGGGATACGGGTACCCACCTCGGAAACGCCCGACGAGCCGCTGGCCGAGAGCCCCCAGGGGCTGCCGATTATCGGCGAAGTCGCCGCCGGCAGCCCCATCCTTGCCGCCGAGCACATCGACCGCTACTGCCCGCTGCCCGCCGAGTACTTCACGCCTAGGGCTGACTATCTGCTGCGGGTGCGTGGGCTTTCGATGCAGGACGCCGGCATTCTCGAGGGGGATCTGCTCGCGGTGCACCGCACCGAGCGCGTGCGCGACGGCCAGATCGTCGTGGCCCGGCTGGAAGACGACGTCACCGTCAAGCGCTTCAAGCGCCAGGGCCACCGGGTTCAGCTGCTGGCGGAAAACGCCGACTTCGCCCCCATCGATATCGACCTGCGTACCCAGGCGCTGGAGATCGAAGGCGTGGGCGTGGGCGTCATTCGCGGCGGCAACGGCCAGGCGCTAAGCTAATCCACCGCGCTGTGGTTTTACCCGCTACTGCATATCGATGTAGCGGTGGTCGTTGAAGGTGGCCACCCAGTCCGGGTGGTACACCATCAAAATGATCAGCAGCATGCCGGTGATGAAAGCTTCCGACGGCATCAAAAGCGGCAGAAACATGGCGTACTCCTTGGCCAGCATCACCGCCTGGGCATCCTGGCTGCCCACCAGGATCAGACCCACCGCGGCAAGCCCGCCGGCCAGGGTCGCCGCCGCCGCGCCGAAAAACCCGCAGATGAACATGAACAGCATGACGTTGTCCGGCAGCTTGCGGTCGACAAAGCGCCAAATGAGCCCCACCACGATCGCCGGCACCACGCCGGTTACCAGCACGTTGACGCCTAAAAGCGTCCATTCGTTGCGCCCGATGGCGACCATCGCCACGTTGACCATGACGTTGCTCAAAAGCGCCAGCGGCGCCTTGAACAGCAGGAGCATCAAAGTGGTAAACACCAGGTGCAGGGTCAGCCAGTCCACCGCCTGAGCGCGCAGCTGCCAGAGCAGAATTACCCCCAGCGTAGCGGCCAGCCAGCGGTGCTGAAGGGCGGGATCATCGACCAGCGCAAGCCAGGGCTTGAGCGTCGCGATCCAGGCCAGCAGCCCCATACACAGGGCCGCGCACAGCACCAACAGCCAGGGGGCCAGCACACTTTGGGCAAACGACATAGCAACCTCGGTAAGACGTCATCCGAAAGACAGGCGGCGCGCGCAGTGTAACCAATCGCGGCGTACGGCGCACCGGCCGGCGGCGATTGAGCCCGGCCCCTGCCATCCCGTATAGTAAAGCCCCACTTTCAAGGCATTTTATACCTGATGGATCCCGCACGCGTCACCGTTCGTCCCCGATACCGCTCCCCCCTGCGCCTGCTGCCGCTTGGCGGCTGCGGCGAGATCGGTATGAACCTGACGCTTTACGGCTACGCCGACGAGTGGATCGCCGTGGACTGCGGCATGATGATCCGCCAGGACCTGCCCGAGGCGCCGCTGCAGGTGCCCAACCTGGAAACGCCCCGCACCCTGGGCATTACGCCCCGGGCGCTGTTCATCACCCACGGGCACGAAGACCACATCGGTGCGGCGGCCTGGCTGTGGCCGCACTGGCAGTGCCCGATCTATGCCACGCCGCTGGCCGCCGGGCTTTTGCGCCTGAAGTTTGCCGAGCACGGCCTCGCCGCCGATGTTATTCGCGTCATCGAGCCCGGCGAGGCCCTGGCCGCTGGGCCTTTCACCCTGCGCTACCTGCCGCTACCCCACTCCATCCCCGAAAGCTGCGCGCTGCTGATTGCCGCCGGCCGCTACCGCGCGCTGCACACCGGCGACTGGAAGCTGGACCCGGAGCCGCTGGTGGGGCCACCCATCGACGCCGAGCAGTTTCGCGCGCTGGCGCCGGTGGACCTGGTCGTCGGCGACTCCACCAACGCCCCGGTGGCCGGGCATTCGGCAAGCGAAGGCGACGTCGCCCGCTCCCTTGCCAAGACCCTTGGCGAGTGCGAAGGCCGGGTGGTGGTCTCGTGCTTTGCCAGCAACGTCGCGCGCATTGTCGCCGTGGCTCGGGCCGCGCAGAAGACCGGCCGGCGCATCAGCCTGATGGGCCGCTCCATGGAGCGCATGGTCGGCGTGGCCCGGGGGCTTGGCTACCTGGAAGAGCTGCCGCCGCTGGTGCCCATTCATGATCTGGGTTACCTGCCGCCCGCCGAAGTCGTGGTGATCGCCACCGGCAGCCAGGGCGAGCCCCGGGCGGCGCTGACGCGCCTGGCCCAGGGGCGCCACCCCCACATGGAGCTTACCGCCGGCGACAGCGTGATCTTTTCGGCCAAGGCCATTCCCGGCAACGAGCGCCCTATCGAGCGGCTCAAGACCCGGCTCGGCCAGCTCGGCGTAACCCTGTTCGACGAATTCAACCGCCCGTCGCTGCACGCCACCGGCCACCCCGCAAGGGACGAGCTGACAACGCTGTACCGCTGGCTGAAGCCGCGCCACCTGCTGCCCGTTCACGGCGAGGCGCTGCACCAGCAGGCCCACCGCGAGCTTGCCGAAGGGCTCGGTATCAGCGCGCCGCTGTCGCCGCTCAACGGCGACATGCTGCGCTTCGATGCCGAGGGCCTGCACCGCGAAGCGCGCTATCCGCAGCCGCCCTGCATCGTCCGCCGAAACGCCGTGGTAGCCCACCCCGGGCTCGACGACTCGGCGGCCCGACACCCGCGCCGGGGCAGCCTGTATCTCGCCCTGCCGGTCACCGCCACCGCCACCGGCTGGGCGCGCATCGGCCGACTAATGCTGGAAAACACCGGCGCCAGCTCGCTGGACGAAGACAGCTTCAGCGACTGGCTGGACGAGCAGCTGGACGCCATTGTCGCCGACACCCTGGCCGAGCTGCGCCAGGCGCTCAGGCCGCGCCTGCTGGCCTGGCTTAACGAACGCATGCAGCACCTGCCCGACGTCCACCTGCAGATCATGGCTGCGGAAACGCCTTCCTATGGCTAGGGTCTGTTGACGTTTCATGGCAGGGGTATTGGCAGGATAGGGGCAAGCTCACAGAATAAAGGTTCCTAAGCCAACAAACTGCAAGCCTGCCATGCCCCGACAAATGCTCACGGATGAA
>NZ_JASSZF010000031.1:0-33603 GCF_031935715.1 Halomonas garicola | reverse complement strand
GTTGGAGCGCCACGCCGATGCGGTGGTCAGGCGTTGGATTTCGGGACTGACGAACGCACGACTGGAAGGCATGAACGGTCTGTTTCAGGCGGCTCGGTCACGCGCACGGGGTTACCGGAACGAAGCCAACTTCATCGCCATGATCTACCTGATTGGCAGCCCGGTGGGGCGCCTGTTCGATCAGGCCAAATCCACATGAAACGACGAAGAACCCAAAAAACCCGCCGTTTGGCGGGTTCTCGTTGGGCAACACCGATAGCAACCCAACAGTTGCACGCTATGGTCGCCCGTCAGTGTTGCTCACTGGCCTGTTCAAGCACGCGTTTCTGGCGAGCAATGGCGTTGTTGATCACCTTGTTGCGCAACGCTTGCTTCTGCTCCGCCGTCGCGTTTCGCGCAAAATGGGTCAGAGGGGTCGATTTCGCGACATGATGCTTCATTATCAATCCTCACCTACGAGCAGACTTTTCAGCCGTTCATGAGTGTAGTGCTCGGGCAAATAGTCATCAACCGAGTCGATATCCGTCTCCCAGTGCTGATTCGTACCATCGTTGTTCTTGATGATCATGTCCAGCATCACTTGGGCACCGTATTCCTGCTTGATACGCCGCAGAGCGTCCTGGACGCCTAGGAATTGCCGGACAAACCCACCCAGCGGAATATTTCTCCCTTCGACTTGCTCACGACTGCACACGAACTGCCATGCAAGGCCAGGGTGCTGATATACAAAGAATATCTGTACATCCCTGCCTTTCCGTAACGAGCGCTCGATGTTCTTTTGTGCCACCTCGAGGCTGGCAAGTGTCCCATCCAGAATGAACGACTGACGCTGCTTCAGCATCAGGTCGTGGATTTTCTCTACCAGGATCGACACGGCCCCTTGGAACAGCCAAGAGTTACTGCCTGTGTAACCTGGAAGCTCTTCCCGTAAGTCATCAGGGTCGATGCGCAGGATGCTACCCAGACCAGCAAATCCTTCTGCCTTGAGCTCGTCGATGGCGGCCACATATTCCTTTGAAACTTCCGTCTTTCCCGCCCCAGGGGAGCCCGCCATGAAAATCGAGACGGGCTGTTCTTCAGGGGCGTATCGCACCTTGTCTGTCCACTTGCGAGCGATTTGCTGCTTGTTCCGCCTGGCAAAGACCAGCGCTTCAGCCTGAATATCACCGTCGCAGCTCATGGCCTAAAGCGTCTCCTCACTCCCACTCGATGGTCGCGGGGGGCTTGGAAGAGACGTCGTAGGTGACACGAGAGACGCCTTCCATCTCGTTGATAATGCGGTTGGAGACGGTTTCCAAAAGCTCGTACGGCAGGTGGGCCCAGCGGGCGGTCATGAAGTCGACGGTTTCCACCGCGCGCAGGGCGATGACCCATTCGTAGCGGCGGCCGTCGCCGACCACGCCGACGGACTTGACCGGGAGGAAGACGGCAAAGGCCTGGCTGGTCTTGTCGTACCAGCCGGCGTTGCGCAGCTCTTCGATGAAGATGGCGTCGGCTTCGCGGAGGATGTCGGCGTATTCCTTTCTTACCTCGCCGAGGATGCGCACGCCCAGGCCCGGCCCGGGGAAGGGATGGCGGTAGACCATGTCCGCCGGCAGGCCGAGCTCGACGCCGAGCCGGCGCACTTCATCCTTGAACAGCTCGCGCAGGGGCTCGACCAGCTTGAGCTTCATGGTCTCGGGCAGCCCGCCGACGTTGTGGTGGGACTTGATCACGTGAGCCTTGCCGGTCTTGGAAGCGGCGGACTCGATCACGTCGGGGTAGATAGTACCCTGAGCGAGGAAGTCCACATCGTCGATCTTGGCGGCCTCTTCGTCGAACACTTCGATAAAGGTGTTGCCGATGATCTTGCGCTTAGCCTCGGGGTCGGGCTCGCCGGCGAGCTTGTCGAGAAAGCGCTTTTCCGCATCCACGCGGATGACCTTCACGCCCATGTGGCTGGCGAAGGTTTCCATCACCTGCTCGCCTTCGTCCTTGCGCAAAAGGCCGTTGTCGACGAATACGCAGGTGAGCTGGTCGCCGATGGCGCGGTGCAGAAGGGCCGCGACCACGGAGGAATCTACCCCACCGGAAAGCCCCAGCAGCACGTGGCGGTTGCCTACCTGGTCGCGCACCCGACTGACCTGGTCTTCGATGATCTGGGCCGGCGTCCAGTTCGTTTCCGCGCCGCAAATGCCCACGACAAACTGCTCGAGAATGCGCTGGCCCTGAAGGGTGTGCGTGACCTCGGGGTGGAACTGCACGCCGTAAAAGCGCTTTTCTTCCCAGCTCATGGCGGCGATCGGGCAGCTCGGCGTGGAGGCGGTGACGGTGAATTCCGCCGGCACCTCGGCCACCTTGTCGCCGTGGCTCATCCACACTTCCAGGGTGCGCTTGCCGGAGTCGGTATCCATACGGTCGGCGATGTCCTCGAACAGCGCCGTCTCGGCGTCGATGCCCACCTCGGCGAAGCCGAACTCGCGCTTGTTGGAGCCTTCCACCCGGCCGCCCAGCTGCTCGGCCATGGTCTGCATGCCGTAGCAGATGCCGAATACCGGAAGGCCCAGGGAAAACACGCAGTCCGGCGCCCGGGGAGAATCAAGCTCCGCCACCGACTCCGGCCCGCCGGCGAGGATGATGCCGTTGGGGCTGTACTCGCGGATTTCGGCCTCGGTCATATCGAAGGCGCGCACCTCGGAATACACCCCGAGCTCGCGCACGCGGCGGGCGATCAGCTGGGTATACTGGGAGCCAAAATCAAGAATCAGGATCTTGTGGGCGTGGATATCAGTCATCGCGGAGTCTCTTGAAAAGCGGGCGGCAGGCTCGCCCCGCCGCCGTATGGCGAGCGTGCCGTACTAGCCGGCGCGGTAGTTGGGGGCTTCCTTGGTAATCTGCACGTCGTGAACGTGGGACTCGTTGAAGCCGGCGCCGGTGATCTTGACGAACTCGGGCAGGGTGCGCATCTGCTGGATATCGCGGCAGCCAGTATAGCCCATGGAGGCGCGCAGCCCGCCCATCATCTGGTGGACGATGGCGCCCATCATGCCTTTGTAGGGCACCCGGCCTTCGATGCCCTCGGGCACGAGCTTTTCGGCGCTGGCGCCGGGGTCCTGAAAGTAGCGGTCGGCGCTGCCCTGACTCTGGGACATCGCACCCATGGAGCCCATGCCGCGGTAGGCCTTGTAGGTCCGCCCCTGGTAGAGCTCGACCTCGCCCGGGGCCTCTTCGGTGCCGGCGAGCAACCCGCCGACCATCACCGTGCTGGCGCCGGCGGCTACGGCCTTGGCCAGATCCCCGGAAAAGCGCACGCCGCCGTCGGCGATCAGCGGAATATCGTAGGGCTCAAGCGCCGCGGCAACGTTGGAGACCGCGGTAATCTGCGGCACGCCCACGCCGGCGACCACCCGAGTGGTGCAGATGGAACCGGGGCCGATGCCTACCTTGACGCCGTCGGCGCCGGCGTCGGCCAGGGCCCTGGCCGCGTCGGCGGTGGCGATGTTGCCGCCGATGACCTGGATCTGCGGGAAAGTCTGCTTGACCCAGCGCACCCGCTCGATCACGCCCTGGGAGTGGCCGTGAGCGGTATCCACGATGACCGCGTCCACGCCGGCTTCGGCCAGGGCGGCAATGCGGTCCGGGGTTTCCGCGCCGGTGCCGACGGCGGCTCCCACCAGCAAGCGGCCGTCGCTGTCCTTGGCGGCCATGGGATAGGTGCGGGCTTTTTCGATATCCTGGAACGTCACCAGGCCGAGCAGGCGGAAGTCGTCGCCCACCATCAGCATCTTCTCGACCCGGTGCTCCTGCATCTTCGCCTTGATGACGTCGAGGCTGGTGCCTTCAGGCACGGTAACCAGGCGCTCGCGCGGGGTCATGATGTCGGATACGCTGTCGCCGTGGTTGGGCTGAAAGCGCATGTCGCGCTCGGTGACCAGCCCCACCAGCGTCTCGCCCTCAATGACCGGGAAGCCGGAAAAGCCGTTTTCCCGAGCCAGGGTCAAAAGGTCCGCGAGCTTGGCCTTGGGGCCCACGGTGACCGGGTCGTTGACGATCACGCTTTCGTGCTTTTTGACCTTGCGCACTTCCAGCGCCTGCTGGGCCACGGTCATGTTCTTGTGGATGATGCCGATGCCGCCTTCCTGGGCCATGGCGATCGCCAGCCGCCCTTCGGTGACGGTATCCATCGCCGCCGAGACCAGCGGGATATTGAGCGCGAGATCCCGGGTCAGGCGGGTTCTGAGGTTGACGTCGTTGGGCAATACGTCGGAAAAACCGGGAACGAGGAGAACGTCGTCAAACGTCAGCGCTTCTTGGGCCATACGTAGCATAGCGGCAACACCCAGGTTGAAGTGGGAAGATGGGGCGTGAAAGGATAATCGCTTATTGTAGCGTTCCGCCCGGCTTTTCGGCAATCCAAAAGCGCATGATGACGGCGCTGCGACTGCGTTTGGCCGCGGTGTCGGGGAAGGCGTTACGACCTTTGTCTCAGGGCGTTTTTCCTGACCGCTTATACAGTTTTCACTACAACTTTCACCACCACTATCGAGCCGCCATGACCGCCGAGTCCGCGTCACCGCTTTCCGTCACCCAGCTGAACCAGCAGGCGCGCCGCTCGCTGGAGCGCGGGCTGGGCGAGGTCTGGGTCGAGGGCGAGCTATCCAACGTCGCCACCCCGGCCTCGGGGCACGTGTATTTCACCCTCAAGGATGACGGCGCCCAGGTGCGCTGCGCGCTGTTTCGTACCCGAGCGCGCTTCGTCGGGGCTACGCTCGCCGACGGCAATCAGGTCAGGGTGCGCGCCCGGGTGTCGCTGTTCGAACCCCGGGGCGACTACCAGCTGATCGTGGAGGCGGTACAGGCGGCGGGCATCGGCGAGCTGCTGGCGACCTTCGAGCGGCTGAAAAAAGCGCTCGACGCCGAGGGCGTATTCACCAACGAAAGGCCGCTGCCCTTCCCGCCCCGGCGGCTGCTGGTGATGACCTCAGCCACCGGAGCGGCGGTGCGCGACGTGCTGGCGGTACTGGAAAAGCGCTGGCCGCTAGTGGAAGTGACGGTGATTCCCGTGCCGGTACAGGGCGACCAGGCGGCGCCGGCGATGATCGCCGCGCTGGGGCTACTGAACCGCCAGCCGCGCCTGGATGCGGAGAAAGACGCGGTGCTGATTACCCGGGGCGGCGGCAGCCTGGAAGATCTCTGGGCGTTCAACAGCGAACACCTGGCCCGGGCCATTCAGCACTCGCGGCTGCCGGTGATGTCCGCGGTGGGCCACGAGGTGGATACCACGCTTGCCGACTTTGCCGCCGACCGGCGCGCTCCCACGCCCTCCGCCGCCGCCGAGCAGCTGGTGCCCGACCGCGAAAGCCTGGTCGCCGAACTCGCCGGCCAGCGCCGCCGCCTTGACCGCGCCATTCAGGCACGCCTGGAGCGCGACAGCCAGCGCCTGGACGCCCTGCGCGCCCGGCTGCGCCACCCGGGCGAGGTGCTTGACCACAACCGCCAGCGGCTAAACGCCCTGCGTCTGCGGCTTGCGCGCGCCGCGCACAAAAGCCTGGCCGAGCGCCAGAGCGCGCTGGCCGGGCTGGAAAAGCGCCTGAAAAATCATCGCCTCGACCGCCGCCACCGGCAGGAAAGCGAGCGCCTGGCCGGGCTTGCCGGCCGGCTGGAAGCCGCTATTCATCAGCAGCTGGAAGCGCGCCAAACCCGCCTGGGCGGCACCCTGCGCGCGCTCAACGCGGTGAGCCCGCTTGCGGTACTCAGCCGCGGCTACGCCATTCCCCAGAACAGCCAGGGGCGCATCGTCCGCCGGGCGGCGGATACCGAGCCCGGCCAGCGGCTTAAGCTGCGCCTGGGCGAAGGCTCGCTGAGCGTGGAAGTGAAGAGACGATACAAAACATAAGGTTAGCCCAGCGTCTTGACCAGCACTTTGGACTTGCGCGCGTGATTATAGGCGTCGCGCTTGAGCGGCGGCAGGTCGTCCAGGCTCGCCGGGCGAAAGCCGCGCTCGGCAAACCAGTGGACGCTGTGGGTGGTGAGCACAAAAAGCGAGCCGATGCCGCGCTTGCCGGCGCGCTCCTCAAGCGCCTCGACCAGCCGCTCGCCCCGGGCGCCGCCGCGGTAGTCGCGGTGCACCGCCACGCAGGCGATTTCGGCTATGTCCACCCCGGTAAATAGCTGCAGCGCCCCGCAGCCGATGACCATGCCGTCGCGCTCGATGACCAGATAGTCGTCGATCTCGTGCTCGAGTCGCTCCCGGGAGCGGGCCACCAGCATGCCGCGCTGCTCAAGCGGCTCGAGCAGCTCCAAAAGCCCGGCAACGTCGGCAAGCGTCGCCGGGCGCAGCTGCTCGTAGCGGTGGCGGGTGATCATGGTGCCCACGCCGTCCCGGGTAAACAGCTCGCCCAGCAGCGCCTCCTGGTTGCGCCAGGACAACAGGTGCGTGCGCGCCACGCCTTCCCGAGCCGCCGTGCAGGCGGCCTGAAGGTGGCGGGCAAGCTCGCTGCCCGGGGCGGCCTGCTCGAGAAGCGGCGCAGCCTCGGCGGGCGACAGCTGGCGCAGCAGCGTGCCGTGGGCATCGCGCAGCCCGTCGGAATCACCCAGCAAAATCAGCTTGTCGGCCTCGAGCGCTACGGCGGCGTGGCGGGCCACTTCGGCGGCGTCGAGGTCGAACACTTCGCCCGTGCTGGAGAATCCCAGCGGCGGCAGCAGGACCAGCGAGCCCTGCTCCAGCAGCCCTTCCACCGCGCCGGCGCGCACCCGGCGCACCTCGCCGCTGTGGTCAAAGTCGATGCCCTCGCGCACGCCCAGCGGCTTGGCGGTAACCAGGTTGCCCGAGACCACCCCCAGCTCTACCCCGTGCAGCGGCGTGCTGGGCAGCCCCAGCGACAGCCGCGCCTCGAGCCACAGCCGCAGCCGGGCGGCGACCTGCTCCACCCGGCGCATGACGTCGGCATCGGCCACCCAGCGGCCGCCGCTCCGCTGGGGCTCAATGCCGTCAGTCTCGAGCGCTGCCTGCACCTGGGGGCGGATACCGAACACCAGCGTCAGGCGCACGCCCAGTGTATGCAGCAGCGCCAGATCCTGGATCAGCTGCTCGCCGCGCTCGGAGCCCAGCGCCTCGCCCTCCACCAGGATGACAAAGGTTCGCCCGCGGTGCGCGTTGATGTACGGCGACGCGTGACGAAACCAGTCAACAAAGGGGAAGCGAGTGTCCACGGGCAGGCTCTCCGGCAGCGGCTGTTCATGTCAAGGTGACAGCCGGGATTAGAAAACAGAGCGGTCAGGCAACACAAGGTTTCGCGACCGACAAAAAACAGCGGCGCCCGCAGGCGCCGCAAGACAGGCCGACACCCAGCGCTCGATCAGGCGCCGAACATCCCCTTGAACATGAAGAAGAAGAGGATCGCAAGGCCGGCACCGGCGGGCAGGGTAATCAGCCAGGACATGGCGATGGTCCCCAGCACTCGCAGGTTGAGCGCGGTCATGCCCCGGGCAAGACCCACCCCGAGCACCGCCCCGACCAGGGTATGGGTGGTGGAAATCGGCAGGCCGGTGCCCGAGGCCAGCACCACCGTCGCCGCCGCCGCCAGGGTTGCGGCAAAGCCGCGGCTGGGCGTTAGCTCGGTGATGCGCGTGCCCACGGTGGCGATCACCTTGTGGCCGTAGGTGACCAAACCCACCACGATACCGCCGCCGCCGAGTACCAGCACCCACCAGGGCACCATCGATGCCCCGCCGATCTCGCCGCCGCTTTGCACCACGTTGATCACCGCCGCCAGCGGTCCCACGGCGTTGGCGACGTCGTTGGAGCCGTGGGCAAAGGCCATGGCGCAGGCGGTAAACAGCATCAGCACGCCGAACACTTTTTCGACGTTGGCATAGCCGAACTGGTCTTCGTAGGTGTGCACATACTTCACCCGCCGCTCGAGCAGCATGCCGATACCGGTGACGATCAGCCCCGCCACGGCCGAGAACCCCAGACCTTGCAGAAAGCTGATGTGCAGGCCGACGTGCTTGAGCCCCTTGGTCATGGTCACCATGGCGACGATGAAGCCGACCAGAAACATGTAGAACGGCACGTAGCGCCTGGCCGCCGCGAGCGGGTCGCGGGCGTCAAAAATCAGCATATGCACCGACTTGAACAGCACAAAGCCCACGGTGCCGGCAAGCATCGGTGAGATCACCCAGCTGGCGGCAATGGTGGCCACCGCGCCCCAGTCAACCGTGGAGGCGCCAAGGCCCGCCACGGCAAAGCCGACGATGGCCCCCACGATCGAGTGCGTGGTCGACACCGGCCAGCCCTTGAGCGAGGCCATCAAAAGCCAGGTGCCCGCCGCCAGCAGCGCGGCGAGCATGCCGTAGACCAGCAGGTGCGGATCGTTTTCCAGAAGCTCAGGGTCAATAATGCCCTTGCGGATGGTGTTGGTCACCTCGCCGCCGGCAAGCCAGGCGCCGAGAAACTCAAAGATCACCGCAATGACGATGGCCTGCTTGATGGTGATGGCCCGAGAGCCCACCGAGGTGCCCATGGCGTTGGCCACGTCGTTGGCGCCCACGCCCCAGGCCATGAAAAAACCGAACGCGCAGGCCAGGAGAATAAGAACCTCGCCGTGCTGTGCGATAACCTGCATGCTGCCCCCTTAGCTAGCGCGCGGTGAGAATCTGCAGACGACTGCCCACGCGCTCGGCGCGGTCGGAAAGCTCGCCGATACCGTCGATGATCTTGTAGAGAAAGACCACGTCCACTGGGGGCAGCTCGTCTTCCAGCTCAAACAGCTGACGGCGAATGGCGACCTGCTGGCCGTCGGTCTGATTCTCCAGCACGTGAAGCTCGCGGATCATGTTCTGCATGACGTCGGCGACGTTGCGGCCGAAGGCCGAATCCAATAGCTCCTGAAGCTCCTCCAGCGCCTGGCGCGCCTGGGCTACGCACTTTACGCTGGTGCGGATGTAGTCGCGCATGGGGCCGGCCAGCGACTCGGGCACCCGCATCTTGCGCCCGAGCATGATGCCGGTAATGTCGCGCACCTTGTTGGCGATCTTGTCCTGTACGCTGATCAGGTCGAGCAGATCCGAGCGCGACACCGGCAGAAACATGGTGTTGGGCAGGTTCAGGCGCAGCTCGGTCTTGAGCTCGTCGGCCTCGTGCTCCAGGCGGGTGACGCTTTCGCGCAGCTTGGCGGCGCTGTCCCAGTCACTGGCGAGGGTCGCTTCAAAAAACGGCAGGAGCTGATCGGCACATTCGTTCGCCTTGACGATGTGTGCCAGCAGCGGCTGGAATGGCGAGCGGCCAAACATTGCGGAAAAAGGATTCGAGGTAACCATAAAAGCCTTTAAGCCTGTTGTGGAAAAACCTAGTGTCGAAAAGCCCGAAAACGGCAGGCGCCAGTATAAAGACTGGCCCTGCCAGCGTCACAAAAACTTCGCCGGTTCATAAAAACTTCACCCGGCTGTCATATAGAACCCGACTGCCACCTAACGCGATAGGACACGCCATGCCCCACTCAGCCCCCCAGACGGACGCGCCGGCCCCCCGGGAGATCGAACTCAAGCTGGCGCTCGCCCCCGGCGCCTCCGAGCGTCTTGTTCGCCATCCGCTGCTAACCGCCAGCGCCCCGGACGTCTCTGCGCTTGCCAACACCTACTTCGATACGCCCGCCGGTACCCTGGCCGCGGCCCGCATGGCGCTGCGGCTGCGCCGGGTCAACGGCATTACCCTGCAAACGCTGAAAACCGCCGGCCACGGCGGCGGCGGGCTGTCCACAAGAAACGAATGGGAATGGGAAGTGGCCGGCGACGCGCTGGACCTCGGCGGGCTTGCCGAGCTGGCCCCGATCAAGGCGCTCAAGGGCGACGTTCTGCCGCGGCTTGCCCCGCAGCTGCGCACCGATTTCAGCCGCCGGCGCTATGAAGTGCGCCATCGCCACAGCGTGGTAGAAGTGGCGTTGGACGAAGGCGAGATCATCGCCGGCGATGGCCGCGCGCCCATTCGCGAGCTGGAGCTTGAGCTCAAGGCCGGCAGTCCGGATGCCCTATGGGAAATGGCCGACGAGCTTGCCGGCACCGCGGCGCTGCGCCCCTCGGACAGCAGCAAGGCCGCCCGGGGCGAGGCGCTTGGCAAGGGCGACTGGCCGCTGCCCGACGCGCAAACGGCCGCTGACCGGTTCCACCTTGCCCTGCTCGCCCTGGACGCCGGCCATGACAGCGGCCGGGCGGATTTCTTTCAAGCGGCGCATCGCGCCCTGGCCGAGCTTGCCGGCCATCATCAGCTGGCCGGCGAGGAGCGGGCCCTGGCCCGGCGCCTATCCGGCGAGCTGGGTGAGGACGGCCAGCCCACCGTCGCCTTCGGCCAGGCCGCACTCGCGCTTGCCCGCTATTTCGCCCGGAGCGCGCCGCTGCGCTAAGCTGGCCTGAGCGATTTACCCACGACCCCGGCAGACGCCGCTCGCCGGGCCGACGCCGGCGCTAGGCGGGCATGATACTGAAGGGAAGCTCCATGGAACTGACACCCGGCGCGGAGGGGCTACGCACGCGCCTCTTCCACATTATTTTCGAGTCCGACACGCCCGCTGCCAAGGGCTTCGATATCGCCCTGATCGCCACCATTCTACTGGGCACCGCGGCCATTCTGCTGGACAGCGTCCTCGTCTACCACCATCGCTTCGGCACGCTGTTCAGCTATGTGGAATGGACGCTTACGGTGCTGTTTACTCTGGAGCTGGCGGTGCGGATTTACTGCCTGGAGCGGCCGTCGCTGTACCTCAAGAGCTTTTACGGCATCGTCGATATACTGGCGATCCTCCCCGCCTGGCTGGTGCTGGTCATCCCCGGCTCCCAGGGGCTGGTGATCATCCGCCTGCTGCGGGTGCTGCGGATTTTCCGCATCCTGCGGCTGATGGAGTTCGTCGGCGAGGCGCAGCTGCTGCTGGACGCGGTGAAGCGCAGCACTCACCAGATCCTGCTGTTCTTTTTGAGCATTCTCATGGTGGTGACGCTGTTTGCCGCGCTGATGTACACCATTGAGCCGGACTCGGCGGGCTTTTCCAGCATCCCTCGGTCGATCTACTGGGCCATTGTGAGCATGACCACGGTGGGCTACGGCGACATCGTGCCCGTCACCGCGCTGGGCCAGGCGATCACCATGCTGCTGATGCTGCTGGGGTATTCGATCATCGCCGTGCCCACCGGGGTGTTTTCCGCCCAGGTGATCCGCTCCATCCGCGCCGAGCGCTACTCCGACGAAGCCTGCCCCGGCTGCGGCCACGACCACCACGAAAAGCGCGCCTACTACTGCCTGCTGTGCGGCACCTGGCTGGATGAAAACAGCGAAGACCCGCGCCTGGCCCAGGACAAGGACGCCGATACCGACGACACCCCGCCCGCCACGGACACCTAGTACTCGCGAAAGTGCGTAACGTCCCCGCGCCCTTCGCGAACGATCACCGGCGGCAGCTCGCGCAGGTCGATCACGCTGGTGGGCTCCAGGTGGCAGGCGCCGCCGTCGATGATCAGGTCCAGATGCGCACCGAAGCGCTCGCGGATATCCTCGGGATCGGTCATCGGCAGGTCGTCGTCCACGGGGATCAGCGTCACGCTCATCAGCGGCTGACCCAGGGCGCTGATGAGCGCGTTGGTGATCGGGTGGTCGGGAACGCGCACGCCGATGGAGCGGCGCTTGGGATGCAGCAGCAGGCGCGGCACTTCGCTGGTCGCCGTGAGGATGTAGGTATAGGGCCCGGGGGTATGCGCCTTGAGCAGGCGGAACTCGGCGTTGTCCAGCTTGGCGTAGGTGCCGATCTCGGAAAGGTCCGAGCACACCAGGGTAAAGTTATGCTTCTGGTCAAGCGAGCGCAGCCACTTGATCTTCTCGATGGCCTTCTTTTCGCCCAGGTGGCAGCCCAGGGCATAGCCCGAGTCGGTGGGATACGCGATCACCCCGCCCTTGCGGACAATCTCCACCGCCTGGTCGATCAGACGCTTCTGCGGATTTTCCGGATGGATCTGAAAAAACTGGCTCATTGTCGCCTCTCCTTGTTGTCAACAGCGTGTTATTAACTGCGTGTTGTTAAAAGGCCTTTTTACCTCAGACGCAGCCGCGGATGCTGCCATATCGGCGGTGCCGCGGTGCGCGGCACCACGCTCATGCTGCCCGGCGCGGCGTGGCCGCCGGGGGAATGAAAGTCGCTGCCGATGGAGGCGTGCATGTCGCGCTCCACCAGCTGGCGCGCCAGGTCCCGGGTGGCGTCCGGGTTCTGCTGGCCGCTGACCAGCTCCACCGCCTGGCCGCCGGCATCAGCGAAGCTGTCCATCAGCAGGCCGCGCTTGCGCCGGGTCAGGCCGTAGCGCAGCGGGTGCGCCAGCGCGGCGACGCCGCCGGCGTCCACAATCCAACCCACGGCCTCGCCGATTTCCGGCCACTGGGCTTTTACATCGCCCTTCTTGCCGCTGCCAAGATAGCGCTTGAACGCCTCGGGAAAGTCTTTCACCAGGCCGTCGGCCACCAGCGCCCGGGCGAAGTCCGGCCGGCCCAGCGGGCGATCGCTGCCCGCCTGGGCGCGCGCCTTGGCCAGGGCGTCGGTCAGGCCGGCCTTTTCCAGCCGCTCGGCGATGACGCCGGCCCGCTCGATGCGCGCCAGGCGCTGGCGCTCGAGCCCCTCGGCCAGCGGGCTTAGTGCGCCGTCGGGCATTAACGCCACCACGTGAATGCCCACGCCCTGCCAGCGGGTAGAAAGCTCGCTTCCCGGCATAAAACCGATGCCCGCCTCCCGCGCCGCCGCTGCCGCCTCGGCCACGCCGTCCATGGTGTCGTGGTCGGTAAGCGCCATCTGCTCAAGGCCGCGCTCGGCGCACAGCGCCACCAGCTCGGTGGGCGACAGCGCCCCGTCCGACGCCGTGGAGTGCATGTGGAAATCCAGCGGGTAGCGGCGATCGGCGTCCAGAGTGGCGGGCAGTGATAAAGGCGACAGTAATAAAGACATGGGCATGACGCCGTGTAAGGAGTTTGTCAGAATACCGCTTGTCAGAACATCGCGTGTCAGAACGCAAATGTCTGGCGGCGCGCTGCGCCACGGCTATGCCGCCATAGTGCGGGCTCGGGCCAGAGCGGTCAATTGCGCCCTGTCCACTGCTTCCCTTTCGAGGAGTTATCCCCATGCTTTACGCCATCATCAGCGAAGACATCGAACAGAGCCTGGAGCGCCGCCTGGCCGCTCGCCCGGACCACCTGGCCCGGCTCGAAGCCCTGCGCGACGAAGGCCGCCTGGTGCTGGCCGGCCCCCATCCGGCCATCGACGCCGACAGCCCCGGCGAGGCGGGCTTCAGCGGCAGCCTAGTGGTGGCCGAGTTTGAAAGCCTCGACGCCGCCCGGGCCTGGGCCGACGCCGACCCTTACGTAATCGCCGGCGTCTATGCTTGGGTCAGCGTCAAGCCGTTCAATAAAGTGCTGCCCTGAAGCGGCGCCGTTGGGCGACGTCGTTTCGCTGGTTGAACACAAGGGCACGTTTTTCACAAAGGCTGTGGAAAACTCTGTGAAAAGCCGGCGGACGCTTTGCTCCAGGGCAGAAGTCGCGCCCGGCTCAACAGATTGTTTATTTTTTAACCATTTCTTACCCCACGGCGGATGCTTTCGTGACCCACGCAAACGGCGAACTGCGCTTTCCTCCCCTGCCCGCGCTTGAGGCCCTCGAGCGCCCGGTGCTTGACTGGGAAAACGGCGCGCCGCACTCCCAAGCCTTTGATGACGTGTACTTTTCCCGCCAGGACGGGCGCGCGGAAACCGAACACGTCTTCCTTGACGCCAATCGCCTACCCGAGCGCTTTACCGCCTGGCGCGAGCCTCGCGCCTTTGTCATCGGCGAGACCGGCTTTGGCACCGGCCTGAACATGCTTTGCGCCTGGGCCTGCTTTGCCCGCCACGCCCCGCCCGGCGCCCGGCTGCACCTGATATCCACAGAAAAGTACCCGCTTGAGCGCGCAAGCCTCGCCCGGGCGCTCGCCGCCTGGCCCGAGCTCGGCGCTTACGCCGAATCGCTGTGCCGCCAGTGGCCGAACGCCGTCGCCGGCGTTCACCGGCTGCGGCTGGACGAGCGCGTCACCCTGGACCTGCATTTTGGCGACGCCGCCGAGCGGCTGGGGCTTCTCGACGGCCGTGTGGATGCCTGGTTTCTCGACGGCTTTGCCCCGGCGCAGAACCCCGGCATGTGGCAGCCGGATCTATTTAATACCATGGCCGCGCGCTCCCGCCCGGGCGCCACCTTTGCTACCTTTACCTGCGCCGGCGTGGTCAAGCGCGGCCTCGCGGCGGCGGGCTTTACGTGGAAGAAAGTGCCCGGGTTCGGGCGCAAGCGCGAGATGCTCGCCGGCCACATCGACGCTCCGCCCGCCGATACGCGGCGGCAGGCCACGCCCTGGTTTATCCCGCCCGCTGTCCGGGCGGCGCAAAGCGCCGTCGTTATCGGCGCGGGTATTGCCGGGGCGAGCGTCGCCGAGGCGCTCGCCCGGCGCGGGGTGAACGTTACCGTGGTGGAAAAAACCGCGCCGGCGGCGGGCGGCTCGGGCAACCGCCAGGGCGCGCTTTACGTCAAGCTGGCGGCGGACACCAACGTGCAAAGCCGCTTTTACCTCGCCGGGCTCGAACACAGCCGCCGCTGGCTGGAGACCCTCGACCCCGGCCATACCTTGTGGCAGCCAAGCGGGGTGCTCCAGCTGGCGCTGGGCGAGAAAGAAGCCGCCCGCCAGCGGCGCTTTTGCGCCAACCACCCGCTACCGGCGGAGCTGGTAACGCTGCGGGAGCCGCCGAACTGGCGGAAAAGCGTCGGCGAGGACACCCCCGCCGAGCAGGGGCTTTATTATTCGCAGGCGGGCTGGGTGCGCCCGGCGGCGCTGTGTCAGCGGCTGCTTGAGCACCCCGGCATTACGCTTGAATACGGCGAGGCCGTCGCGCTCGAGCAGGCAAACGGCGGCTGGCGCGTGGTTCTGGCCAGCGGCCAGGCGCTCTATGCCGACCAGGTGGTTATCGCCAGCGCCCAGCTGGCCAACCGCTTTGCCCAGGCCGAGGCGCTGCCGCTTCAGCCGGTGCGCGGCCAGGTCAGCGAAATACCGCTGCCCGACGGCGTAGCGGGCCCGGAAGAGGTCGTGTGCGCCAAGGGCTACGCCCCGCCGGCGCTCGACGGCGTGCTCACCGTCGGCGCGAGCTTTGTGCCCAACGAGACCGACGCCGGCATGCGCGCGGAGGACCACGCCGGTAATCTCGGCGAGCTTCAAGGCATGCTGCCGGCGCTGTATCACGCGCTCGAGGAGGCCGGCGCCGAGCTTGACCCGGCGCGTATGGGGGGCCGGGCCGGCATTCGTGCGGCCAGCCCGGACAAAACCCCCTACGCCGGCCCGGTGCCTAACGCCGACGCCTGGCGCGAGGTCTACGCCGCCCTGGCCAAGGACGCCACCCGGTCGTTCAGCGCGCCGGGGCCGCACCATCCCGGCCTGTGGATCAGCGCTGCCCACGGCTCCCGGGGGCTATCAAGCGCGCCGCTGTGCGCCGAGGTCATCGCCTCACGAATCTGCGACGAGCCGCTGCCCGTGGAAGGTCCGCTCGCCGACCACCTGCACCCCGGCCGGCGGCTGATCCGCGCCCTCGAGCGCGGCGCCGGCGGTCGGTAATAAAACGGCGACATATCGCAACGGCTAAATATCGCCCTCTTCCTCGTCGTCGGCGATATCCCGGCCGAAGCGGCGCCACTGCTCAAGGGTCATCACCTCGGTCATCTCAAGCTCTACGTCGTGGGCGATCAGCAGCTCACCCCGCTCGAGCTGGCCCTTTAGCTCCTCGACCCAGCCGGCCATGCCGGCGCCGGTGGTGTCAGTGGTGTCGTAGCCCTGGCGGGTGACAAAGGCTTCCAGCAGCGCGTTCAGAGTATCCGCCGGCAGCATCCGCGCCGGCACTTCGATAAAGCGGCTCATCCAAAGCTCCTGTTTACTGACCTGCGTCCGGGGTCGCGGTATCCGGCTCGCCTGCTTCCCAGTCACCCAGCCGGGCGACGAAACCGGCTTCGTCCAGCACCTCGACCCCCAGCTCTTCGGCCCTGGCAAGCTTGCTTCCCGCCGCGTCGCCGGCGACCACGCAGGCGGTTTTCTTCGACACGCTGCCGGCCACTTTGGCCCCCAGCGCCTGGAGGCGCGCCTTGCCTTCGTCCCGAGTCATGCTCTCCAAAGTGCCGGTGAGCACCCAGGTCTGCCCCGCCAGGGGCGTGGGGCCGGCGGTGACTTCCTGCTCGTCCCAGTGCACCCCGGCCTCGCGCAGGGCGGCCACGGTCTCCCGGTTGTGCGGCTGGCGGAAAAAGGTATGCACGTGGGCGGCGACTACCGGCCCGACGTCGTTGACGCCTTCAAGGTCGGCCTGAGCGGCGGACTGCAGGGCATCGAGGGTGCCAAAGTGCGCGGCCAGGCCGGCGGCGGTGGCCTCGCCCACCTCGCGGATCCCCAGCGCGTAGATAAAGCGCGCAAGGGTGGTAGCTTTGGCGCTTTCCAGCGCCTCAACCAGGTTCTGTGAGGACTTCTCGGCCATGCGCGGCAGGGTTTTCAGCCGCTCGACGGAAAGCGCGAACAGATCCGCCGGGGTTTCCACCCAGCCGTTTTCTACCAGCTGATCGATGAGCTTTTCGCCCAGCCCGTCGATATCCAGCGCCCGGCGGCTGGCAAAGTGCTTGAGCGCTTCCTTGCGCTGGGCCGGGCAGAAAAGCCCGCCGGAGCAGCGCGCTACCACCTCGCCCTCGTGGCGCTCGACCTCCGAGTCGCACACCGGGCAGCGCGCGGGAAAAACGATCTCCCGGGCATCGTCGGGCCGCCTGTCCACATCCACCCGCACCACCTGGGGGATAACGTCGCCGGCCCGGCGGATCGTCACCGTATCGCCGATGCGCACGTCGAGCCGGGCGATTTCGTCGGCGTTGTGCAGGGTAGCATTGGACACGGTCACCCCGGCCACCGTCACCGGCGCGAGCCGCGCCACCGGGGTAATCGCGCCGGTGCGCCCGACCTGAAACTCGACGTCGTCGAGGCGCGTGGTTTCTTCCTGGGCGGGAAACTTCCAGGCCGTGGCCCAGCGCGGCGCCCGGGCAACAAAGCCCAGCTCGCGCTGCTGGCGCAGGTCGTTGACCTTGATCACCGCGCCGTCGATATCAAAACCCAGACCCTCGCGGCGCTCGCCCAGCGCTTCGCAGTAGTCGGCCACGGCCTTTGGCCCCTTGAGGATTTCAAGTTCGCGGCTGGTCCGAAACCCCAGCCGGGAAAGGCGCGCCATCAGCTCGCTGTGGGAGGCATCGCCCTGGTCGGGCTCAATGCGCGCGGCCTGGTAGGCGTGAAACTCCAGCGGCCGGGTCGCGGTTACCGCCGGGTCCAGCTGGCGCAGGCTGCCGGCGGCGGCGTTGCGCGGGTTGGCAAACACCTTGGCACCGGTTTCCCTGGCGTGGGCGTTGAGCGCCTCGAAGCCCGAGTGGCGCATGATCACCTCGCCGCGGACCTCAAGCAGATCCGGCACGCCGTCGCCGCGCAAAACCAGCGGCACCGACCGCAGGGTGCGCAGGTTGGAGGTGATGTCCTCGCCGGTACGCCCGTCGCCCCGGGTCGCGCCGCTAGCAAGCTCGCCGCGCTCGTAGACCAGCGATACCGCCGCGCCGTCGAGCTTGGGCTCGGCGGTGAAGGTGACCTCTTCCGCCGTGCCTTCCAGCCGTTCGGCCACGCGCTCGGCAAAGGCAAAGACGTCTTCGCGGTTGAAGGCGTTGGCAAGCGAGAGCATGGGCACGGCGTGTTCGACTTCGGGGAAGCCATCCGCCGGCGGCGCGCCCACCCGCTGGGTGGGCGAGTCAGCGGTCACCAGCGCCGGGTAGTCGGCCTCAAGACTCTGCAGCCGGCGCAGCTTGCGGTCGTAGTCGGCGTCGGTGAGCGTCGGCTCGTCGCGCACGTAGTAGCGATAGTTGGCGTCGTCAAGTGCGGCGCGCAGCGTCCGGGCCTCGTCGCGCACGGCGGCGGGCGGCGACGATGAATCAGATGAGCACATGGGAATCTCTTACGCGAGTAAAAATAAGGGGCAGTGGAAAATTCAGGCGTCTCGTAAACCGCACGCCATAATAAAACAAAAACACCCGCCTCTCATGGGCGGGTGCAATAACAAATGCGTCGGTGCGGGCTTTTACTGCGCCTGCAGCTGGCGGTGCAGCCGGTGGCGGCGCTCGAACTCGTGGACCTGCTGGCGGGCAAACTCGATGGTTTGCGCGGTCATTACGCTGTGGTTTTCGTCCTTGAGCTCGCCGCCCATGTGGCGCACCACGACCATGGCGGTTTCTACCATGGCTTCAAAGGCGGCGGCGCTCTCCTCGGCGCCGGGCAGCGGCATCAAAAAGGTGATGCCCGGGCAGGTGAAGGGCGCGCCCTCTTCCACCGGGAACGATCCCGGCTTGACCACGTTGACCATGGAAAACTGCAGCTCGCTGTCCTCGCTTTCGGTTTCGAAGCGGTGGAAAACGCCCAGCCCCTGGCTATAGCGCAGCCCGCAGGCCATCAGCAGCTCGAGCAGGCGAAGGCCGTCAAAGCCCTCGGCGTCCCGGGACATCACGCTGATGACGATGAGCTCGTCGGCGTCGGTGAGCGTCTTGCGGGCGTAGCCGCCGGGGACGTCGTTGCGCAGGGCCTTCTCGAGAATCGGCTCCATGGCCGGCTGGCTTGCCGGGCGGAAGTCGTCCTCGGGCGGGTAGGCGGCCTCCGGAGCCTCCTCGGGTGCTTCCTGAGTTGGCGCACGGCGAGCCTCTTCTGCCTGCCGCTGACGCTCTGCGGCTTCACGGGCCTGTTCTTGCTCCGCGGCTTCACGGGCCTGTTCCTGCTCCGCGGCCAGACGATCCTGCTCGGCTTTGGCAGCCAGCTGCGCCTCCTGCCGACGCTGCTTCTCTTCTTGCTCCTGCTGCCTGCGCGCCTGGCGTTCGGCCTGCTCCCTGGCCTGGACATCGGCGCGCCGGGCCTTGTCTTCCTGGCGGCGCTTTTTCGCCTCCTGCCGTGCCCGGCGGCGCTGGACAAGGCGTTTTTTCACCGAGCGGCCCATGCCCTCGATATCCACCAGCCGGTACTCTTCCTCATCCTCGTCGTCGTATTCGCCCACGGTATCGCTGCGCAGCTGGCGGCGCGACGCCGGGCGGTAGCTAACCTGATGCGCCCGGGCGTCTTCGGCCTCGGCGCGCAGGGCGAAGCCGGAAGCGGCCGGTGCTTCCTCCTCGGGCGCCTGCTCTTTTTCTTGCTCTCTTTCTCGTTCAGGCTCGGGCGCAGGCTGCGCCTCGGCGGTGTCGGCCGGCGCCTGTGGCGCTGCCGGCTGCGGCGGAACGGCGCCGAGCGTGGGCTCCTGCTGGGGCGTGGCCGTGGGCTGCGTGGCAGTTTCGGGCATCGCCATTTCCGGCTCGGCCGAAGCGCGCGGCTCGCGGCGGGGGGCGGTAAACCTTGAACGGCGCGACTCCGCAAACACCCGCGAAGGACCGGGGTGCTCGGGTTCCTGGCGCTCGAGCGGCGGCTTTTCGGCCAGGTTGCTGTAATCCGCCGGGCTCACTACCCGGGCGCCGCCGTTGGGCAGCTCCCAGTCGAGCTCGGCGTGGCGCGCGGCGGCTTCAGGGTCCCGGGCATCGGTCTTGCCCTGCGCATCGGCGCTGCCCCGTGCCTGATCCAGACGCGGAACCCGACGCTGGCGCTGAAGCCGGCGCACGCCGTCAATGACGATGAGCGAAACCAGCGCCAGCCCTAAAATGATTAGCCACTCTCTTAGTTCCATGTCGCACTTTCCATGGGTCGTTTTCCGGCTTGATGCTGCCGGCTGCTTTTACCGATTGCCTTCACCGGTGGCAAAGCCTCGTTGTCGTGTTATGCTGTATAAAATTACAGCTTCTTGTTTGCCGCTGCCGTTGTCACGTTGCTATTTACCGCTACGCTTTACCGCGCGTTTGAATATGCCATGCTGAATACTTTCTCGAACGCTATCTCAAATACTTTCTCGAACGCTATCTCAAATACTTTCTCGAACGCTATCTCAAATACTCTCTCAAACGCTATCTCAAATACTCTCTCAAACGCTATCTCAAATACTATATCTCAAGCGCTATCGTCTGCCGCGTCTCCTGCCGTTAATGCTATTTCGTACCCGGCAACACGATGAATCCTGCCTGTACTTCTACCGCAAGCATAGCCCGAGCGCCATGAGAAGCGCCAGTTTTTGCGAAATCTCACCTTTTAGCGCCGTTTTTTCCCGATTTTAGCCTCTCTGCTAACCGTATATTTACATTATCAAGCGGTATCGTCGGCAAGCGCAGCGGCTTCTTCCACGCCTACCGCAACCAGCCGTGAGACGCCGGGTTCCTGCATGGTCACCCCCATCAGGCGCTCGGATGCCTCCATGGCGATCTTGTTATGGGTAATGTAGATGAACTGCACGCTTTCCGACATCTCCTTCACCAGCTTGGCATAGCGCCCCACGTTGGCGTCGTCCAGCGGCGCGTCCACTTCGTCGAGCATGCAAAACGGCGCCGGGTTGAGCTGGAAGATGGCAAACACCAGCGACAGCGCAGTGAGCGCCTTTTCGCCGCCGGAAAGCAGATGAATGGTGCTGTTCTTCTTGCCCGGAGGGCGCGCCATGATGGCAACGCCGGTTTCCAGCAGGTCGTCCCCGGTGAGCGCAAGCCAGGCCGTGCCGCCGCCGAACACCCGGGGAAACAGCGCCTGCAGCCCGGCGTCCACTTCTTCGAAAGTGGACTTGAAGCGCACCCGGGTTTCCTGGTCGATGCGCCGAATGGCTCGTTCAAGCGTCTCCAGGGCCTCGGTGAGCTCCTCGTGCTGGGCTTCCAGGTAGTTGCGCCGCTCGGCCTGCTGGTCGTATTCCTCGATGGCGGCGAGGTTGATCGCCCCAAGCCTGCGTATTTTATCCGTGGTGGACTCGAGCGTGGCCTGCCAGCGCGACTCGTCGGCATCAGCAGGCAGGGTCTCCCCCAGGGTATCGGCGTCGAGCTCAAGCTCGGCCAGCTGCTCGTCCTGAGCGGTTGCCTTCAGCGTCAGCGCCTGGGCGTCCATGCGCCGCTGCTGAAGCTGCTCGCGGCTTTGCTCGAGGGTGCGCTCGTGGTTCTGCCGCGCCAGCTCGTCGGTGCGTAGCTGTTCGGCCAGCGCCTGGGCCTGGTCCTTGGTGTCGGTCAGTCGGCGTTCCTGCTGCTCGCGCTGGTGGAGCAGCTCTTCCAGCTCCTCACCGGCCATCTCGTCGGGCTCGAACAGTGCCTCAAGGCTTTCTTCCAGCTCGGCGATGCGCAGCGCCAGGCGCTCCTCGCCTTCGTCGCTGCGCGCGCGCTGGGCGTTCAGGCTGTCGCGTTCGACCATCAGGCGCTCGCGCTCGATGGCAAGCTCCTGCTGGCGAGCCTTCAGCGGCGCCTGCTGCTGCTCGAGGCGCTGGCGCTGTTCGCGCTGCCGCTGGCTTTCGGCCCGGGCGTCTTCGCGCTGCCCGGTGGCCTGCTCCAGGCGCTCCATGGCCTCGCCCCAGCGTTCGCGCTGCTCCTCGAGCGCAAGCGTCAGCTCGGCGTCGTCTTCTTCCAGCCGGGCAAGCTCTTCGTCAAGCTCGGCGGCGCGACTTTGCAGGTGTTCGATGCGCTGAGCCTGGCTGCGCTCGGCCAGGGCCGCCTGCTGCAGGGTGGCGGCGTGCTCGCGCTCCTGGCGAGCGTGATCTTCCCCGGCCGCCTCGAGTGCCCTCAGCCGTTCGCTGCTGTCGTCCAGCTCGCGCTGGACCTGCTCCAGCGCCGCCTGCTGCTTTTCCTGCTGCGCGGCAAGCTCGGCGTAGCGCCGGCGGGTGACCAGCAGCGCGTCGACGCCTTCGCCTTCGGCCTGCTGGCGGACGAAGCCCGGCCCCTGCCAGACGCCGTCGCGGCTGAGCACGCTCTCGCCGTGGTCAAGCGTGGACGCCAGCGCGCCGGCCTCGGCAGCGGTATCCACGCAGCGGATGCGGCCCAGCCAGTGCACCAGGGCGCCGGCGCCGGTGACCTGTTCGGCCAGAGTGCCGGAAGGCGCCGGCGCCTCGGTGTGATCCAGCAGGCACCAGTCGGCGGCGAGCGCCTCGGGCTGCGCGGCAAGCGATGCCGGCGCCGCCAGGCGGGCGCCAAGCCAAGGCGCCAGCAGCCAGGAGACCGCCGCTTCCCAGCCGGCGGCGACGTCGATGGCCTCGCCAAGCCTTGGCGCCTGTGCAAGCCCGCGCTCGGCCAGGGCGGCGTCAATGGCCGGGTCGTGGTCGGCGAGCGCCGCGTCGATCAGCGTTTGCAGCGAGGCCTGCTCGCCTTCGAGGCGGCTGAGCGCGGCCTGCGCCTCGTCCCTTCGGCGGCTCTGCTCGTTCTGGGCATCCCGGGAGCGGGCCAGAGCCTCGCGGCTGTGCTCGCGCTGCTCGGTCAGGCGTTCGGCCTCGCGCTCGGCGTCTTCCAGTGCGGCCTGCCGCTCGGCGTGGCTTTCCCTGTGCGCGGCAAGGTCGTCCATGTCGCCGCGCTGGCCCCGGCGGCGCTCGCGCTCGGCGCGCAGGCGCTGGATGCGCTGCTCCAGGTCGCGCAGCTGATCCTGGCCGCGCTCGGCGTCGCGGCTGGCTTCGCGCCAGCTTTCGTCGGCGGCGTTCTGAGCCTCCTCCGCGGCGTCCAGCGCCGGGGCGGCGTCGGCCAGCTCGGCGTCGAGGGTTTCCAGCTGCTCTTCCAGCGTCTCCATGTCCGGCAGCAGGCTGTCCAGGCGCTCGCCGATAGCCGCCAGCCGTTCGCCGTCGCCTTCGCTCACCCGGCGCTGCTCGTCGCGCTCCCGGCGGGCGGCGTCGATGTCGCTTTTCAGCTGGGCCTCGCGGCTTTTGCGGTGGCTCTGATCCTGCTCGATCCGGGCAATGCGGGTGGTGGTGGCGTAAAACGCCTGCTGGTGGCGGTCGAGCACCTCACTCAGGGCGTCGTGCTGCTCGCGCGCCTGCTCGAGGCGAGTTTCGCACTGGCGCACGCCGAAGACGTCTTTTTCCACGGCGGTTTCCAGCTCGCGAACGCGACTTTCCTGATGGTGCTGCTCGGCGCGCAGGGCCCGGCCGCGCAGCAGCGCCAGTTCGCCTTTCAGGCGATGCTCCTGCTGTTTGAGGGTCTGGTAGCGCTTGGCCGCCTCGGCCTGGCGCTTCAAGCGTTCGAGCTGCTTGTCCAGCTCTTCACGGATGTCGTCCAGGCGGTCGAGGTTTTCCTGGGTGCGGCGCATGCGGTTTTCGGTTTCCCGCCGGCGCTCCTTGTACTTGGAAATCCCCGCGGCCTCTTCAAGCGTGGCGCGCAGATCGTCCGGCCGCGCCTCGATCAGCCGGGAAATCATCCCCTGGCCGATGATGGCGTAGGAGCGCGGGCCGAGTCCCGTGCCCATGAACAAATCGGCGATGTCGCGGCGGCGGCATTTCTGACCGTTGAAGAAGTAGGTCGACTGGCCGTCCCGGGTGACCTGGCGCCGGACCGCGATTTCGGCGTACTGGGCGTACATGCCGCCCATGGCGCCGTCGCGGTTGTCGAACTTGAGCTCGATGGAGGCCTGGCCCACGGGCTTGCGCCCGGTGGAGCCGTTGAAGATCACGTCGGCCATGGATTCGCCGCGCAGGGTCTTGGCCGAGGACTCCCCCATCACCCAGCGCACGGCGTCGATGATGTTCGACTTGCCGCAGCCGTTGGGGCCGACAATGGCGGTCATGTTGCCGTCAAAGGGCACGCTGACCGGGTCCACAAAGGATTTGAACCCGGCCAGACGGATGGCGGTTAAACGCATGGCTTCACGGGCTTACTTGAAGACGCGGTTGACGGTGACGTCCACGGTGTCGCTGTCCTCAAGCGCCCCCACGGAAACGTTGTCGACGTCGCCGAACAGATCACCCGGCTGCGGCGTGGCCTGCCCCGAGGGCGACACGCGCACGACCAGGCGGACGCTGTCCTCGCCGGCGATGGAGGCCTGGGGCGACATGGCATCGTTTTCACTCAGCGTGACGGTCTCGGGGAGCGCCGACACCGTGGTGCGCACCA
Source organism: Halomonas garicola (assembly GCF_031935715.1). GTDB lineage: Bacteria > Pseudomonadota > Gammaproteobacteria > Pseudomonadales > Halomonadaceae > Vreelandella > Vreelandella garicola. The sequence continues at coordinate 9,571 of NZ_JASSZF010000031.1, read as the reverse complement.
CGGCCAGCGGCGGCTTCTCGCCTTCCAGATCCCGGGCGGTGATGAACACCGTGGCATCATTCGGCGCCTGGTCGCGCAGGGAGTCGTCCAGGGCGACCTTGACGCTAACTCCGTGACCGGCGTCGCCAGTGGCGTCGGGCTCGATACCCAGCCGCTGCTGGGCGACTTCGATCCCCTGCTTGAGCGACTCTACGGTGTCCGGATTCTGCACGTTGGCCACCGCCCGGCGCCAGCGGTCGATGGCCGCTTCGTAGTCGCCGCTCTCGAAGGCGTGGATGCCCATGACGCCGAGCATGGTCGGCTCGCGGGGATCCTTCTGGCGGATTTCATCGACCAGCGACTGCACTTCGGCGGTGAGCTCGCGGTCGGCCATGAAAAAGCGAATCTGCGCCAGCTGGGCCAGAAGCGATGCCTGGCGCCCCTCCAGCTCGATCAGGTGCTCAAGCGCATCGGCGGCTTTCTCCGGCTGGTTGGTCTGGCGGTAGAGCGGAAACAGCTCGCCCCAGACGCTGGGGTTGTCCGGCTGGCGCTCGGCCTGGGCTTCCATGCGCTCAAGATAGGTAGAAAGCGACCCTTCGGGGTCGTTCTGCACGTCCTGCTGCACGGCGTACAGCGCCAGGTCGCCTTCGGCGCCCTGCTGCTGGTACCAGAAGACGCTTGCCAGCACCACGCCTACCATAATCAGCGGCACGGCAATGCGACCGGCAGAGGCATTGCCCAGCGGGCGGTGCGACAGCCGCCGAGTGTCGTCGAGCAGGCTGCGCTCAAGCTCCAGGCGGTCTTCTTCGTACTGCGCCTCGTCGATATCGCCGCGCTCCCGGGCGGCATCCAGGGAGGCCTTGCGGCGCTTGAATATCGCTACGTTCTGTTCGGCAGCGGTGTCGTTGGCTTCGTCTTCGGCCAGGGTGTCGTGCAGGCGGCGCGACTGGCGCAGCGGCAGCACCAGAAACCAGAGCGCGAGGGCCAGCAGTACGGCAAACCCGATCCACAGCGGTGTCATGGCGACCTCTTGCGGTTAATCAATGCATCAAGGCGGGCGCGCTCCTCGGCACTCAGCGAAGCCGACGAAGCGCTGCGCCGCGCGCGTACGATAAGCACTACCAGCAGAGCGCCGGCGAGCAGCAGCGCCAGGGGGATGCCCCAGAGCAGGTAGGTGCGGTTTTCCAGCCGCGGGTTGTACAGTATGTACTCGCCGAAGCGGTCCACCATGTGGTTGATGATTTCCGTGTCCGACTGGCCGTCCTGCAGCAGCATGTACACGCGGTCGCGCATATCGCCGGAAATGGGCGCATCGGAGTCGTTGATGGCCTGGTTTTCGCACAGCGGACAGCGCATGGACCCGGTGAGGTCGCGGTAGCGCTCCTTCATCACCGGGGTGTCGAAGTCGCGTATTTCGATGCTGTCCCCCACTGCCTGGGTGGCGCAGACCAGCAACAGGGCAGCCGTTAGCCAGCGAATCAGCGGCGCCATTTTTCCACCTCCGGCACGATCACGTCGCGCACGTCTTCGGGGGCGATATAGCCCGTGTGGTGATAGCGGATGACCCCGTCGGCATCCACCAGAAAGGTTTCCGGGGCGCCGTAGACGCCAAGATCAAAGCCCAGGTCGCCTTCGGGGTCGAAAATATTGACCTCAAACGGGTCGCCGAACTCGTCGAGGAACTGGTGGGCCTTGTCCCGGGTATCGCGATAATTGACGCCCACCATGCGGATACCGCGATCCTCCAGATCCAGCAGCTGGGGCATTTCCTGCTTGCACGCCGGGCACCACTCGCCCCAGACGTTGACCAGGGTGACCTCGCCTTCGAGCAGGCTTTCATCCACGGTGCGGTTGGGGTCGTCGAGGGTCGAGGTGCTGAAGGCGGGAAATTCCCGGGCGATCAGCGCCGAGTCGCGGTACGACGGGTCCATGCCCAGCCGGTAGTAGAAAAACGCCGCGAGCCCCAGAAAGGCGATGAGCGGCAAAAACAGCAGCAATCGACGCTTCATGCGCTCGCCTCCGCGGATGTGGGCACGCCCGTGGCGTTGGCGCGCTCGACGCGGCGGTTACGCCCCGGCACCCGCACCCGGCGATAGCGCTTGTCGATCACCGCGAGCACGCCGCCGGCCGCCATCAGCAGCCCGCCAAGCCACAGCCAGCGCACCAGGGGCTTGTACTGCAGGCGAATGGCCCAGCTGCCGTCGCCGAGGTCTTCGCCCATGGCCACGTAAAGGTCGCGGGTGAAGCCGGCGCGCAGCGCCACCTGGGTCATGGGCATGCCGGTCGCCAGATACAGACGCTTTTCCGGGCGCATCATGAAATGGCTGCCGTTTTCGCGCTCGACGCGGATAATCCCGGTGTCGGCGAGGTAGTTGGGCCCGCGGCGCTCGGTAAAGTCCTGCATGTGGAAGGTATAGCCGGCCATTTCCACCGAATCGCCCGGCGCCATGCGCACGTTGCGTTCGATGTTATCGTTGGACACCACGGCCACACCAACCATGGTCACCGCAATCCCCAGGTGGCCAAGCACCATGCCCCAGTAGGACAGCGAAATCCGCCTGAAGCCGCGGCCCACGCTGCTGGCCGAACGCACCCGGGAGACGATATCGCGCACCATGGGCAGCACGATCCACAGCGCCAGTATCATGCCGAGCATGACCTTGGCGTTCCATTCGGGCCCGTAAAACAGCGGGATAGTCGCGCCCAGCACCACCGCGGCCACGCCGGAAAGCCATACCCGGGAGACAAGCTCCCGGCCCGGCATCTGCTTCCAGCGGGCGATCGGCCCAAGCCCCATGAACAGGCTCATGATCGTTACCAGCGGCACGAACAGCGCGTTGAAGTACGGCGGGCCCACGCTGATCTTGCCAAGCCCCAGGGCGTCGAGAATGAGCGGGTAGAGCGTGCCCAAGAGCACAGTCACGGTCAAGATAACCAGCAGGATGTTGTTGACCAGCAGGAGCGAATCCCGGGACAGCCAGTTAAACCCGACCTTGTGGCTCACCCGCGGCGCGCGCAGGGCGAACACCAGCAGCGACAGCGTCACGGTGATGGCCAAAAGCACCAGGATAAAGAGCCCCCGGGACGGGTCGTTGGCAAAGGCGTGGACCGAGGTGAGCACGCCGGAGCGCACCAGGAAGGTGCCCATCAGCGACAGCGAAAAGGTGGCAATGGCCAAAAGTACCGTCCAGCTCTTGAACGAGCCGCGCTTTTCGGTCACCGCCAGGGAGTGGATGAGCGCCGTGCCCGCAAGCCAGGGCAGTAATGAGGCGTTTTCCACCGGGTCCCAGAACCACCAGCCGCCCCAGCCAAGCTCGTAGTAGGCCCACCAGCTGCCGAGCGCAATCCCCACCGTGAGAAACGCCCAGGCGGCGTTGGTCCAGGGGCGCGCCCAGCGGGTCCAGGCGGCGTCAAGCCGCCCGCCCAGCAGCGCGGCAATGGCAAAGGCAAACACCACCGAAAAGCCCACGTAGCCCATGTACAGCATCGGCGGGTGCACCACCAGGCCAAAGTCCTGGAGCAGCGGGTTCAGGTCGGTGCCGTCGTCGGGCATGTTGGGCAAGAGCCGCGCGAAGGGGTTGGAGGTGACCAGCACAAACAGCAGGAAGCCGGCGCCGATCGTCCCCAGAATGCCGGTCACCCGGGCCACCATGTCCCGGGGCAGCTTGCGCGACCAAAGCGATGCCAAAAGCCCCCAGACCGAGAGCATCAAACTCCATAAAAGCACCGAGCCTTCGTGGTTGCCCCACACCGCGCTTAGCTTGTAGTACCACGGCAGCAGCGAGTTGGAGTTGTTGGCCACGGTGGCCACGCTGAAATCATCCAGCATGTAGCTTGCCGTGAGGCACAGATAGGCAATGGCGAGAAACACAAACTGCCCGGCGGCCATGGGCCGGTCAAAGGCCATCCACAGCGGCCGCCGGGTGGCGGCACCGGCAAGCGGCACCACCGCCTGCAGCAACGCCATCATCAGCGCAATGATCAGCGCAAAATGGCCAATTTCAGGAATCATTTTCGTCAACATGGGCGCTCCGGTATCGCGGGAGCAGCTGCGAAAGTAGCTGCGGCGTCGGTGTCAGGGTCTGTCAAAATCGTTACGCGGGTCGCGGTCAGGGCCATTGCCGGCGCGGCTAGCTGCCGGCGGCCGACTCGGCGGCCTTCTCGGCGTAGTCCGAGGGCTGGTAGCCCGCTTCTTCCAGCGCATCGGCCACTTCCGGCGGCATATAGTTTTCGTCGTGGCGCGCCATCACCTGATCGGCGCGAAAGCGGCCGTTTTCCTGCAGCTCGCCAACGATTACCACACCCTGCCCTTCGCGGAACAGGTCCGGCAGTATCCCGCTGAAATAAACGTCAAGCTCGCCAACATAGTCGGTCACGGTGAACTCGACATTAAGGCTTTCCGGATCGCGCGCCACGGTGCCTTCCTTGACCATGCCGCCGGCGCGTATCTGGCGCTCGATGGGCGCATTGCCCTCGGCGATTTCCACCGGGCTGAAAAACAGGTTGATGTTGCTGCGCAGGGCGTAAAGCGTCAGCCCCACGGCTACGGCGGCCAGGCTGACCAGGCCGAGGATGACAAAGAGTTTCTGCTTGCGCTTAGGTGTCATAGTGACCTCCGCCTTCGGCCGCGGGTTCCGCGGTGCCGGACCTGGGCGCGCTACGCTGCGCCTGCTCACGCCGCTCGCGGCGCTCAAGTCCCTTGGTGAGCTGGCGACGCTCGAGGCGCGCATGCCATACCGACGCCAGCAGAAGAAACAGCGTAACGCCCCAGGCCGACCACACGTAAGGCGCGTGGCCGCCCATGGCGATAAAATCAGCAAACGAAGTAAACGCCATCTATCGCGTCTCCTGGAAAAGCTCTCGGACCCAGCGTTTGCGAGACTCCCGGCGCAGGATCTCGCTGCGCGTGCGCATCAGCGTCAGGGCGATGAAAAAGCTGTAGAAGCCAAGCACCATCACCAGCAGCGGCAGCCACATGTCGACGGGCATCGCCGGTCTTGACGTCACGCTGAAGGTGGCCGGCTGGTGCAGGGTGTACCACCAGTCCACCGAGTATTTGATGATAGGGATATTAATCACCCCGACCATGGCCAACACCGACGCCGCCCGGGCGCCGCCGTCGCGGCTGGAAAAGGCGCCGCGCAGGGCAATAACCCCCAGGTACAGAAACAGCAGGATCAGCATCGACGTCAGGCGGGCGTCCCACATCCACCAGGTGCCCCAGGTGGGCACGCCCCACACCGCGCCGGAAAACAGCGCAACGAACGTCATCGCCGCACCAAACGGCGCCATGACCTTGGCGGCCATGTCGGCGATCTTGATTTTCCAGACCATGAACACCAGCCCCGCGGCGGCCATGCTGATAAACACCGACTGGGCCAGAAACGCCGCCGGCACGTGGATATAGATAATGCGGAAACTGTTGCCCTGCTGATAGTCGGCCGGGGCGAAGGCCAGCCCCCAGACGGTGCCGGCGACGATCAGCACCGCCGCCAGGGCCCAGAACCAGGGCTGCAGTCTGGCACTGATGGCATAAAACCATTTAGGCGACCCGAGCTTGTGAATAAACGCCCACATAGTGGTTTTCCTCAACCGTTGAGACTAATACGCAGCGCGGCGGCAATCGCCCAGGGCGAGAGCGCCAGCGACGCCGCCAGCAGCGCCCCGAGTATCGCCAGATGCGCCCCGGCGCCGTCGCCCATGATAGCGGCCTGCACGGCCCCGGCGCCGAAGATGAGCACGGGGATATAAAGCGGCAGCACCAAAAGCGACAGCAGCACGCCGCCCCGGGAAAGACCCACCGTCAGCGCCGCGCCGATGGCGCCGATGAGGCTCAGGCTGGCGCTACCCAGCGCCAGCGACAGCGACAGCACGCCGTAGCTTCCCGCCGGCAGCGAAAGCATGACGCCCAGCACCGGCGCCATCAGCGCAAGCGGCAGCCCGGTCAACAGCCAATGCACCGCCACCTTGGCAAGCGACAGCGCCGCCAGCGGCTGGGGCGCAAGCAGCAGCTGCTCGAGGCTGCCGTCCTCAAAGTCGCCGCGAAACAGGCTATCCAGCGAGAGCAGCGCGGCAAGCAGCGCGGCCACCCACAAAAGCCCCGGCGCGATGCGCTGCAAAAGATCCGGATCCGGCGAGATACCGATGGGAAACAGGGTGATCACCAAGGCAAAAAACACCAGCGGGTTGATCACCTCGCCGCGGCTTCGCAGCATCAGCACCAGATCGCGCCTGAGCGTCGCCGTAAGCGCGACGGCCGCCCCGCCCCGGGCCTCCTTAAGCTCGCCAATCGCCTCCGGGTCGGCGGGTTGCCGCGGGCTTGCCGTCAGTGTTGTGTCGTCCGCCATGGTCTTGTCCATTACTTACCGCCTTTAGTGCTCCGGCCCGCCCTTGTTGCCCAGCGGCAGTCGCCGCAGCCGCGAAGACGCTGCCAGCTCGTGGTGCGTGGTCACAATCACGCAGCCCCCGGCCCGCGCATGGGCGTCAAGTGCGGCCTCCAGCGCCGCCACGCCGTCGCGGTCGATGGCGGTGAAGGGCTCGTCAAGCACCCACAGCGCGCGCGGCGTGAGCGTCAGCCGCGCCAGCGCCACCCGGCGCTGCTGGCCCGCCGAGAGCTGCCCGGCGGGCACGTCTTCAAACCCCGCGAGGCCGACGTTGGCCAGCGCCTCGAGGCGCCCGGTCTCGCGGCCGCGCTCGCCGCCCAGGGCCTGGTACCAGGCCAGGTTTTCCAGCGGTGAAAGCCCCGCCTTGACCCCCGGCGCATGGCCCAGATACAGCAAATTGGCCAGAAACGACTCCCGCGCCTTGTGCAGGGGCTGGCCGTTCCAGAAAAGCGCCCCTTCATAGTCACTCAGCTGGCCCGCGAGAATCTTCAACAGCGTCGTTTTGCCACAGCCGTTGGGCCCCTCTACGCGCACAATTTCACCGCTTTGGATATCCACGTCGAGATCGGTAAACAGCCAGCGGTCATCGCGCTCGCAGGCAAGTTTCCGGGCTTGAAGGCACAGGCTCAAGAGGTCTCTCCAGGCAGACGATGGCGCTGGGACTTTACAGGTAAAGCCCGCCGCTCGCCAGTCGTCCTGCGACTCACGGCCGCAGAGACGGCGCCGCTTTGCCGCCCTTGAGCGCCCGGCAGCAAAGCGGCCGGTAAGGGAAACGTCCGGCCGGCCCTTTAACTGTATTTAAAAACAGATAGACTCTATAAAGCTGTATAGAAAACCATGTAAATAAATCCAGCGTATGGATTACAAGCCTCGCCGCACCGGTACAGGCCTCCCTGCCCGAGTGCGACCGGCTTGCCGTTACCGGAGATGCCCGATGCTTGCCCAGCCCGCTACCCTGCCGACTGCTCCCGCCCCCGCTTCCGGCCGCGGCCTACGCCGCGCCGGCCGTCGCTGCGCGATACGCAACACCTATGCCATCCGGGTGCGCCGCCACGACCCGCGCGATTGCCAGCTGTTCACCGGTGATGTCATCATCATCCGCCGCCTTCAGCACGGCGCCCATGAAACGGCCACGGCAGAAATCAACCAGCGCACCCTGACGCTTGAGCAGCTCATCATCAAGCGCGACGGTCTGCACCTGATCTTTGCCGGCGACGAACGGCCGGCGGTATTTCTGCACAATCGCGACATCGAGGTGCTGAGCCTGGTCATGGGCACCGAGCATCATGCAACGGAGCATTAATGCGCTACTTCATTCCCCGACCGGCGCCGGATTCACCCCACTACGCGGAGATCGACGTCGAGAAAAGCCGGTTCATTGCCTGGCTGTGCCATACGCCTACCCCGGGTGATTTCGACACCCTGCTGGCCGCGGCCAAAAGCGCCCACCCGGGCGCCAGCCATCACTGCACGGCCTTTATTGCCGGCCCGCCCGGCGAGCAGCAGGACATCGGCTTTTCCGACGACGGCGAGCCCGGCGGCACCGCCGGTCGGCCGATGTATCAGGTGCTGGACGGCAGCGGCCTGGGTGAGCTCGGCTGCGTGGTCATCCGCTATTTTGGCGGCACCAAGCTCGGTACCGGCGGGCTTGCCCGCGCCTATGCCCAAGCGGTGAGCACCGCCCTTGAAAGCCTGCCCACCCGGGAGGTCGTCGAGCGCGACGCCTACACCCTGCGGCTCGATTTTGCCCAGGAAGCCGAGGCCCGCGCCTGGTGCAGCGATAACGACATTCCCGTCACCGGCGCCGACTACGACGGCGAAGGCGTTTGCCTGACGCTTGCCTGGCCTCGGGACGCAGCGGTTGACCCGGCACCGCTGGAAAACCGCCTGAAAGCCGGCGTCACCTTAACCGCCGCTACCCAAGACGCCACCCCATGAGCCGCCGTACGCCATACGGCCGGATCGGCCTTGCCCCCATGGAAGGCGTAATCGACGCCCTGACCCGTGAGCTTCTTACCGCCCGCCCGGGTTTTGACTGGACCGTCACCGAGTTTGTTCGCGTGGTAGACGCCCGCCTGCCGCCCCGGGTGTTCTACAAACACTGCCCGGAGCTTGAAACCGGGGCCAACGCTACGCCCACCGGCGTGCCGGTGCACCTTCAGCTGCTGGGCTCGGACAGCCGGGCGCTTGCCGCCAACGCCCATCAGGCGGTCAGGCTGGGTGCTACGGCCATCGACATCAACTTCGGCTGCCCGGCCAAGCTGGTCAACCGCCACGACGGCGGCGCCTCGCTTCTGCGCCGCCCGGAGCGGGTCTACCAGGCTACCCGGGCGGTGGTGGACGCCGCCGCCGGGGAAATCCCCGTCACCGCCAAGATCCGCCTGGGCTTTGCCGACCGCCGCCAGGCCGTCGCCTGCGGCCAGGCCGCCGAGGCCGGCGGCGCCTGCCGGCTGACGGTGCACGCGCGCACCCGCAACGAAGGCTACCGGCCGCCGGCCCACTGGGAGTGGATCGGCAAAATACGCCGCCGGCTGGCTATCCCCGTGGTGGCCAACGGCGATATCTGGACGCTCGAGGACTACTGGAAGGCGCGCACCCTCTCCGGCTGCGCTGACGTGATGCTCGGCCGCAGCGCGCTTGCCGACCCTTGGCTTGCCGGCCGCATCCGCCACTGGCAGCAAACCGGCGAGCGCCTGGCCGACACCACCTGGGCCATGCGCGCCGGCGTGCTCACGGACTACGCCCGCCGCCAGCGGCAAAAGCTGCCCGAGCGCATCGTCACCTCGCTGGTCAAGCAGTGGCTTTCGCAGATGCGCCAGGGCAACGTCGAAGCCGGCGCGCACTTCCAGCGCGTCAAGCGCCTGACGGATCTGGATGCGCTGCTTGAGGCGCTCGCTGAACCGGCAGCAAACACCCCGCCCCTCGTCGACACGGCATAAAATCGGGTAGGGGCCGGGGTTGCCCCCGGCGCCCTCCCACACCACCGTACGTACCGTTCGGTATACGGCGGTTCATGAAGAACGGTTAAGCCCTCTTACCGTATCGAGTACCGAGATCATGCCCTGCCGATCGAACCACTTGCGTGACAGGGCCTGATTCATGTGCGAGGCGCCGGCATTCCACCAGGGACCTCGCCCATTCCCCGCTGACTTCCAGGCACGCTGACCATCCAAGCCCAGCGCCAGAAGCTTGCGGCGCCGGGTCTTTGG
>NZ_JASSZF010000030.1:0-36160 GCF_031935715.1 Halomonas garicola | reverse complement strand
CAGAAAATCAAGAAGTTCCGGCGGTTATCTACACGCTATGAGCGACTGGCAAGAAACTACCAGTCACTCCTCTGCCTCGTGTCAGCCGCCATATGGCTGGCCTAATTGTTAACGCCCCCTAGCAAAAATATGCTGGGATGAATAAATTCGAGGCCGTAATAGATAATGCTGGGCACCACGCCGCCGGCGATCCAGGTACCGATCAGCGCGCCCACGGAAATCAGGATGAGGACCGCCTCGAGGCCGTTATAGATGCCTTCCTTCAGCGCTTCCTGAAGGCTGTCGTAGGTGTAACCGAGCCTTAAGCCCAGCAGAATCGCCATGAACAGGGCAATGAAAAGCGCCAGCTGAATGCTCAGGTCGAAAATGCCGGTAAAGGAAAAGGCAATGGCCAGAAAGCAGACGAGCAGCACGCCCACTTCGAGGATATGGGGTTTGCGTACCGCGTTTTCTTGTTGGGGTGTCATACGGTGCTCCTTGGCCTCGCTGGGGAGGATAGGTCGGCGAGGCTCGCCCGGTGATAACGGGCGTTATCGCCCGAGGTTCGCTTAGCCTGTCAGAGTCGGACAGGGGCCCAGGTTCGTCAATATAGCGGAAGGGGTAACCAGGACGATCGCGGCTGGATATGTCCAGAGGAGCCGGAGACAGGTCGAAGAGGGGTTCTACGCCAGCCAGCCGTCCAGCCGGTCGGAGAGCGTACTTAGGCCGTCCTTTTTCAGCGCCGAGAACAGCTGCACCGTGACCAGGTCTTCCCATTCGACCAGCTGATGGCGGACTTTCTGCAGCGAGGCGTTGGCGGGGCCTTTTTTCAGCTTGTCGGCCTTGGTCAGAAGAATGTGCACCGGCAGGTCGCGCTCGTCGGCAAAGCCCAGCAGCAGCTGGTCAAATTCGGTAAGCGGGTGGCGCACGTCCATCATCAGTACCAGCCCGCGAAGGCTCTGGCGCTGGTAGAGATAGTCGGACAGGTGCGCCTGCCATTCGCGCTTGACCGCGTCGGGCACCTTGGCATAGCCGTAGCCGGGCAGGTCAATTAGCCGCAGGGCCTCGTTGCCCATGAGGCTGAAGCTGTTGATCAGCTGGGTGCGCCCCGGCGTGCGCGAGGTGCGCGCCAGCGCTTTTTGCCGGGTCAGAGCGTTGATGGCGCTGGACTTTCCGGCGTTGGAGCGCCCGGCAAAGGCGACCTCGGCGCCGCTGTCCGGCGGGCACTGGGCCAGGGTCGGGGCGCTTTTCATAAAGCGTGCGGTGGCGTAATTCAGCGCCTGGGGGAATGCGGGCATGGCATGGTCCTGGAAACGGTGCCTGGCAGGCGGGTGCCTGCCAGCGGTTGGGACGAAGGGCGGGCTGCTGGCCGTAAGCCTGCCGGAGAGAACATGACTTCCGGCAAGTTCCGGGGAAATAGCCGCCAAGGCAGCGTGAACGCGCATTCCCGCAGCCTGGGGGATTCGTTATACTCGGTCGGGTTTATACCGGCGACCCGGGGCGCTAGTCTAGCATTGTGCGTTGACCATCGGCGACAGCCTTGAAGCCCGCTGACCCCAAAGCGCCCAGGGGGGCATAGCCGCCACCGATCAACGGGATTACACAACGGGATAATGGAACTGCAATGAGAAAGTTACTGGCAAGCCTGGCAATTATCATGGGTGCTGCAGGCACCGCACACGCACAGTCGGCAGAGCTTTCCGCCAATGCCGACGCCGCGGCGGGCGAGGAAATGGCGCAGGCGTGCGCGGCCTGCCACGGGGATGACGGCGTCAGCCAGATGGGCACCTTCCCCAACCTCGCCGGCCAGCAGGCGTCATACACGGCCAAGCAGATCATGGAGATCCGCGACGGAACCCGCCCGGTGCCGCAGATGGCCGGTCAGGTCGACGATTTTTCCGACCAGGATGCCTGGGACGTTGCCGCCTACTATGCTGAGCTTGAGGCCAACAAGGGCCAGGCTGACGATGAAGACGTCGAAGCGCTGGAGCGCGGTGAAGCCCTTTATCGCGCCGGCGACCTGACCCAGGGCATTCCGGCCTGCGCCGCCTGCCACACGCCTACCGGCGAGGGCATCGGCAGCGCCGAGTACCCGGCCCTTTCCGGCCAGCACCCGGAGTACGTGGTCTCGACCCTTGGCGACTTTGCCGCCGGTGAACGCTCCAACGACCCCGGTGCGGTGATGCGCGATATCGCTGACAAGATGCGCGACAGCGACATGGAAGCCGTGGCCAACTATATACTGGGGCTGCACTAAACCGCCGGTGGCCAGGCGGCTTCCCGAGGACTATTCGGGCTTGCCCGGGCGTGCTCTGCCAGGAAGGGGCGCCGGGCGGGCCTTGAACGCTTATTGATGGAGCAACGGCCCATGTTTAAATCCGTTATCGTAGCCCTTGCCGGGCTTGGCCTGTCGGCAGCGGTCAGCGCCCAGACCCTGACCGAAGGGGAAGACTACGAACAGCTGGAAACGCCGGTGGATACCCGGGTGGACGACGGCCAGATCGAGGTAACCGAGGTGTTCTGGTTTGGCTGCCCGCACTGCTACCGCCTGCAGCCCGCCGTCACCGAGTGGTATGACACCCTGCCCGAAGACGTAAGCGTGGTGCACCAGCCGGCCACCATGGGCGGCGCGTGGAACGTCCACGCGGCGGCCTTTTACGCCGCCCGGGAGCTGGGCATTGAAGAGGATCTACACGAGGACTTCTTCGACGCCATCCACAAGGACGGTCGCGAGCTTACCGACACCGACGAGCTGGCGGCGTTTTTCGCCGACTACGGCGTCAGCGAAGACGAGGCCCGCGAGGCGCTGGGCTCCTTCGGCGTGAAGTCCCAGGTCAACAAGGCCCACGCGCGGCTTCGCAACATGCGCCTGAAGGGTGTGCCGGCGCTGATGGTCGACGGCCGCTACCTGATAACCCCGCAAAGCGCGGGCAGCCTGGACAACATGCCCAAGATCGCCGCGACCCTGGTCGAGCGCGTGCGCGACGAGCAGACGGAGTAAACGGCACATGTGGCACAGCGCCGGCCGCCGACAGGGCTCGTTCAGCGCTCCTGGCAGGGAGACGGGTTCATGAGTTTGGCAGATCCCTCATCGTCGCTTTTGAGCAGCGGCCACCTGCGTATCCTGACGTTCAATCTCCAGGTGGGTATCCAGACCTCGGCGTATCATCACTACTTTACGCGCGGCTGGCAGCATCTGCTGCCGCATCCGCACCGCATCCGCCGGCTGGCGCTGATGAGCCGGGTGCTGAGCCGCTACGACGTGGTGGGGCTTCAGGAGGCCGACGGCGGCAGCTTTCGCTCCAATAGCGTCAACCAGGTGGAATACCTCGCCGCCCAGGCGGGGTTTCCCCACCATTACCAGCAGCTCAACCGCAACCTGGGGCGCGTGGCCCAGCACAGCAACGGGCTGCTCTCGCGGCTGGCGCCGGACGCCGTGGAGCAGTACCGCCTGCCGGGCATGCTGCCCGGGCGCGGGGCGATACACGCGCGCTTTGGCTCAGGGCCAGAGGCGCTGCATATCTTTGTCGCCCACCTGGCGCTCAGCCAGCGCGGGCGCAGCCGCCAGTTCGACTACCTGAGCGAGATCATCAAGCCGCTGCGCCACGTGGTGGTAATGGGGGATCTGAACACCACCCCCGAGCAGATCCACGCCCACGAGCGCTTTCGCACTTCCCTTGACCTGCAGCCGGTCAGGCCACTGCTGAGCTACCCGGCCTGGCAGCCGCGCCGGGCGCTGGACCATATTCTGGTGTCCCGGAGCATGGCGGCGGCCGAGGTGCAGGTGCTGGATCACCTGTTTTCCGACCATTTGCCCATTGCCGTGGACCTGCCGCTGCCGCTTGAGTGCCTGGACACGATACGCAACGCCCAGGGCTAGCCCAACGACGACGCAACGAGACGCCACCATGTCGACACCGACCCTGCCCCGCTGGCTTGGCACCCTGGACCGCGCCTCGCAGCGCCTGGGCCACGCACTTTCCTGGCTGATGCTTGCCATGCTGCTGATCGAATTCGCGGTGGTAGTACTGCGCTACGCGGCGGGCATCAACAGCACCTTCATGCAGGAAATGGTGATGTACATGCACGCCACCCTGTTTATGCTCGCCGCCGGCTACACCCTGCGCGAGAACGGCCACGTGCGGGTGGACATCGTCTACCGCCGGCTGTCGCCTCGGCGCCAGGCGCTGATCAACATGCTGGGCGTCGTCTTTCTGCTGGCCCCGGTGATGCTCTTCATCATCGCCGCCAGCGCGGGCTACGTGGCGTCGTCGTGGAAGATTTTTGAAGGCTCGTCCAACTACGGCGGCATCCCCGGGGTGTTCGTGCTGAAGACGCTGATCCCGGTGTTTGCCGGGCTGATGCTCTTGCAGGGCGCCGTCGAGTTTGCGCGCAACGCCTACATCGTGGCCGGGCCCATTGGCGCAGCCATGCCGGATAACACCCGCCGGGAGCCGCCCGATGCTTGAGTTCATGCCGCTGGTGCTGTTTGTGGCCGTGTGCGCGGTGCTGATGCTGGGGTTCCCCGTGGCGCTGTCGCTTGCCGGCACTGCGCTGGCCTTTGCCGGGCTGGGCCTGGGGCTTGAGTCGCTGGGCATCGATGCCAACTTCAACGCCGGCTATCTCTCCGCCTATCCCAACCGCCTTTACGGCATCATGACCAACACCACCCTGCTCGCGGTGCCGCTGTTTGTGCTCATGGGCGTGCTGCTGGAAAAATCCCGGGTGGCGGAAACCCTGCTCGACGCCATGGCGCTGGTATTCGGTACCCGCAGCGGCGGGCTGGGCATTGCGGTGACGCTGGTGGGGATGCTGATGGCGGCGTCCACCGGTATCGTCGGCGCCACGGTGGTGACCATGGGGCTGATGTCGCTGCCGACCATGCTCAAACGCGGCTATTCGCCGTCTTTGGCCACCGGCACCATCTGCGCCACCGGCACCCTGGGCCAGATTATTCCGCCGTCCATCGCGCTGGTGCTGCTGGGCGACGTGCTGTCGTCGGCCTACCAGCAGGCGCAGCTGTCCATGGGGATATTCAGTCCCAAGACGGTCTCGGTGGGAGATCTGTTCATGGGCGCGCTGGTGCCGGGGCTGATGCTGGTGGGGCTTTATATGCTCTACGTGGCGTTTACCGCCTGGCGCCGGCCGGACGCCGCGCCGCCGGTGCCCCGGGAGGTGCTGACCGAGGAGCTTGGCCACCGCGGCGGGCTTGCCACGCTGCTGCTCAAGGGCCTGGTGCCGCCGGTGGCGCTGATCGTCATGGTGCTGGGCTCGATTCTTTCCGGCATCGCCACGCCCACCGAGGCCTCCGCCGTGGGCGCGTTTGGCGCGCTGGTGCTGGCGCTGGTCTACCGCCGGCTGAGCCTGGCAACGCTGAGGGAAGTGCTGCGCTCGACCACCCGGGTGACCAGCATGGTGTTTTTGATCCTGATCGGCGCGGCGTTGTTCTCGCTGGTGTTTCGCGCCTACGGCGGAGAAGACATGGTCACCGGGCTATTTGAGCAGATGCCCGGCGGCGTGGTCGGCGCGACGCTGATCGTGATGCTGACGATCTTTCTGCTCGGCTTTATTCTCGACTTTATCGAAATCACCTTCGTGGTGGTGCCCATTGTCGGGCCGATCCTTCTGGCCATGGGGCTTGACCCGATCTGGCTTGGCATCATGATCGCCATCAACCTGCAGACCTCGTTTCTCACCCCGCCGTTCGGCTTTGCGCTGTTCTATCTGCGCGGGGTGGCGCCGGCCTCGGTGACCACGGCGTCGATCTATCGCGGGGTGGCGCCGTTCATTCTGATCCAGCTGGCCATGCTTTTGCTGCTGGCGCTGTTTCCCACGCTTGCTACCTGGCTGCCGGCGCAGTTCGGCTAGGGCCGGCCCCTTCATCATTTGCCTACAAGGAGCGTCATGTCTAGCCCCTCTTCCATCCCCCGCGTGCTGACCATTGCCGGGTCCGATCCGTCCGGCGGTGCCGGCATCCAGGCCGATCTGAAGACGTTTTCGGCGCTTTCCTGCTACGGGGCCAGCGTGATTACCGCGCTGACCGCGCAAAATACCCAGGGCGTGCGCGGCGTTGAGCCAGTGTCGGCCGGCTTTATCGCCGAACAGCTGGACGCCGTGCTCGACGACATCCCCCTCGATGCGGTGAAGATCGGCATGGTGGCAAGCCTCGAGGTGGCCGAGGTGATTGCCCGAGCGCTCGCCGCGCGGCGGCCGCGCTGGGTCGTGCTCGACCCGGTGATGGTGGCCAAGAGCGGCGACGTGCTGGTGGACGACGCCGGTATCCGCGCGGTGCGCGACGTGCTGGTGCCGCTGGCCGACGTGATTACCCCCAACCTGCCCGAAGCCGCGGTGCTGCTGGACGCGCCAACGCCTGCCACTATGGCGGACATGGAGGCGCTGGTGCCCCGGCTCACGCGGCTGGGGGCGCCCTATGCGCTGCTCAAGGGCGGGCATCTCGATGGGGCTGAGTGTCCGGACCTGTTGGCGACCCCCGAGCGCCACGAGTGGATTTCCGCGCCGCGGATTGCCACGCACAACCTCCACGGCACCGGCTGTTCGCTGTCGTCGGCCATCGCCGCGACGCTTGCCCACCTCGGTGACCCAAGCGTTGATGCCGACGCCGTCAGCGCCATCGCCGAGGCCAAGCGCTGGCTGCACACGGCGCTTGAGGCAAGCGATCGGCTGGACGTAGGCCAGGGCTGCGGCCCGGTGCATCATTTTCACGCCTGGTGGTAGATCGCGACGAAGGGGTAACGTCATGAAAGCACTGATTCAGCGCGTGCGCCGGGCAAGCGTGGAGGTTGACGATGAGGCCGGTCGCCGCACGGCGGGCGCCATCGATTCAGGCCTGCTGGCGCTGGTCGGCGTGGAGAAGGGCGACGACGAAAAAAGCGCCGATAAGTTACTGCACAAGCTGTTGCACTACCGCGTGTTCGCCGATGCCGAGGGCAAGATGAACGAAAACGTCCAGCAGGCCGACGGCGGGCTTTTGCTGGTGTCGCAGTTCACCCTGGCAGCGGATACCCGCAAGGGGCTGCGCCCGAGCTTCTCAAGCGCCGCGCCGCCCGCCGACGGCGAGCGGCTGTTCCATTATCTGGTGGCGCAGGCGCGCCGCCATCCGCTGCCGGTGGCGACCGGCGAGTTCGGCGCCGACATGCAGGTGGCGCTGGTCAACGACGGGCCGGTGACGTTTCTGCTCGAAAGCTGAGCGTTACGCGCCGCTGCCTTCCAGCGCTTCTTCGGCCTCCAGCCACGCCTGCTCGGCGGCGTTCAGCCGGGTCTGGGCGTCGGCCTGCTGGCCCAGGGTGCGGTCAAGCTCGTCCTTGCGCGCGGCGTCGGTGTAAAGCTCGGGGTCGGCAAGCGTCGCCTCCAGCGCTTCAAGCGCCTGCTGCTCTTTTTCCATGGTCTTTTCCGCTCGGTCGCGCTGTTTTTTCAGCGGGCGGAGTTTTTCGCGCGCCTCGGCGGCGGCCTTGCGCGCGGCCTTGCGCTCGTCGGCGGTGGCGCCCTGGCCCTTGCTGCTGCCGGCGGAAGGCGCCTGGGGGGCGGTTACCGGGTCCTGTGGGGCGCTGTCGCCCTGGCTTTTGCGCTTGCTCTCCCGGCGCTGGGCGTCCAGGCGCTGCTTCAGCCAGGCGTGATAGTCGTCCAGGTCGCCGTCGAAGGGCTCGACTCGCTGATCGGCCACAACCCAGAAATCATCGACGCTGGCGCGCAGCAGGTGACGGTCGTGGGAGACGATGATCACGGTGCCGTCAAAGCCGGCGATGGCCTGGGTCAGCGCCTCGCGCATTTCCAGGTCCAGGTGGTTGGTGGGCTCGTCCAGCAGCAGAAGATTGGGCTTTTGCCAGGCGATCAGCGCAAGCGCCAGCCGGGCCTTTTCGCCGCCGGAAAAGTTCGCCACCGTGGCAAAGGCGTTGTCGCCCTTGAAGCCGAAGCCGCCGATGAAGTTGCGGATTGCCTGATCGCTTGCGTTGGGCGACAGCCGCTGCACGTGAAGGAACGGCGTAGCGCTGGTATCCAGCCCTTCGAGCTGGTGCTGGGCGAAGTAGCCGATGGACAGGTGCTCGCCGGGTACGCGCTCGCCGCCGAGCAGGTCAAGTTCGCCGGTGAGCGACTTGATCAGCGTCGATTTGCCCGCGCCGTTGGGGCCGAGAAGGCCGATGCGGCTGCCGGGCAGAAGCGTCAGGTTGACGTGGTCGAGCTGGGTGCGCTCGCCTGAGTCGGCTGCGTAGCCAAGCCGGGCCTGGTCTAGCACCAGCAGTGGGTGCGAGGTCTTGTCCGCGGCGGGAAGCGAAAAGTGGAAGGGTGAGTCCACGTGGGCCACGGCGATCTCTTCCATGCGCTCAAGCATCTTCACCCGGCTCTGGGCCTGGCGGGCCTTGGTGGCCTTGGCCTTGAAGCGGGTGATGAAGCGCTCGATCTCTTCGCGCCGGGCCTGCTGCTTGGCGGCTTCGGCCTGCTGCAGGGCGAGTTTTTCCGCCCGCGTACGCTCAAAGCGCGAGTAGTTGCCGCGGTAAAGCTCCACGGTCTGGTGGTGCATGTGGACGATGTGGTCGCACACCGCGTCGAGAAAGTCGCGGTCGTGGGAAATCAGCAGTAGGGTACCGGGGTAGCGCTTGAGCCACTGCTCGAGCCACAAAAGGGCGTCCAGATCCAGGTGGTTGGTGGGCTCGTCGAGCAGCAAAAGGTCGGACGGCATGAACAGCGTGCGGGCGAGGTTGACGCGCATCCGCCAGCCGCCGGAAAAATCCGACAGCGGTCGGTCCAGATCGGCCTGGACAAACCCCAGCCCGACCAGCAGCTGGGCGGCTCTAGCCTCGGCGGTGTAGCCGTCCAGGGTGTCGATGAGCCCGTGCAGCTCGGCTTCGCGGTGGGCGTCGTCGGCCCGCTGCGCCGCTTCAAGGTCGGCCTCGGCCTGGCGCAGGGCGCGGTCGCCGTCGAGCACGTAGTTGAGAATCGAGCACTTAAGCGCCTGGATTTCCTGATCCATGTGGGCGATGCGCTGGCCGCCGCTCATTTCGACGCTGCCTGCGTCGGCGCCGATCTCACCGAGCAGCAGTTTGAAAAGGCTCGTTTTACCCGTGCCGTTGGCGCCGATGATGCCGGCCTTGACGCCGTCGTGCAGGGTCAGGTCGGCGCTTTGCAAGAGCGTTTGCGTGCCGCGTTGCAGCGCGACTTCGCGCAGTGCGATCATGCGTTCTCCCGTAACCGTTAGGCAGTGTGATGCGCGATTCTACCCCATTGGCCGCCGTTCAGCAGGGTTCGCTTTGGGACTTTGCTCTGGATTTTTATGGCCGCCCCGGCGTGGCCCGGCGGCTGCTTTTCCTGCAGGACGAGGCCGGCATGGACGTGTGCGTGCTGCTGTGGCGCCTGTGGCTTGGCCATCTTGGCCTGGCGCCGACGCCGAGCGCCGAGCAGGCCCTTGGCGAGGTGGCCGACTGGCAGCGCGACTATACCTGGCCGCTGCGCGAAAGGCGGCGCTGGCTCAAGCCGGCGGCGGCTTGCGACCCCGAGCTGGCCCGGCTGCGCCAGACCCTCAAGGACGCCGAGCTGCTGGCGGAAAAGACCGCGCTGGCGAAGCTGGAAGCGCTTTCCCGCCGGGCAGGGCGGGTGGCGCCGCTGCCTGCCGGCGCCAGGGTCACCTTGGCCGGTGAGCCCGCCTTGCGGCCGACGGCAGACCAGGCGGCGACGCTGGCCGCGCTGCGGGCGGAGCTTCCGGCCGGCGCCGCCGGGTCGCGTTGAAGCGCTTTCCCCAGTACGCTAACGTGAAAAGTGCAGTATGATGAATTATCTGCGTTTGCCGCGTGCCCGGTAGTGCTGGCCTGGAGGCCCGGTAGCTGCGGACCGGCGGGGATCCACAATAATGCAAGCGCTAGCAGCGCGCCTTTCCGTTGTCCGGTTGCCGCTGTATTCCGGGCATCGGCTTGATATCGCCGCCGCGCTTTGGCGGCACGGCACAAGGTAACTCTCTTATGACTGACAAGCCTTTAACCAAGCAGCCGCAAAAAAACGGCCTGTTGCGCGCGCTCAGCGCGTTTGACTCGGCCCTGGGCGCTATCGAAAAGTGGATTATTACCGTCAGCATTCTGGGTATGGCCCTTTTGATGAGTGCCCACGTGGTCAGCAGCCTGGTGTTCAACCGAGGCATCCCCGGCACCTATGAGGTCACCGAAATGCTGATCGTGGTGATCACCTTCGTGGGGGTAAGCTATGCGGCGCGACACGCTCGCCATATCAGCATGTCGGCCATTTATGAGCAGGTCGGCGGCCGGCTGCGCAAGGGGATGTTAATCCTCCTGTGCCTGGGCAGCGCGGCGCTGATGTTCTACTTCGCTTATCTCTCCCTGGGCTATGTGGATACGATATATAGCCGGGGGCGCACCAGCTCGTCGCTACACATTCCGCTATGGATCGTATACACGTCGCTACCGGTCGGCTTTACCCTGGCCGGCGTGCAGTACGTGCTGACGGCCGTGCGCAACATGATCAGCAAGGAGCTCTATCGCAACTTCCGGGAGAAAGAAGAGTTTTCCGATGTGCCCGACGAACAATGACGGTGCCGTCATGCGCCGGCGGCGTCTGCCCCGGCGCACGCCCCGATGGATACTTGACCCAATAACAACACTGAGGATAAGCGCATGCTAGCCGGACTCGGTATTTTAATGCTGGTGCTGCTGCTGATGGGGTTCCCCATGATGGTGCCGCTGGCAGTGGGCACGTTCTACATGATGTTCGCCGACATGACCTTTTTCGGCCCGGATCAGGCGATAAGCTGGATGATCAACGGCGTCGGCAGCTGGGTGCTGGCGGCGGTGCCCATGTTCATTTTTGCCGCCGATATCCTGACCAAGGGGCATACGGCCAACCGACTGCTCGACGTGGTGGATGCCTTCACCCGGCATATCCGCGGCGGCCTGCCGATTACCACGGCGGCCTCCTGTGCGCTGTTCGGCGCGGTATCGGGCTCTACCCAGGCGACGGTGGTGGCCATGGGCGGCCCCATGCGCCCGCGGCTGCTGGCCAAGGGCTATACCGACAGCTTTACCCTGGCGTTGATCATCAACGCCAGCGATATCGCGCTGCTGATTCCGCCGAGCATCGGCTTCATCATCTACGGCGTGGTGATGAAGGAGTCCATCGGCGATCTGTTCCTCGCGGGTGTCCTGCCCGGGGTGATGATTTTGATGCTGTTTGCCATCTACTGCTATATCGATGCGCGCATCAAGGGCATCGAGCCCGAGCCGCGCTCCACCTGGGGTGAGCGTGCCCGGGCCGTGCGCAAGGTGATTTTGCCGATGGGCTTTCCGGTGCTGGTGGTCGGCGGCATCTACGGCGGCTTTTTCAGCGCGGTAGAAGCCTCGGCGGTGGCCGTGGCCTACGCGCTGATTCTGGAAGTGGTGATCTACCGCCAGGTCTCGATCCGCGACCTGGGTGGGTTGGCGCTGTCGACCGGGATGATCACCGCGGTGGTATTCATCCTGGTAGCCATCGGCGCGGCGTTTTCGCAAACGCTGGGGACGGCCGGCGTGCCCGAGCAGGTGCTGGGGCCGCTGATCGACAGCATTGGCGACAGCCAGATACTGGCCCTGGCGCTGATTGCGGCGGCGTTCTTTGTCGGCTGCATGTTTGTTGACCCCATCGTGGTTATCCTGATCCTGGTGCCGATTTTCAAGCCGCTGATCATGTCCACCGGTCTTGATCCGGTCCACGTCGGCGTCATCGTCACGCTGCAGGCGGCCATCGGTTCGGCCACGCCGCCCTTCGGCTGCGACATCTTTACCGCCATTGCCGTGTTCCGCCGGCCCTACATGGACGTAATACGCGGTACGCCACCGTTCATCGCCATCCTGCTGCTGGCAACGGTGCTGCTTATCCTCTTCCCGCAGATCTCGCTGCTGCTACCCTCGCTTGGCGATACCGCCTGAGAGCCATCAGCCGGCGATAAAAAAGCCGAGTGGTAAAAACCACTCGGCTTTGCTTTAGGCTGTTGCGGCTGATGACGACGCGTTATTTCTCTTCGTCTTCGTCCGCGCTTGCGTCATCGGCGCTGTCGCCGTCTGTCTTATCAAAGGCTGACAGCAGGATATCCAGCGCTTCGCCGCCGCGCTCGCCTACGTCATCGACGAAGCTTTCGCGTACCGGCTTGGCCAGCTCGCGGAACTTGTCGCGCTGCTCGTCATCAAGCTCGATGATTTCGATGTTGCTCTTTTCCTTGATGGTTTCCAGGCGCTCGGTGTTGAACTCGTCCTGGATGCTGTAGCCCTTCTCGACGAGCTCCTCAGTCACGGCGTCAAGCATGCTCTGCTGGTCGTCGCTCAGGTCTTCGTACCAGTCTTCGTTGGCCATGAGCGTGGCTACGAACTGCGCCTGCTTGGCAAAGATCATGTAGTCCTGAACTTCGTAGAAGCCCATTTCCTCGTGGGCGAAGACCGGCTGGATGTTGGCGTCCGCCTGACCCTGCTGCAGGGCGCTGTAAAGCTCGCCGTAGGCAATCGAGATGGGGGAGGCGCCGTAGGCCTTATAGCCTTCGCGCAGCAGGCTGTTGTCCATCACGCGGATTTTCAGGCCTTTCATGTCCTTGGGCTCGTGGATCGCCTTGCTGGACGTCCATACCTGATAGCCTTCGGCAAGCTCGGCGATCGGTACCAGCCCGCGCTGGCGGAAGGACTCCTGCCAGGCGTCGCTTTTCAGGAACTCATCGGAGTTGAGCACCTTCGCCGTTTCCATCTGGTCCGCCGGCATGACGAAGTTGAGGCTCAGCAGCTGGCTTTCCGGCACGGTGCCGCCCAGGGCGCCGGAGCCAAAGCCCAGCGGAATGGAGCCGCTTTGAACGGCATCATAAAGAGAGGAGTACGTGGACCCCCAAGTGCCGTAGGGCAGTAGCTCGACGGTGACGTCGCCGTCGGTCTTTTCTTCGACGAGCTTCTTGAATTCCTCAGCATAACCGTGCTGCACGCTGCCTTCGATTTCCTCGAGGCCGAAACGCCAGGTTTCTGCGTTCGCCGTAGCGGCGGCGCTGAGCAGGCCGCATGCGGTAATGCCGACAACCAGTTTATGCAGTTTCATTATGCTCTCCTTTTTGTAGTGTCATCCTTAGAGAAGAGGATTCGTTGCGACATGTCAAGGTTGAAGCCTTGGGCTTTCGCCGTTAAGTCGGGTACTTGGGTGCGCCTGAACGCCGGCCCTGTTATGGTAGCGCGATGCGCGTATTTCCGTGTTGTCGACCACAACGTTGCGATGAAAAGGTACCTTCGATGAAAACACTGCTGACCGCTGTTCCGCTGGCTGCCCTGGTGGCTGCACCGCTGGCCTTTGCCGCGCCGGAAACCGAAGACGAGCGCCTGGCGTACAGCCTGGGTGTTACCCTTGGCGAAAGCATGCACGCCGATATCGAAGAGCTGGATATCGATACCTTTACCCGGGGCATGCGCGACGTGTTCGAGAAAGACGAGCTGGCTCTGAGCGAGGAGGAAATGGCTGAAGCGCTGGCAGCGTTCCAGCAAAACGCCATGGCAGAGCGCGAAGCGGAGGCCGCCGAGCTTGCTGAGGAAAATCTCGAGCAGGGCGAGACGTTTCTGGCAGACAACGCCGAGCGCGATGAAGTGACCGTTACCGAGTCCGGCCTGCAGTATGAAGAGCTTGAATCCGGCGACGGCGAAACGCCGGCAGCCGATGACACCGTCAAGGTGGACTACGAAGGCACGCTGCGCGACGGCACCGTCTTTGACAGCTCAATCGAGCGCGGCGAGCCGGTCAGCTTCAAGGTCAATCAGGTGATCGAAGGCTGGCAGGAAGCGCTTGAGCTGATGAGCGAAGGCGACGTGTGGAAGCTCTACATCCCCGCGGATCTGGCCTACGGCGAGCGCGGCCAGGGCCCCATCGGCCCCAATGAAGTGCTTACCTTCCGCGTTGAACTGCTGGACGTCGAGTAAGCCATGCTAGCCCGGCTGCTGCTGGCGGCAGGCCTTGCCGTGCCGCTGGCCGGCGTGGCGGATGACGTCGCCCCGCCCGATTCGCTGCCGGCGCTGGGCGCGGCGGATGACCGGGCAAGCGTGGTGGGCGTGTCGTCCGGCGGCTATATGGCCACCCAGCTGGCGGTGGCCTGGCCCGAGCGCTTTCACGGCCTGGGCGTGCTGGCCGCCGGCCCCTGGGGCTGCGCCCAGGGCAAGCTTAGCCTGGCGCTCAACCAGTGCATGATGACCCGGCGCGGCGAGCCGTCCCTGACCGCGCTGGAAACCCGCCGCGCGGACTATCAGTCCCGGGGGCAGGTCGGCAAGGATGCCGATCTGGGCCGGCTGCGCGCCTTTGTCTGGCACGGCGGCCAGGATGGTGTGATCGACCCGGTGCTGGGCGACTTGCTCGGCGAGCAGCTGGCCGACTGGCTGGGCGGCGACGAGTCGCTCAGAGCGGTGCGCGATGAGGAGGCCGGCCACGGCTGGCCGGTAGCGGCAGGCAGCGCCGATGAAGCGTCACGCCTTGCTTCGTGCTCCAACGA
Organism: Halomonas garicola; assembly: GCF_031935715.1. Classification (GTDB taxonomy): domain Bacteria; phylum Pseudomonadota; class Gammaproteobacteria; order Pseudomonadales; family Halomonadaceae; genus Vreelandella; species Vreelandella garicola. Next base: position 21,690 of record NZ_JASSZF010000030.1, on the reverse strand, counting down.
GGGCGGAGACGCCGGCCTGCTCGCCTGCGGCGAGGACGTGGCCAAGACCATGATGGACTGGCTGTACCCGGCGCGGGCGTCGCGGTCTGAACCTTCGGCAGGCGAGCTGCGCGAGTTTGATCAAAGCGATTTTGACGCCCGGGGTCTGGCCGATACCGGCTACGTCTACGTCCCCGACGCCTGCACCGACGGCGGCTGCGGGACAACGCTTGCCCTGCACGGCTGCCGCATGGGGGCCGAGGTGCTAGACGACGCCTTTGCCCGGAAGAGCGGGCTTAACGCCTGGGCGGCTGCCCACGACGAGGTGGTGCTTTACCCCCAGGCCGAAAGCACGCTTGCCAACCCCCGGGGCTGCTGGGACTGGTGGGGCTTTGCCGAAAGCTCCTGGCAGCTATACCCGCTCCACGATACCCGGGACGGCACCCAGGCCGGTGCGCTGCTCAAGATGCTCGATCGCCTGCAAAAGGCGCCCGACGCCGACCGGCGCTGACGCCTTAGCTTCGCGCCACGTCAAAGTCGAACCAGCTGCCGATGCGCCCGCTGGGCGTTTCCAGAATGATCCGGGCGCGCCAGGGCATGACGTCCTGGGTGCAGACGCCGAGCTGCCCCAGGCCGCTGAAGCGATCGGGGCCGTCTGCCTCCAGCGCAAAGCGGTTAAGCCCCATGTCCATGCCCCGGCCGATAAAATCCACCGTGGCGCTGCGGGCGTCGATGCCCTTTACGGCGACTTCCAGCGGCAGCGGTTCGAGCGCCTCGATGCGCCCGTCGGTATCGACCTTGAGCGCGACGTTGCCGCGGTCGCCAAGGGTGGCGGTACAGTTCTCCTGGTGCAGGTTGCATTCCTGCTCCGGCGGATACCAGGTGACGTCGTCGCCCCCGCGTATCCAGTGTGACAGGGCGTACCAGCCAAACGCCGCCAGCGCGATACCGGTCACCAGAATCAGCGTCGTCAGCACGGGAAAAGGGGGGCTGCCGGCGGGACCTGGCGTCTTTTTCGTGGCGGGATTGGTGCCAGGGTTGGTGACAGAACTCATGACGGATTCAACATTGGCGGCTACCCAAATCTCGGAAAGTAAAGTGGCGCCTGGGAGGCAGCATCAATTGCCACATAGTAGCAGCTATTATGCCGGCTCCCCTGTGCTGGGATGTCGCAGGGCACCGGCCGGCGACAGGCGAGCCAAGGCGAACGGGAGGTGCCCATGACGAGCATCATGGAGGCGCTGCTGCCGCTGTTTGCGCTGATTGGCCTGGGGGTGGTGCTGGGCAGGAGCCGTTTTCTGCCGGCCGGCTTTTGGCCGCAGCTGGAGCGGCTGGTGTATTTCGTCCTGTTTCCCGCGATGCTGGTGGCGACGCTTGCCACGGCCGAGATCAGCCGGGTTCCCGTTGCCCGCCTGGCCGTCGTGCTGCTGGGGGCGATGGCAATATTTGCCTGGGGGCTCTGGCATCTGCGCCACCGGCTGGGGCTTGACGCAGCGGCGTTTACCTCGGTGTTTCAGGGCGCGCTGCGCTTCAATAGCTACGTGGGCGTAGCCGGCGCGGCGGCGCTGCACGCAGGCCCGGGGGCGACGGTGGCGGCGGTGGCGCTGGCGCTGATGGTACCGACGGTCAACGTGATCTGCGTGACGGGGTTTGTGGCGGCGGGCACGCTGGGGCCCGGCGGGGTCAGGAAAAGCGCGCTGGCGCTGCTGAAAAACCCGCTGATTATTGCCTGTTTGCTGGGCGTGGGACTGAACCTTGCCGGCCTGGGGCTGCCCGGCTGGACCGCAGAGGCGGTATCGCTGACGGGGCGCGCGGCGCTGCCCCTGGGGCTTTTGGCCGTGGGGGTGGCATTGCGCCTGTCGGCGCTGATGCGGCTGAACCTGGGCGTTCTGGCGGCGCTGGTTATCAAGCTCGTGCTGATGCCGGCGCTCGCGCTGGCGCTTGCCTGGACGCTGCAGCTGGACCCCGTCAGCCGCGACGTGGCGCTTTTGTTTGCCGCGCTGCCGACTGCCACCTCGGCGTATATTCTGGCGCGCCAGCTGGGCGGCGATGCCGAATTGATGGCGGCTATCATCACCGGGCAGACGCTGCTGGCGATGCTGACCCTGCCGCTATGGCTGCGGCTGGTTGCCTGACAGGCAGCAAACAAAAAATATTCGCATTTGTATTGACGCGGCAAATGAGAATGATTATATTAAAGGCGTGGCGTTGGATGAGACGCCGCAGCCATGGCAGCAACCGCCAGTTAACTGCCATGGTTCTCCCTCTCATTGCTATTCAAGATTGCTATTCAAGATTGCTAGTCACGGTCTTGCTGCCGCTCCTCCCGGAGCGGCTTTTTTTTGGCAGAAAGTCAATCGGCGCGGCGGTAGATCAGGTCCCAGACGCCGTGGCCAAGCTTTTCCCCGCGGGCTTCAAACTTGGTCAGCGGGCGGAAAGCCGGGCGCGGCACGTAAGGCGCGGTGGTCGCGCCGGCGGTATTGGCAAACCCCGGGGCCGCCGCCAGGGTATCCGCCATCCACTCGGCGTAGGCCTCCCAGTCCGTTGCCAGGTGGAAGTGCCCGCCGACGGCCAGCCGCGAGCGTATCAGCTCGACAAACGCCGGCTGCACAATGCGCCGCTTGTGGTGCTTCTTCTTCGGCCAGGGGTCGGGGAAGAATAGCTGCAGGGTGTCGATGCTGTCGGCAGGCAGGCACTGCTCAAGCACGGTCAGGGCGTCTTCGCGGTACACCCGCAGGTTGGTAAGGCCACGCTTGTCGGCTTCGTCAAGGAGCTTGCCCACGCCCGGGGCGTGCACCTCGATGCCGATGAAGTCGGTGTCGGGATGGCTTTCGGCCTGTTCGACCAGCGAGCCGCCCATGCCAAAGCCGATTTCCACCACCCGGGGGGCGCGGCGGCCAAACAGGGCATCAAGATCCTGACGGCCGTCGGCAACGTTGAGCCCCAGCCGCGGCCAGATATCCATGAGCCCCCGGGTCTGGGCCTGGGTGGTCCGCCCGGCGCGGATGACGTAGCTCTTGATCCCGGGGCGGTGCAGCGGCGCCTCGGCGTTTTGCGGGTCGGGCGGCTGATCTGGCGAGTATGCGTCTGTCATGGGCGGCGGTTATCCATCAGCCGTTGATACGGCCGGCAAAGGGGGTGGAGGGGTCGGCGCTTTGGCGGCGGGGCATGCGTCCCGCCAGAAAAGCGTGGCGGCCGGCCCGCACGGCCTGCTGCATGGCGTGGGCCATGCGCACGGGGTCGTTGGCGTGGGCAATAGCAGAGTTGAGCAGCACGCCGTCGCAGCCAAGCTCCATGGCCATGGTGGCGTCCGAGGCGGTGCCGATGCCGGCGTCCACGAGGACCGGGACGCGGCTGCGCTCGACGATCAGGCGCAGGTTGTGCGGGTTCTGGATGCCGTGGCCGGAACCGATCAGCGAGCCCAGCGGCATGATGGCCGCGCAGCCCATGGCTTCAAGCTCCCGGGCAACGATGGGGTCGTCGCTGGTGTAGACCATGACGTCGAAGCCTTCGTCAAGAAGCGTCTGCGCGGCCTTGAGCGTTTCGGTGACGTTGGGGTAGAGCGTATCGTCGTCGCCCAGCACCTCGAGCTTGACGAGGTTATGGCCGTCCAGCAGCTCCCGGGCGAGCCTGCAGGTACGCACGGCATCCTTGGCGTTGTAGCAGCCGGCGGTATTGGGCAGCAGGGTGAAGCGCTCGGGGGGAATGACGTCGAGCAGGCTGGTTTCGCTGGTATCCTGGCCCAGGTTGGTGCGGCGCACGGCAAAGGTGACGACCTCCGTACCGCTCTGGGTAATAGCGGCGTGGGCCTCATCGTAGTCTTTGTAGCGGCCCGTTCCTATCAGCAGGCGAGAATGGAATTCGCGGCCGGCAACGGTCAGCGGAGCGTCGTGGAATGATGTCATAAGCTTCCTTGGATAGCGTCCTAGCCGCCGCCAATCGCATGGACGATCTCGACCTTGTCGCCGTTGGCCAGGTGCGTCTCGGCCAGCTGGCTGCGGGGGACGATTTCTTCGTTGATTTCAACGGCAATGCGACGGCCGCCGAGTCCCAGCTGCTCGATCAGATCGGCAGCGCTGGTCCGGGGCGCCAGGGAGTGGGGTTCGCCGTTGAGCTGAATGGCATACTCTGTCATATCCGTCATTTTCCTACCGCTTGGGTGGATGTCGCAAGCGCTGCGCGCGAAAATCATGGATTTCCGCGCGCTCTGCCTTAACGTGGCGCTATTATAGCGTTTTCCACCTTTTTATTCAGCCGACGCGCCGCGGGCAGTCGGCCTGCCAGGGAGCCTTCGGTTATGAGGAAACAGCCGTCGACAGCAGCAGAACCGTTCCATCCGAGTCCCGGCCGGGCGCCTAGATACCGAATGCTCGGGGGTGCGCTTGCGCTGTCCGGCGCCGTGGCGGTGGCGCTGGGCGCTTACGCCGCCCACGGCATGGCCGCCCGGGCCGACGAGGCAGCGGTGGCCGCGGTCAATACCGCGGTGCGCTACCAGATGTGGCACACCCTGGCGCTGTTGGCGCTGCTGGTTTGGCAGCGGTTCGAGCCGACGATTAACCTGCGCCCGGTGATGGCGCTTTGGATCCTGGGCGTTGCGGCGTTTTCGGGCTCGCTGTACGCCATGGCGCTGGGTGGGTTTGGCGTCGGGCTGGTGACGCCGCTGGGCGGCCTTGCGCTGATTGCCGGGTGGCTGACGCTTGGCGTGACGGCCTGGCGGGCCGGAGCCGGCTGTCGGCAGCCGTAAAAAAGCCCCCTCAAGGCAGGGCCTTGAGGGGGCTTTGGCGGTTGGCGCGTTTTACTGCGCTTTGCCCTTATCCGCTTTTGTCTTTTCTACCCGGCGCCACTCGTGGAGCAGCGGCTCGGTGTAGCCCGAGGGCTGCTTCAGCCCCTTGAAGATCAGGTCGGAGGCGGCCTTGAACGCTGTGGAGTCGTCCAGGTGCGAGGTCATCGGCGTATAGTTGGGGTCGCCGGCGTTCTGCTCGTCGACTACTTTCGCCATGCGCTCGAGCGTCTCCTTGACCTGGGCTTCATCGGCAATGCCGTGGTGCAGCCAGTTGGCAATGTGCTGGCTGGAGATGCGCAGCGTGGCGCGGTCTTCCATCAGGCCAACGTTGTGGATGTCCGGCACCTTGGAAACGCCGACGCCGTGCTCGACCCAGCGCACCACGTAGCCAAGGATGCCCTGGCAGTTGTTATCCAGCTCCTGCTGGATCGCATCGGCGCCCCAGCTCGGGTCGGCTTCCACCGGCACGCTGAGCAGGTCGTCCAGCAGATCGGTTTCGCCCTTGCCTTCCAGCTCGCGCTGTATGGCCTCGACTGCTACCTGATGGTAGTGCAGCGCGTGCAGCGTAGCGGCGGTGGGCGAGGGCACCCAGGCGGTATTGGCGCCGGCCTTGGGGTGGCCGATTTTCTGCTCGAGCATGTCGTGCATCAGCTCGGGCATGGCCCACATGCCCTTGCCGATCTGGGCTCGGCCGCGCATGCCGCAGGCAAGGCCGGTCTGGACGTTGTTCTTCTCGTAGGCGTCAAGCCAGGCGGTGCGCTTCATTTCGCCCTTGCGCACCATCGGGCCGGCTTCCATGACGCTGTGCATTTCGTCGCCGGTGCGATCGAGGAAGCCGGTGTTGATGAAGACCACCCGGGAGCTTGCGGCGTTGATGCAGGCCTTGAGGTTGACGCTGGTACGGCGCTCTTCGTCCATGACGCCCATTTTCAGGGTATCGCGCTCCATGCCGAGGATATCCTCGACGCGGCCGAAGAGCTCGTCGGCAAAAGCGACTTCCTTCGGGCCGTGCATCTTGGGCTTGACGATATACACCGACCCGGTGCGCGAGTTGCGCGGCTGGCCGGCGGGTTTCTTCAGGTCGTGGATGGCGATCAGCGAAGTCACCAGAGCGTCGAGGATCCCTTCGGGCAGTTCGTTGCCGCTGTCGTCGAGCACGGCCGGCGTGGTCATCAGGTGGCCGACGTTGCGGATGAACATCAGCGCGCGGCCCTGCAGCGTTACGCTGTCGCCGCCGCTGCCTTGCCAGGTGCGGTCGCCGCGCAGCTCGCGAACAAAGCTCTTGCCGTCTTTCTCGATGGTTTCCTGCAGGTTGCCCTTCATCAGGCCGAGCCAGTTGGCGTAAACGCCGACCTTGTCTTCGGCATCGACCGCGGCGATGGAGTCCTCGCAGTCCATGATGGTGGACGTGGCGGCTTCCACGACGACATCCTTGATGCGCGCCGGGTCGGTCTTGCCGATGAAGTTGTCACCGTCGATCTGCAGTTCGATGTGCAGGCCATGGTTGACCAGCAGGATCGAGGACGGGTCGGCGGCGTCGCCGTCAAAGCCGACGAGCTTGTCGGCGTCCTTGAGGCCGGTCTCGCGACCGCCGTCGAGGGTGACGACCAGCTTGCCGTCGCGAACGGCGTAGTTGGTGGCGTCGCGGTGGGAGCCGTCGGCCAGCGGGGTGGCCTGGTCGAGTACGCCGCGGGCATAGGCGATGACGTTGTCGGCGCGCTTGAAGTTGAACTCGCGGGTGATTTCAGCGCCGTCGTCTTCGGCTATGACGTCGGTGCCGTAGAGCGCGTCGTAGAGGCTGCCCCAGCGGGCGTTGGCGGCGTTCAGCGCGTAGCGGCCGTTGTTGACCGGCACAACCAGCTGCGGGCCGGCCTGGGAGGCAAGCTCGGGGTCGACATTGGCGGTGGTGGTTTCGACGCGCTCAGGGATCTCGGTCAGATAGCCGATGTCGGTGAGAAAGCGGCGATAGGCCGGCATATCGGTGATCGGGCCGGGGTTGTCGCGGTGCCAGGCGTTGAGCTTTTCCTGCAGCGAGGCGCGCTCGTCGAGCAGCTGGTGGTTTTTCGGCGCCAGGTCGTGAAACAACGCGTCGACGCCTTTCCAGAAGGCATCCTGATCGACGCCTGTGCCCGGCAGCGCCTGCTCGTTGATAAAGCGATCAAGGTCAGCTGACACCTGTAGACGGTGACGCGTGATACGCTCGCTCATGGAAACTCTCCCTTAAGAGGGCCCGTGGCCAATCGTGGTACCCAGATGTTCGCCACGGCCAAGTGAATGCAACAGTAAATACAACTGCTACCTCATGCCGGTCGACGTGCGTATGACAGCACTGATGCAGATGCCGACAGCTCAATTTGCGGAAAATAGTTCCATAAATGTGCAAGTATGTAAATAGGACGAAGCGGGCAGTGCCGCGATGTCCGACTAAATGATACCAAGTTAGTGCATCTGCCGGCCGTTGAGAAACCAGCGCGGATGACCGGCTTGATCAGGAGGGGCTGGATGAACGAGTTTGGCCCGCTGCGGGAGGTGTTTTCCTCTACCGCTGGCAAGGGACTGGTACGGCTGCGCCCTGATAGCGCCGCGGCGCAGGCCGTGGCGCCCTACCTTGAGCACTATGGGTTGGCGCCCTGCCGCCAGAAGGCGCGCCGGGTGTATGCCGGCATGGTGCCGACGGGGGCTTTTTTACTCTGGTGCCAGGTGTGGGCGCCGCCGGCGCCGGTGGGCACGGCCTTTGTGGTGCACGGCTACTTCGACCACCTGGGCCTTTACCGCCATCTGCTGGCGATGCTCCTGGCCCGGGGCTGGCAGGTGGTGCTGTGGGATCTGCCCGGTCACGGGCTATCCAGCGGCGAGCGAGTGGCGATCGACGACTTTGCCACCTACGGCGAATGCCTGCACGTCGTGCAGAGCGCCGTGGCGGCGCAGGGCCTTGCCCCGGCGCCCTGGGTGGGCGTGGGGCAAAGTACCGGGGCGGCGATACTGGCAACCGATGCGCTGAGGCGCCAAGGCGCCGCGCCCTGGGCTGGGCTTGTCATGCTGGCGCCGCTGGTGCGCCCCTGGGGGTGGCACCGGGCGAGCACGCTGCACCGGCTGGCGGCGCCCTTTGTCAGCACCGTCTCCCGGCGCTACTGGCCCAACTCCACCGATACCGCCTTCGTGGATTTCCTGCGCCGGCAGGATCCGCTCCAGCACTGGGAGTTGAGCCTTGTCTGGGTGAGCGCCATGCGCCGCTGGATGGCGCGATTGCCGGCGTATCCGCCGTCAACGCTGCCGGCGCTGATGCTGCAGGGGGAAGAGGATCAGACCGTGGACTGGCGCTACAACCTGGCCGTACTGGGCGAAAAATTCCCCCGGGCCGAGGTCTATCATCAGCCGCAGGCGCGCCACCATCTGGTCAACGAAGCCCCGCCGATCCGCGAGGCGCTGTTTGCCGAGCTGGGGGACTTTCTCGACCGTCTGGCGGCCCCGGCCGGCGCGGACGCCGGGGCCGCATGCGCCGACTAGTCCCGGGCGTGAACCCGCTCCCCGCCGGCCCAGGTGGCGTAGACGCTGCGGTCGTCACCCAGCATCATCAGCGCAAACAGGGTTTCGGCAAGCGTTTGGCAGTGGGCGGTGCGCCGGGCGAGCAGCGGCGTGGCCGCCGGGTCGAGCACTACGATATCGGCTTCGCCGCCCTCGCGGATCTGGCCGATGTGTTCGTCCAGGTGCAGCGCCCGGGCGTTGCCCAGGGTCAGGCGGTAAAAGCCCTGCCAGGCGGTGAGCGGCTGGCCCAGCAGCTGGCCGACCTGGTAGGCGCCCTTGAGCGTGGCAAGCCCCGAGAGGTCGGTGCCGCCGCCCACGTCGCTTGCTAGGCTCGTGGCCATGCCGACGTCTTTGCAGGCCTCACGGTCGAACAGGCCGCTGCCCAGAAACAGATTCGAGGTGGGGCAGAAGGCAATGCTCGCGCCGGCGTCGGCCAGGCGCTTGCGCATGCCCTGGTCCAGGTGAATGCCGTGGGCAAAGGTGCTGCGCGGCCCTACCAGCCCGTAGCGCTCGTAAACGCCGAGGTAGTCGCGGCTTTCCGGGAACAGCTCCGAGACCCAGGCAATTTCGCCTTCGTTTTCTGACAGGTGCGTCTGCAGGTGAATATCCGGGGCGTTGCGCAGCAGCGCGCCGGTGGCTTCCAGCTGCGCAGGCGTCGAGGTAGGGGCAAAGCGCGGCGTCAGGCTGTAGCCCAGCCGGCCCTTGCCGTGCCAGTCGGCAATCAGCCGTTCGCTGTCGGCAAGCCCGCCCAGGGTGTCGTCGGTGAGATCGTCGGGGCCGTTGCGGTCCATCAGCACCTTGCCCGCGAGCATGCGCAGCCCCCGGCGGTTGGCGGCGGTGAAGAAGGCGTCCACCGAGCCCGGGTGCGAGGTGCAGAACACCTGGGCGGTCGTGGTGCCCACGCGTAGTGTTTCGTCGAGAAACGCCTCGGCGACGGCGTCGGCGTGGGCGCGATCGGCAAAGCGACACTCTTCGGGGAAGGTGTAGTCGTTGAGCCAGTCGAGCAGCTGGCGGCCGTAGGAGGCCATGATGTCGAGCTGGGAATAGTGCACGTGGCTGTCGATAAAGCCCGGCATCATCAGCTTGCCCGAGTAGTCCAAGGTTTCGATGCCGGTGGGCAGGTGCGGGGCCAGCTCGGCGTAGTCGCCCACGGCGTGGATGCGGCCATCGACGATCCAGACGGCGCCGTCTTCCAGGTGGCGAACGCTGCCCGGCGCGGGGGTATCGCCGTCTCCCGGATCGCTGGCAAAGCTCAAGAGCGGGCCGCGCAGCACGCGGGTGGCAGTGGTCAGGTTCGTCATTGTTATGCTCTCCGTTGGCGCTGGGGAATCGGGTCGGAGCGCCTCAAGCGCGCTGTTTCTGTGTGTTGGGGGTGACCGGGTGAAAGGCGGCGCGCAGGGTTTCCGGGGCGACGCCGCGCCGGTCCGGCTGTTCGGCGGCGGGTTTGAAGGTCAATAGCTCGGCGACCACCGCCAGGGCGATTTCGTACGGCCGCTTGCCCCGGGCGCCGGCGACGCCAATGGGGCAGCGCACCTGGGCAAGGTCAGCCTCGCGGTGCCCGGCGTCGCGCAGCCGGCGGCGAAAGCTCGCCCACTTGGAGCGCGAGCCGATGACGCCAAGGGAGGCGCAGTCGCCCCGGCGCAGCAGGGCATCGATGATCGCCCGGTCTTCGCCGTGATCCTGGGTCATCACCAGCGCGTGACAGCCCGCCGGCAGCCCGGCAACGGCCTTGGCTACGTCGGGCTCGCCGTCGGCACCGGCGGTGATCTGCCGGCGCCGCTGGCGCTCGTTGCCCGGGGCCTTGGGGAAGGTGTCGGGGAAGGCGTCGGCCCGGCTGTCGAGCCAGTGCAGGCGCCAGGGCAGCGGGGCGATCAGCTTGGCCAGCTCCCGGCCGACGTTGCCGGCGCCAAAGAGCGCCACCTGCATCTCGGCGCCGGCAAACAGCTCAAGCATGACGTGAACGTAGCCGCCGCAGCACTGGCCGCTGCGCCCGCCCAGCGGAAAGGCCTCAAGCCGTGTGCCGCTTTCCCCATTGGCCAGCGCTTCCCGGGCGGTTTCCATCACCTGCCACTCGAAGTTGCCGCCGCCCAGGGTGTCGTGGACGGTGTCCGGGGTGATCACCATCTTGGTGCCCGGCTCCCGGGGCGTGGAGCCCGCCACCCCCACCACGCTTGCCAACGCGTGGGAGCGAGCTTCGCGCTGGAGGCGATCAAGGGCGCCGTGCCAGACGTCATGCGGGCTCATGGTCGGGCCTCGCGTTTTTGCTGTCGGTCTGCTGGCACAGGATTTCCGCCGCCATCAGCACGCGCTCGGGCGTGGCCGGGGTGTCGAGCACCGGGCAGAAGCGGTAGTTCACCAGGCTCGCGAGGGCGTCGCGCAGCGCCGACCACACCGAGATGCCCAGCACGAAGGGTGGCTCGCCCACGGCCTTGGAGCGGTAGATGCTGGCCTGGGAGTTGGGATGGCCTTCCATGAGCTTGACGTTGAATACCTCCGGCGTGTCGCCAAAGGTCGGAATGTTGTAGGTGGAGGGGCCGACCGTGGTCAGCTGGCCCGAGTCGTTCCACTTGAGCTCTTCGCTGGTCATCCAGCCCATGGCCTGGATGAAGCCGCCCTCGACCTGGCCGATGTCGATGGCCGGGTTCAGCGAATCGCCGACGTCGTGGAGAATGTCCACGCGGCTGACGCGGTACTCGCCGGAGAGCATGTCCACTTCCACCTCGGACACCGCCGCGCCGTGGGCGAAGTAGTAAAACGGGCGGCCGCGGCCGGTGGCGCGGTCGTAGTGGATCAGCGGCGTGGCGTAGAAGCCCTTCTCGGAAAGCGAAATACGGCCTAGATACGCCGCCTGTACCAGCTCCCCCCAGCTGATGCGGTGCTCGTCGGCGCCGATGCCGGCGACCAGCTCGCCGTGCTCCAGGCGCATGGTTTCCCGATCGAGCCCGCCGGCGTGGGCATCAAAGTGGGCGGAGGCAAAGTCAAACAGCCGCTCGCGCAGCTTGCTGGCGGCGTCCCGGGCGGCCATGCCGTTCAGGTCGGCGCCGCTTGAGGCCGCGGTGGGCGAGGTGTTGGGCACCTTGTCGGTGCGGGTGGCGGTAATGCGCACCTTGTCCAGGTCGAGCCCCAGCTCCCGGGCCACCACCTGGCAGATCTTGGTGTGCAGCCCCTGGCCCATTTCGGTGCCGCCGTGGTTGATCATCACGCTGCCGTCGGTATAGACGTGGAGCAGGGCGCCGGCCTGGTTCAGGTGCTGGGCGGTGAACGAGATGCCGAACTTCACCGGCGTCAGCGCCAGGCCGCGCTTGATGATCGGGCTTTGGGCGTTGAAGCGGGTGATATCCCGGCGCCGGTTCCAGTAGTCGCTGGATTCCTCCAGCTGGCTGATGACGTCGTGCAAAAGCGGTATCTGCTCCACGCGCTGGCCGTAGTGGGTGACGTTGCGCGGCGTGCCGTCGGGGTCGGCGTCGCGGTAGAGATTGCGCTTGCGCACGGTCAGCGGGTCTTCGCCGACGTAGCGGGCGATATCGTCCATCGCCTGTTCAATAATCATCACGCCCTGGGGACCGCCAAAGCCGCGAAACGCCGTGTTGGAGGCGGTGTGGGTCTTGGCCCGCTTGCCGGTGACCCGAGCGTCGCCCAGCGAGTAGGCGTTGTCGGCGTGGAACATGGCGCGATCGACCACGGCTTCGGACAGGTCCGGCGAGTAGCCGCAGTCGCCGATGATGTCGATGTCGCCGCCGGTGAGCACGCCGCGCTCATCAAAGCCCAGCTTATAGGCGTTGTGGAAGGGGTGGCGCTTGCCGGTGCCGCGGGTGTCGTCGGCCCGAGGCAGGCGCACCTTGGCGGCGCGGCCGGTGCGCCGGGCGATAATCGCGGCGATGCACGCCCAGGGCGAGGCCTGGGTTTCCTTGCCGCCGAAGCCGCCGCCCATGCGCCGGTTGGAGACCGTCACCGCATGGAAAGGAATGCCCAGCACCTCGGCCACCAGCTTTTGCGTTTCGCTGGGGTGCTGGTTGGAGGTGTGCACCAGCACGCCCTCGTCTTCGGTGGGCTCGACCAGGCAGGCCTGACCCTCCAGGTAGAAGTGCTCCTGGCCGCCGACGAACTGGGTGCCTTCGAGGACGTGGGGCGAACCGTCAAGGGCCGCCTGCCAGTCGCCGCGTTCGTGAACGTGAGTGGGGCGCACCAGCTCTTCGCGGTCGGCGGCGGCCACCGGGTCGAGGCTTGCCGGCTGCTCGTCGATTTCCACTACCGCGGCCAGCACCGCCTGACGGGCGATCTTGTAGCTCTCGGCGGCCACGGCAAAAAGGCTCTGGCCGGCGTAGCTGATCTCGTCAAAGGCAAAGATCGGGTCGCCGGGAAACACCGGACCGATATCGGTATGGTCGGGCACGTCGTCAAGGCTTACGACGTCGACGACGCCGGGAAAGGCTCGCACCTTGCCCAGCTCCAGCCGCGTGACGCGGCCGTGGGCCACCGGCGACTGGCCGACCATGACGTGCAGGGTGCGCTTGGGCGTGGGCAAATCGTCGATGTAGGCGGCCCGGCCGGTGACGTGCTTCACCGCGCTCTCGTGGGGGCGGGCGCTGCCGGCGCTGCCTTGGCTTTCGACGGTGTCCCGGGCCAGCGGCTCATCGCCCTGGTAGCGGCGATGCGCGGCGTTTTGCGGGACGGGCTGTTCGAGTTCAGTGAGCGTACGCATCGAGGGTCACCTTGGTCGCTGTGCTGTTGTTATCGCCGTTGTTATCGCTGTCGGCGTCGATCATCAGGCGCAGCCGTTCCAGCAGGTTGCCGGCGGCAAGCGTGCGGTATTCGGCGCTGCCGCGCATGTCGGCCATGGGCGTGAGCTCACGAGCCAGCGCCGCCCGGGCGTGGGCGAAAGCGGCGGCGTCCGGGCGGCTGCCTTCAAGGGCCGCCTCGGCGGTGGGCGCTCGGCGGGGGATGGCCGCCATGCCGCCGAAGGCGAGGTGTACGTCGCGCATCGCGCCGTCTTCCAGGCGCCAGGAAAAGGCGCCCAGCACCGCGGAAATGTCGTCCTCCCGGCGCTTGGACAGCTTCCATACCTTGAGCTGTTGGCCGGCGGTTGGGCGCGGGAGAAACACCGCGGCGATGAACTCGTCGGCGTCCATGGCGATTTTCTTGTAGTCGAGGAAGAAGTCCTCGAGCGCCATCTCGCGGCTGCCCCGGGGGCCGTCCAGCCGCAGGCGGGCGTCCAGCGCCAGAAGCGTCGGCGGGGTATCGCCGATGGGCGAGGCGTTGGCAATGTTGCCGCCCAGGGTGGCGCGGTTGCGGATCTGGGAGCCGGCAAAGCGGTGCATCATGTGCTCGAACGCCGGGTAGTGCTCCGCCAGCAGCGGCATCAGGCGGGTAAGCGTCACTGAGGCGCCGATCCACCAGCCGGCGTCCCCTTCTTCGATCTCGGTGAGTTCGGCGACCCGGCGCACGTCGATGATGTCTGCCAGGTCCTTGACCTGCTGGGTGGTTTCCAGCCACAGGTCGGTGCCGCCGGCCACCAGCCGCGCGTCGGGGCGGCTGGCCTTGAGCTCGCGCAGCGCGGCGATATCCCGGGGCATGGCGTAGCCCGCGGCCTTGCCGGTGTCGGCATGCCCGGCGCTGCTGCCCACGTCTCTGGCCAGCGCCGCCACGTCCTTGCCCAGTGTGGGGTTGGCCGCCCAGGCGGGCGTCGCGTGGGGGTGGTCCTGCATGGTGAGGGCGGCATCGCGGATCGGGCGGTAGCCGGTGCAGCGGCAGAGATTGCCGCCAAGCACCCCTTCCAGGCGCTGCTGGGTCAGCGGAGCCGGGCGCTTTTGCTGGTCTTCGTACAGGGTGAAAAGCGACATCACGATGCCCGGCGTGCAAAAGCCGCACTGGCTGCCGTGGCACTCGACCATGGCCGCCTGGGCCGGATGCAGGCGCTCGCCGTCGGCCAGGCCTTCTACCGTGACCAGGTGGCAGCCGCTGAGCTGATGGGCCGGCGTCACGCAGGCGTTGGCGCTGTGGTAGCCAAGCGCGCCGCTTTCGTCGGGCTCGCCGATGGCCACGGTGCAGGCGCCGCAGTCGCCGGTGGCGCAGCCTTCCTTGGTGCCGATCTGGTCGAGCTGTTCGCGCAACAGTTCCAGAATGCTGGTATCGGCGCTGACGCCTTCCAGGCGCTGGCGCTGGCCGTTGAGATAGAAGTCAATCATGGTCGGCTCCGGTTATCATTGTCGTGGCCCGGTTGTCTTGTCGTGGTGAAGCAGGTTGCTGGCCGCGTGTCGGGGTTAACTTCAATTCTTGACCACATGGTCAGCTTTATCAAGTCGTTTTGCCCTGCGACTTTTGTCTGAGCGTCGGCAGTTCAGCGCTGGCGAGCCCCGCCGTCTGCCGTTCGGAATTGCCTTGGAAGCGGCTTTTCAGGCAAGATTCAGCTTTGCCTGCGCGTGCCGATGCGCGCGCTGACGAGAAGGTGAGGGCCCATGGCCAAGGCTGATTTCCCCCGAGAACAGGAGGCCGGTGCCATCCGCCGGCGCAACGAGCAGGCAATTTTGCAGGCCGCCGAAGGCGTGTTTGCGCGCCACGGCTATCGCGGCGCCAGCCTGCAGGAAATCGCCCACCAGGCCGGGCTGCCCAAGTCCAACGTGCTCTACTACATGGGCAGCAAGCGCAAGCTTTATGTGCGCCTGCTGGAGCGCATGATGACCCGCTGGAACGCGATTCTGGACAGCATCTCCCCGGAAGACGACCCGGTCGAGGTCATTTCGGCCTTCATCCGCGCCAAGATTCAGCTGTCCCGCAGCCACCCGGCAGGCTCGCGGCTGTTTGCCAGCGAAATTCTCGGTGGCGCGCCGTTCTTGCAGGACTACCTCCAGGGCGAGCTGCGCGAGTGGGTGGAAAACCGCGCGGCGGTGCTTCGCCAGTGGGCCGCCCGGGGCCTGATGGACCCGGTGGACCCGGTATGGCTGATTTTTCTCATTTGGTCGTCGACCCAGCACTACGCCGATTTTGAAACCCAGGTGCTGGGCATTACCGGCCGGACCACCCTGGACGACGAGGATCTGGAAGAGATCACGCAGTTTCTGATCCGGGTCGTCATCAAGGGCTGCGGCATCAAGCGCCCGGCCGCCGTGGAAACGCCGCCCGATACCCTCCAGACGGCGGAACGCTGACGCCGGGCGCCGCGCCTTACTGGGCGGTGAGCAGCATGACCAGGGACAGCGCCGCGGTGATCCACATGGCCGGCTTGATCTCTTCCAGACGCCCGGTGAGCACCTTGATCAGCACAAAGCTGATGAAGCCGAAGGCGATTCCCAGCGTGATCGAATAGGTCAGCGGCATCAGAATGATGGCGAGAAAGGCGGGGAAAGCCTGGTCAAAGCGGTCCCACTCTACCTTGCTGATCGGCGCCATCATGAATAGCCCCACCATGACCAGCGCCGGCGCGGTGGCGATACTTGGCACCAGCGACAGCAGCGGCGAAAGAAACAAAAACGGCAGGAACAGAAAGGCGATCACCAGCGCCACCAGCCCGGTGCGCCCGCCCTGGGCCACCCCGGCGCCGGATTCCACAAACGTCTGGGCGGCACTGGTGCCAAGCGGCGCGGCGATCATCGAGGAGAAGGCGTCCACCGTCATGGAGCGCTTGAGGTTGCGCGGGTTGCCGTCTTCGTCCTTGAGCTCGGGGGCGGCCTCGGATAGCGCCATAAAGCACGACATGGCGTCAAAGAAGTTGGTAAACAGCATGACGAAGATGAACGGCAGGTAGGCGACCTTCAGCGCCCCCAGAATGTCCACTTTCATCACCGCGCTGAAGTCCGGCCAGGCGGCAAGGCCCGTCCAGGCTACCATCACTTCCTCGCCCCACAGCCGGCCCATGGGCGCGGCGACCAGAGTGGTCAGGGCAATGCCCATGACCAGCGCGCCGTTAAAGCGCAGGATGACGAAGACCGCGGTGGCAATCAGCCCCAGAAAAAACGTCGCCAGATGGGCATCCATGTTGCCAAGCGTGACGATGGTGGCGTCGCTGCCGACGATAAAGCCGGCGTTTTGCAGCCCGACAAAGGTGATGAACAGCCCGATGCCGCAGGTAATCGCGTAGCGTAGCGACGACGGAATCGCCTCGATCACGGCCTTGCGCACGTTGAATAGCGCCAGCACTGCAAAGATCACCCCGGACCAGAACACGCAGCCAAGCGCCACCTCCCAGCTAAGGCCCGCCCCCAGCACCAGGGTGTAGGTAAACAGCGCGTTCATGCCCATTCCGGGGGCGACCAGAATGGGGTTGCGGGCGTAAAACGCCATGGCCAGGCTGCCGAGAAAGCTGATGACCACGGTGGCCGACAGGGCGGCGGAAAAGGGAATACCCGCATCGTTGAGCACCGCGGGGTTGACCACGATGATGTACATGCCGGCCAGAAAGGTAGCCAGACCGGCAAGGATTTCGGTTTTAACGCTGGAGCCGCGTTTGGACACGTTGAAAAAACGGTCCAGGAATGACAGACGATCGGGACTCGTGTTGAGCGCCTCGTTGGCGCGAGCGGTTGTCTCGTTCATACCCCTACCTGTTTGTTGTTGTGGCTTGAGTCGTTGTGGCTTGAGTCATTAACTTGAGCCATTGTGATAAGTGGTGTTGCTGCCTGGGCCGCGATGGCGGGAGATATCGCTATCGGGTAGCGGCGAGCCTTTCGCCATTTCCTGACCTATTGGTCAAATAACGAGTCAAGCCTAGCCACCCGCAATAAACCGGTCAAGGCAGGGGAAAGCCGGCCCGTTTACGACTTTAGCCACCCTTCAACAGGCGATCGAGCTGGCGATAGCCGATGGCTTCGATGAAGTGCGACTGCACGGGTTTGGGCGCGCCCTCCAGGTCGGCAAGCGTCAGCGCCACGCGCAGCACCCGATGATAGGCGCGGGCCGAAAGGCGCAGTTTCTCCAGCACGCCGGCAAGCCAGGCGCGCTCCTCGGCGTCCAGGGCGCAGGCGGCTTCCAGCGCCTTGCCGCTCAGCTGGCTATTGAGCGTGCCGCGTGCCTGCTGGCGTTGGCGGGCGGCGAGCACGCGCTTGCGAACCTCGGAGGAAGACTCGCCCGGGGTCTGGGCGGTGAGCTGTTCCGGCGGCAGCGCGGGCACTTCGACCTGCAGGTCGATGCGGTCCAGCAGCGGGCCGGAAAGCCGTGCCTGGTAACGCTGTATCTGACTTTGGCTGCACTGGCAGCGGGTGCGTGGATCGCCCAGGTGACCGCAGGGGCAGGGGTTCATGGCGGCTACCAGCTGGAAATTGGCCGGATAGCGGCGCTCGTGGCTGGCCCGGGCCAGGTGGATTTCCCCGGTTTCCAGGGGCTGGCGCAACACTTCCAGCACGTGGCGGGAAAACTCCGGCAGCTCGTCGAGAAACAGCACGCCGTGGTGGGCAAGCGAGATTTCCCCGGGCTTGGGTTTTGAGCCGCCGCCCACCAGCGCGGCGGCGCTAGCGCTGTGGTGGGGCTGGCGGAAGGGGCGCTGTCCCCAGTGCTTTTCCAGCGGCAGGCCGCATACCGAGCGGACCGCGGCTACGGCCAGGGCATCCTCGTCGGAAAGCGGCGGCAGAATGCCCGGCAGGCGGCTTGCCAGCATGGTTTTGCCGGTACCGGGAGGGCCGGCAAAAAACAGGTTGTGTCTGTGAAGACCTATGTCTATGCTAGCGGCATCCTAGAGGTGCAAGGAAGGGGAGGGCTACAGGCATGACTGAGCAGAAGAAACCCAGGGCGTACAGCTACTTACGCTTCTCTACCCCTGAGCAGATGCAGGGCGATAGCCGCAGAAGGCAGACACAGCTAGCCCAAGAGTACGCAGACCGGCACGGGCTGGAGCTGGATAAGGAAACGTCTTTTCGAGATCTTGGGGTTTCCGCTTATCAGGGAAAAAACATGGAGGCTGGAGAGCTTAAGCTATTTAGGAAGGCTGTCGAAGAAGGGATTATCGAGCCCGGCTCATACCTACTCGTTGAATCTCTAGACAGGATTTCAAGGCAGTCCGCGCATCTTGCAGCGTCAGTGCTTGTCGAAATCTGCACAATGGGAATTTCCATTGTAACTCTAGTAGATGAGAAAGAGTACAGCAATCAAACCCTCATAAAGGACCCAACAGCTTTCCTAATGGCAGTCCTCATCTTCATGAGGGCCAATGAGGAATCATCTACCAAAGCACGCCGACTACGCTCAGTTTGGCAAAACAAGAGGAAAAAGTTAGCTTCTGGTGAACCTGTCCGCCTTACGTCCCGCGCCCCTCAATGGCTCCGGCCTGCTAGCGATGGCGTATCCTTCGAGATCATCCCTGAGCGTGGCGAGGTCGTCCGTAGAATCTTCGAGATGGCACTAGGGCGTGTTGACGTTTCACATGGGCAGCCATAAAAAGCCGCAGGCCAAGGCCACCATGCTTTCGTAGTTTCGCTTGAGCTTGTCGTAACGCGTTGCGATGGCGCGATACGGCTTCAATCGAGCAAAGGCATTCTCAACCAGATGCCGATAGCGATATAAGCCTCTGTCCAGATTGGCATTTCCTTTCTTTGAGTTGCGTTTGCGTGGAATGACGGCAGCCATGCCCTTGGCTTCGATCTGTTCACGGATACGCTCGCTGTCATAGCCCTTGTCAGCCACCAATGCATCACCCGCTGGCAAATCGTCAATCAATGCCCGGGCTTCCGTGCTGTCGTGCACCTCACCCCCGGTTATTCTGAAGGTTATCGGTAGCCCATAGGCATCTACGGTCAAGTGGATCTTGCTGGTATTGCCTGCACGACTTTTGCCAATGGCTTCTGCGTCTTCCGTGGCAGCTCCGGTGCTGTCCTGGTGGGCCTTGACGTAGGAGCCATCAATGAACAGCCACTCAACATCAGGCTCCTCCACCAGAGAGCTGAAAAGCCTCATCAGCTTTCCACTCGCTGACCAGGCGTTAAAACGCTTGTAGACCGTGTTCCAGGGGCCAAACGTCTCCGGTAGGTCCCGCCACGGGCAGCCGGTGCGCATCCGATAAAGGATGCCTTCTATCGTGGTACGCAAGTCGGCCTTGTCATAAATACCTTGTTGAAGCAGGATAGGTTTCAGCTTCGACCAGTGTTCATCCGTGAGCATTTGTCGGGGCATGGCAGGCTTGCAGTTTGTTGGTGTGGGAACCTTTATTCTGCGAGCTTGCCCCTATCCTGCAATACCCCTGCCATGAAACGTCAACAGGCCCTAGATGGAATAGGCAAGAAATCTATATGTGAGTCCCTGAACACTGAGGGAGTCCCTGTCTTCGGTCGTGGTAAGCATTGGCACCCTAGCTATGTGCACAAGATACTGAACAATCCTGCCACCTATGGCACCTTAACACCTTTTACCAGCAGGCCAGAGAGGAAGGCAGACAGGGAAGCCTGTGACCCCATTGAAGGCTATTACCCTGCTGTCATCGACAAGGATACCTTTGAGCACTTCCAAGCACTGCAAGCCAGCAAGGCACCAAGAAGAGGTAGGCATTCCAAGAGCCAAGTACAGAACATCCTAGGTGGGCTATCCACCTGTCCTCTGTGCGGTAGCACGATGGCTAGGGTATCCAAGAACGTAGCCAAAGGCTGGGTATACCTAGCCTGTCAGAGAGCCCGACAAGGTGCAGGATGCAAGTACAATGCAGTCCGCTATGACCGTGTAGAGCCTATAATTCACAGCAAGATAAACACGCTTGTCGATGCCTGCCCTTCCGGCGATGACTCAGTAGACATGCAGATAGAAGACACAAAGCTAGAGCTAAAATTAAAGGAGAAAAGCATTGACAGGATGCTAGAGACAATCGAGCAAGGACAGCTTCCACCGAACGCTAAGGGCATCCCCTTCTTGCAAGAGAGGCTTTCTCAAAGAAGGATCGAACTAGATGAAATAAAAGACAGACTTTCCAAGCTGTACCAGCAACGGAACATGCTAGGCACTGAGCTGGCAAGGCGGCGTGCAGAGAGCCTAAGGACTGCTGTGCTTGAGCATCCAGAAGACAAGACCCTGTGCAATACCAAGATGCGAGAATGCTTCTCCAAGGTGGTTGTAGATTTCCGCTCGGAGAGCCTGGTATTCCATTGGAAGCAGGGCGGAGAGACTACCCTTAGATACAAGGCTAGTAAGTGACAGACAGGCTGGGCTGGCTAGGACAGATACAGGCAAATGCCAGAGAGCAAAGCCCAGCCCAGCACCCCTCCCCTTGCTTCCTTCGAGCCCAGGGCTATGGGGAAATACGGGGCTGTCGAAGACCGAGATAGCTGCACAGGATTCCTTGCAGGATTCTGCATCTGGCATAGGGCTGCAAGGAAGTTGTTGAGAACAGTTCGCATCAAGAGCCAGAGGCTCGATACCTGTATGCGCCAGCAAACCCGCCTGTGCTTGAAATCCACAGGGCTATGCCCTGCGAGTCCTGTACTTTTCAAGGAGAGCCGCGCTCCTGAGGCACCAGACAGGGCACCTTACCCCTGATAGGGCTGTATCAAGCCGGACAGGCTCACTGCTGGGCGATCCGGCCATGACCTGCCCATGGGTACTGCTGGCGCTCAGAACGCCTTAGGCAGACGCACAGCGCCGGGACAGGGTATTTCCACATGATGGGAATTATTCTCATCTAGACAAAAAATAGCCCCACCGATGCAGAGCCAAGAGGCTGGACTGCAAAGGCAGGGCTGAGAAATTCTGAAGGGCTGTCAGGCCGGGGTGACATCGCCTGTACCGTCACCGCCAGCTAAGACCCAGGCATCTGTACTTGCAGAGCCTGAAGCGATGTACAGGGCGTAGTCGTCACCGACGACACCGGCACCATCTTGCTTGCCAGACAGGTAAGCCTGGTTGATGGGATGACTGGCATTACCTAGGTCGGCTACAGCTACCTTTGTGTACGGGAATGCTGTAGCTGTGGTCTGGTAAGAATTGTTCTGGGTAAGGTCGCCTGTTCTAAGGTCTTGTACGGGCATACTGAATCTCCTTCTATGGACTGGATGACTGAAGAGCCAGAGGCTCGATACCTGACACGACTAGGATCAACCAGAAGGAGAAGACTACCTTCGACACTCTAGCCCCTTTCTTACCTTTGGTTTTACCAAAGTAGCAATACTAGGAATACTAGGACGTTACAGGACATCCCTTTTCCAAGAAAGGAAAAGGAGAAAAGGTACTAGGGAATCTTGGAATCCAAAAGTTGGCACGATTCTTGCAAAAACACCCTGTGACGTCCTGGTATTCCTGTCACGTCCTAGTAGTCCTAGGACTTCCCGTACTGTTCTACCGGAGGTAGGAAGTAGGGCTGGCATCGCTCCAATGATCTAGGGGGCGTTAACAATTAGGCCAGCCATATGGCGGCTGACACGAGGCAGAGGAGTGACTGGTAGTTTCTTGCCAGTCGCTCATAGCGTGTAGATAACCGCCGGAACTTCTTGATTTTCTGA